>CALQJI020000011.1 GCA_943330855.2 Klebsiella pneumoniae
AGGGAGGGAGGGAGCGGCTGACGCTGCTCCCTTTGTCCCTCGCACACTCACACTCTCATACCCCGACACCTGCCGGTAAGCCGCGCTCGTGCAAATCACCCGATGCATCGCCTTCACCGACCAGCCACACGCCAGAAACTCCTCCGCCAGCCAGTCGAGCAGCTCGGGGTGCGAAGGGCCGCCGCCGCCTTTGCCGAAGTCGCTGGGCGTGTCCACGAGGCCAACGCCGAAATGGTGGTGCCAGAGACGGTTCACCAGCACGCGGCGCGTGAGTGGGTTCGCGGGATGCGTAATCCACTCGGCCAACGCGAGGCGACGCTCGCCCTCGGTCTTGGCGCGGGAGAAGTCGGCAGGCGCGTGCTTCACGCAAGCCAGCACACCGGGCGCGACTTCCTCCTGCGCGTCCTCGGGGTTGCCGCGCCGGAGCACTTTCACCACGGGCGGCTCGGAGCTGGTGATGGCATAAACCTTGTCGCCGTCGACCTTCGCGGCGAGCGCGGCGGTCAACTGCTTCTCCTCCGCACGCAAGGTCTCGATGCGCGCGCGGTCGGCGGCGGCGAGCGACTGCGCTTCGACAGCCAGCGAGAGTTTCGCGTCGCCGAGGAAGAGCAGGTCGTTACCGATGCCGTCCCCGCCATCGGTGGCGACGAGCGTGAGCGTCTCGGCGGTGTCCGGGAGCGCTACGTCCACGCGGGCGGACTCGTCCTTGCGCAACTTGAGCTTCTGGAAGAGCAGTTCCCGGCCGGCGAAAACGCTGAAGTCCGCGCGGGTCGCAGCTGCGGTCGGCCCCGCGCCGAAGCCGACCAGCGCGGTGAAACGCAGCTTCGCGAAGCCACTGGCCTTGCGAATCTCAGCGAGGTTTAAGGTGATCCCGGCGTTCGCATGCAGGCCGAGAATCGAATGGCCGGCCGTCGCGTAATCCACGCCTGCGAGCGTGGTGGAGACTTGGGCGTTGAGCGCGCCATTGCGAATGGCGTCCCACGCGTGGCCGGAGGTGGGCGGGAGATTGGTGACGGTGACTTGCGGCGCGACGCGCACGGGCGATTTACCGTCCGGCACGAAAATCCACTGCACGAACTTCGGCGTGTTCGCATCCGACCACTCGGGCTTTTGCAGGCGGTTGAGCTGGATGTCGCGGTGGTAGCCGAGCTTATCCTTCACGACGTTGCCGCTGCGGAGGTCGAGGCCCGCGCCCTTCGTGCCCGTGCCGCGACCGTTGCCGCCGCCGACCATGTCCGCGAGGTCGAGGCCCTCGCCGGAGAGGCGGCCCAGCTCGGCGGAGACTGCGCGGAGACGCGTCTGGAGCTGCTTGCGCTCGGCTTCACTACGCGCGGTGGCGGTGGGGTCCAGCTCGCGGTCGCCACGCTTCACGCCGGCGAAGACCGCCCAGAGGCCGTAGTATTCGCGCTGCGAAATGGGGTCGAGCTTGTGGTCGTGGCAACGGGCGCAGTTGATGGTCACGCCCATCGAGGCGGTGAGGACTTGCGTGACCATGTCGTCGAGGTCATCCGCGCGGGCGGCGCGTTTAAGCACGTCGCTCTTCGTTTCCACCTGCCCGACGAAGTCCCACGGGCCGGCGGCGAGGAAGCCGAGGGCGGACAGGTTTTGAGAGTTGAAAGTTGAGAGTTGAGAGCCGGGTTCCTTGGTCGGAGCAGCTTCGGCGACCTTGGACTTGGGACCTTGGACTTTGAACACCTCGGCGAGCACGTCACCGGCGATTTGTTCGCGGAGAAATTGGTCGTAGGACTTGTCGGCGTTGAGCGAGGCGATGACGTAGTCGCGGTAGTGCCAAGCGTTGGGGCGAAGCTGGTCGCGCTCGAAGCCGTGGGTATCGGCGTAGTGCGCGATGTCGAGCCAGTGGCGCGCCCAGCGCTCGCCGTAGTGCGGGCTGGCGAGGAGGCGGTCCACGAGTCTGGCGACAGCGCCGTGCTCACTTTCCCGCTTTCTCGCTTTCTCGCTTTCTCCGACGGCAGGCGGGACAGCGGGAGAGTGAGAAAGTGAGAACTCGCGCACGAACGTCTCGACTTCTTCGGGCGCTGGCGGCAGGCCGAGGAGATCGAAGTAGAGGCGGCGGATCAGCGTGCGTGGATCGGCCTCGGGGCTGGGCTGAAGGCCCTTGGCTTCGAGCTTCGCGAGGATGAAACGGTCGAGGTCGGTGCGCGGCCACGCAGATTGCTTCACCGTCGGCAAGGTGGGGCGGACGACGGGCTGGTAAGCCCAGTGCGCCAGCGGCTCCGCAGCGCGCAAAGCCCAGGCGGACGCGAGCAACGGCAGCAGTCGGAACAGCAAGCGAATCATGGGACGGCAATTTTGAGAGCGGCGATCTTCCCCTTGAAGGAGTCTTTGCCAGTGTAGGCGGCAACCGGCATGCCGTTGTCGTGGCCGAGGCAGAAGTCTTCCTGTGGCTGGCGGGCGAGGAGCTTGCCGGCCTGGCCGGTGACGGCGGGTTGGTCGCCGACCTTGAGCGTCATGGAACCATCGGCGGCGAGCGCAGCGGTGATGGTGGCGCTGCCGGGGAACTCAGCCGGCGAGGTGACTTCGGTGAACTCGACGCCCGCACCCGTGCGGACGAGGAAGGCGACACGTCCGGCCTTCAGGTGCAACGCGTAGCCCGCCACCAGCCCACCGTGCGCGAGGAGGATGGCGTCGCGCTGTTGCGTCTCGACTGTGCAGGTGATGCTGAAGGGCTGGCCGCCGATTTGCGGCGCGTGCGCGGCGTCCAGTGCGTCGCCCGGCTTCAAGGTGTCGAGGCTGGCAGCTTTGGCAGGCGCCTTCGCATCGGTCTTCGCGGCTGGCTTGGCCGGTTTGGCCTGTGGCGCAGCGTCCTCGGTGGGATAGAGTGTCTTCGGTTTCTCGACCACGCCGGCCGGACGGCGCGCGGCAGGCTCCTTGCCACCAATCTCGGCCGTCATCTTGGCCGCGAGCGACTGGAGCTTCACGACGATTTCGGGGTGCTTGGCGGCGAGGCTGGTTTGCTCGCCAATTTCCTGGTCGAGGTTGTAGAGGCGCGGGCCGACGCCGCTGGCGTCGGGGTCCGTGGTCTGGCCCATGGAGCGGGGCTGCGGAGCAATGGCGAGTTTCCATGGGCCTTGGCGCACGGCCTGAAGGTTGTAGCCGGCGAAGTAGTAGTGCGCCTCGCGTTGCGATTCCTTCGCCTTGCCGAGGAGCAGCGGCGTGATGTCGCGCCCGTCAATCACCGGTTGCGCGGGCACGCTGCCACCCGCGAGCGCGACGGCGGTGGGCAGCAAATCAATCGTGCCCGCGACCGTATCACACACGCTGCCGGGAGCGATTTTGCCCGGCCACCACGCGACCGTCGGCACGCGCACGCCGCCTTCCCACGTGCTGCCCTTGCCGCCGCGCAGGGGCAGCGCACTGCCGCCGTCCGCGCCCTTCACGAGCCACGGGCCATTGTCGCTGGTGAAGACCACGAGCGTGCGCTCGGCGAGATTCAGCTCGCGCAACGTGTCGAGCACGCGTCCGACGCTCCAGTCCACTTCCTCGACCCAGTCGCCGAAGCGGCCGTTCGCTGACTTCCCCGCAAACGCCGCCCCCGGATGGATGGGTGTGTGAACGGCGTTGTGCGGGAGGTAGAGGAGGAAGGGCTTGTCCTTGCTGGTGCGAATGAAGCCGACGGCCTCGTCGGTGTAGCGCTCGACGATGCGGCTCTGCTGCTCGTCGGTGAGCAACTCGGCCACCCTGTCGTCGCGCAGCAAGGGCACCACGCGCTCGCCGGTCTGCGTGGACTTCTTCTGCATGTCGTTCGAGTAGGGAATGCCGAAGTAGTGATCAAAGCCCTGGCGCGTCGGCAGGAATTCCGGCTGGTCGCCGACGTGCCACTTGCCAATGCACATCGTGGCGTAGCCGCGCTCCTTGAGCCGCTCGGCGATGGTGAACTCCGCCGGGTTCAGCCCGTTCGCCTGCCCGGGAAAGTAAACGCCGGGCACCGAGATCCGAGCGCCGTAGCAGCCGGTGAGCAGTTGCGCCCGCGACACCGAGCAGACCGGTGCAGCGTAGAAGCTGGTGAGCTTCATCCCCTCGCGCGTCATGCGGTCGAGGTGCGGCGTGCGCTGTTTCGTCGCGCCAAACGGCCCGATGTCCGCGTAACCGAGGTCATCTATGAAGATGATGACGACGTTGGGTTTGGGTGGCGCGTCAGCGGCGAAGGCAGGTTGGGTCACAACGAGCGACAGGAGCAGGAGTGCGAGGTGTTTCATGGGATGGTTTTGGGTTATGGTAGCTTAGGCTTCATCGACGCACCACCTGCCTTCTCCACGGGATAGACTGCGCCCTGCTTTTCAAGTCCGGCGATGAGGCCCTGCATGAGGCGCTTGAGGTCGGCGGGTTCGGTGAGGGCGAGGTTCTTCTGCTCGAAGGGATCGGACTTCAGGTTAAAGAGCTGGTAGTGCGAACCCTCAGAAACTTCGGTGGGGAAGTAGTGGTAGATGACTTTCCAATCGCCGCTGCGGTAGGTGGTGAAGTAGTCGGTGCGATGCGGCGCGTGCGGGTAGTGCATGAGGAAGGTCTCCTCGCGACGGGCGTCGCGTTTGCCGGTCAGCAACGTGTCAAGTCGCGCACCGTCCACGGCGTGAGTCGGCGGCGCGGATTTTCCGGTGAGCGCGAGGAGGGTGGGGAACATGTCGTAAACCGCGGCCTGCTGGCTCTGGATGGCTCCGGCGGCGATGGGCAGGCGCTTCTGAAACGCGTTGCCTGCGCTCGGTTTGGCCCACGCGGCGATGAAGGGCACGCGCGTGCCGCCTTCGTAGTGCGAGCCTTTCTTGCCGCGCAACGGAGCCGCGCACGCGACTGCGTGCTGGTGGCCAAGCGGCGCGTCGGAGCCGTTGTCGCCGAGGAAGAAGATGAGCGTGTTCTCCGCGACGCCGAGTTTCTCAAGGTGGTTGAGCACGTCGCCGAGGGACTTGTCCATGCCCTCGACGAGCGTGGCGAAGGCTTGGGCGTTGGCGGGCTTGCCGGAGTTCGCGTAGTGCGCGGCGAAGCGCGGGTCGGAGTTGAAGGGCGCGTGGACGGCGTATTGCGCGAAGTAGAGGAAGAAGGGCTTCTCGGCTTTCACTGCGTCGGCGACGTGCGCGTTGGCTTCGAGTGTGAGCGCCTCGGTGAGGAAGATTTCCTGGCCGTGATACTTGTCGAGACCGAGCACCGCCGCCTTCGCACGCTTCCCCGCGGCGTCGCCGAAGTTCTGCTTCCCGTAGTAGCTCGCGGGCGCGCCGATGGACGCGCCGCCCACGTTGATGTCGAAGCCGATGGTGCGCGGGTCCGCACCCTCCGACTCGCGCGGGCCGAAATGCCCCTTGCCGACGTGGATGGTGCGGTAGCCATCGGCCTGCATCAGGCGCGGCAACGTCACATCGCCTTTCGTCAAGCCCTGCCAATTCCACTGCGGCGGACCTTTGGAGCCGGCGTTGTTGCCATCGGGGTTAATCCAATTCGTCGTGCGATGCCGCGCGGCGTTCTGGCCGGTCATGATGGAAATGCGCGTGGGCGAGCACACGCTCATCGCGCAGAAGTTGTTGAAGCGAATCCCGCGCGCGGCGAGGCGCTCCATGTTCGGCGTCCGGTAATAGGCGTTGAGCGGATAGCGCTTGGGCTTGCCGTCGGCGTCCGTCAGAAACGGCACCGAGGTATCCATCACACCCATGTCGTCCACGAGCATGATGACGATGTTGGGCTGGGCGGGCGCAGCGGCGTGGAGTGCCGCCAGTGTAGTGAGCAAGAGGAGCGCGAGCGTGAGATGGATTCGTTTCATGGTTTTGGCGGATACGATGGCAGGATTTTCAACCGAGCCGCGAGCCTCCCCACGACCGCAGGATTCGCCTTGGCTACATCGTGATTCTCCTCGGGGTCGGTGTTGTGGTCGTAAAGCTCCTGCGCGCCGTCGTTCCATTGCGTGAAGCGCCAGCGGTCGGTGCGGACGCTCTGCCCGTGCAACTTCGGTCCGCGCGTGACGAGGGTGAAGGCGGCGTCCTTTATGGCGGCGTCCGGCTTCGCGAGCACAGGCCGCAAGCTCACCCCGGCGACGGCGTGCGGAACTTTCAATCCGCAGAAATCGGCGACGGTGGGGTAGAGGTCCACGAACTCAGCCAAGGACCGAGTCGTCTGCCCGCCCTTCACGCCGGGCGCGGCGATGATGAGCGGCGCGCGGCAACTGCGCTCGAACAACGTGTTCTTGTTCCACCACTGCCGCTCGCCGGTGTGATAGCCGTGGTCGCCGACGAAGATGACCAGCGTCTTGTCCCAGAGCTTTTGCCGGTCGAGCGCGTCAAGCACGCGGCCGAGCTGCGTATCCATGAAGCTCGTCCCGGCGCAGTAGGCGCGGAACAACTCGCGCCACTCCGCGTCGGTCAACTTGCCGAAGGCCTCGCCGTAAGCGCCGAAGCCCACGGCGACTTTTGGCGCGGGCGAGATGTCAGCGGGGTCACGCCAAGGCTTCAGCTTCGCCGGCGGATAGAGGTCGAAATATTTCTTCGGCGCGATGAACGGGTCGTGTGGCTTCATGAAACCGCAGCCGATGAACCACGGCGCGTCGCCGAGCTTCTCAATCATCGCGACCGTCGCGGCGGCAATTTGCCCGTCCGGTTGGTCGTCGTCGCCGCCGTCCGCTGCGCCCCATTGGCACCAGTTGAGCGCGCTGCCGGTGACGTTGCGGCCTTCGAGCAACTTGCGACCCAGCGCCGTCGCCTGAAACGCCTGCGCCGTGTGCCACGAGCGGCCCGCGTCCATCCACCGTTGCCGCGCCGCCTCGTCCCTGCCGCCACCGAGATGGTAGAGCTTGCCGAACGCGTGGGATTGCCATCCGGCGTCTTTGCAAAGCTGCGGCAGCGTGATGATGTCGGGAAATTTGTCGCGCAGCGGAATGTCATTTCCGACAATGCCCGTCTGCTCCGCGCGCAACCCGGTCATCATGGAGCTCCGGCTGGGATTGCAGACCGGGTATTGCACATACGCCCGCTCGAAGGTCGTGCCGCGCGCCCGCAGCCGGTCGAGGTTCGGCGTCTTCACCACGTCTCGCGTGAACGCGCCGCCGAAATCGCGCAGGTCATCCGCCATGATGAGGAGGACGTTGGTTTTTTGCGCGGCGAACGAACTGTCACCCAGAGCGCAAAGTGTGACTGCGAGGATTAGAAGCTGGCGCATGGGAGAGTGTTAGTTCGCGGCCCCGAGCACTTTCGGCTACGAGGCTGGTTGGTTCTGCTTGCGCTCGCTTTTGCGTTTCTTGGGCGTGAAGCCGGCGGGCGGCTCCATGCCGTAGCGCTTCCCGCCGGCCTTCACTGGGTTCGCCATTTCAGCGAGCCACGCGGCGTGGAGTTTCGGCAGCTCGGCAACTTTCTCCAGCATCGTCTTCGCGAGGTCGTTCTTCTCCAACACGTCCTTGCTCAATTCGAACAAGCCGAGGCGCGCCTTTGCTCCAACGCGTTTCCAATCGTCCGAACGCACCGCCCACCAGCCTTCCTCGCTGCCGGCGGACCAGCACAAGTTGCGCGGCGGTGGCGTTTCGCCACGGAGCACGGGCAGAATTTTTTCCCCACCGAACGGCTTCGCGCCCACCGCGAGCGCGATGACTGGCGACTGGCTTTCGCCCGGCTTCAGCTTCACCGGCCAGCACACGAGCAACGGCACGCGAATGCCGCCCTCGTAGTCAGAGTGTTTGCCCACGCGCAGCGGCTTGCTCACTTTGTCTTTGGAGATGAGTTGAGTTCCGCCAGCGCCTCGGCCAGCCCCTTGCCGACACCGCCGAGGATTTTCGCCGACCCGAGGTAGTGAAATTCAAAATTGGAGATGCCCTTTTCCAGGACCTGGCGCTCGCGTTCGCTAAGACCAGTGGCCCGGAGCTTGTCCAGCGCTGCCTTTTCCTCGGCGGGTTTCAACTTACCCTCGGTCGCGAGCTTCTTGGCCTGTTGCCGAATGGCGCTGTCCTTCGCCTTCGCGGCGGTTAGCTCTTGGTCCCAATACTTCTCCGTCAGCACTGCGGCGACGTTGCCTTTGAACTCCGCCAACTGCGCCGGTGCGGCCATCGCGTCGCGCAGGTTTTGGTGGGTCGCCTTGTAGCGCTGCTGGTCGAGACCATACTCCGCCGTCGGCCCGCCCACGCCGATGACGCCGATCACGAACGGCAGTTTCGGCGCCTTCAAATCCTTGCGCAGGTCGCGGATGAAATGCGCCATCGCCGTGCCGTAGGCATCGTAACCGCCGGGCTTGTCGCGATTCGGATAAGTGCCGGAGTCCACCATGTCATTCCAGCCCTGGAACCACGCGAAGCCCGCCAGCTCGTAGCCCTGCGCCGAGTCGTAGCCGGGCACCACACGTTTGAGATCGGCGAGCACCATCTTCACGTGCTCAATCATCAGGCGGTAATACACGCCGGTCGCCTTCGCTTTCTCCGCCTTCATCGCCGCCAGGTCCTTGCCCTGCTTCTGAAAGGCGGCGAGCTGCGTCTCGTTGAAGACATACGCGCCGGCGCTTGGTGGACGAAAATCGGTGTGCAAGCTCTTGCCGCCCCACGAGGTCTTGATGAGCAGGATGGGCGCGTCGGTAAGCTTCTGCATGTAGAGGCCGAACGTGAACTCCGGGCCGATTTTCTCCGCACTCGCGCCGAAGCCCGCAGTCAGTTTGCCGGTCTGCTCGGCCTTGTCGTCCTTGCCGCAGCCGATGGACGAAATCCACACGCGCTCGCAGACCTTCGGCTTGCCGTCCGCGCCCAGCATTTCCGCGAGCATCGGCGCGGTTGCCGGGTCCATGCCAATGTGCTCGAACGTGGTCACCTTCGCGTGGCCCTGCATGTTGGACTGGCCGGCGAGGAGGAACACTTTTAGCGGTTTGGCGTGGAGCTGGACCGCGAGCACGAGTGTGGTGAGGAGTGTGGTGAGTGTTTTCATGGGTTGGCGAGTGGGTGAATGGCTCTGTGCAGCATGTGGTTGCGAAAGTTCAGTTCATCGGAGTGTAGGCGGCGGGAAGCCAGGGTGAAACAACTTCATGGTCAGTCACGTGGGAGTCTGGTTTTGAAGTCGGCGAAGCCGTAGACGTGGGGTGGGGTTGCTGCTCTTCCGCCAGGGCGCGGCCAGATGGTGGATAGCCCATGACGTCAGCGAATAGGCCGGCTGCGACCACGGGCCTTGGATTGCTCGCGAAGGTTTTTCAGTTCTTTCACGAGCTCGGGGCGCACAGCGTAGAGCCTCTTCGTTTCCCCGGGATCGGTGTCGAGGTTGTAGAGCTGGCCCGGTGCGCCGGGCGCGGAGTCGGCGAGCATAAATGGCTTCAGACCGGCATCACTGTCGTAACGGTTTCCGCCGGAGCTAGGGTGGTCGAGGTGTTTCCACGGGCCGCAGCGGATGAAGAGCGTGCATGCACCGGCGAAGGCTTGGGTGAGCAGGTAGGGGCGGATGGGCGCGGTGGCTTCGCCGAGCAGTGCGGGGAGCAGGTTGAAGCTATCTTCGGCGGCGTTGATGGGGCGTTTCGTGCCGATGATGGCGGCGATGGTGGTCATCACGTCGGTGAGGCTGGTGAGTTAGGCGCTCGTTGCGCCATCACGCTTGCCAAGGTCGAACGCAAGAGGCCGACAAACGGCAGAAGGAAGCCATATGGATTCATTTTGAGGATCACTTGTGAACCGGCGGTTTCAACTTCACGACCATCAAATGGCTTCCGGCGGGTTGAAGGCACACCGCGTGTCCATGAATCATTCAGGCGATGACCTCCTTCAGAACCTGACCGTGAACATTGGTGAGGCGGCGCTGGATGCCATTGTGATAGAAGGTCAGGCGCTCGTGATCAATCCCGAGCAGATGCAGGACCGTGGCGTGGAAATCAGGCCATGAAACCGGCTTCTCCACGGCCTTCCAGCCGACCTCGTCGGTGGCTCCATACGAGAAGCCCTTCTTCAGGCCGGCGCCAGCCAGCCAGACGGTGAAGCCCTCCGGATTGTGGTCGCGGCCCAGACCGAGTTTGCCTGCCGGTGCCTGGGTGAAGGGCGTGCGACCGAACTCGGAGGTGAAAAGCAGGAGGGTGTCGTCCAGCATGCCGCGCTGCCGCAAATCCTGGATCAGCCCCGCGATGGGACGGTCGATGAAGCCTGCTTCGCGGGAGTGGTTTTCGCGGTTGTCCTCATGTCCATCCCAGCCGTGGCGCGGAGTTCCGCCGAAGGCGCCGCCGGAGTAGATCTGCACGAAGCGGACGCCGCGCTCCAGGAGCCGCCGCGCCAGCAGGCATCGCCGCCCACAGTCGGCGGTCTGTTTCTGATTCAGTCCGTAGAGCCGGGAAATGTGTTCGGGTTCGTTGGCAAAAGCGATCGCCTCGGGAACGGAGGTCTGCATCCGGGCGGCGATTTCGTAGGCCCGCATCCGGGCGGTGAGCAGGTCCTCGCCCGCTCGTTCGGCGGCATGGCGGCGATTGATTTTTTCCAGCAAGCCACGGGAATCGCGCTCCGTCGCCGGGTCGAGCTTGCGCTCCGGGAAAAGGTTTCGAACAGGCTGGTCGCCGGCGCGAAAGAGGGCGCCTTGGTGCTCGGCCGGGAGGAATCCGCTGCCCCAGTTGCTGGCGCCGTTGTTGGGCAGGCTGCGGGCATCCGGCAGGACGATGAAAGTGGGGAGCGAATCTGAGAGGTTCCCCAGCCCGTAGGAGAGCCAGCTTCCCAGCGCCGGAAATCCGTTCATCTGGAAGCCGGTGTTCTGCAAGAAGCTGGCTGGGGTGTGATTCGCTGACTCGGAATACATGGAGCGGATCACGGTGAGTTCGTCCGCCACCGAGGCGAGGTGCGGGAACAGCTCCGAAACCCACAGGCCGCTCTCGCCGCGCTGCCGGAATTCCCACTCGTTCGCGCGCATGAGTCCGGCGCTGCCGAAGAAGGTCTCGGGCTTGACCGAGTCCGGTGGCGCTTTGCCGTGGAAGCGCGCCAACTCCGGCTTGTAGTCAAAGGAGTCCACGTGGCTGAGTCCCCCCATCAGGCAGATGTGGATCACCCGCGTCGCTCGCGGGGGATGATTGGGAAAGGAGGTGCGCAGCTTGCCGGATGCCGCGAGCGCTTCCTGGCCCAGAAGGTGCATCGCGGCCGTGGCCCCAAGGCCGGCGGTTGCGAAATCCAGAAACTGGCGGCGGGAAAAGTTCATCAGTCGATCCAGATCAGTTCGCTGCTGTTGAAAAGGGTGCGGGCGAGGGCGGGCAATCCGTGACGCCGAACCAGCGCCGTGGCATCGAAGCGTTCGGTTGGGTCCGGGTCGCGGCCCAGAGCAAGACGCCACGCGAGCCTCACTTGGGCGTCCGTGGCTTTGCCCGCCTCCTTGGCCACCCGTTCGGCGAAGTGGTCCGCCATCCGCAGGATGAAGGGGTGGTTCCACTGGCTCAGTGTTTGGGACGGCGTGATGGTGGTGTGGCGAACCGGCGTGGTCACCGAGGGATCGGGACAGTCCAGCGTCTCCAGCAGCGCGCTGCGCTCCCCGCGCACCTGCCAGGCATAGAGCGTGCGGCGATTGAACTCGGGTCCGATGGGGTCGATCGCCGTATAATAGGTCGTCGGCCGCACTTCATCCATGCGCACGTCCCGGAAGCCGGGGCCGAACATCTGCGGGTTCAGCGCCCCGGAAACCGCCAGGACGGTATCGCGGAAGGTCTCCGCCTCGACCCGTCTGGGACTTTGCCGCCAGAGCAGGCGATTGCCCGCGTCGATCTCATGGGCCGCTTTGTTCCCGCCCCGCGACGCTTGCTGCCATGTCGCCGAGGTGAGGATCCGGCGATGCAGATTTTTCAACGAATACCCGTCCTCGCGGAAGCGGACCGCCAGCCATTCCAGCAAGCCCGGATGGCTCGGCTGCCCGCCGTTGAAGCCAAGGTCACTCGGTGAGAGCACGAGGCCCTGCCCGAAATGATGATGCCAGATACGGTTCACCGCCACGCGGTGGAAGAGCGGATTATCCGGCGAGGCGATCCACTCGGCCAGCTTTCGACGGCGTGAAGCGTCGGAAGCGCCCACCGGAAGTCCAAAGTCCGGTGCGAGACCCTGCACAGCCCGCAAGGCGCCTGCGGGGACGGCCTCGCGCTGGAGGCTCACGTCGCCCCGGTCGTAAACGTGCATCGGGCCGGGTTGTTGCGCTAGAACGGTGAAGATTCGCTTGGAGGGGGAGGCGCTCTGCTTCTCCATGTTTTTTATCCCGGCCTCGATGCGCTTTTCCTCCGGCGTCTCCGCCGTGAGGACCGCGCCCGGCAGCCCTCCGAAGAGCTGGAGTGCCAGATTGCCCTCGGCCCATTCGACCGCGTGGATGGCATTGATCCCGGAAGACTTCCACCTCGAGCTGCGGGCGCTGTGATAGACCTTGCCCTTGGTATCGGCCTGCGTTCCGGGTGCAGCAGTCTGCTCCAGGTCGTCGAACCGCTCCTCGAATAGTTGGCGGTCGCCCTGACGGATCTCCAAGTCATCGACCGCTCCCCCGAAGCGTCCGGAATTGAGCGGAAAGGGCTCAAGACGGAGCCGCACCGGGCCGGAGCCGTCGCCGGTATAGGCAAACTCCTTGCGTTCGAAAACGGTGGCGTTTCGTCCATCGGCCCACTCCCGCGATTCAAAGTAATGGGCCGCCAGCTGGCCGCCGTCCGACGCCCGGAGGACGCGAATGACCACCCCGTCGTGCTCCGCGGTGCCTTGGGAAGCGGCTGCCCAAGCCGTCGGCGCGAGCCGCAGCGACACGCGATAGGCCTTGCCTTGAACGTTGGCCTCGATGGCACCGCGGAGTTCGAGGATGTTCGCCGTTGTCGTCAGCTTTCCGTGGCGGGCGATGACTCGCTCGACCAGCTCGCGCTCAACTTCGTTTCGCTGACGCCGAAGTTTCCTGCTCTCCTCGTCATGCCCCAGCGTTCGCTCCCCGTGCCTCACGCCATCGAGCGCGGCGATGAACTGGTAGTATTCCTTTGCCGAAAGCGGATCGAACTTGTGGTCATGACAGCGGGCGCAATGCACCGTCATCCCGAGAAACGCCTGCCCCACCGTGCCAGCTATTTCCGCCAGTTCGTCCTGTCGCCCGGCCATCCGCATCTTCGGGTTCGTCCCCAGCACCTCGTTGTGGACGCCCGCGACGAGAAAGCCCACCGCCGCCATACCCTCCGTCGTGCCGGGGGCAAGGATGTCGCCCGCCACTTGCATGCGGACAAACTGATCGTAGGGAAGATCGTTGTTGAACGAACGAATGAGCCAGTCGCGGTAGTGCCACGCGTTTTCCCTCGGCGTGTTGTATTCGAAACCGCCGCTCTCCCCGAAGCGGGCCACGTCCATCCAATGCCGTGCCCAACGCTCGCCGTAATGTTTGGACCCGAGCAGTTCGTCAACCAGCCGCGCCCACGCACCCACCGACGGATTGACGGCAAATCGCTCGATCATCTCGACCGGAGCCGGCAGGCCCAGCAGGTCGAAATAGAGTCGGCGCACGCGGGTCCGCGGATCCGCCAACGGCGATGGTCGCAAACCCTTCTCGGCCAACTCGGCGAAGATGAATCGATCGATCTCACTCCGGGACCAATTATCGCCCTGCGTCTCGGGCGGAGAAGGCGCCTTCAGCGGCTGAAGCGACCACCAATCGTATCCTGCCCGGGCCTTCGATGAGTAACGGAAAGGATCAATCGGATTCCGTCCCCACGCCGCCCCGCTCGCGATCCAGTCCCGAAGAATCGCCTTCTCGTTTTCCGGCAGCGGATGCTTGGGCGGCATCTCATCCGCCTCCACCACCTCCCAGAGCCGGCTCCGGCCCGGCGCGCCGGCCACGATCTGTTTCAGCGCTTGCTCCTTCCGGCTGAGGTCGAGTTTGCCCTTGGGTTTCGGCCCCGAGTGGCAATCGAGGCAGCGTCCCGCGAGAACCGGGGCAACGACGCGGTCGAAAGCCGGCTCTTCCGCCGTCGTGCGAAGGCCGGCGTGACTCGCCAACCCCAACATGAGCCAAAGGGTCGCCTTCATGCCCGCAACCTCCTTTCGATCTCACGCGCGGCCTTCATCACCTCCACGGCCACGGCTGCGAATCGGCCTTTTGGCATCCGGCCCGCCACTGCCGAGACCCACACGGTAGCCAGCAGATGATCCGGCCGGTCAAACACCGGCGCGGCCACGCAATGAATGCCTTCATCCGCTTCGCCCCAGTCCGTGCCGTAGCCCAGCTTCACGACGCGCTCGCATTCTGTCCGCAACGCGCCCTTGTCCGTGATCGTGCGGCTGGTGAAGCGCCCCAGCTTCAAGCGCCGGATCGTTTGCTCGCAGGTCTCCGGAGGCTGGCAGGCCAGCAGCACCTTTCCCGGTGCGTTGTTGTGGAGTGGGAACCGCAATCCGATCTCCGCGCAGATGCGGATTGCCTGCGTGCTCTCGACTTGCTCAATGATGACCCCCTCGTCGCCGATCGGAATGCCAAGCTGCACCGTCTCTCCCACCGCGTCGCGCAGCGAGCGCATCGGTTCCAGCGCGCACTCGACCAGACTGTGCCGCCCAACGCGCGGGTGGCCGAGGCGCAGCAGCTTCCCCGTCAACCGGATGAGCATTGTCGCCTCGTCGCGCTCCACGTAGCCGCGCGCGGTCAAAGTCTGCACCAACCGCGAAGCCGAGTTCTTCGGACTGCCGATCGTGCGGCTGATCTCCCCCAGACTCATGCCCGCCGGCCTCGCATCCAGCGCCTCCAAGAGGGCCAGCCCGCGATCCAGTGCCGGGGCCTCGATGCGAGACGCTGCTAGGTCCTCGGTGTGCACGCGTTCTGTATGTGGGACGCGTTCCATTAGTAGTATCACCGTAAAACACGTCAAGCCCGCAGGCCTAGAACAAAACCATCAGCTTTTTACGAACCCAGGCAACCACGCGGGGGGAGGATTACAGCCGACTACGGCCGCTGGACTTCGATGCTTCGAGCTGGGCTTTGAGTTCCTTCACGATTTCGGGGTGCGCGGCGTGGAGGTTCTTGGTTTCGCCGGGGTCGGTGTCGAGGTTGTAGAGTTGGCCCGGAGCGGTGGGCGCGGCGTCGGGCAGGGCGAAGCGCTGTAGCTCTCCCTTGTCGTAGTCGTTACCACCGGAGCCGCGATGGTCGAGATACTTCCACGGGCCACGGCGAATCGCCAACGCGAGGCTGATGGTCTGGTGCAGGGTGTAATCGCGCACGGGCCTGCCGCCGTCCTTACCGAGCAGCACGGGGAGCAGGTTGAAACTGTCCTCGGCGGCGTTGTCCGGCAGCGTCGCGCCGGTGATGGCCGCGCACGTCGCCATGAGGTCGGTGAGGCAGATTGTCTGCGCGCTGGTGCTGCCCGGCGCGATGTTCCCCTTCCAGCGCGCGATGAACGGCACGCGGTGGCCACCTTCCCAATTGTCGCGCTTCACGCCGCGCCACGGACGCGCGCCGTCATGGCCGTGATCGGCGCGCATGTGGACGACGCTCGTCGTCTCCGGCCCGTTGTCACTGGTGGAAATCACCAGCGTGTTGTCCGCCACGCCGAGCTTCTCCAGCGTCGCCATGAGTTCGCCGACGATGAAGTCCAGCTCGTGAATGAAATCGCCGTGCGGGCCGGCCTTGGTGCTGCCGCGAAATTGCTTTGCGGCAAACGACGGCAGATGTGCGGCGTGCATCGAGTGCAGGAGGAAGAACGGTTTTCGCGGCGACTGCTTCACGTGTGTTTCCAAAAACTCCCGGCTTTTGCGCAGGAAAACCATGTCCACTTCCTCGAGGTCGTAGTCCGGCGCAATCATCCCGGGGCGGTTGTCGTTGGCGTAGGGGTGCTTCGGCAGCTTCGACTTGTCGAGCATGCCGGTCGGCGGCACGGGGATGCGGTCCCCGTCAATGAACGCGTAGAGAAAATCCGTGGCCGGGCAACAGGCCGTGCCGAAGAACCGGTCGAAGCCGCGATGAATCGGCGCGTCGGGAATCGCGCGCGAGTAATCAATGAGCTGCACGCCCTCGACGCCGCCCTTCGTGATGCGCTGGCCCTCCTTGTCGAGGAAACTCAGCCCGACGTGCCACTTGCCCATCAGGGCCGTCGCGTAGCCACGCGCGCGCAACATTTGCGGCAGCGAGAGTTGGTTTTCCTTGATGAGGCACGGCCCGCCGACGCCCGCGAACACGCTGCGGTAGTTGATGCGAAACGCCATCTGCCCGGTGAGTAAACTGTAGCGCGTGGGCGTGCAGACCGTGGACGGCGAATGGGCGTCCGTGAAGCGCATCCCGTCGCGCGCCAGCCGGTCGAGATGCGGCGTAGGCACTTTCGACTGCGGGTTGTAACAGCCGACATCGCCGTAACCGAGGTCGTCCGCGAGGATGACGAGGATGTTGGGCGGCGGTGCCGCAGCGGGCACGGACCGGGTGGCCCAAAGCACGAGCAGCAGGGCGGTAATGAGCGTGAGGGTGTGTTTCATGGGGTTCTGTTCGAGAACGACGGTGCGCTCCGGGGCTGCTGTTGCAAGTCGGCGAGATGTTTGGCCATCAGCGCTGCCTGTTCGGGATGCTCCCGGATGATGTTCCGCGATTGCGAGCGGTCGGCTTCGAGGTCGTAGAGCTGGGCGGTGGGAGCGTCGGCCTTGAGTGTGCCGTCGGCGATGTCGCTGTTGTTTTCGCCGGTGAACTTGAGTGCGGCGGGGCCGCCGAGCAGGTGGTCGCCGGGCTTTCTGCCAGCGAATCCGCCGCCGCCCTGTGCGCCGATGTAGAGCCAGCGGCCATCGCGCAGGGCCAGGTTCTTCTCCTTTAGCGGAGCGAGCACGAGCTCGGTGCGAATAGGTTGGGAGGGTTTGCCTACCAATGCCGGAAGGACGTTGAAACTGTCCGGGGCATCGGCGGCGGTCAGTTTGGCCCCGGTCAGCGCCGCGAAGGAGGCGAGCAGGTCCACGTGGCAGATGAGTTGCGCGGACGTGGAGCCGGCATCGATCTTGCCCGGCCAGCGGGCGATGAACGGCACGCGATGCCCGCCTTCCCACGCATCGAACTTGAATCCCAGCAGGTCGCCGTTGAGCCGGTGTCCGAGTTTCCACGCCTCCTGCCCGCCGATGTTGAGCATCCCGCCGTTGTCGCTGGTGAGGATGACGAGGGTGTTGTCGCGCAGCTTGAGTTCATCCAGCGTGCGCAGGACTTCGCCGACCATCCAGTCGAACTCTTGGATGAAGTCGCCGTAAATGCCGGCCTGACTGCTGCCTTTGAACTTTGGCCCCGGCGTGAACGGGTGATGGATGTGCGGTGTAGAAAAGTAGAGGAAGAACGGTTTTTCCGAGTGCCCGCGCATCCATGCCGTCGCCTTCTCGGTCAACGTGGAGCCGACTTCCTCATCGCGGTAAAGCGCGTGCGCGGCTTTCGCGCCAGACATCGCGGGTGCCAGCATTTTCTCCGGAAACTCCTGCGTGACCGCCTTGCCGCCGTAAACGAGCGGGTCGGCAGCATCAAGCCCCACGACACGATGATCCTCCACCCACACGAACGGCGGATGGCTGCTCACCACGGGGATGCCGAAATACTGGTCGAAGCCGAGTTCGAGCGGGCCGGGTTTGAGATCGGCATTCCAGTCGGGCTTCGGCTGCCGGCCGAAACCGAGGTGCCACTTGCCGAAGCACGCCGTCGCGTAGCCCTGACCCTGGAGCAAGCTGGCGACGGTTCTCCTCGATGGCTCGATGACCAGCGGGCTGGAATTCATCACCGGCCCCCAGACGTTTTTCCGAAACGGATACTCGCCCGTCAGCAGCGCGTAGCGCGATGGCGTGCAAACTGCCGAGGCCGAGTGGGCATCCGTGAACCGCCGGCCCTCACTGGCAAGCCGGTCAATGTTCGGCGTCTTCACCTTCGTCGCGCCGTAACAGCCCACGTCGCCATAGCCGAGGTCATCGGCAAAGATGAGGACAATGTTGGGCTTGGCTTTCTCCGCCGCGGCTAGTCCAGCGAGTGGCGAGAGCAGCAGTGCGGCAAAAAGCGCGAGGGCCGTTTTCACAAAATGGGTCAGTTGAGCCATTATTTCGCCCGCGGATCGACATACTCTTCGCGGCTCAATTTGCCGTCGCCGTTCTTGTCGAAGCTTTTGAAGGTCGCTTCGAGTCCCTGGCGGTTCTTCTGGCCGAGCTGGAATTCCTCAAGCGTCACAAAGCCGTCCTTGTTGGTGTCCCAATTCGTGAAGTGAAGGGCGCTATCCACTCGGATTCTCCCGACTGGCTGTCCGGCCGCTGAGGCTGGCGCTGCTGCTTCTGCCTTCTGCTGGGGTTGCTTGGCCGGTCGGGTGCCGGGTGCGGGCGGTGTCCATTCGGCGGGCTTGGGGTTGGCGACTGTCAGCGGGGACTTGTCGGCATGGCTGGCCATTTCCTTGGTCAGCAAGGCAGTCAGCTCGGCAACTTTCGCGGCGTGCTCGGGCTTGCCGGCGAGGTTGACCAGTTCGCGAGGGTCGCTGCTCAGGTCGAAAAGCTGGGTGCGGTCCACGAGCGGATAGCGGATGAGCTTCCACCGGTCGTCGCGAATGGCCCGCATGCAATCGCGGTAGCCCGTGTAGAGCACGTCGCGGACTTTCGGCTGCTTGCCGGCCAAAATGGGGCCGAGGCTTTTGCCATCCACTCCCGATGGAAGTTTGGCTCCGGCGTATTCCGCGAAGGTCGGAAACAAGTCCATGAGGTAAACCAGCGCCTCGCTCTTGCCCTTGGAAATGCCGGGGCCAGCGATGACGCAAGGGACGTGCATCCCACCGAACTCGTAGAGGTTTTGCTTTCCGAACAAGCCGTGCTCGCCCATCGAGAGGCCGTTGTCGGCACTGAAGATGATGATGGTGTTGTCCCACTGGCCGCTGGCTTTCAGCTCGGCAAAGATGCGACCGATGTGATGGTCCAGTCCGGTGACGCAGGCGTAGTAGGCGGCGAGTTGCTGTTTGGTGTCCGCCTCGGTCCGCGGCCACGGCGCGAGCGCTTCGTCGCGCACGGTCATCTCGCCATTGTCGAAGGGATGCTGCGGCAGGAAGGCAGGCGAGAGCGGAATCTTCGCGGGGTCGTAGAGTTGGTGAAACTGCGGCTCCGCCGAGCGCGGGTCGTGCGGGACCGGCGGCGCGAGATAGACGTAGAACGGTTTGCTCTCGTTGGTGGCCGCGCGGGACTTGAGGAATTCAATCGTGCGGTCGGCGAGACGACGACTGTTGCCCGCGCGCTCACCGCCTTTGCCTTCGTCACGAATACTGGTTTGAAACTCAGCGAGGCCAGCCGGGAAACCGTTGCCAGACTTCCCCATGTGCCAGGTCTGATAGCCCGCAGCCTGGATAACTCGTGGTAAAAATGTGGTCGGCTCCTTGGCGTCGGGCAGTGCGGCTGCAGCTCCGGGAATGCGCTGCCACGACCGGCCCGTGAGCAACATCGTGCGGCTCGGCGTGCAGACTGCACCCACCATGGAACCCATCGTATAGCAACGCGTGAACGTCATGCCGCGCTCGACGAGCGAATCGAGGTTCGGCGTCTGGAGGAACGGCGTGCCGAGCGCCCGCAAGCCGTCGGCACGATGGTCGTCGGCGTGGATGTGGAGAATGTTCGGCTTCGCAGCGTGAAGCGTGGTCAACGGGGCCAGGAGCGCGGCGGTAATCAGTGCGAGGGTGTGTTTCATGGAACGTTGGGGTTGGCTTATTTTGCTGCCGCGTTGCCAGCCGTTTTCCGGATTTGAATCGCAGCGTCATTGGCCTGCTTCACGCCGGGAGTGCTGCGGCCGTTGGCGATGATTTGCTCAAGCAGCTTGGTGAGGCGTGCGACTTCTGCGGGACGCTCGGCGTGCAGGTTCTTGGTTTCGCCTTTGTCGGCGCTGAGGTCGTAGAGTTGGGTTTCGGGGAGGGCTTTCGCTTCTTTGCTGCCGGGCTTCGGGTCACTCCAGCCGCCGGAGTCGGCGCAGAGCGCTAGCTTCCAGTTTCCATGTCGGATGGCGAAGGAGCCGTTGATGGAATGATGCACGACCGTCTCGTGCAGCGGCGCTTTGTCCGTGCCCAGCAGCGCGGGAATAATGCTGACGCTGTCTTCGCCCGCATTGTCCGGCAGCTTCGCCCCGAGAATGTCGGCGCAGGTCGCCATGAGGTCGGTGTGACAGATGGTCTGGGCACTCTTGGAGCCCGCCTTCACTTTGGCCGGCCAGCGCAGAAAGAACGGCACGCGATGTCCGCCCTCCCAGAGGTCCGCCTTGGAACCCCGCAGGTCAGCGCTGGGATGGTGGCCCTGCTTTTCGAGGCTGGTGATGCCCGCCGCCTTTGAGCAGCCGTTGTCGCTCGTGAAGATGACAAGGGTGTTGTCCGCCACGCCCGCCTTGTCCAAGGCGGCAAGCACTTCGCCGACAGCCCAGTCCGTCTGCATCACAAAGTCGGCGTAATCGCCGAGGCCGCTTTTGCCCAGCCAGTCCTTCGACGGCACGATGGGCGTGTGCGGCGAGGACAGCGGGAGGTAGAGGAAGAATGGCTGCCCGGACTTCGCACGAGCGGCGATGTGCTCGGAGCTACGCTTCACAAGCGCTGGCAGCAGGTCCACCGGCTCGATGAGCTGCGTGACGCGGTCATTCTCAAAGACCGACTTCATCATGCGAGCGTGGTGAAAACCAAAGAACTCATCGAAGCCGCGCGTCACCGGGCCGTCCTTCGTGACGGAACCGAGCGGCGCGCCCATGAGCTTGCCTTCGCCTTTGTTCGCCACAGCTTTGGCCTTCTTTCCTTTGCCCTTCGCCTCGACGATGCCTGCGATGGTGAACCCGAGATGCCACTTGCCGATGATGGCCGTGTGGTAGCCGTGTTGTTTCAGCAACGCGGGCACCGTGAGTCGGTCCTTCGCGATGAGCGGCTCCACATAGTCATCCAGCACGCCGTTCTGTAGCCGCGTGCGCCACGCGTATCGCCCCGTGAGCAGGCCGTAGCGCGTGGGCGTGCAGACGGACGAGCCGCTGTGCGCATCCGTGAAGGCCATGCCCTGCGCGGCGAGCTTGTCGAGGTGTGGTGTTTTGATTTTGCCGCGCGCGGGGTTGAGGCATTGCACGTCGCCATAGCCGAGGTCGTCGGCGAGGATGTAAACGATGTTGGGCTTGGATGGCGCGGCGTGCGCGGAGGCGGACGCGACCCCGAGCAGCAAAGCGAGCAGCAGCATTTTCATGGAATCTATTTCGCTGTGTCGAATCGCGAGACCATTGGCTCGCCACTGCGACCGCGCAGGGCGATGGACTGAACTTCGAGCGCGGAGCTGGTTTTTGCCGGCGAGATGCGCAGGTGGATGAGCCGGCCTTTCACGGGTAACTCGACTTTGACCTCCTGCCACTCCGCGCCCGTGGGCCAGGTGAAGCTCGCGGTGTTCTCGGCGGCGAAATCTTTCTGTTCCGTCGTGCGCCACGATAGGCTGCCCGCCCCGCCCTGCTTCGCGCGGACGCGCAGCGTGGCGGTGACGGAGCCGGGCAAATCCAATCCGGCGCGAGCGAGAAACGGCGCGGCCTTCGCACCGGCCTCGGGCGTGATGACGAGCGCACCGTCCTTCACCGCGAGCGTGCCGTTCCGACAAACCCAGCCTTGGATGCTGCCTTCGACCGGCGCGGCTGACTTCGCGTCGGCTTTGGCGGCGGGCCGACGCTTCGTGGCTTGCTCGCCGGTTTTGTCCACGTGCGCGGCGAAGAACAGGTTGTCCTGGTCGTTGTTGCGCTCCGGCAATCCAGGCGGCTGCAACGTGGCGCTCCACGTCTTGAGTTTCGCGTCGAGGCGCTCGGCAATGGCGTGATTCTGCGCGAGGAGGTTCTTCGTTTCGCCGTCCGGTTGCGTGACGTTGAAAAGGTAAGTCTCGTTTGTGCCGAGGTGGATGAGCTTCCACGGAAACTCCAGCACAGCGGCCTGCGAACGCCAGCGCCAGTAGAGCGCGTCGTGCGGCACGGCTTGGTTTGCGCCGGTCACGAAGGGCAGCAGGTTCACGCCGTCGAGCTTGTCCTGTGGTTGACCGGCCAACGCGACGGCCGTCGCCGCCACGTCGAGCGCGCTCACCGGGTGCTCGAAGACTTGGCCCGCCGGAATTTTCCCCGGCCACGCGGCGAGGAACGGGGTGCGGATGCCGCCGTCGGTGAGCATGCCTTTCTCGCCGGTGAGCGGGAGATTGAGCGAGCCATTCCACGCGCCGGCTTTGAGCGGCGCGCCGTTGTCGCCAATGAAGACGATGAGCGTGTCGCGGTCGGCGTTCATCGCCTTAAGCTTTGCGCGGATACGGCCGAGGCCGTCGTCCATCGCGGCAATCATCGCGAGCGCTTGCCGACGCTCCTTGGGCAAGTGCGCGGCCGTCTGGGAAAACCACGGCTCCGGCGAATCCAGCGGCACGTGCGGCGCGAACCATGCGAGGTAAAGAAACCACGGCTGCTCCGGCTTCGCAGCGCGGCGGTCGAGGAACGAAAGTGCCGCGTCCGTCTGCACCACCACACGGAAACGCGCGTCGGTCACGAGCTGCGGGGCGTCGGCGAGCGGCTGGCCCTTCAAGTCGTGCGAGGCGTGGTAGCGCCCAAGCGTGCCGCACCAGTATTCGTCAAAGCCCTGCCCGTGCGGCAGGTGCGCCGGCTGGATGCGCGCCGCCTTGTCGCCTTGCTTGTCTCCGCCGATATCGAGGTGCCACTTGCCGACTTGCCCGCTGAGGTAGCCCGCCGGTTTCAATCGCTCCGCGATGGTCAGTTCAGCGAGCGGCAGCGGCCCCTTGCCATTGTCCTCCACGCCGAAGCGCTGCTGATACCGCCCCGTGAGGACGCCCGCGCGCGACGGAACGCACTGCGGCGCGGTGACGTAGCCGCGCGCAAACCGGACGCCATCGCGCGCGAGCTGGTCGAGGTTCGGCGTGCGGATGTCCTTGTCCACGCCCTGCGCGCCGAGGTCCGCCCAGCCGTGGTCATCGGAGTAGATGAGAAGAATGTTCGGCTTGCGCGCGTCGGCAGCGAAGGCGGAGGACAACAGGACAGCGGCCAACGCCAGAACAGCGAGCCGTTGCTTCATGAATCGGAGCGTGTGGTTCACGGATACAACTCACGCGCGCCGGTCTTCAGCCCGTTGAGCACTTTCACCTCGGCTTCGGTCAGCGCGCGGTTGAAGACGGCGAGATCGTCGAGATGGCCGACGTAGGACGCGCCGAGCACGAGCTGCACCGCGTCGGGATTCCAGCCGAGCGTGAGGTCCCAGTTCTCGATAGTGCCCATGAGCTTCGCGTTCAAGTAGAGCCGGCCCACGGGCTTCTTCGCCTTGTCGTTCACGTTCTCCAGCGTGAAGACCGCGTGCGTCCACGCCTCGCGCGAGAACGGCGCGCGCTCCAAGTTCACCGCCGGTCGCTGCGCGGCGGTCATCTTCGCCCAGTCGAGCTTGTTGGGATTCCAAATCTGCTCCAGTGGGCGAATGGCGTAGCGGAAGTGACGCGGCGACTCGTCCTTCGACCATTCGAGGAAGATGAACCCCTTCTTCGTGTCGTCGCCGACGATTTGCACGGGGTCGCAATAGCCCGGGGCCAGATCCTTGTCGGGGTCGAGCCGCAGCCAGACGGAGACGGACGCGCTCCAGTTCGTGGCGTTGTAGTTGAGCACGCCCGCGTCTTTGAAGCGCGGCTGCGTGGTTCCTTTCTTCGTGAAGTGCAGCCCGCCGCCGAAGCGCCCGCCGTCGGGCACGAGCTTGAGTTCTTCGTTCAACGCAGCGGGCACGGTGCCCTGCTTGCCGCGAATGAGAGACGCTTTGTCGCCGCGCGAGAAATCCGCGTCGAGGCCCTTGTCAAACGAGGCGTGGAAGGTGAGGGCTTGCTTCAGGCCGCCGACCTGCGCGAACGCAGCGACAGGGAGGAACATTGCGGTGAACAGGATGCCGAGACTGAGTGGTTTCATGGTTGTTCTGGTTTGGGTTACTACTTCTTCCCCTTCTTCTTCGGGGTTGTTTCATCCGCCTTCGCTTTGCCGCCGTTTGGGCTGAGGGTCTTCCACCAGTCGGGGCCTTCGGCGTCCACGGCGGCGTTGTGTTTGAGGAGTTGCTCGCGGAGCGCGGCGAAGCGTTGCGGCTCGGCAGACTTGAGGTCGGTGGCTTCCTTCGGGTCGGTCTTGAGGTTGAAGAGCTCGAACTCGGTCAGCTCGGCGTTGGCCAGGATTTTCCAGTCTTCCACGCGCATTGCCATCTTCATGTTCGGGGCCATGTGCAAGCGCCAGTAGAGCGGCTGCGGACGTTCCACCTTCGCGGCCTTGCCCGTGAGCGCAGGCAACACGTCCACGCCGTCGAGGACGCGGTCCGTCGGCGGCTTCACGCCGGCGATGCCGAGCATCGTGGGGAACACGTCGCTGCCGATGACGGGCACTTCGCTCGTGGTGCCAGCGGGGATTTTGCCGGGCCAACGTGCGAGGCCGGGCACACGGATGCCGCCCTCGTGCATGGAGCGTTTGCGTTCGCGCAAGCCACCGCTGGAGCCGCGACCGGGCGTCGTGGTGCCGTTGCCTTCCGGGCCGTTGTCAGACGTGAAGAACACGAACGTGCTGTCCGCGAGCTTCTGCTCGTCGAGCGATTTCATGAGCAGGCCGAAGGCGTGGTCCAACTGCGTGACATTGGCGTGGTGCTCGCGCTGCACGTCGTCGGCGAGGTCGGGATAGAGCGCCTTGAACTTTGGGTCGGACTTAATCGGGTAATGCGGCTCGTGCGCCCACACCGCGAGGAAGAACGGCTTGGCTGGGTCGCGCTTCTCCTTCAACCACGAGATGGCCTCCCCCACGACCAGCGGCGCGGAATAGCCCTCCAGCCTCCCGACCGGCTGGCCGTTGCGGACGAAGTTGCTCGGGTTCTCGTGCGACGGCCCGGCGTTGTTCTGCGTGGCCATCCACCAGTCGTAACCGTGGTCGCCGGGCTGCGGCTGGGCAGGGTTGTTGAACAGGCCGTTCAAGTGCCACTTGCCGCTGTGACAGGTCGCATAGCCCGCGCCCTTGAGCAGCTTGGGCAAGGTGATTTCGCTCGTGCGCAGATGCACCGGCGCGCCCTCGGCAATCCAGGTGAACACGCCATTGCGATGCGGCGTGCGCCCCGTGATCAGCGCCGAGCGCGATGGACTGCACACCGCGCTGGCCGAGTAGCACTGCGTCAGCCGCACGCCCTGCTTCGCGAACGCGTCGAGGTTCGGCGTCTTGATGATGGGATGGCCGAAGCATGCGAGGTCGCCCCAGCCGAGGTCATCGGCGAGGAAGAGGATGAGGTTGGGCGGAGCAGCGTGGGCAGACGTGAACGTTGCGAGGAGAGCGAAGAGGAGGACGAGTTTTTTCATGGGAGAATGGCTGCGGCGATTATCGCTTGGTCAGGAAGCTTTCCACCAGCGGCTTCAGCTTGCTGGCATAGAGTTGATAGCCGCCGGTTTGGGAGAGATGGATGTTGTCCGGCGCGAACAAACCCTTCTTTAACGTGCCGTCGGCGTTGACCATGTCGTTCCAGAGGTCGAGCACCTTCACCTTCGGATCACTGTCGAGCTTCAAAGCATCGAGAGCGAGATTGGTCTGCTTGATGTCCTCGTAGAACCGACTGCCCGGCGCGTGGGCGGGCAGAATCTTCACGACGATGACCTCGGCCTGCGGGAACTTGTCGCGCACGTTCGCCACGACCATCTGCACGCCCTTCGCCGCCGCTTCGATGCCGGTCTCCGCCGTGAAGAACATGTTGTTGTTGCCGATCATCACGATGACGACCTTCGGCTGCAGTCCCTCAACGCCGCCGTGATCAAGCCGCCACAGGACGTTCTGCGCCTTGTCGCCGCCGATGCCAATGTTGACGGTCTTGTAGCTGGCGAAATGTTTCTTCCACGCGTCATTGAGCATGCCCTTGTCGAGCGGGCTGCCCCACTGCTGCGTGATGCTGTCGCCAACGAGCAGCACGTCGATGGTCCCGCGATTGGCCTGCGCGTAGGCCACCAGCTTCGCGTGCGTGTCCAGCCAGCTCGTGCCGCCCCAATGCCCGGCGGAGGGGACGGCGGGCCAGAGCTGCGGGAGATGCTTGTTCACTTCGCGACCAGGCCGCCGCTCGTGCTCCGGTTTCAGGACATACGCGCGCTCCTCGGCAGTGAGCGGCCAGCCGGTCTTCTGCGGCTCGGCTGTGACGTCCGGGTAGTCGAGGGCTTGCAGCGAATTGAGCGAAGCCAGCAACAGGGTGGAAATGAATGTGCGTATGGCTTTCATTGTTACAAATGAGTCAGTAGTGCGAGTTGAACGCGGTGGGGCGAGTGGCTATTTCCCTTCGGCAGCCCATTGCTTCATGAGCGCGATGTTCTTTTCGACGGTGGGGTTGCCCTTGCCGAGATAGACCTTCATGTCGCTGTCATACCTCGCCTCCGACTCGGGGCCGCGGTCCTTCGTGTCAGTCATCCAGCGGTCGAGCCGGGCGCGGAGCATGGCGAGCGTAGTCTGGTGCGCGGGGTCGGCGGCGAGGTTCTTCACCTGCCAACGGTCGGTGGTCCACTCGTAAAGCTCCTCGGCGGGGCGCGTGGGGCTGAAGAGCAGCTTCTCCGTGAGCGCGTCGAGCTTCCCGGCGTCATGCAGCGCGCGGAGCGTTTGCACGATGGACTTGCCGTCTTTGTAGGCATTCGGCTGCAAATGCGGGCGCTGCGGATGGAAGTTGCGGATGTAGAGGAAGCGGTCGGTGCGCACGCTGCGGAGGCGCTCCACCGTTTCATCGCAGCGGTCGCGCGCGGCGAACACGGCGTCGCGCGGCTGATAAGCCTTCGCGAACACATCGCGTCCCTGCATCGCGGACGGCACCGGCAGGCCGGCGGCGGCGAGCGAAATGGCCGCGAGGTCAATGTGCTCCACGAGGTCGTCGCGCACCTTGCTCTTGGCGATGCCCGGCCCACGCACCACGAGCGGGACGTGCGTGCCTTCGTCGTAGAGGAACTGCTTCCCGCGCGCGTGGCTGATGCCGTGGTCGGTCATGAAAATGACGAGCGTCTGATCGAGAATGCCCTCCTGCTCTAGCCGCGCGAGGACTTCTCCCACGTGCTTATCCGTGAAGCGCACCGCATCAAGAAACGCCGCCCAATCGCGCAGCAGCACCGGGTCGCGCGGATAATACGGCGGGAGTGTCACCTTCTCGGGGTCGGTCGCGCTGCCGAACTCGACCTTCGCGCGTTCGAGCAATTGCTTCGCGCTCGCGTCCGTGCCGCCGCGCAGTTTGCCGCCCGCCAGTTGCACCTGCATGAAGAACGGCTGGCCTGGCTTGCGCGCCGCCCAGTCATTCGCGTCATACATCTTCGCGTCCCACTGAAAGTTGTAATCCGTCTTGCCCAGACCACCGCCAGCTGCGGCCTTGCCCTGCTTGCCCGCGCGCCCCGCTCCGGGCAGGCCGCTGCCGATGCAGGTGAAATAGCCTGCCTGTTGAAGGAGCGCCGGCATCGGCCTCACGCCAGCGGGCAGGTGAATCTGCTCCGTGCCGCGCCCGCTGCGGTGGTGATGCGCGCCGATGGTGGTTTGATACATCCCCGTGATGAGCGCCGAGCGGCATGGCGAGCAAACAGGCGCAGTGACGAACGCGCGGCTGAACCGCGTCCCCTCGCGCGCCAGCCGGTCCACGTGCGGCGTCTGAATGAGCTTCTCGCCGTAGCACGAGAAGTTCGCGGACATATCATCCACGATGAACCAGAGGATGTTGGGCTGTGCCGCCCGGCTGATGATGGTGGTGAACAGCAGGGCGAAGAGGATGGGGAGTAACCGGTGCATGGCGAAGGTGGTTCTTAAAAATCTCATGCGGGGCCAGACTTCACTTCGCCGCCGTGACGCGTGCCACCCACTCGCGGGCCGCGTCACGGGCGGGGCTGGGGCGAAGTGTCCAGGCGTCGTTGTGATTGCGGAAGCCGGTGCTGAGGAAGGTGAGGTTCGCGTCGGGCAGCAGCGGCTTCAGATACTTCTCCGTCTCAGCAGCGTTTGCACCCTCGCCACAGATGAACTGCGGGCGGTTGCTGAGCCGTTGCAGCCGCGTGAGCGCGGCGGCACGGTCCGAACCTGGATACGGCCACGTGCGCACGCCGTCGTAGTGGCTGTAAGCGAGAAAGCCGCACCAGAGCTTCGCCGTCGCGGCGTCGTGCAGGCCGAGGTAATTGCACGCGATGGCGCCGCGTGAGAAGCCGGCGAGCACCACGCGCGACTCGTCGCCGCCGAACTCGCGGCACACGCGCTGCACGGCCTCGCGGCAATACTTGAGCGTCGGCTGCGGGTCGCGCTTCGCGGCGTCGCCCCACCACGTCAGCGCGAGGTCGTTGCCCGCTGCGTTCAGATACGGCACGCAGAGCCAGATGAAGCCGCGTCCCGCCGAGAGCCCGTAGCCGAGATTGCTACCCTCGGGCCGTCCCGTGCTCACGTCGCCGAACGAGTTCGAGTAGCCGCCGTTGCCCGCGAACTCCACGAGCACGGGGAGCTTGGCGCCTGGCTTCCAGTCGGTCGGCAGATACAGCACGTGATAAACCGGCGTGCCCTGCCACGCGGCGAACGTGTGCTTCACGCGCTTGCCAGCAGCAGGCGCGCCCTCGGTCACCGTCGGCACGATGAGGTCCGCTGGCACGCTGCGGATGTCCGGCAACTCGGCGGCGGCCAGCGAGGCAGCGGTGAGGAGGAAGGCGAGGAAACTATTCCACATAAACAAATTCGTTCGCGGTAGTCAGCATGCGACCCCGGGCAAAGACGCCCCTGGCACTCAAAAGGTCGCGCGCCGAAATCATCTCCTGCTGGCCGGGCGGAGCTGCAGGAAAAGTGAACCTGAGCGCGATGAGGCGGCGGCGCATCATGGGGCCGGACGCAGAGGGAACTTGGTTAGACACACCTCCGCGAAACGTTCGCCAATGGCGATTTTGGCGGGCTTGTTGAAATGGAGCCGGTCGGGCATCTGGTCGCGCAGGTCGGTGGTGCTGAAGGAGCTGAACAGCGCCGCGTCCGCCGTCGCCACCGCCGCGTGCTTCGCCCGCACTGTGTCGCGTGTAGCCCCGGTGGCGGCGATGCCGGCGATGACCGTGTGCAAGGCCTTCGCGTGTGGCAGGTCGCGGCGGAGGTTGTCCGCCAGCTCCTGGATGCGCGTGTCCGCAATGGCCGCCTCGGCGGGTGAGTCGCTTTCGCCTTGGAGATACAACAGGCCGATGATTTCAAACGTGTGCCCGCCCTTGACGAGGTCCGTCGTCGCGGCAGTGACCGTCTTCAGCACGTGGTCATACATGTGATGGTCGGCGGCGGTCTTGGACCAGAAGGAGTTTCCGCCGCCCCCACGGCTGGCCTTGATGATGCCAAAGTCCCGCACGCCCGCGCGATGCAGGCGACGGCCAAAGCCTATCTCCGGTCCCCAGTGCGTGGCGCTGCCTTTGTAAAAGCCGCCCTGCTGTTCTCGCAGCGTGGTGAACGCGCCGCCCGAGTCGCCGAGCGATTTGGCGGCATTGGCCAGGTTGTGCCAGCAGAAGCGCACGTCCTTGTCGGCGGCATCAGCGCCCGGCGAAGGCTCGGCTCCGTCGCCGTCCGTCGTGCCGAGCGAGTTGGACTGGCCGGTGAGAATGACGAGCTTCAGGTGCGTAGCGCGGGCGGTGATGACGGAGTGGAACAACGTGCAAAGCAGCAAGCCCAGTGGCACTGCGCGCCCGAGGCGGTGAGTGGAGAAGTGGTTCATTGGGTTGGCGTGAGTGCCGCACGGAGGACGGGCAGCATCAAATCAGCAAGCACGCGGTGCCCATCCGGATTCGGATGGCATTGGTCCGTGGTCCAGGTGCCGAGGTCGGTGCCCTTGGCTTCAGCAGCGGTCCAGTGAGCGAAGTGGTCCACGAGCGGCACGCGCATCTCAGCGGCCACGGCGCGGCAGGCGGCGATATACTTCTCGAGCCGCACGTTCGGATGCTCGCCGACGCCGTTGAGCTTCGCGGTCTTGCCCCAGCGCGGCTCGGTCATCAGCACGGGCGTGACCCCGGCGGCGCGCAGTTCCGCCACGAGGCGAAGCAGGTTCGTGCGATACTCCTCCACGGTGATGCGCGAGGCGCTCTTGCCCTGGTCCACGTAACTGTCGTTGGTGCCATACATGAGGGTGACGACGGAGGGCTTGTGCGAGAGAACGTCCTTGGCGAGGCGCCTCAACGCTTGGTCTGTGCGCTCGCTGCCGATGCCAACGTTGGCTACGGAAACTTCCACGCCGGCCGCACGCAAGGCGGCTTCCAAGCGCACGGCAAACGTCTCCTCCGCCTTCACGCCGGGGCGCACGCCCTTGGTTATGGAGTCGCCAAGCGTGACGATGCGGAGCTTGCTCGCGGCGGATGCGGTGGCGCGGGCGAGTTGGTTGGGCTTCGACCAGAGAATGCGGGCCACGAAGGTCGCGCCTTCCGCGCCGCGCTGCTTCGAGTCCTTCATGAACATCCCCTCGGACACCGTCACCCACGACTCGGCTTCGTTGAACACGTTGCAGCCGAAGTTACCCAGCTCCGCGCCGCGCTCGGGGACGACGACCTTTTCCGTCGCCCGCAATACACGGAGCGTGGTCGGGTCCACTTGAGCCATGAAGAGGGGCGCGCGGTTGCGGATGATGTGGTCGTTGTTCGCCCGGCGCCGGGTGTAAACGAGGAACAGCCCGTCGCTGTGCGCGAGCCAGTGCTGCTGCGTGTTGTAGCTGCCGAGTTCCGTGTCGTCATCGAAGAGCCACGGCTTCGGCTCGGCGAAGTTCTGGCCGTCGTCGCTCACGCTCACGTAGCCGCGCAGGTCATTGCGCAGCGTGAGGAAATAGCGCCCTTGAAACGCGATGAGCGACGGCTCGTAAAGCCCGCGCGCGACCGGCAGCCGCAGCACGCTGCCGTGTCTCACGTAAGTCAGCTTCGCCCCGTCGAAGCGGCACTCCGCCACGGTGGTGCTGTAGCGGTCCTTCGCGCTCTTCCCGATGTAGAGCGGCACGAGCAACGTGCCGTCGGGACGCACGAGCCATTGCGCGCAGGCGTTGCGGGCGAAGTTGAATTCCTCGTCCGCCGGAAGCTCCAGCACCTGCCAAGGCGACCACTGGCCGGACTTGGGTTCGAGCACCGCGTAGACGGTCTGGTGCGCGCGCCGCACGTCGTCGAGCTGCTTGCCCTTCTCGCTGTAGCGGACCTGGCAGCCGAGGGCGAGGAGCCGGCCCGTCGGCGCGTGCCAGCCGGGCGTGACGTCCGCCACGCTGATGGTCACGCCATCGGGCTGCTGCTTCCAGTCCAGCTCAGGCGGCAACACCGGGCCGGTCCATGGCGCGATGGGCGTGGCACGGGTCATCACATGCAAACCGGAGTAGTAGTCCGAGACCTTGAGGTGCTTCTGGATGGTCATCACTGCGGCCGGTGCGGCCGGGTTGGGGCCGGGAATGGCGGCCGCGCGCGGGTGGAACCAGAGGAACTTGCCGTCGTCGTGCTTGAGCACGGTCTCCAGCTTCACCGTGAAGTCCAGCGGTAGCTCGACGGCGTGGACACCGAACGCGAAAGCAAACAGCGCGAAGAGGATTGAAGTCAGCCTGTTCATCGCACCAGTTCAATCCGGTCGAACCATGCGTCGCCGCCCATCGCCGTCGCCGCGAGGCCGGTGAGCGTGAAGGCACCCATGTCCTTCCACAGGTCGAGCGTGACGGTGTCCCACTCGCGCGGACCGGTGAGCGCGGCGGTGAACTTGCGGAACGTCGCGTCGCTCACCTCGGTGGTGGCCGCCACTGCGGGGCCGGTGAAGGTCTCGCCCTCGCTCAAGGCGAGAACAAACGTGTCTTCCAATGCGCGTGTGGCGGTGCGGACGGCGGCGGCGGGACTCGCGGCGAGCTTCGCGAGACTGGCGCGCGCGGACTTGTCGGCGAGCGGCTTTCGCGGGGCGTTCTTGCGGCCCTTGGCGAGACCGTCGAGGACCGTGACCTGCGTTTCGGGATTGGCGGGCGCGAGCAACGTAAGGGTGCGGGCCAGTTCGGCTTCATCACGGCTGGCGGCGATGGATTTGGTCAACGCACTCAGCAACGGCGCGGAACCGCCCGGCTCAAGCAGAAGCTCCGCGAGCATCTCGCCGCCGCGGCGGTGCAGCGACGAGAGAATCGCTGAGTCCATCCAGCGCACGCCGAGCCGTTCGCGGGCGAAGCGGGCGAGCATCGCAAACGCGCGCGGGTCGCGGCTCTCGCCCAAGCTGAGGGCGAACTGGATTTGCACGCGCGGGCTTTGCTCGGCGGCGGCGGCGGCGGCGAGCGTGGCGGCGAGGAGGGCGCGGCCTTCCGGCTGGGCGAGCCAGCGGTCGCCGACTTCCAACGCGTGGACGCGGACGGACTCCGCGCTGTGGCTCACGAAGGGGCGGACATCATCCGGGGTGAGCGCGCCGAGTTGGTCGAGCGTGCGCAAGGCGGTGATGAGGGCGGCGGACTCGGCGCTCTTGGTGCCGAGCAGTTCGCGCAACGCAGGCGCGGTGGATTTATCAGCGCGATCAACCAGTAGCCGTTGCGCTGTTTGCCGACGCCACAGGAGGGGGCTGGTGACTTCGCGGGCCAGAGACTTCACGTCCAGCTTGCTCAGGTCAGCGGAGGGCGAAACCGCCATGTCACGATGTGTCAGCCGGTAGATGCGCCCGCGGTCATGGCCTGCGTAGAGGCCGTCAGCTTCGATGAGCGAGCGATGGATAATGTTGCCCGACGGTTCGCAGATGAAGTAGTGACCGTGCAAGCCCGGCAGCGCGTGGTCTTGATAGAGGAGCGGCCCGCACGCGGACGTGAACCAACCGCTCGCGTCGCTCTCTGCGGCACCGTAGCGGTCGCGGTAGTATTTGGAGTAAGCAGCGTCCTCCGCGCGTTTCTGCCGCCACGGATGCGGCTTGGAAATCGAGTAGGCGCGCCCGTCGCCCGTGGCGACCTGCAACGCGCCGGCGGCGGCGTCCGGGTTACGCACGAGGTAACGCCACGGCAACGGCGCGACGAAGAAACTATTCCGCGTCGTCACGGTGAAGCGGTCGCCCGCCTCGGTAAACGTGAAGCCAAACGTGGCCGTGTTGCCCGTGGCTGGCTCGATGGCGCTGCCGTCCGCGCGGATGCGGAAGTCCGAGCCGGGCAAGGTGACGGGCTGCGCGAGCTTGGGGCTGGTAATGGGTCCGCCGGGCCAGCCGCGACCGAAGTAAATCCAGCCGTCGGCGCCCCACTGCGGTGCGTTGATGCCGCGCTCTAGTTCGCCGATGCCGAAACCGGTGAAGAGGATTTCGAGCACCTCGGCCTTGCCGTCGCCATCACGGTCGGCGAGGAAAATAATGTGCGGCGCGCAGGCCACGATGATGCCGCCGCGCGCGCGCACGAGTCCGTAAACGGGAGGCAAGCCGGCGGCGAAGACCGTGGCCTTGTCCATGCGCCCGTCGCCGTTTGTGTCGGTGAGCATCTCCACGACGCCGAAGGTCCCCTTATCGGCGGCTTGCTTGTGCTTCGGGTCGGCCTGGACGCGGCGGACCTGAGTATCGAGCTTACCGGTTTTATTGAGTTCCTCCATGTCGAGCTGGCCGGCGAGGTTGTAGCCGTGGAGTTCGCCGACGAACAGCCGCCCACGCTCGTCCCAGCAGATGCCCGACGGCGATGCGAGCAGCGGCTCGCTCGCGATGACTTCCATGCGGAAGCCGGCGGGCAGCTTGAACGCCGCGGCGCTCTCCTCCGGCGTGCGCGGCTTCGGCGCGTCGGTGGGCGGGGGAATTTGGGCGGGGGCAATTGGCGCGTTGGCGAGCAGGATGGCAAGGCACACTCGTGACTGGAGCGCGGACGCCCACGTCCGCATCGGTGAGTTCGGCTGCGGACGTAAGCGTCCGCGCTCCATACGAGTGGTTTTCATCCAAGTAGTTCCTTGATGACTTCGCCGTGCACGTCGGTGAGGCGGCGGTCGATGCCGTTGTGGCGGTAGGAGAGCTGCTCGTGGTTAATGCCAAGGAGGTGGAGCATCGTGGCGTGGATGTCGTAGCAGGTGGTGGGCGCGTTTCGATTCAGCGGCTTGTAGCCCCATTGGTCGCTTTCGCCGTGCGTGACGCCGCGTTTGATGCCGCCGCCGCAAAGCCAGTTGGTGAAGACGAAGGGGTTGTGGTCGCGGCCCTTGCCGCCTTGCGTGCTGGGCATGCGACCAAACTCCGTGGTCCAGAGGATGATGGTGTCGTCGAGCAGGCCGCGCTGCTTGAGGTCTTGGATGAGCGCGGACGCGCCGCGCGCCATCCCGCGCGCGAGCGGGCCGTGGTCGCGCTCGATGTCCTCGTGCGAATCCCAATTACGGCGGGGGAAGCCGTTGTCGTTGCCGCTCCAGATTTGCACGAAGCGCACGCCGCGCTCCAGCAGCCGGCGGGCGACGAGGCACTTGCGCCCGAAGATGTCGGCCTCTTCCTCGGCGTTGATTTCCTTGGGCCATTCCTTGCGCGAGTTGTTGATGCCGTAGGCGCGCAGCAGGTAGTCGGGCTCCTTCGAGATGTCGAGGGCTTCGGGCGCGGCGAGCTGCATCCGCGCGGCGAGTTCGTAGCTGCGGATGCGGGATTCGAGCCGCCCATCGCCTTCACGGGAGGCGGCGTGGGCTTGGTTCAGTTTTGCCATCACGGCGTGCGCGGCGGCTTCGCTATCGCGGGTGACGAAGGTGCCTTGCTTGTGCGGGAAGAGGTCCGCGATGGGCGTCTCGGTGCCGGGGTAAATCACTGTGCCGCTGTGCTGCTGCGGGAGGAAGGCGGCGTCCCAGTTCTTCGTGCCGTTGCTGGCGAGGCCGCGATGGTCAGGCAGCACGACGAAGGTGGGGAGGTTTTCGTTCTCCGTGCCGAGGCCGTAGCTGACCCAACTGCCCATGCCGGGAAAGCCGGGGAGGTTGAAGCCGGTGGCCTGTAGGAACGTGGCCTGCGAGTGGACGCCGGTCTTGCCAACGACGTTGTGGATGAAGGCGAGTTCATCCGCGACGGAACCGAGGTCCGCGACGGCGTCGCTCAACATCTTGCCGGACTGGCCGTAGGGCTTGAAGTCCCAGACGGGTTTCTTCCACGGGCCAAGGCCGTTCTGGAAGGCTTCGACGGCCTCGCCGAAGTCGCTGGGCTGGCCGTCGCGCTTCACCAACTCAGGCTTGAAGTCGAAGAGGTCGAGGTGGCTGGCCGCACCGGCCATGAAGAATTGCACGACCCGTTTGGCGCGAGGGGGGAAGTGGGGGGGATTGCCGAGTGCGGAGGTCGCGGCGGCGGGGAGCGCGTCTTGCCCGAGGAGGCTCGCCAGCGCAATGCCGCCGAGCCCGCCGCCGCTTTGCTGGAGGAATTCGCGACGGGACCGGGGTGCCACGGAGGCGGCACGGTGATAGGGAGAGTCGTTGTGCGGGCGCATGGTTCTCGGCTGAAAGCGTTACGAGATGAAGCGCCGCCGGCTTCTGATGGACAAGCGGGAAGTTGTTGCCCAGGCGGCAGAAGTTTTCCGCCGAGGCCCGGTAGAAACTACCTTTCAGGAGGAGAAAACACACGAAAAACAGGGGTTTTCACGTTGGCAAGGCTGTTGCTTGGCAGAGAGGTGTATGGCTACCGCTGCCCTAACGAATGCGAGTCCCGACTTGGCCGAGACGCTCTGGCTGAAGATCGTGCGCGACTACCGGCAGGCTTGCGTGCTGCACCGGCAGGCGCGGCGCGAGGAATCACAGCGCATGCTGGAAGGCGTGTTGCCTGAGAGTATTTTGGCGTGGGCGGAATGCGACCCCACGGACGGCGCGACCCAGACGCAACGACTGGAGGCCATGTTCCAACAAGAACGGCAACGCATCGAAGACGCCTGGCTGGCACAGGAGTTTGCCCAACAACGCTGGCAGGCTGAACTCCTTCCCGCCCTCTCCGCCCACATCGGCGAGGAGGTGCGCAAGGCTGTCCGCACTTTGCCTGCCGCCCGGCCAGTGGCGGTCGTGCCTGCACCGATGCATCAGGTGGCACCCCGAATTATCGCCCAGCCCGAGCCGCGGTCTGCACGCCCAACTCGCACGGCCGCCAGCGACATCGCCTCCATCATTGACCTATTGCTGGAACAGGAATGCTCCACGGCGCGGCAGCACTTAGCCGTCTGAACTCCACCTCCCGTCCCCAAACAAACACACAAACACACACCATGAACTCAGTCCTCACTCCCACGCTCCAACGCTACTTCAAACCACAGGAGGCCAACGGCAAAGGCCGCTTCGACATCTGCGCTACCGCCAGTAACAACCACGCTGCTGCCACGGAGCGCGGTGTGCTGCTGCTCGGCTTCGACTGGGGCACGAACAAGACGTGCCTCAAGGGGGCTTTCGGTGGGAAGCACGAGTTGGCGACTGACCGCGTCATCCCCACCCTCGTCGGCTACGCGAAGGACGGCGTTGTGGATGGACTCTTGCCAGAAAACGCCTCCGTGCTCTTCGGCGAGCCGGCCATCCAACATCGCCTCCATTTGAATCTCGTGCAGCCCATGGTGGACGGCGTCATCAAGGACGCGGAAGCCGCGCGCGATTTCGCCCGCTATCTCCGTTCCCTCATGGATACCTCCGTCGGCACGGAAGTCCGCGCCGTCATCGGCGTGCCCGCCAACGCCGACACCCACGCGAGGGAGAGCCTTCGTGAGGCGGTCGCGGGCTTGTTCGACCGCGTCATCCTCATCCCCGAACCGTTCCTCGCGGCGATGGGATTCCGCGACGAGTCGCGCCTCAACGACCCCGACTACGTGGACCCGGTGCGCAACTCGCTCTTCGTGGACATCGGCGGCGGAACGACGGATTTCTGTCTCGTGCAAGGCTACTTCCCCACGCCGGAAGAGCAGGTCTCGCTGCCCTTCGCCGGCGACAAGGTGGATGCCCTACTGCACGCCGCCATCCGCAAGACTTACCCGGACTGCGAGCTGACGACGTTCAAAGTCCGCGAACTGAAAGAGCAGCACTCGTTCGTCGGCACACCCGCCGCGCCCGCCGTCGGCAACGTCATGGTCAACGGTAAATTGCGCCAGATCGACCTCACCGAGCAGGTCGCCTACGCGTGCGGCGCGTTGCTGGAGCAAATCCTCGCGCGGGTGAAACAACTCATCAGCAAGGCCTCGCCCGACAGCGTCGGCGAGTTGCTTCAGAACATCATTTTAACTGGTGGTGGAAGCCGGATCCGAGGGCTGGACACAGAACTGCAACGCCTCCTCACCGCTGAGGGCTACGAGCAGCCGTGCGTGCGCCGGACCGGTGATCGCTGCCAGGAATTTGTCGCGCTGGGCGCGCTCAAGGCAGCACGCCAAGCCCGCGAGAATCAGTGGCAGCAAGTCATCAAATGACGGCTGGCCACCGTGTGTGTGTGTAAAACCCGCGGGCATCGGTAGGTTCACGAGAATCGCCGATGCCCGTGTGGCTTTGAGCGGGAACAAAGGCCAGAGACCGAACGGTCACCGGATGCCGCACGCGTCGCAAACGGCCGACGAGGGGACGGCTGAGAAGCCGAAGCTACAGGTCACTCCGGGGAGGCGGGCCTGGGCAACGGCGCGGGCGCGGAGGGCTGAAGGACAGCCGTCTTGATCAACCGGCAGAATTCCTTCTTCGTGACTGTGTGGAGCGTGGCGCCTTTGCCAGCGGGGCCAGTCGCGGACTTGTATTCCACCGCCAGCCGCTCCAAGCGCGTGATGCGCAGAAAGCTCTCGCCCATTTTCCAGACCTGACCTTGTTGGAGTTTGAGCGGCTTTGGCATGGGGTGAAATGGGGGTTGGAAACGGGGCGATTGCGAAGCCTGCCCCTCCCGATTTTCACATCGGGAGGGACAGTTGAGCAGACACTACTTCTTCTTAGTAACGGGCTTGGCGGCAACGGCGGCCTTCTTCTTGAGGACGGCGGTGGAGACCTTGGTCTGCTTCTGGGTGGACTTCTTCTGCGTGGCCTTGGGGGATTTATCGCCCATATGTTTAGCTTTATACTGCGGTTGACTCATCAGCGGCATATTTGTTTCTCCGCTGACAGCGCCATCATGCTGGCTGGGAGCGCTACTGCAACTGCGAATGACGGTCGAATCGAAGCAGCAGCCGGTCAGCCCTCCCGCCATCGCGTGGGAACGTGGCGTTGATTCGCAGACTCGACAACCCCTCCGCTTTTCGTTTCCAGTTTCGCGCGAAACAATGTCCGCATCCGCCTCCACCGCCCCGCTGCTCGACGTGCGCGCTTGCACGATTCGTTTCGGCGGACTCACGGCGGTCAACGCGCTGGACCTCCAGATTCAGCCCGACCAGCTCTTCGGCCTCATCGGGCCGAACGGCGCGGGCAAGACCACCGTCTTCAACCTCATCACCGGCGTCTACGCGCCGAACGAGGGCAGCATCGCGTTCGGCGGCCGTGACATCCACGGCCTCGCGCCCTACGAGATCACCGAGCACGGGATCGCTCGGACCTTCCAAAACATCCGGCTCTTCCCGTCGCTCTCCGTCTTCGACAACGTGCGCGTGGCCTTCCACCTGCATGTCGTCAGTGGCGTCATGCATTCGCTCACGCGCGGGCCGGTCTTTCGGAACGAGGAGAAGGAAATCACCGCGCACGTCATGGACATGCTCGAGCTTTTCAAGCTCGGAAAATTCGCCGACGCACCGGCCAAGAGCCTTCCCTACGGCGACCAGCGCCGACTGGAGATCGTCCGCGCCCTCGCCACGCGCCCGAAGCTCCTACTGCTGGATGAACCCGCCGCCGGCATGAACCCGACCGAGAAGGTCGAACTCATGCAGCTCATCCGCTTCATCAAGGACAAGTATCACCTCGCCGTCCTGCTTGTGGAGCACGACATGCAAGTCGTGATGGGCATCTGCGAGCGCATCGCCGTGCTCGACTACGGCGTGAAGATCGCCGAAGGCACGCCGGCGGAAGTGCGGAAGAATTCGAAAGTCATCGAGGCTTACTTGGGCGAAGAAGCGACCAAGTAAGCCAAAAGTAAAAAGACAAAAAGTAAAAATGAACACAGCGCCACCGCCACAGGACAAGCCTTGGGATATTCGAGACCGGACCTTTGCCTTTGCGGTGCGGGTGGTAAAATTCTGTCGCCAGTTGGAGCGCGAGCATCGAGTGGAGCGTTCACTCATCACGCAGTTGCTACGTTCGGCGACGAGCATCGGGGCTCATGCTGAAGAGGCGCAGGCGGGCCAGAGTCGCGCTGACTTCATCAGCAAGAACGCCTTCTGTTTGAAGGAAGCTCGCGAGACGCACTACTGGCTGCGTCTCCTGATCGCAACCGACATCGCCAGTGATCCAGACGCCGACGAGCTTCGGCAGGAGGCCAGCGAACTTATGAAAATCTTTGGCTCGATCGTCGCCTCCGCCAAGCGCAACCAGCCACAGCCATGACCTTATTTTTGCCTTTTACCTTTTTACTTTTGCCTTAATCCGATGCTTGAAGTCCGCAACCTCTCGGTCAGCTACGGCGCAATCTCCGCGCTCCACGGCGTCTCCCTCTCCGTGCCGCAGGGCGACATCGTCACGCTCATCGGCGGCAATGGCGCGGGGAAGACGACGACCTTGCGCGCTATCTCCGGCTTGCAGCGGGCGCAGGCGGGCGAGGTGATTTACGAGGGACGGAACATCACGAACCTGCCCGCGCACGAGATCGTGAAGCTCGGCCTCGCGCACGTGCCCGAGGGCCGCATGGTCTTCGCCAACCTCACCGTGCTGGAGAACTTGCAGATGGGCGCCTACCTCCGCAGCGACAAGCCCGGCATCGCAGCGGACATGGACTACGTCTTCAACATCTTCCCGCGCTTGAAAGAACGGGCGAAGCAAATCTCCGGCACTCTCTCCGGCGGCGAGCAGCAGATGCTCGCCATCGGCCGAGCGCTGATGAGCAAGCCCAAGTTCCTCATGCTGGATGAACCCTCCCTCGGCATCGCGCCGCTGCTCGTGAAGACTATTTTCCAGAAGATCGTGGAGATCAACCAGCAGCAGGGCATCACCATCCTGCTCGTCGAGCAGAACGCGAACCTCGCCCTCGAAGTCTCGCGTTTCGGCTACGTGCTGGAGACGGGCCGCGTGCTCCTGCAAGACGAGTCCGCCAAGCTCCGCAGCAACCCGCAGGTGAAGAGCGCGTATCTCGGCGGGTAGCCGCCGAGGTGAGGAGGCGGATTTCCCCTGCACCGTGAAGTCCACCTCACCTCGGCGGCTACGGAGTTTGCCTGACCACCAAAACGGCCTGCCGGTTTGCCTGTAGTGGAAAATTCTGATTCAGTCTGGCGTTATCTCGTGTGAAGAAATCATTCCTCAACACCCTCCTCGCCCTCGTCTTGCTCGTGACCGGCTCGCTGGCGCACGCGCAAACTGTCACTAGCTTCTCGCCAACCAACGGCGCGCCAGGAACCACCATCGTCATCACCGGCACCGGCTTCACCTCGGACTCCCAGGTGAAGTTCGGCAATTCCTCTCCAGCCTCCCGCGACATCGTGAACAGCACGAGGATCAACGCCGTTGTGCCAGCGGATGCCGAGACTGGCTCCATCAGCGTCACCGCCGGATTCACGGCGACGAGCGTGACCGCCTTCACCGTCGCGCCGCGCGTGGACGGCTTCTCCCCGGCCATCGGAACCCTCGGCACGCTCGTGACCGTCTTCGGGGCGAACTTCATCAGCGGCCAGACGACCGTTCGCTTCGGCAGCGTGACCGCCGCCACTCCGTCGGTGCCGGCCAACAACCAGCTCGTCGTCACCGTCCCAGCGGGCGCGGCCACGGCTCCCATCTCCATCTCCACCTTCGCCGGCACCAACACGACCCCGACCAACTTTGTCATCTCCGGTTCAGCCATCATCACGGGCTTCACCCCGGCCATCGGGCCGACTGGCTCGGTCGTCATCCTCTCCGGCGGTGACTTCACGGGCACGACAGCGGTGAAGTTCAACGGCGTGAACGCATCGGCTTTCAGCGTCACCGCCGCCTCGCAGATTCACGCGACCGTGCCCACGACCGCCACCACCGGCCCCCTCTCCGTCACCACGCCCACGGGCACGGCGACCACGAGCAGCAACTTCGTAGTGAGCGGGCTGGCTCCCATCATCACGGGTTTCTCGCCCTTCGGCGGCAAGGCTGGCGACCCCGTGGTCATCACCGGCATCAACTTCACCACGGCCACGAACGTCTCCTTCAACGGCACGAACGCCGCGTTCGCGGTCACGTCGGACACACAAATCTCCGCCACCGTTCCGACCGGCGCGACCACCGGCCCCCTCCGCGTGTTCAACCCTGCTGGCACGAACACGACGGGCAGCAACTTCATCATCGGCCCGTTCATCACGGGCTTCAGCCCCGTCGCAGCGCAGATCGGATCGCAGGTAGTGGTGGAGGGTTTCAACTTTCTCGAAGTGACGAATGTCGCCTTCACCTCGGCGACCGGCGGGTTCACGAACGCCTCGGCGGTCGCGATTGTCTCGGCCACGCAGCTTCGTGGCACCGTGCCAGTCGGAGCCACGAACGGCCCGGTCCGCGTCATCTCCCCGAGCGGCACTAATATCACGAGCAGCAATGTAACTGTTTTCGCGCTCGCGCCGGTCCTCACCAGTTTCACCCCAACGAACGGACTGCCCGGCACGACCGTGACACTCGAGGGCGCGAACTTTCTCGGCGCAACCAACGTGAGCTTCAACGGCATCGCCGCCAGCTTCAGCCTGACGGCGGACACGCAAATCACCGCGACTGTTCCCGCGGCCGCGACTACCGGTCCGATCTCAATCACCACGCCGGGCGGCAACGTGACGAGCAGCGTTCCGTTTTATCTAGCTCCGCGTTTGACGACCTTCACTCCGGCCACGGGCGTGGTCGGCACGACGGTGACGCTCGCCGGGACGAACTTCACCGGCGTCTCCTCTGTCACCTTCGCAGCGCTGAACTCAACGACGGTCAGCGCGCCCATCACGGGTCTGACCGCCACGCAAATGACCGTGCTCGTGCCCACCAACGCCATCACCGGCCTCCTCACCGTGACCACGCCGGGCGGCGTCATCGCCAGCTCGGGCAACTTCACCGTCACGCCGCGCGTCGATTCCTTCACGCCACTGCTCGGCCCCGTCGGGACAACCGTCACGGTGCGCGGCCACAGCTTCACAAACGCGACAGCGGTGCGTTTCAACGGCGTCGCCGCCAGCTTCTCCTCGGTTACATCCACCCAGCTCGTCGCCGTCGTGCCCGTCGGCGCGAGCACTGGCCCGCTCACCGTCGTCACGCCGGACGGCACAGGGGCCGGGCCGGTCAGCTTCGTCGTCACCACGAACCCCGACCTCACCGCGTTCCAAACCAACTCGCCGTTCCTCGTTTCCTTCGGCTCCAACGTGACCCTCACCATCACCGTGACAAACAACCGCTCGTCCATCGCCAGCGGCGTCACCCTCATGGACACGTTGCCCGCCGGCTACACATTCGTCTCCGCGACGAGCAGCCAAGGCATCTGCACATTCGCTAACGGGGTGGTGACGTGCCCCATCGGCGCGGTGACCAACGGGCAGGCCGTGACCGTGACCATCGTCGCCACGGCGGCGGTCAACGGGCTGGCGGAGAACCGTGTCGCCCTCACGCTCATCGAGAGCGATTTCAATCCGACCGACAACTTCACCTCGCTCTACTTCCCCGTCGTGACGGACGCGGAACGTCTGCTCTCCTTCGACTACGTCCCCGGATCGCCGCGGTTTGTGCTTCACTGGCCGGTAAGCGCGGCGAATTTCACGCTCGAGTTTAACCCGAACCTCCTCTCGACCGGGAACGTGTGGGCAGTCACGGCCGAGCCCGTCGTGCTGGTGACGAACCAAGCGGTGGTGTTCCACTACGTCACGAACGACACCTCCCCTCCGCGCAAGTTCTACCGCCTTCGCGCGCCGTAGTCGCCGCGCGTAGCCACCGAGGTGAGGGGGCGGATTCGTTCGAGCGCAACCAAGTCCGTCTCCTTAGCTCGGCGGCTACACGGCGGATTATGAATCGCCTCTCCGTCCAGCCAGTCCGGTATGGCGATGAAAACCCTGTTGCTGCTGGTCGTGCTGGCCTTGGCTGTGCCCTCCGTCCTCGCCCAAAACGCGCCCGTCACCTTCGACTCCCGCTCGGCCAAGAGCGGCGCGTGGTCAGCCGCTGCGACTTGGGCGAATGGCCGCGCGCCCAAGGCGGGCGACCGCGTGCAGGTCCGCGCGGGTCACACGGTGGTGTATGACGTGGCCTCGACGGACAGCATCCGCATGATTCACGTCGCGGGCACGCTGGCATTCAGCCGCGAGAAGTCCACGCGGCTGGAGGTCGGCCTCATCAAGATTGAGCCGGGCGAGACGACCACGGAGGACGGCTTCGACTGCCACGCGGACGCGCCGACTGCCGCGCAAGCCGGCTCGCTGCCGGTGCTGGAGATTGGTTCGGCGGAGCGGCCCATCCCCGCTGGCATCACCGCGCTGATTCGCCTCGTCCACTTCGAGGGCATGAACAAGGAAACGTTGCCCGCCATCCTCAACTGCGGCGGTCGCTGGGACACGCACGGCGCGCCGATGAACCGCACCTGGCTCAAGCTCGGCGCGTCGGTGAAGGCCGGTGATTCCGTCGTGAAGCTCTCCGAGCCCGTCACCGGCTGGCGCGTGGGTGACACCGTCATCGTCACGGTCTCGAAGGAGAGCTACGGCAGCGGCAACACCTTCCGCCAGTCCGCTAAAAGCCCACGCAAGGTGCAGACCGAGGAGCGCCGCATCACCGCGTTGGCCGGCGACCTGGTCACGCTCGACCGCGCGTTGGACTACGCGCACTTGGGCCAGGGCGACTACCGCAGCGAGGTCGCGAACTTGTCGCGCAACGTCACCATCGAGTCCGCCCAGCCCGACGGCGTGCGCGGGCACACGATGTTCCACCGCGACAGCACCGGGGGCATCAGCTACGCGGAATTCCGCCACCTCGGCAAAGAAGGCGTGTTAGGCAAATACGCCATCCACTTCCACCTCGTGCGCGACTCCATGCGCGGCAGCGGCGTGCTGGGCGCGAGTATCTGGGACTCGCACAATCGCTGGCTCACCATCCACGGCACGGACTTCCTCGTGGTGCGCGATTGCGTGGGCTACCAGTCCGTCGGCCACGGTTACTTCCTCGAAGACGCGACGGAGCAATACAACTTGCTCGACCGCAATCTCGCCGTGCAGGCGTATCGCGGGCGCAAGTTGCCGAAACAGGTTTTGCCGTTCGACCCCAATGACGGCGCGGGCTTCTGGTGGGCTAACGGCCGCAACTCTTTCACCCGAAATGTCGCCTGCGAGAACGACGAATACGGCTACCGCTTCGAGGTCGCCAAACGCGGCAACTTCAACCCGGAGCTGAACACGCTCCAGCCCAACGGCGAGCGCACCCGCGTGGACGTGCGGAAGATTCCCTTCCTCCGCTTCGAGGACAACGAGTCCCACAGCGAGGGTCTCTACAGCTTCAACTTCGGCGACGACGTGAACGGCTCGGTGGGCGGCGACCGCGCGCATCCGTTCATCGCGCGGAACCTGCGCGCGTGGGAGACGCACTACGTGATGCGCCCGAACCTGTCGCACTTCCTCCTCGACGGCCTCACGGTGAGCAACGGCGTCTATGGCGTGTATCACCCGGACTACGACGCGCACGTCTATCGCAACATCAGCTTCACGCAAGTTGGTTCGGAGCCAATCAACCGCGGCCACGACGACGAGAGCATCCAGCATGGCGACTTCACCTACGAGAACGTGCAGCTCATCAACTGCCGCTCGGGCCGCGACCCGCTCATTCAGATGGCCTGCACGTCGCCGAAGGCGGGCACGGCGGGCCACTTCCGCAACGTGAGCTGGCCCGGCAGCGAGGCGCGCGCGGGCAAGGTCGTGGACCTCGGCGGCGGCCCGCGCAACGACAAGCTGGAGCACGCGGTGACTTACTTCTTTCACGGCTACCCGGCGGCGGGCGACGTGACCAAAGTCGTCAGCACGAAGTTCCCGGCGTCGGCGCGTGCGGAGTTTGCGAGCGTGGAGAAGTTCACTGGCAAGGATGTGCGCGCGGCGAAGTCCGCTCCGGTCGCGTTCCCGCAACTGCTCGCGCCCGTGGACGACCTGCCGCCCGCGACGGTCATCACCTCCGCCCGCAAGCAGGCCGACGGCAAGCTGCTCGTGCGCGGCGTGACGCACGACAATGGCGAGGTCGCCGACGTGACGGTGAACGGCCAGCGGGCGAAAATCGTGACGCAGAACGCGGGCGTCGCGGACTGGGAGCTGACCTTGACCGCCGCGAAGGAGCTCACTGCCACCGCCCGCGACCGCGCGGGGAATGCGGAACGCAACGGACACAAACTCACGGTGCAATGAACCGCCGCACGTTTCTTTACTCCGCCGCCTCGGCCACCGCCGCCCTCACGTCGCCTGCCGCCGTGCCGCGCATACCGGTCGTGGACACGCACACGCACTGCTTCGCTGGCAAGGCGGACGCCCGTTTCCCCTATCACCCGCGCGGCACTTACCAGCCGGAGCAGCCCACCTCGCCGGAGTTTCTGCTGAAGCTCATGGATGGCGCGGGCGTGGACTTCGCCATCGTGGTGCATCCCGAGCCGTATCAGGATGATCACCGCTATCTGGAACACTGCCTCGCCGTCGGCAAAGGCCGGCTCAAGGGCACGCTGCTGGTCTTCTGCGACCGGCCAGGCTCGATGGAGAAACTGCCGGAGCTCGCCAAGCGCCTACCCATCGTGACCGCGCGCATCCACGCCTTCCAAGCCGACCGCCTGCCGCCCTTTGGCAAGCCGGAGCTGCGCCAGCTTTGGAAGCTGGCGAGCGACAGTGGGCTGGCGGTGCAACTCCACTTTGAGCCGCGTTACGCCGCCGGCTTCGAGCCGCTGATTCGTGAGTTCAAGCAGACCCGCGTCATCGTGGACCACTTGGGCCGGCCGTTTCAGGGCGCGGCCGAGGATAACGACCGCGTGCTGCGCTGGGCGGATTTTCCGAACGTGGTGCTGAAGCTCTCTTCCTTCCCGGCCCGTGACGCGCAGGAAGCGGCGGGCTTGCCGCGCGTGGTCCGTCGGCTCGCCGATGCCTTCGGGGCCGACCGGCTCATCTACGGCGGCGGCTTCGATGAAAAGGCGACGCCTGAAACTTACCGGGCCGAACGCGAGCGCACGGCGGCGCTGCTGGATTTCCTTACGCCCGAGGCACGCGCGAAGGTGATAGGCGCGAACGCGGCGCGGATGTTCGGGTTCAAGACCGGCTGACGGAGATGCGCGCACGTCAAAGGTCAGCCAAAAAACTCTTTGGTAGCCCCGATCAGGAGAGTAGCCTATGCGCCATCATCGCTCACCCTTCAACTCCGCCGCGCGCCTTGGCCGATTGCGCTACGCCGCCTGCGGAAGCGGTCGTGCGAAGCCAGACCCATCGACTCTTCTCGGCACATCGGCTTGGCCGAATGAAATGGTTGTTCGGACTGATTGTTGGAATCGCTTTCGCTGCCGAAACACAGGGAGCCGTGGCCACTGCCAAGTTAGCGAACGACCCCGCCCGGTTGCTCTTCGCCCAGCACTGCCAGAAATGCCACTCGGGGACCAAGCCCAAAGGCGACTTCCTGCTCGATCAACTCTCGCCGGACTTCGCTGACCGCAAGAACCGCGAGCTGTGGCTGACGGTGCTGGAGCAGCTCAAGTCCGGCGACATGCCGCCGAAGGACAAACCGCGTCCGCCCGAGCAGGAGGTTCAGGCCGCAGTCAAGTGGATCAACGAACGCGCGGGCGCGGCTGAATTCGCCCGACGGGCCACCGAGGGACGGGTGGCGCTGCGGCGACTGAACCGCGCCGAGTATGCGAACACCGTGCGCGATCTGCTCGGCGTGGAAGTCGATCTGGCCGACCTCCTGCCCCCGGACACTTCGACGAGCGGCTTCGACAACAGCGCCGAGGCGCTGCACACCTCCTCGTATCTGATGCGGAGCTACCTCGATGCCGCCGACCGCGTGCTGAACGAGGCCATTGCCAACCAGCCGCAGCCTTGGCTGCTCAAGAAGCGGTTCGACCTCCGCGAGGAAAAGTCCGTCAAGCCCACCGGGAGTGTTTACCGCCATGTGGACGACGGGGTGGCCATCTTCGCCTCCTGGGAGTCGGCCAACATCCGGGTCACCATGTGGAATTTCCGCAGCCATGTGCGCGGCAAGTATCGCTTCCGCATCTCGGGCTACGGGTTTCAAAGTGAAGGCAAGCCGATCAACTTCCGCGTCACCGCCGGCACGCTCAAGGAAGTGACCGAGGAGCGGCTCATTGACTACTTCGCCGTGCCAGCGGACAAGCCCTCAGTCATCGAGTTCACCGAGCAGCTCGAACCCGAGAACCGCATCCGCATCCTCGCCGAAGGCCTGCCCGCGCTGCCACCGGCGGTCGAAAAAATCGGGGCCGACAATTACAAGGGGCCGGGCCTGGTGATCCAGTGGGTGGATGTGGAAGGGCCGCTCCTCGCGTCCTGGCCGCCGCCGAGCCACAAGGCGATCTTTGACGACCTAAAGCAGGCGGTCGTCCCTAGCCCCAGCGATCCCAAACGCCTGGAGGTCGTGTCGTCGCAGCCGCTGGTGGACGCCGAACGGATTCTGCGCAACTTCGCGCGCCGAGCGTTCCGACGCGCGGTGACGGACGAGGACATCCGCCCGTTCCTTGCGCGTTTCAAAACCCGGCTGGAGCAGAACTATTCCTTCGAGCAAGCCATGCGCGTCGGTCTCCGCGCCGTCCTGGTTTCACCGAGCTTTCTGTTTTTGCACGAGAAACCGCCCCCCGCCAGCGTGCCCAACACGGCCGGGGCACCCGCGCTGGATGACTTCGCGCTGGCCAGTCGACTCTCCTATTTCCTGTGGAGTTCGATGCCGGACGAACCGCTGTTCAAGCTGGCCGAGGCGCGCAAGCTGCGCGAGCCGGGCGTGCTCCGCGAGCAGGTCGAACGCTTGCTCCGCGACCCCAAGGCCAAGGCCTTCACCGAGAATTTCACCGGCCAGTGGTTAAGCCTCCGCGCCATTGATGCCACGTCGCCTGACCGCACGCTGTATCCCGAATATGACGACATTCTCAAGGTGGCGATGGTCAAGGAGACCGGGTTGTTCTTCGACGAAGTGTTGAAGAACGACCTGAGCCTGACGAGTTTCGTGGCGTCCGATTTTACCTTCCTCAATGCGCGCCTCGCGAAGCACTACGGCATCCCCGGCATCGAGGGCACGGAGATGCGCCGGGTGACGCTGCCGCCGGGGAGTCATCGCGGCGGAGTCCTGACGATGGCCAGCGTGATGAAAGTGACCGCCAACGGCACGACGACCTCGCCCATCATTCGCGGGGCTTGGGTGCTCGAACGCATTCTGGGAACACCGCCGCCGAAGCCGCCTGCAGACGTGGCAGCCATCGAGCCGGACATTCGCGGGGCGACGACCATTCGCGAGCAGCTCGCCAAACACCGCAGTGTCGCCAGTTGCGCGAGCTGCCACAGCAAGATTGACCCGCCGGGATTCGCACTCGAGAGCTTCGATGTCACCGGCGGCTGGCGCGACCACTACCGCGCCACCGGCGAGCCGCGGCAAGTCAATGGCCGGCGGGTGCGCGTCTGGCCCGGCCCGGCGGTGGATCCCAGTGACGTGCTGCCGGACGGCCGACGGTTCCGCGACATCGACGAATACAAGAAGCTGTTGCTCGAAGACAAAGATCAGCTCGCCCGCTCCCTGACCGAAAAGCTGCTCGCCTACTCCACCGGCGCGGCCCCGGCCCGGGCGGACAAGCCGGAGATCGAAACCATCGTCGGTCGCACGCGCGACCAGAAATACGGGTTCAAGTCATTGATCCACGAAGTCGTCCAAAGCCCAATGTTTCAGAGCAAGTAACCGAACCCACCCATGCCCCTCCCACGCCGCACCTTCATCCGCGCAGCCGGCATCTCCCTCGCACTCCCGTGGCTCGACACCTGCGCCGCCGACCCGAAGCCGAATCGCCGCGCACCCAACGCCAAACTGCCCCCACGCCGCATCATCAGCATCTGCGCGCCGCTGGGATTGCATCCCGACAATTTCTTCCCGGCACAAACCGGCAAGGACTACGCGCTCTCGCCCTACCTGGAGATTCTCAAAGAGTTCCGCGCCGAGTTCTCGGTCATCTCTGGCCTGGCTCATGCGGGAATGGGCTCGAGTTTCGCACACCAAGCCTCCGCCAGCTTCCTGACCGGCGTCCCGGGCGCGGGCCGGCCCGGCTTTCGCAACGCCATCTCTCTCGACCAGTTCGCCGCCGACCACATCGGCACGCAGACCCGTTTCCCCAGCTTGGCGTTGTCGGGCGAAGGCTCGGGCGGCCTCTCCTGGACCCGGACCGGTGCGCTCATCCCGGCGGACAATGTGCCCTCCAGAGTCTTCGCGCGGCTCTTCCTCGAAGGCCGCGCCGACGAGGTCCAAGGCCAGATGCGTCGCCTCGCCGACGGGCGGAGCATCCTCGATGATGTCCGCGACCAGGCGAAGTCGCTGCGGTCCGGCCTGGGCAGCGAAGACCGCGACAAGCTCGACGAATACCTCACCAGCGTCCGCGAGTTGGAGCAGCGCATGGTCAACGACGAAAGCTGGGCGAAAACTCCCAAGCCCAAGGTGAACGTCGAACCGCCCAAGGACATCCCCAACGCCGCCGACCTCATCGGCCGGACGCGGCTGCTCTTTGATCTCAGCCATCTAGCGCTGCAAACGGATTCGACCCGGCTCATCACGATCATGCTGGCCGGCTCCACCTTCGCCCCACCCATTCAGGGCGTGACGCTGGGGCATCACGACCTCTCCCACCACGGCAAGGACCCGGGCAAACTCGACCAGCTCAAGCTCGTGGAAGTGGAGACGATGAAGACCGTGCGCGACTTGCTGGCCAAGCTGAAGCAGTCGAAGGAGGACGCCAGCAACCTGCTCGACCGCACCACGATCTTCCTCGGCAGCAACCTCGGCGACGGCAGCAGTCATTCCACTTCCAACCTGCCCGTCTTCCTCGCGGGCGGTGGCTTCAAACACGGCCAGCATCTGCACTTCGATCCGAAGAACCCGCCGCCGTTGTGCAATCTCTACGTGAGTATGCTCCAACGCCTCGGCATCGAAGCCGACACGTTCGGAACGAGCACGGGGCCGCTGCCGGGGTTGGAATTCAGTCGGGTATGAAACTGCTGGGATCGTTCGCAGCGGCTGGTTCGAACAGCGAGCGGTTACCGACTCCCTGTGAAGTCCGCCCAGTGGCACCGCGTCTGCCAACGGTGACTTGGAAATCCTTCGTGCCGGCACGGGACATTATCCGGCAAGCGTTTCGGTGCTTGAGCGGAGTGTTTTTGGTCAGTTCAACACTGCCGAGTTGGGCGGCTGCGCCTGTCGCTGGGGCGGATTTCAGCAAGGTGGTTGCTCCCTACCTCGCCAAGCATTGCAGCCATTGCCACAGCGAGAAGCAGCCCAAGGGTGAGTTCCGCCTCGACACGTTGTCCACGAAGGTCGGCTTTGAGAACACGCCGCAGTGGATCGAAGTGATGGAACGCATCAGCTCCGGGGAGATGCCGCCCAAGAAGGAGAAGGTCCGGCCCAGCGCGGCGGACAGCGCCAAGATCGTTGACTGGCTGGCCGCCCGGCTCAAGGAGGGCGAGTTCGCCCGCATGGCCGCCCGGGGCCGCGTCTCTTACAATCGCCTGACCCGTGAGGAGTATGTGAACACCGTGCGCGACCTCATCGGCGTGCAGTTCGATGCTACCGACCCGGGCGGTTTTCTGGAGGACGCGGAGTGGCATGGCTTCGAGCGCATCGGCTCCATGATGACGCTGTCGCCGTCGAACGTGGAGAAATATCTGAGCGCGGCGGAGGTGATTCTCGCGGAGGCGTATCCCGAGAAGAAGCCGCTACCCTTGCAGTATTCGATGCCGGCGGTGCGCGAGTCGCAGATCAAGGAAAGCCACCGCGAGCGGTTGCGGGAGCTGGGCTTGCTGGACAAGGTGCGCTTCGAGATGTGGCCGGGGGACATCTTCCGCTACTCCGCTTCCGAGTCGCTGCCCGAGGCGGGCATCTACGAGATCAGCTACACGTTGAGCGGCTTGAAGCCGGAGAAGGACCGTGCGCCGCGGCTCTTCGTGTATGAGACGCGCCTCGACCGCGTGCTGCACCAGCAGGACGTGCTCGCGGCGGAGGACAAGCCCATCACGGTGACGTTCCGCGCGCACCTGCCCAAGGGCCGACCCAGCATCCATGTGATCAACGATGTGCCCGGGCCGTCGAACACGCCGCCGTCCGGTCGCCACGGGGACCGGCCCTTCGTCAGCACGAAGGAAGGCCGCAGTCCGTGGCAGATGAAGCTGACCGATGAGCAGGGCCGGCCGCGCTATCCCTTTCTGATCATGGACTCGGTCTCGTGGCGCGGGCCGATCATCACGGACGAGGAGCAACGTCGGCGCGATGAGTATGTGCCGCGCGAGGACGGCAACATGGACCAACTCCGCGAGGGCTTGGGCCGGCTGGCGCGGCGCGCGTTTCGTCGTCCCGTTACGGCGGAGGAGTTGGACGAGTTCGTCGGCATCGCCAAGGCCGAGCGCGCGGCGGGCGAGAAGTTCCGCGATGCCGTGAAGGCCAGCATGCTCGCCGTCCTTTGTTCCAAGAGCTTCGTCTTCATCGCCGAGGGCGACGAGTCCGCGAACCGGAACGAGCTGAACGATTGGGAAATCGCCTCCCGCCTCTCCTACCTGCTCTGGAGCACGATGCCCGATGACGAGCTGTTCGCGCTGGCGGAGCAAGGGAAGCTGCGCGACAAGGCGGAGTTGTCGCGGCAGGTCGCGCGGATGCTGGCTGATCCGCGGGCCGTGCGCTTCAGCGAGTCCTTCGCCTCGCAGTGGCTGAAGCTGCGCAACGTCGGCCGCTTCCCGCCCGACAAAAAGATTTACCCCGACTACGACTCGCACTTGGAGAAGAGCATGGTGCGCGAGCCACGGGCTTTCTTCCACGAGGTGCTGAACGGCGGGCTGACCTTGCGCGAATTCCTGAACTCCAACTGGAGCATGGTCAATGCGCGGCTGGCGCAGTTCTACGGGCTGCCCAGCCCGGCTGGGGCCACCGACGAGTTTCTGCGCGTCGCGTTGCCGACGGACAGCCGGCGCGGCGGACTGCTCACTCAGGCGGCGATCCTGTCGCTCACGTCGGACGGCACGCGGCACCGGCCCGTGCATCGCGGCGTGTGGTTGTCGGAGGCCATCTTGGGCAAGTCCCCGCCGCCGCCGCCCCCGAACGTCGAGCCCATCGCACCGAATCCGGTGGATGCCCCGAAGGCCACGCTGCGGATGAAACTGGAGGCCCACATCCACGATCCGAGCTGCGCCTCCTGCCACAGCCGGATCGATCCGCTCGGCCTAGCCTTTGAGAACTACGACGCCATCGGTCGCTGGCGCACGGAGGAAATCACGGACGGCGCGGGTAAAAACCCGGCGGTGAATCCCGCAGGTAAACTGCCCGACGGTCGCACCTACGAGACGCCCGAGGAGTTCAAGCGGCTGCTGCTCGCCGACCTCGACACGTTTAACGCCACGTTCATCGAGAAGCTCGCCACCTACGGCCTCCGCCGCAGCATGTCCTTCGGTGACCGCGACGGTCTCGCGGGCATCGCCCAGGCGAGCAAGGCTAAGGACTACCGCCTGCGCGACCTGCTGGAGGCGTTCGTCCTCTCCGACCTGTTCGCCAAGCGCTGAAATTCCACCCACCAAAATTTATGGCCAACCTCAACCTGAACCACTGGCGCATCAGCCGCCGCACCGCACTGCGCGGCCTCGGAGCCACCATCGCCCTGCCGTTGCTCGATTGCATGGGCGCGCTGCCGGCTCCGACCACGCCGAAGCGCAGCGTGTTTCTCTACATCCCGAACGGCGTCAACACGCTGAGTTGGCAGATTGAAAAGGCGGGCCGGGAGTTTGAGTTCAGCACCCCGCTGAAGTCGCTCGAACGCCACCGCTCCGACGTCACGCCCATCAGCGGCCTGCACCATCCCATGGTCCTCGGCAAGCACCACAACTGCGACAAGGTCTGGCTCACCGGGGCCAACGTCCCCGGCGACGGCGGGGCCTTCCGCAACACCGTCTCCGCCGACCAGCTCATGGTCGAGGCGCAGGGCGTTTCCACGCGTTTCTCCTCGCTGGAACTGGCCATCGAAGGCCACTCACTCGCGTGGTCGAAGGACGGCATCCAGATTCCCGCCGAGCGCAACTCGCAGCAGATTTTCAACCAGCTCTTCGGCGTGGAAAAGGAGAGCAAGGAAACCCTCCGTCGCCGCCTCAGCCGACGCGGCAGCATCCTCGACCTCGTGGCCAACGACGCCAAACGCGTGGCCCACAAACTCGGCAGTCAGGACCGCACGAAACTTGACGAGTATCTCACCGCCGTGCGCCAGGTGGAGACCCGCACCCAACGCGCCGACGAGTGGCTGAACATCCCCAAACCCACGCTCGCCGGCGGCGACGCCTCGCGCCTCAGCCAGCGGCTCGACATGAAAAAGGTCGCGGACTACCACCGCCTCTTCTTCGACCTGATGGTGATGGCGTTGCGCACGGATTCCACGCGCGTCATCAGTTGCATGATTTGCAGCGAGTCCAACGGCGGCGCGATTCCCGACATCGGCATTTCGCAGACCCGCCACGGGCTTTCGCATCACAACGGCGACCCCGAGCAGCTTCGTAGGCTCACGCAAACCGACACGTTCCTCGTCGAGCAACTCAGCTACTTCCTCGACGAGCTCAAGGCGCACAAAGAGGCGAACGGCCAACCGCTGCTCGACACCACGCAGGTGCTCTGGGGCAGCGGCATGGCCTACGGTCACAGCCACGGCAACGCCAACCTGCCCACGCTCCTCGCCGGCGGTCGCGCCCTCGGCTACCAGCACGGCCAGCACCTCGATTTCAACCTGCCCAAGCTCGGCCAATACAACGTCGCCGACGCCAACGCGCACTATCGTGTTTGTTCCCGTCCCGTGGACGGCGACGCGCGCCTGAGCAACCTGCTGCTGACCATGCTCCAGCGCGTGGACGTGAAGGCAGACCGATTCCAGGACAGCGTGCGGCCGCTGAAGGAGTTGCTGGCTTGAGCCGAGCAAACCAACCCGTCCTCCCGCATCTCGTCATGCGCCCGCTCTTCGCTGCCCTGAGCCTGCTTCTCACCGCGTGCCTGCTCCACGCGCAGGACACGCCCAAGTTCCGCACCGACGCCGACGGGCCGGCGAGCGTGAAGCTCAGCAAGAGCAAGCCCGCCAAGGGCAAGGAGAAGGAAGCCACGCTGGAATGGTATCAGCTCGTCGAGGGCCAGTTCCCGCCGGAAGGCTCCGCCCACGCCATCTCCGGCGAGCTGATTCGGAGCGACCACTTGGAGCGCCGTTTCCAAATCCGTGTGGACCGCGACGACAGTCAGGACCGCGGCGTTTGGGATCTGTCCGTGGACGCCACGCTGCTGCCGTATGGAGCCATCTACTATCACGGCGCACCCGCGGCGTTGCAGGACATCCCGCTGGGCACGCACCTCCGCGGCTTGTTCTACCTGAAGGACCCCAAGGAAAAATCTCCCTTGCCCCTCGGCCCGCACAACAACCGCCAAACCCCCGACGCCGACTTCCGCCGCTGCTTCCGCTTGGAGGATGACTTCAGCTTTCACGCGCGGCAAAAGCAGTCGTGGAAAATCGAGTCCGTGGACCTCGCCACCAACCGGTTCAGCGCGACCTTGCAGCAGGACGGCAAGCCCATCGGCCAGCCGAAACTCTTCGACCTCCTCACCAGCACCCGCGTGCTGAAGGGCACCGGGATCGGCGACCTCAAGTCATTGGCCCCCGGCCAAACCGCGCTGTTCAACCTCACCTGGGCCACGCTCTACGGCCCGGGACGCGTGCTCGAAATCTGGCTCGATGAACCCAGCCGCCAGCTCGCCACCGCCCACCAGCTCGAACGCCATCGCAACCATATCCGGCAGCGCGGCCTGCCCGGTTGGGTGCAGGCGGTGGATGACGAGAAGCAGCTGGTCACCATCACCTTCTTCGGCGGTGTGGATGCGAAGCTCTTCAACGAGTTGACCAACACGAACCCGGAGCCGCTCGGCTGGCCGTTCTCCAAAAACGAGGTCAATCCGAACGCTCCGAAAGGCGGCATCGCCGTCGCACGCGAGAGCCTGATGACCTACGACCCGGTGAACGACCGCAAGGGCGGCAACATCCTCGACATCAAAAAAATCCCCGTCGAGCCGGGCAGCAGCGGGGTTCAAATCACCGTGCAATGCGGCATGATGCTGGAGGGCTACCGGCCTCGTCGCATCGTCCGGTTTTACCCCGCCACCTGGAAAGTCATCGCCCTGCCTCGCGAAGAGGAGTTCAGCGGGCGGGATTAGCCGTCAGTTTCAACTCAGCACCCATCATGATTCGTCCCCTCGCGTTCACCCTAACCACCTCGTTCCTGATCTTGGCCTCGTCGTTGTCGGCGCAACCGCCCGACCTCACGAAAATCACCTCCCGCGCCCAGCTTGATGCCGCGATTGCCGCCACCGGCAACGCCGCGTTGAAACAAGTTTTGCAAACCCACGCCAGCGCCATCCTCGCCGCCGCCGCGCAACGTGCGCACGCGCAAGGCGTGATTGAAGCCATCAAGGTCGGCCAAGGAAAAACCGAAGCGACCAACACCACGCCCGCGAGCTTGAAGGCCGCGGCGGGGGGCGAGCTATCCGTCTTCGACACGTTGCGGCTGGTGGACCTCGCCATCCCCAACGCCGGGCCGCATGACCATCGCAAGGTCGATCCTTATGATGCCGCCTTCTTCGCGCATCTGGGCGAACTCACCGCCCTGGAATCGCTCAACGTCATCGCCACCAAGCTCGGCGACGATGGCATCGCGCCCATCGGCAAGCTGACCAACCTCAAATCACTCCGGTTCACCAACAACGGGAAGCTCAGTGACGCCGGGCTGGAAAAACTCGCGGGCCTCAAGAACCTCGAAGCCTTCTCGTTCGTCGGCACCGCGATGAAGGGCCATGCGTTCGCCAAGTTCGAGGGCTGGACGCGCCTGACGCGGTGCAGCTTCCGTGGGAGCAGCATTGATGACGAAGGTTTGCGGCTAATCTGCGAGCGCTTCCCGACTCTGGAAAGCCTCGTGCTCGCCCACGCCAAGTTCACCGATGCGGGCGCAGTGGCGCTGGCCAAAATGTCCAAGCTGAAAGGCCTCGAAGTCGGCACTCACAACGCCACGGCCGCTGCGCTGCAACACATCACCGCGCTGCCGCTGGAGTATCTGCAACTCGGCGAAGGCTTCACTGCACCTGCAGCCATCCAGACCATCAAGGGCATCAAGACCCTCAAGCGCTTGACCCTCACGGATTGCAAACTCATCTCGGACGACGAGCTGAAGACCGTCGCCGCCATGAAGCAACTGGAGAACCTCGAGTTGAGCAACATCCCGCTGCCCGAAACGCGCGTGCCCTTGCTCAAGGATTTCGCGCATCTGAAGGCCTTGCGACTGGTTCCCGCCAATCGCGTCCCGTTCAGTCCCGACACGCAGGCGGCGATGAAGAAGCTACTGCCCGGGAGCGCCCTGAAGTTCGATTGACCGCGTGCGTGCCAGCGAACGGCACAGCGGTCCTACTTCGCTGCGATGCAGAAGAGGTGTTTCTCGCCGCGCAACAGGAGGCGGTTGGCTACGGGCACGGGCGAGGCGATGACGCGTTCGCCCATGTTGTTCTCGGCGAGCAGCTCAAACTTCCCATTCGCACCAGCGACGAAGACGACGCCGTCTTCGCGGGCCGCGTAAAGTTTCCCATCGGCCAGGCTCGGCGAACTGTAGTAGCTCGCGCCGCTCTTGGGCAGCGTGCCGGACCAGAGCGTTTTGCCCGTGGCCGGCTCGACGCACTCGACTTCGCCACGGTCGCGGACCAGATAAATTTTGCCCGCGTGCTCGACCGGCGAGGGCACAAACGTCCCGGTGTCCTTCCGCGTCCACGCGCGGTGCGACGCGGTCACGTCGCCGCTGCCGCCCAGCTTGATGCCGTGCAGGCGCGAGCCGCGTCCGTAGGGCACGATCGCAAGGTCGCCCGCGAGCACGAAGGAGGAGACGGCGACCCAGTTGCGGCTGGCCTCGGGATTAAAATCGCCGCAGGACCAGAGGAGTTTTCCATCCGCCGCGTCGTGGGCGGTGAGATGTTCCGCGCCCCAGACCAGCAGCGCCTCGCGGCCGGCGTGGCGCGTCACGATGGGGGTGGCGTAGCTGTGATCGTTCTCGGTAGGTGTCGTGTAGTTGCGGGAGATTTTCCAGCGTTGCGTGCCGGTGGCCTTGTCGAAGGCCGCCATCCACGACTCGCCGTTGTGCATGAGCGTCACCACCACATCGCGCTCGGTGAGCACGGGCGAAGTGCCGTAGTCCCAGTAGAGCGTGTCCTTGCCGAAGCGCTCGGTGAGGTTCGCCTGCCAACGGACTTTCCCCGCGAAGTCCACCGCCGCGAGCTGGCCGCTCTTGAAGTAGGTGAACACCGACTGGCCATCCGTGACGGGCGAGGAGTTGCAGCCGGAGCCGTTGCGATGCTTGCCGGGCTTCTCCGCGCCGAGGGTGGTTTGCCAGAGAGGCTTGCCGTTCCAATCGAAGGCGAGGAGCGCGTCCTTCCCATCGACAGGCGCGGTGACGTAGATCGTTTGGTTCCAGACGATGGGCGTGGAGCAGCCCTTGCCGGGGAGCGGCGTCTTCCAGAGCCAGCCGGAGTCGGCGTCGAACTTCACCGGGTAGGTGCCCGCGGCGGTGCTGCCGTTATTGCGGGGGCCGCGCCAACTGGGCCAGTTGCCGTCGGCGGCGAAGGCGGCGGCAGTGGTGACGGCGAGGGCGAGGGCAATGAGGTGCATGGCGGGAGTGGACGGCGGCGCGGCGCGGAACATTCTCGCCAAGGAGCAGGCCCCGGCCAAGCCACCTCGCCAGGGCGGAGAACAATTCGTTGCCTTCCCGATTCGATTCAACATCATCCCGCTCATGAATCAGACCGTCTCGACTGACGACTTGAACCGCCGCGCGTTTGTGCAGCGCAGCTCCTTCGCCGCCATGCTGGCCACGCTCGGTGCCGTGGAGTTGCGCGCGCAAGCGCAAGCGCCTGCGGAGAAGAAGGCCGCCTTCACCGTGAACGTCGCTGTCATCGGCCTCGGGCCATGGGGACGCGAGATCGTCAACGCGCTCGGGCGCACGAAGGAGGCCAAGCTCGTCGCCATCTGCGACACCTATCCCGCGATGCTCAAGCGTTCGGCGGACAATGCTCCGGGTGCGGCGCAGGAGAGCGATTACAAGAAGGTGCTCGCGAACAAGGACGTGCAGGCCGTGGTCATCGCCACGCCCACGCACCAGCACAAGCAGCTCGTCACCGAGGCGCTCGCCGCCGGGAAGCACGTCTATTGCGAAGCCCCGCTCGCGCACACGGTCGAGGACGCGCGGGCGATTGCGCAGGCGGCGAAGAACACGCCCACGGCGGTCTTCCAGGCCGGGCTACAATTACGCTCCGACACGCAGCGGCATTTCCTCATGCAGTTCATCCGTTCCGGCGCGCTGGGCAAAAATATCTTCGCCCGCGCGCAGTGGCACAAGAAGCAGAGCTGGCGCAAGGCCTCGCCGAATCCCGACCGCGAGCGCGAAATCAACTGGCACCTCCGCGCCGAACAGAGCGCCGGACTCGTCGGCGAAATCGGCATCCATCAGGTGGACAACAACTCGTGGTTCCTCAAGGACCAGCCCGTCGCCGTCACCGGCTTCGGCGGCATTCTGCACTGGACCGACGGGCGCACGGTGGCCGACACCGCGCAGTGCGTCTTCGAGTATGGGCAGGGCGTGAACTTCAGCTACGACATCTCGCTGGCGAACTCCTTCGATTCCGATTACGAGATGATTTACGGGACCGAGGCGGCGGTGCTGATGCGCGGCGCGAAGGCGTGGATGTTCAAGGAGTCCGATGCGCCGCTGCTGGGCTGGGAGGTCTACGCGCGCAAGGACAACTTCCAAAAGGAGACGGGCATCGCGCTCGTGGCCAACGCCACCAAGCTCGCCGCGCAGGGCGATCAGGCGGAGGAAACCTCGCCGGTCAACACGTCGCTCTTGTCTGCGCTGGAGGCTTTCCTGACGAATGCGAACGAAGTCACCACCGCAGTCGAAGACTTCAAAGCCACCTTCGGCGACGCCGACAAGGCCGCGCTCACGAAGCACCTCGTCACCGTCCCGCGTCAGCCGGCAGCCACCGCCCAAGACGGCTTCGAGGCCACCGTGAGCGTGCTCAAAGCCAGCGAGGCCGTCGCGAAAAAGGCCCGCATCGTCTTCGCGAAGGAGTGGTTTCAGGTGTGATGACGATGGGCCTACAGCCGCCGGGGCGGCGCCGCTACTAGCGCGCCGAGGGCATGTAGTCGGGCAACGGCTTGAGCACGCCGTTCTCCACCAGGGCAACGATGAGGAGGGTGTAGGCCAGCGAGATGCCGAGGTCGGTGATGAGCTGGCGCCGGGTGTAGGGCTTGGGCTTTTCCGAGAGCGCTTGCTGCGCCCCTTTTTGCATGAGCACGAGGCCGAGCACATTGGTCAGCCAGTAGCCCAGCACGAAGCTTGCGGTGAAGACCGCCGGCCAGAAGAGGCTCACGAGCCAGGCGAAGCCCAGCGCGAGGGGGATGTTGACGAAGAGGTCGTTCCACCACGAGAGCGGCGAAAGCATGAAGCCGATGAAGGCGAGCGTGCTGCCGGCGAGTTTGCGTTTCCAAGACATCGGAATGGGGAATTTCGTATGGCGAATGCGGCCCGGGCGCACGCGGCGGATTCGCCACTCGCCTTGCTCCATTCGCAACTGGGTTTACTCCAAGACGCGCATCTGCACCGCGTCCACGATCTGCGTGCCGCTGGACATGGCGCTGATGATGACGACGGTGTGGCCGCGATGAATGATCCCGGCCTCCGTCATGCGGATGAGCGCGAGATCGATGTTTTTCTGCGGGTCGTTGTTGTCGAAAGGGAATACGACGGGAGTGAGGCCCCAGTTCAACGCGAGGGAGTCGGCTAACGGCCAGCTCTCGCACACGGCGTAAATGGGCGAGTAGCGCGGGCGCAGCCAGGAGGTCCAGCGGGCCATGCTGCCGCGCCGGGTGAAGACAATGATGGCTTCGGCGCGCAGTTGGTCCGCCATGACGACGGCGCTCTTGATAAGCTTCTGACGGGGGCTGGTCAGCTCGGCGCGCTCGTGGTAACCGGCGTTGCCGCTGCGTTCGATGCGGCGGGCGATGCGGTCGAAGACCTCGATGCACTTCACGGGGTATTTGCCCACCGTGGTCTCGCCGGAGAGCATGATGGCGTCGGCCTGCTCGAAGACGGCGTTGGCCACATCCGTGATCTCGGCGCGGGTGGGCATGGGGTTCTCGATCATGCTCTCAAGCATGTGCGTGGCGACGATGACGGGCTTGCCGACGCGGAGACAGAGTTTGACGGCCTTGCGCTGGATGATGGGCAGTTCCTCGTAAGGGCACTCGATGCCGAGGTCGCCGCGCGCGACCATGATGCCGTCGGCTTCGGTGACAATTTCCTCAAGGTTCTTCACCGCCTGCTGGTCCTCGATCTTGGCGATGATTTGCGGACGGTGCTTGGACCCCTCGGTGAGCGCGCGGAGCTGGCGGAGATCCTTCGCCTCGCGCACGAAGGAGAGCGCGAGGTAGTCCACGCCGACTTCAAGGCCGAGGGCGACGTCGGCAATATCCTTGGCGGTGAGGGCGGGGAGGCTGACCTTGACGCCGGGAAGGTTGATGTGGCGGCGGCTGCCGAGCTTGCCGGGGATGAGGACTTCGCACTCGACCTTGTTGTGGAGCTTGGCGAGGACTTTCATATGGATGGCCCCGTTGTCGAACAGGACCACGTCGCCGACGCTGATATCGCTGACGAAGTGCTCGTAGTTCACATCCACGGAATGCTCCTCCTCGCTCTTCTCGCCGCGCACGGTGAGGGTGAACTTCTGGCCGGGCTGGAGGTCAAGCGGCACGGGGAGGTCGCCGGTGCGGATGGCGGGGCCTTGCGTGTCCATAAGGATGCCGATGGAGCGTTTGCGGGCCTGGGCGGCGGCGCGGAGGTGCTGCACGGTGGCACGCACCCAATCGTGGGGCGCGTGGGACATGTTGAGCCGGGCGATGTTCATGCCGGCGTCGATGAGCTGACCGAGGATTTCGGGCGAGCTCGTGACGGGGCCGAGCGTGGCGATGATTTTGGTGCGGCGCATAAAGTGGTGTGGCGGGGAAACACGCGGCTGAGGAAGGCCGAGGTGACCTCAGGGCGACGATAGGTGCGTGGTGCTGAATTGGAAGGGGGAAAGTGCGCCGGGTGCGTGGTGCGCGGGCTATTTCCGCTTTCCGCCGAGGCGCTGAAGGGCTTCGCCGAGTTGGTGGAGTTTCACCCACGCGCTGCTGCCGTCCACTTGCACGGAGGTCTCGGCGTCGATGCGGCCGTCGGTGATCCAACGAAGCAGAACAGTCGCGGGGACGGGGCCGTAGTGCTTGCCGTCGGCACCGATGACGCGGTAGTGGCGAGCAAGGTCCACAAGGCGCTTGAGCTTCGGGATCGCGTCGGTGGGGACGGGGGGCGGCAGCGTGGGTGAGGCCGCCGGGGAAGGGCGCGCAGGGTCGGCTGTGGTCGTGGACGAGACGCCCAGTGTGGCTTCGTCCCGGACCATCAGCTCGCCAATCTTGAACTGCGGAAATTTCATTTCGCCCAGTGGCAGACTGTCGTTGCTCTCAGATGCCGGACGGGTAGGGACAGGGCCGGCCTTTGAATCGCCGGGCTTTACCAGAATACCTTTTGCGGACGATGTCGCGTTAGCGAGGGTCTGGTAGCCGTTGACAAGCCGTTCGAGGCGTCCCGTCGCGAGGTCCATCAGTGCGCCGTGGACGGGGACGCGCGGGCCGATGAGGGGGCTGGCGCGGACGTATTCGACGGCCTTGAGGACGTTTTGGCGCTCGCTGGCAAAAAGGCCGAAGTATTCCTGCAAGTTCTCCGGCATTTGGGCGCGCTCGATGCCCAGGGCGGCGAACTTAGCGAGCAGTTCCATCGTGCCGGTCTTGCGCACGAGACAATCCGTGTGGCCGAGGATGAGGATTTCGCGCCCGCCCTTCACCGCGCAGGCGAGTGCGAGGGACCGCAGGGTGCTGCTCATCGGGCCGGTGATGATGTTGCCGGCGTTGCGCAGCCAGATGCAGTGGGACTCCGGCACCCCGAGCGCGTCGGGCAGGAGCGGGTTCAGACGGGAGTCAATGCACGTGAGCATGACCAGCGGCAGGCTGTCGGCAAACTCGCCGGGTTCAAGCAGGTCCTTCGCGGTGGGGTTAAAACGCTGATTGGCGTCGAGAATGGCATCGAACAGGCGCATAGCGGTGAATTTCGAGCGCAGTGAAGCGCAGGTGGCAGGTGGCTACAATAGGAAAACTGGGCGCCGTGCACAAAGGGCGGCCACCCCCTGCTCGGCACTCCGTAAACAAAGGAGTCCTAGGGTAAAACTTGCCAGACACAGGTGAACAGTTTGTGAAGAATGTGAACAAACAGCCGACAGCCGACTTTCTGGAAGATACACGTCAGGTTGTAGGGGGGGGCCAAAATGAACGCAACTCCTTGTTGTTACCTTGACACCAAAGGTTGTTTTGCCTATTCACACCCCTTAATACTAAGAGTGATTCTTTAATTACTCTCTGTTTAGTAAGACATGAAACTCGCCATTGCCAAAGAACAGCTCATCGCCGGACTGCAAGCCGTCCAAAACGTAGTCAGCACTCGCACGACGTTGCCCATCCTCTCAAACGTTTATGTCCGTGCCGAGGAGAACCGTCTCCATCTGACCGCCACCGACTTGGATGTAACCGTAACGTGCTCAGTCGAGGCGCAAGTAAGCGACGCCGGAGCCACAACGATACCGGTCAAGCGACTCTTTAGCATCGTGCGAGAGTTGCCGGTAGGCGAAGTGGAGCTGGAAACCGACGATAAGAACTTCACAAAGCTCAGTGCAGGCGCTTCCTTCTACAAGCTCCACGGGCTAGCCGCAGACGAGTTCCCTCCCCTGCCCCAGTTCAAGGAAACCGGTTCCGTCACTTTGCCACAGGACAAGCTGCGGGCGATGTTGAAGAAGACCGCCATCGCCATCTCCACCGACGAATCCCGCTACGTGCTGAATGGTGTCTTCATGAAGTTCACACCAGAGAAGTTGGTAATGGTTGCCACCGATGGACGCCGCTTGGCATTGACCGAAGAAGATCTCCCCGCTGGTTCCACCGCGTCCGGTGACATCATCGTTCCGACCAAGGCAGTCAATGAGCTCAATCGCCTGCTCCAGACCAAGGGCGATGCGGAAATTCGCTTCACAGACAACCAAGTATCTTTCCGGCTCAAGGACGAGTCCGCCTTCTCCATTCTGCTCATCTCCAAGCTCGTTGAGGGCAACTACCCCAACTATCAACAGGTTATTCCCAAGGAAGCCAAAGAGCGTATCACGCTCATGCGCGAGGAATTCCACGGAGCCCTACGCCGCGCGGAGCTGATGACCAACGACAAGTCCAACTCGGTGAAGCTCGCCTTCACCAAGAACAACCTGACCATCACCGCAAACACGGCCGATGTGGGCGAGGCCCGCGAGTCCATCGCCATCAATTACAAAGGCAAGGACATCAGCATCGCCTTCAACCCCGGCTATCTGATGGACCCGCTCAAGGTCGTGGAGACGGACGAAATATTCCTCGAGCTCTCCGATGAACTCAGTCCCGGCTCGGTGAAGGTCAACACGCCGTTCCACTACGTGCTGATGCCGATGCGGATGACCTGAAAGGTTTCATCCTCGGAGCACAACGAAGTCAGGCAAGCTGACTCTAGCCTAGCCGGCAATTGAGCCCCGGCTGGAAAGCAGATGGAATACGGAAAGACGCAGGTTCACAGCCGCCTTTCAGCCCAATCATTCATTACACTCTTGGAGTGAGTGTGACTGCCCCAGAAGAACTCCGTGCATGCTGTCTGGGGTGCTGGATAAATAGGTGGCCCCGCACGGAACAAACGCGAAGGCCAGCTCACTGCACGCGACCGAACTTCTTCTCCAGCTCCTTCAGGCTCATCTCGATGAGCGTGGGCCGCCCGTGTGGGCAGGTGTAGGGCATCCGGCAGCGGCGCAGGTCGTTCACCAGGTTCTCCAACTCCGGGCCGGCGAGCGGGTCGTTCGCTTTCACGGCGTGGCGGCAGACGGTTTTGGCGATGACATCTTCGCCGAGGCGCAAGGCGTTGACCCCCTCACCGGCGGACTTGAGCGCATCCACGAGTTCGAGCACGAAGCGGCGTGAGTCGGGGACTTTTGCGAAGGGCGGGAGCGCTTCGAGGAGGAAGGTGCGTTCGCCAAACTCGCTCAAACCGACGCCGAGTCGCGAGAGGATGGCCAGGTGTTTGCGGAGAAACTCCACATCGCGCACGGACAGCTCGACGGTCTCGGGGAGCAAGAGCCGCTGCGAGTCCGCCTCGCCGCCCGCTTCGAGCCGGTCAAGCATCTGCTCGAACAGAACTCGCTCGTGCGCCGCGTGCTGGTCCATGAGCACGAGGCCACGGTCACTCTCCAGCACGACGTAGAGCCGGCCGATAACGCCGACCAAGCGCAGTGGAACCGCGAGCAATGGGGAATGGGGGCCGGGGGCAACGGGCACCACCGGCTCCACGCTGATGGCCGACCGCTGACCGCTGAATCCTATTGGCAACGGCGTTTGCTTCGGGGCGCTCGCGGGCCAGTCGGGGATGGGTTTGCCCGGTAGTGAAGGGAAAAAGTCGGTTGTTGGGGCAGGAAACGATGGAACTGGCGGCGGGGCGGTAGGGAAGTGCTGCTGCGCGTCCGGAGCCACTGTCGCAGCAGAGCGGGCCACTGAGGTTGGTGGTGCGTTCTCGAGGGCGGGTGCGCTGCGGGCAGGCTGACCGCGCTCCGGTTCGCCGCTGTGGAAGTGCAGCAGTGTGTCGCGGATGGCTTGGGTGACAAAGGCTCGTATCGCGCGATCATGGTGGAACTTCACCTCGCGCTTGGCCGGGTGGATGTTCACGTCCACCTGCGCCGGATCGAGTTCGAGGAAGAGGCACGCGACGGGGTAACGGCCTTTCATCAACGCCGTGTGGTAGCCCTCCATCAGCGCGAAGTTCAGTGCGCGGTTCTCGATGGGCCGGCGGTTGACGAAGAGATGCTGGTCGTCCCGCGAGCCGCGCGAGACGCCGGGCGCACCGATGAATCCCCACAAGCGAATTGCCGATTGCCGATTGCCGGTTGCCGATTGCTCGCCCTCGGTAGCGTCGGGCAATTCCGCGTAGCTGCTGCGCGTGTCCACGGTCAGGAGTTTCAGGTCGGTGCCGTGGAGGGCGCGCAGGCGCTCGCGGAGGGTGGCGAGCTGTCCGGCGTCGTTGGTGGTCGGCGGCGCGGTGGGAAGCTGGAAGACGGTGCGGCTGTCGGTGGTGAAGGTGAAGGCGACGTGCGGGTGCGCGAGCGCGGCGAGCGTGAGGTAGTGGTGGATGTGCGCGCGCTCGGTCTCCTCGGTGCGGAGGAATTTCCGGCGCGCAGGCAGGTTGAAGAAGAGTTGGCGCACCTCGACGCTTGTGCCGTTGGGCGCACCGGCGGAGCGGACTTCCAAAATCTTGCCGCCGTGGACGATGACTTGCGTGGCCTCGGGTGATTGGCTATCTCGCTCGCGCGTGGTGAGGGTGAATCGGCTCACGCTGGCGATGCTGGGCAGCGCCTCGCCTCGGAAGCCCATTGTGGTGATGCGGAAGAGGTCGTCGGCATTCCGCACCTTGCTGGTGGCGTGGCGTTCGAGGCAGAGCAGGGCATCGTCGCGGCTCATTCCCAAGCCGTCGTCGGTCACGCGGACGAGACCGCGCCCGCCCGCGAGGATATCCACGGTGAGGTGCGCGGCCTCCGCGTCGAGGGCGTTCTCAACCAGCTCCTTCACGACGCTGGCCGGGCGCTCGATCACTTCGCCAGCGGCGATTTGATTGGCGACTTGCTCGGGCAGGAGGCGGATGCGGTTCATCGCGGTGCCGAAGTGTCGCGTGGTGAAGTAGGGAGGGGCAAGCGTTCAGTATTCAGTCAGCGGTTGGAGCACGGGGATGCCCACTGCTTACGGAATACTTCCTCCTATCGGGCCAGCGGCAGGGTGAAGACAAACGTCGCGCCTTTGCCCGGTTCGCTGCGGGCGGAGATTTTGCCGCCGTGGTCCTCGACGATCTTTTTGCAGATGGAGAGGCCAAGGCCGGTGCCGTTCTGCTTGCCGTGGGTGGCGAACGGCTCGAAGAGGCGCTCGGCCATCTCCGGCGCGATTCCGGGGCCAGAGTCCTCCACCTCGGTGACTAGTTCACCGCTGCGCACGGACGCGCGGACGGTGATGACGCCGCCGGATTTCATCTCTTCCACGGCGTTGTTCACGAGGTTGTAAAAGAGGCGCGAGAGACGCTGCGGCTCGACCTGCACCACGACCGCCGGCAGCGGCGTTTCGACGCGCAATTGGATTTGCCGCTCGGCGATTTCCCCGCCGATTTCCTCCCCCAGCGCGGCGAGATACTCGGCGTAGTTGACCGAGGCTAGGCTGAGCTGGTGGCTGGTGTTGCGCGTGAAGTCCAGCAGCTCGTTGAGCATATTGGTCATGCGCGCGACCTGCCGGCTGATGCGCACCTGCGCTTGGCCGCGCATCGCGGGTGTGGCGAGGTCCATGACGGCCATCTCGGCGGCGAGGCCGATGACGTTGAGCGGGTTCTTGAAATCGTGGACGATCGTGCGCGCGAAGCGGCCCACCATCGCGAGGCGCTCGGCCTGGAGGATTTCATCAATGTATTTCTGGTTCAGCGCCCGGACGCGGTGGCTGAACTCGCGGATGAGGTTCAACGCTAGTTTGGGCCGCTGCTCCAGCAGTGCCAGCAGCTCCTCGCGTCCGATGCAGAACGCCCGCGTCTCCTCTTCGGCGGTGGCGGTGGCGGACCGCGGCGCCTCGTCGAGCAGCGCCATCTCGCCGAAGAACTCGCCGGCAACAACCGTTGCGAGCGGACGCGCCTCATGGCCGACGACTGCGGAGATGATGACCCGTCCTGTCTCGACGAGATAGAAACCATCGCCGGGGTCGCCCGCGCGGAAGATGGTCTGCCCAGCCTTGAACAGCCGCATTTTTGCGGTGTGCTCCAACGCTTGGAGTTCCTCGTTCAGGAGGCCGGCGAAGCGCTTGCCTTCGGCTGGGGTCATATTTTGGAAAATGTAGTCGGGTTCTTGCTTCCGTAAAGCTTGGAGATTGCCGCCGGGCGTGCCTCCCAGTCGGGTGCCTTCGCGGACTGCCCCGGAGCGCGGCACTCCGGGCCGCAGCGGGTGATTCGCGCAAGGGAGTGAAACTGATCGATCACGGACTTCGCGCGCGTGCTGTGCGCGGATGCGCCCGGCACGCCCGCTGGTGCGCTCCCTCACCGCCCGACCAGCCCGCTGAGAAACTTCCCCGTGTGTGAGCGCGGGTTCCGCGCCACTTCCTCCGGCGTGCCTTCCGCCACTAACTCCCCGCCCGCCTCACCCGCCTCCGGGCCGAGGTCAATCACCCAGTCGGCCTCGGCGATGAGATCGAGGTTGTGCTCGATGACGAGGACGCTGTGGCCGGCGTCCACGAGCCGTTGCAGCACGGCCACGAGGCGCTGCACGTCGCTCATGTGCAGGCCGATGGTCGGCTCTTCGAGGATGAACAGTTTGGCGTTTCGGGTTTGGAATTTTGGGTTCGGCAGAGTGTCGGGGCCGTCTTTCAAGCCACCGAGCAAATGCGTCACGAGCTTCACGCGCTGCGCTTCGCCACCGCTCAACGTTGGGCTGGTTTGGCCGAGCTTGAGGTAGTCGAGGCCGGTGTCGCGGAGGGCTTCGAGCGGGCGGCGGATGCGTTTTTGGGCGGCGAAGAAGTCCAGCGCCTCGGCCACGCTGAGGTCGAGGACTTGGGCGATGTTCTTGCCGTTGAAGAGCACGTCGAGTGTCTCGGGGTTGAAGCGGAGGCCGTTGCAGACTTCGCAGCGCACATAGGCGGGCGGGAGGAAGTTCATCTCCAATTTCACCTCACCCGCGCCATCGCAGCCGGGACAGCGGCCCGCCGGACTGTTGAAGCTGAAGCGGCCCGGCCCGTAGCCGCGCATCCGCGCCTCGGGCAACTGGGCGAACAGCGCGCGGATGTCATCGAAGAAGCCGACGTAGGTTGCGGGCGTCGAGCGCGGCGTGCGGCCGATGGGGGATTGGTCCACCTCGTAAACGGTGGCGAGGGATTCGTGGCCGGAGAGGCGGGGAGGGGATGGGGTCTGGCGTCTGGCGTCTGGGCTGGGGCTCCGTGGCTTCTTGGCCAGCACGGCTTGCACGGCGGGCAGGAGGCACTCGCGGATGAGCGTGCTCTTGCCACTGCCGCTCACGCCGGTGATGACGACGAAGCGGTTCAGCGGAAAGCGGACGGTGAGGTTTTTGAGGTTGTGCGTGGATGCGCTGGTAAGGGTGAGCGCGTCCGTTGCTTCCGTAGTCGCAGGCTTTAGCCTGCGCTTCGGTGCTTTGTTTGTTACGCGCAGGCTAAAGCCTGCGACTACGGGGCGCCGCTCGCCCCGGCTCGGATACTTCCGGTCAACCTGCGCGCGGAGCTGCTGGCCGGTGATGCTGTCTTTGTGCCGCAGCAGCTCCTTCAACGTGCCGCTGGCGATGACTTCGCCGCCTTTCACGCCCGCACCGGGGCCGAGGTCAATCACCCAATCCGCGTGGCGCATCGTGTCCTCGTCGTGCTCGACGACGAGGAGGGAGTTGCCGCGTGCTTGAAGTTTCTTGAGCGCGCCGAGGAGCAGGGCGTTGTCGCGCGCGTGCAGGCCGATGGTCGGCTCGTCGAGGACGTAGAGGACGCCGCTCAGGTTCGAGCCGAGCTGCGCAGCGAGGCGCATCCGCTGGGCTTCGCCACCGGAGAGCGTCGGCGCGGCGCGGCCAAGCTGGAGGTAGCCGAGGCCGACTTCGCTGAGAAATTTTAGGCGCTCGCGCAGCTCGGGGAGGATGTCGCGGGCGATTTCGGCATCGCGGCCGGTGGGCTTCAACGTGGTGAAGTAGGCGAGGGCGGCGTCCACGTTCGCGGTGGAGAAGAAGTCGAGCGTCCGCCCGTAGGAGACGACGTGCGGAGTCTCTGATTGTTTCGGCTTCGTAGCGGTCGAGGGTTTTGAAGTGAGACTCCTCACGTCGTCTCCTACGAGCAGGTGCACGGCGCGCACGATGGGATTCAGCCGCGCGCCGTGGCACTCGGGGCATTGCTCGCGCTCCTGCGCCCAGCTCCACCAGCTTTCCTCGACCGAGTCGGCGTTCGCGCCGCGCTCGACATCGGGGATGTAGAACAGCTCGCCGAAGCCGCGGCACTTGGGGCACCAGCCTTGCGCGGAGTTGTAGCTGAAGTTCTTTGGGTCGAGCGCGGCGAAGCTGGCGTGGCATTGCGGACACGCGCGCTCGGTGCTGTGGACGGTGAGGCGACGGTGGTTGTCGAGGGCGTAAAGCGTGCCGTGGCCGAGCTTGAGGGCGGTGTCGATGAGTTGTTGCGGAGTGAGGCTTGGAGTCCCGGCTTCAGCCGGTGGTGCGCTCGAACTCCCAGTCCGCTTGGCTTTGCCGGACGCCTTGCCGGATGAAGCCGGAACCCCGAGCTTCTTGTCCAGCACGCCCACCACGATTTCCACATCGTGCTCCTTGAAACGGTCGAGGCGGAAGGGCTCGTCCGTGCGGCACATCTTCCCGTCCGCGCGCACCTCGGCGTAGCCGTTCTTCGCGGCCCATGTGGCGACTTCGCTGTGGAAACCCTTGCGGTTTTTCACCACGGGCGCGAGCAGCAAGAGGTCGCCGCGCTGCTGGAGTTCGTTCTGCAAGTTCGCCGCCAGCGCGTCGCGGGTCTGGCCGGTGACGGGGACGTTGCACGCGGGGCAGAACTGCGTGCCGAGCTTGGCGAAGAGCAGGCGCAGGAAGTGGTGAATCTCCGTGACGGTGGCGACGGTGGACTTGCCACCGCCGCGCGAGTTGCGCTGCTCGATGCTGACGGTGGGCGGGATGCCGGTGATGAGGTCCACGTCGGGCCGCGCCATCTGCTCCACGAACTGCCGCGCGTAGGCGTTCATCGCATCAAGGAAACGCCGCTGGCCCTCGGCGAAGATGAGGTCGAAGGCGAGCGTGCTCTTGCCACTCCCGCTGACGCCGGTCACCACCACGAACTTCCCGCGCGGGATGGCGAGCGAGATGTTCTTTAGGTTGTGCTGCCGCGCGCCGTGGATGCAGATGGCGTCGCTGCTTGAGGGAATCGTTTCCAAGTCACTCATGGTTCGCCTCTTTTGTTGAAATGGTCTTCATCTCGCCTCGCAATGCTGCGCCTGTGTGGCTGCATTCGCACGCCGCGACTTGCTCGGGCGTGCCGGCGATGACGAGGGCGCCGCCGGCGTCACCCCCTTCGGGACCGAGGTCAATGAGCCAGTCGGCGGCGCGGATGACATCGAGGTTGTGTTCGATGACGAGGACGGTGTGGCCCCCGTCCACGAGGCGCTGGAAGACGGCGACGAGCACGCGCACGTCGTCGAAGTGCAGGCCGGTGGTGGGTTCGTCGAAAATAAAAAGGGTCTGGGGTCTGGAGTCTGGGGTCTGGGATGCTGCTTCGGCCAGATGCGCCGCGAGTTTCAGACGCTGGCTTTCGCCGCCGCTCAGGGTGTTGATGGGCTGGCCGAGCCGGAGGTAGCCGAGGCCGACTTCTTGTAACACGCGCAGCGCGGCGGCGGCGCGGCGGGCGGGCTTGGAGTTGGGCAGGGCGGCGAGGAAGGCGAGGGATTCATCCACGCTGGCGGCGAGGAGGTCGGCGATGGACCAGGCGTAGTCAAAAGTCCCAAGTCCAAGGTCCAAAGTTGGGCGCGCCTTCGCTCGACGCGCGCTTCCCGACTTTGGGCTTTGGACTCTTGGACCTTGGACTTTGACCTCTAGAATATGCGCCCGATACCGCCGCCCTTCGCACGCCGGGCACTTGATGAAGATGTCGCTGAGGAACTGCATTTCAATCTTCTCAAAGCCCGCGCCGCGGCAGCGGTCGCACTGGCCGACGGCGGAGTTGAAGCTGAAGGCGCTGCTGTTGAGGCCGCGCTGCTTCGCCAGTTCGCTCGCGGCGAAGAGGTCGCGGAGGTGGTCGAAGGCTCCGATGTAAACGGCGGGGTTGGAGCGCGGGGTTTTGCCGAGGGCGCTCTGGTCCACGAGGAGGACGCGGGAGAGGTGCTCCGCACCGGTGAGCATTGCCGATTGCCGATTGCCGATTGCCGATTGTTCGGGGTCGTCCCCCTCACTGCTCGCGTCGGTGTCGAGGCGGTCCGAGGCCTTTGCGACGGCTTGCGCGGCTTGCAGCTTGGCTTGGAGCGCGGGGAGGAGGCAGTCGCGGACGAGGGTGGACTTGCCAGAGCCGCTCACGCCGGTGAGGCAGACGAAGCGGGCGAGGGGGATGCGGAGGGAGAGGTTTTTGAGGTTGTGAGCGGATGCGCCGGTGAGAGTGAGAAAGTGGGCAGGTGTGAAAGTGGGAGAGTGGGCGGCGGAGTCCGTCTCACTTTCTCGCTTTCTCACTTTCTCACCTGCCTCGCCACAAACAGGCCGCCGCTCGCGCGTCTCCACGCGCTTCCGCCCGCTCAAGTATTGCCCGGTGAGCGAGATGGGGTGAGTGAGCAACTCAGCGAGCGTTCCCTGGAAGATGAGTTCTCCACCGGTTTCCCCGTGGCCGGGGCCGAGGTCCACGATTTGGTCGGCGGCGCGCATCAGGGCGGCTTCGTGCTCGACGACGACGACGGTGTTCCCGAGGTCGCGCAGGCGCTGGAGGATGGTGACGAGGCGCGCGGTGTCGCGCGGGTGCAGGCCCACGCTGGGCTCGTCGAGGACGTAGAGGGTGTTGACGAGGCACGTGCCGAGGCAGGTCGTCAGATTCACGCGCTCGGTTTCGCCGCCGGAGAGCGTGCGCGTGGCGCGGTCGAGCGTGAGGTAGCCGAGGCCGACTTCGACCAGGTAGGCGAGGCGGGAACGGACTTCTTCGAGGGCGTGGGGGATGGGGGATGGCGTCTGGCGTCTGGCGTCTGGGGAAGCGGGGAAGCGCGTTGCGTGCAGGGTGGTGATGGCGGTGAGGGCGCGGGCGACGGGGAGGGCGTAGAAGTCAGCGAGGGTGAGCGGAGCGGCTAGCGGATAGAGGGGAGAAGCTAGAGGGGAGCGCGCGTCCGGCTTTCTATCTTCTCTCTTCAATCCGCTAGCCTCTTCACCGAGCTCGACGCGATACAACAAGCTCTCCGGCTGAAAGCGCTTTCCCTCGCAGCTCGGACAGCGCGTGTAGCTGCGGTAGCGCGAGAGGAGCACGCGGACGTGCATCTTGTAGCTCTTGCTCTCCAGCCAGCGGAAGTAGCCTTTCACGCCATACCACTTCTTTGGCCAGGAGTTGGCAGGGTCGGTCGAGTTGTAACCGGGGTCGCCTTCGATGACCCAGCTCTGGTGTTCGGCGGAGAGGTCGTGGAATGGCACGTCCATCGGGACGCGGAGCTTCTTGCAGAACTTCGCCATGTCGGCCAACGACTCCGCGCCGGTGCCGGTGCGCCACGGCCGGACCGCGCCGCTGGCCAACGTGAGCGAGTGGTCGGGCAGGGCCAGCGCGTAATCAATGCCGATGACGCGCCCGAAGCCCTTGCACGTGGGGCACGCGCCGCCGGGGTGGTTGAAGCTGAAGAGCGCGGGGGAAGGCGGGCGGTAGGAGAGGTTGCACGGCGCGCAGTGGAACTGATTTGAGAAAGGGATAGGTGATGGGGAATGGGGGATAGGGTCTGGCGTCTGGGTTCTGGGGAGGATGTGGACGGTCAGCTTGCCTTTGCCGAAATGGTAGGCTTGTTCGCAGGCTTCGATGAAGCGGGGGCGGGAGGCGGCGGTAGGTTTGAGGCGGTCTTGGATGACGGTGATGGCCGATGGCCGATGGCCGATGGCCGATGGAGTCGCCGCGTCGTCGAGGCGCATCACCGCGCCGTCCACGAGCAGCCGCTGGTAGCCTTGCTTGGCGAGGAGGGCGAGCGATTCAGCGAGGGAGAGCTTCTCGGACAGCGGCAGGTCGAAGGTGATGAGGAGTTCTGGGTTTTGAGTTTGGGGTGCCGAGTTATCAGTTCGCGCACGTCCCGCCGGCGGCTCTCCACTGAACACTGAACACTGAACACTGATGACTTCCCACACCCGCTGCGGCGGGTCCTTCGCCACCGCCTTCCCGCACTGCCGGCAATGCAACGTGGCGAGGTGCGGCCAGAGGACTTTCAGGTGGTCGCAGATTTCCGTCATCGTGCCGACGGTGCTGCGGGTGGTGCGGACGGCGTTGCGCTGCTCGATGGCGATGGCCGGAGGGATGCCCTCGATGCTGTCTACCGCCGGCTTGTCCATGCGGTCGAAGAACTGCCGCGCGTAGGGCGAGAAGGTCTCGATGTAGCGCCGCTGGCCCTCGGCGAAGAGCGTGTCGAAGGCGAGCGAGGACTTGCCGGAGCCGGAGAGACCGGTGACGACGATGAGTTTGCCGAGCGGCAGGTCGAGGTCGAAGCCCTTGAGGTTGTTGTGCCGCACGCCCCGGAGGCGGATGAGATTGGCAGGCGGCGGCTTCGACATGAGGGCGGAAATTAGGAGAGGCGTGCGTGCGAGGCAAGCGGGGGAAGAGCTGCCCACGTGATAGAGTTTCCGATTGGAGCTTGCCGCAGAGCGGTCAATTCGGAGGCATTGCAGGTGCCCCATCCAGTAAGGAACTGATTTCCTTCTGCGGGCGGGCGGGGCAAATTCGAGTGGTTCGGACGATGCTGAATCTGGTGCGGTGGCGGCTCTCCGATTCAAATACTGATCACATGAGCAACAACGTGACCGTGGTGTGTGGTGGCGGCGGCTTCATTGGCGGCCATCTGGTGGCGGACTTGCGGCGGCAGGGCATCGGCCCCATCCGCAGTGTGGACATAAAGCCGTTCGAGGGCTGGTATCAGCGCTTCGACGGCGTGGAGAACCTCGTGCTCGACCTGCAGGACAAGGCCGCGTGCGAACGCGCGATGCACGGCGCATCCGTCGTCTACAATCTCGCCGCCGACATGGGCGGCATGGGTTTTATCGAGCAGAACAAGGCGCTCTGCATGTTGAGCGTGCTCATCAACACCCACCTGCTCATGGCCGCCCGGGCCACTGGCGTGGGCCGTTTCTTTTACGCCTCCTCCGCTTGCGTTTATAACGGCGACAAGCAGAAGGACCCGTCCATCACCGGACTCTGCGAAGCGGACGCCTACCCCGCGCTGCCGGAGGATGGTTATGGTTGGGAAAAACTTTTCAGTGAACGCATGAGCCGCCATTTCCGTGAGGACTACGGCCTCCAGACGCGGGTGGCCCGTTATCACAATGTCTATGGGCCGGAAGGCACCTGGGATGGCGGTCGCGAGAAAGCTCCTGCCGCCGTTTGCCGCAAGGTCATTGCCGCGAAGCTCTCCGGTCGGCACGAGATCGAAATCTGGGGCGACGGCCAGCAGACGCGCTCGTTCATGTTCATTGACGACTGCCTCAAGGGCACGCAGATGCTCACCCACAGCGATTACGTGGAGCCGATCAACATTGGCAGTTCGGAGAAGGTCAGCATCAACCAGCTTGTGGACATCGCCGAGTCCATCGCCGGCCTCAAGCTCAAGCGCAACTACAAGCTCGACGCGCCGAAGGGCGTGAACGGCCGCAACTCCGACAACGCGCTCATCCAAAAAATCTTCGGTTGGGAACCCGGCATCCCGCTGCGCACCGGCTTGGAGAAGACCTACGCGTGGATTTACGACCAGATGGTCTCGCAGGCGAAGTCGAAGTGATACCAATTCCCGATGCCAGTCGGTGGAATGCAAGCGGACGCCCCGACGCGCGCCTTCTCCCTTCCTCGGAGGAAGGGAGAAGTTGGCCGCAGGCCGGATGAGGGGTGGGGCCACCAACGCCGACGCACGTAACCCCTCACCCCAACCCTCCCCTCCTCCCAGGAAGGGAGAGGGAGCCAGCGCGCTGTAGGACATCTAAGCCATTCCACCGAACCTCATTCCGAATTGGAAAGCCGCGCGGTTGGATGAAAGTGAGATGCGCTCTGATCTCCGCACTTTGCACTTTGAACTTCGCCCGCCCGAAACATACTCCGCGCGTGGCCTCTGCCCTCATTACCTTGGTTCTCTTGAGCTACCTGCTCGGCTCAATCCCCACCGGCTTCCTTGTCGCGAAGGCCAAGGGCGTGGATATCCGCAGCGTGGGCAGCGGGAACATCGGCGCGACGAATGTCTTCCGCATCCTCGGCAAAGGGGCGGGCATTTTCGTGCTGACGGCGGATGCGTTGAAGGGCGTGGGGGCGGTGTTGCTGGTTGCGCCCGGCGCAGCGGGCTTGGAAGCGTCCAGCGGATCCCTTCACCCTAATTTTCCCGCTCTCGCCGGCATCTGCGCCATCCTCGGGCACAACTACACCTGCTGGCTGAATTTCAAAGGTGGCAAAGGCATCGCCACCACGGCGGGCGTGTTCGCGGCGCTGGCTCCGGCGGCGTTCGGCATCGCGCTGGCGGCGTGGCTTGTGGTCTTCGCGGCGAGCCGCTACGTGTCGCTCGCGTCCATCGTGGCGGCGGCGGCGCTGCCGCTGGCGGTGTGGCTCACGGGCAACGGCCCGTTGCTCATCGGCGTCTCGACGGCGCTGGGCGCGCTGGCGGTTTACAAGCACAAGGCCAACATCCAGCGCCTGCGGGCTGGCATGGAAAGCCGCATCGGTGCGAAGAAACCTGAAGTCACCGCGCCGACGGAAGAGCAGAAATCTTAGCCCCAAACGGCACGAAGAACTCAAAGATGAAAAGTAAAACGGTCCAAAGCCCAAGGTCCAAAGGCCAAAGCATGCAGCCGCGCGTCTGGGCGACCTTGGACCTTGGATGGACTATGGGCTGCGGCCCCTTCTCCTCCCAATGAACATCACCGTCCTCGGCGCGGGCGCGTGGGGCACGGCGCTCGCCAAGCTACTCCGGGAATCCGGCCACGATGTGGCGCTTTGGGGTCACGACCCCGCGCATCTCGCCGAGCTGCGTGCCATCGCACGCAACGAGCGTTACCTGCCCGGCGTGCCGCTACCGGCGGGCCTGCGCTACTTGGACACGCTGGCTGAAGCGGCGCGCGGCGCGGACGAAGTGGTCATGGCCGTGCCGTCGCGGGCCTTTCGCGAAGTGGCGGGAGCGCTCGCGGATTTTCGCGGCGTCGCCATCAGCGTGACTAAGGGCATCGAGCACAACACCGGACTGACCATGTGCGGTGTCCTGCGCGCGTGCGCGCCGCGCGCGAAAACCGTCGTGCTCTCCGGTCCGAGCCTGGCGCTCGAAGTGGCGCGGGGCATTCCCACCGCCATTGTCGCGGCGAGTGAAGACCCCGCTGCGGCGCGGTTGGTGCAGAGTCTTTTTCACCGCCCCGCGTTTCGCGTTTACACCAGCGCCGATCCGCTTGGCGTCGAGCTAGGCGGGGCGTTGAAGAACATCATCGCCATCGCAGCGGGCACGTGCGACGGGCTGGGTTTCGGGGACAACGCGAAGGCGGCGCTCGTCACGCGTGCGCTGGCGGAGATGCGTCGGCTGGGCGTGGCTTGTGGCGCGCAGGCAGAGACGTTCGCCGGCTTGAGCGGACTTGGCGATTTGACGGTGACGTGTTTCTCGAAGTTGAGTCGCAACCGCGCGTTCGGCGAGCGACTGGGCAGGGGCGATGCGCTTGTCGATCTGCTGGCTGGCACGCGCCACGCCGTCGAGGGCCACCCCACCGCGCTCTCGGCCTGGCAGCTCGCGAGCAAACACGGCGTCAGCACACCCATCATCGAGCAAGTCCACGCGATGCTCTACAAAGGGAAGGATGTGAAAGCGGCGGTGCGTGATCTGACCAACCGGGACTCGAAGGCGGAGGACTGAGTGGGAAAGTATTCAGTAGTCCGTGCTCAGTATCGAGTTGGGACATACGCGCACTCACGCCGCTTGGTTACTGAACACGGACTACTGATTACCTCCTCACAACTCCGCCTTCAGCCGCGCCATCAAGTCCGGGTGCGTCTCCAGCGCGGGGAACTGCGGAAACTCGCGCTTCACATTGTCCGGCGCGTGGAGGAGGAAGCCGCGGTCCGCTTGCAGCAACATCGAGGTGTCGTTGTAGGAATCCCCGGCGGCGAGCACACGGTAGTTGAGCAGTTGTAGTGCGCGGACGGACTGGCGCTTCTGGTCGGCCATGCGGAGCGTGTAGCCGGTGATGCGGTCGTTCTCCACGAGCAGCCGATGGCAGAAGAGCGCGGGCCAGCCGAGCTGGCGCATGAGCGGCTGCGCAAACTGCTCGAAGGTATCGCTCAAGATGAGGACCTGCGTGAGCGCGCGGAGTTCGTCGAGGAATTCCTTGCCGCCTGGCAGCGGCGAGAGCGTGCCGATGACGGCTTGGATGTCGGAGAGCTTGATGCCGTGCCGGTCGAGGATGTCGATGCGGTAGCGCATCAGTTTGTCGTAGTCCGGCTCGTCGCGCGTGGTGCGGCGCAGGTCGGGGATGCCCGTCTTCTCGGCGACGGCGATCCAGATTTCCGGCACGAGCACGCCTTCCAAATCCAAGGTGACAATCGTCTGTTTCACGGCTCGCGAGCGTGGCGAGGAGCTGGCGTGAAGTCGAGTGCGGCGTGGGGGAAGCTAGTGTCCGCGCTCCAATCCTCTCGCAGCTTGATGCTTCCGCCTCGCATCCGGTTTCAGGTAGGTTCTCCGGCACGTTATGTATTCGCCGAAGCTCGATGATTTCCTGAAGCTCGCGACACAGGGGAACCTCATCCCTGTCTCTCGCCGCATTCTCGCGGACTTCGAGACCCCGCTCTCTGCCTACAAGAAGATTCACGGGCAGGGCGAGTCATTCCTGTTCGAGTCCGTCGAGGGTGGTGAGCATCTGGGCCGCTACTCATTCGTCGGCTGCAACCCGCGCGCCATCATCAAGCAGACCGCTAACCGCATCGAGGTCATCGCGGACGGCAAGGTGGTCGAGAAGTTCGCCATCCCCGCCCCCGGCAAGGAGCCGTGCGACCAGTGCGTCCGCGACGGCCTCGAAGTCGTCGAGCGCGTGCTGGCGCGCTACCGCCCCGTGAATGTCCCCGGCCTCCCGCGCTTCACCGGCGGCGCGGTGGGCTTCATCGGCTACGAGTTCATCCACGACATCGAGCCCATCGTCCCGCGTCCGCCCAAGGACGAGTTGGGCACGCCGACGCTCTACTTCCTCATCGCCGACGAGTTGCTCATCTTCGACCGCGCGCAGCAGACCATCACGATTCTGGTCAACGCGGTCTTGGACGATGCCGCCTCGCCGACCGAGGCCTACGAGAACGCCGCCGCTGAAATTGACCGCCTCCTCGCGCTGCTCGAACAGCCGTTGGAAAACCTGCCCGCCACCCTGCCGGACGACGTCGCGCCCGCGCCCTTCGAGTCGAACACACCGAAGGAAAAGTTCATCGCCAACGTGCTCGAGGCGAAGACCCACATCACCGCCGGCGACGTCATCCAAGTCGTCGGCTCGCAGCGCTTTAGCGCGCCCATCAAGGCCAGCCCGCTGGACCTCTATCGCGCCGCGCGCACCATCAACCCCTCGCCCTACATGTTCCTGCTGGAGCTGGACGGCTTTGCGCTCGTGGGCGTCTCGCCGGAGATTCACGTCCGGTGCGAGGACAAGCTGATTGAAATCCGCCCCATCGCCGGCACCCGCCCGCGCGGCGCGACGCACGACGAAGACCTCGCGATGGAGAAGGAACTCCTCGCCGACCCGAAGGAACGCGCCGAGCACGTCATGCTCGTGGACCTCGCGCGCAACGACCTCGGGCGCGTGTGCGATTACGGCTCCGTGCAGGTGAAGGAGCTGATGGTCATCGAGCGCTACAGCCACGTCATGCACATCGTCTCGCAAGTCGAGGGGAAGCTGGCGGCGGACAAGTCCGCGTTCGACCTGATGCGCGCGACCTTCCCCGCCGGCACGGTGAGCGGCGCGCCGAAGATTCGCGCGATGCAGCTCATCGCCGAGATGGAAGGCACGACGCGTGGACCCTACGCGGGCTGCGTGGGCTACTTCAGCTTCAACGGCAACTGCGACACCGCCATCACCATCCGCACCGCGCTGGTGAAGGACGGCCAAGTCTTTATCCAGGCCGGCGGCGGCTGGGTGACGGACAGCGACCCGGAGTCGGAGTTTCAGGAGACGGTCAACAAGTCCAAGGCCATGCGGAAGGCCGTGGCGCTGGCGGAAAGTTTTTCGCAGGTGTGAGCCAACTTCTGTAGCGGCGGTCTGCGCCGCCGAATCTCACCGTCGGCGCTCGTAGAGCGCCGCTACAGTCACTCACGCCGCCCGGGCCATCCGCCGCCGCGTCCACCAGCCGTTGAACTGGTCCAGCACCACCGCGAGGATCACCGCCGCGCCGATGATGATGCGGCTGTAGTTCTGATCGATGCCGAGGATGACGATGCCATTGTCGATCATTTTGATGATGAGCGCGCCCAGCAGCGCGCCGAGCGCCGAGCCTTTGCCGCCGGAGAGGCTCGCGCCGCCGACGACGGCGGCGGCGATGACATCGAGTTCGTAGCCTTGGCCGTCGCCGCTGGTGGCGCTGCCATAGTAGCCGATGGCCAGCAGCGCGGCGACGCCCGCTGTGAGGCCGGAGTAGATGAAGACTTTGAGTTTCACCAAGCGCACGCGGATGCCGCTGAACTGGGCCGCCAGCTCGTTCCCGCCGACGGCGTAGGCGTGGCGTCCGGGCGCAAGCAAGGTGAGATAGAACGTTCCGCCCAACGTCACGGCCAACAGCACGCCGAGCGGCACGAGGCTGAGTCCATCCCCGGTTTCCCACCGAATTAAGTAGCGGAACGCCTCCGGGAAATCGCCGACGGACTGGCCGTTGGTGATGACGAACGCCTCGCCTCGGAAGATAGCCATCGTGCCCAGCGTGATGATGAAGGGATGCACCTTGAGCGCCGTGACCATCGCGCCATTGAGCACGCCGCAGAGCGTCCCGACGGCCAGACAGGCGGTGATGCCCAGTAGCAACGCCTCATGCGGCGGGGCGGCCGCCAGCGCGCCGCCCGGGCCGAAGGCGCGGAAAACCATCGCGCCGACCACGGAGGCCAGCGCGTAGATCGCGCCCACGCTCAAATCTATCTGCCCGGCGATGATCACCAGTGTGGCGCCCACGGCCATGATGCCGATGAAGCTTGTGTCCTTGGCGAGCTGCGTGAGATTGGCGGCGTTGAGGAATTTGTTCTTCTCCTCCATGACGAGGACGCGCTCGCCGTTCACCTGGGTGAAGACCCGCTCGCGTTCGCCCTGCGCGTTCACCTCGAGTTTGGGCACCTTCACGGTGCCGCCGAAGAACGTCAGCACCGATCCCAGGAGAAGAATGACCAGCAGCAGCCCGCCCTCCTGGATGCCAAAGATCGCCGAGCGCGCGCGGACGGTGATGCGTTTGGCGGTGTCCATTTTGTTGGCACCGACAGTAGCAAGCGACACGTGGGCCGCAATCTTTGAACTGGGGCGGGCGGGCGGAAGAGGGGAAGAGGGCCGTAGCCAGTGGTATCCGTGCGGGTTCGAAGAGAAAGCACCCTTCAACCCTTCAACCCAACGGTGTCCATGACATGCGCTGAAAATAGCGACGAGAACGACGCGTGCCGCGCGTATAACGCCGGTCCGCAGGCCGATTCTACGCGGGTCGCCGCAAGCCTCCCGACCGCGAAAAGCCCCGCCAGGAGGCGTATAACTCCAGCA
>CALQJI020000012.1 GCA_943330855.2 Klebsiella pneumoniae
CGTAGCGGCCGTGAATGCGGGCCAGGGCCTCGCGTTTGGCGGAGCGACTCATGTTCGGGGCTTGGGTAACCACGAATGTGAGTCAACGTATCGTCGGACTCCTCGTCCAACTCCCCGCCCCGGTAACATTTAATATGAGTCAACTCGCCACAGGTCATTTTTGACGTTTTGAATTGCCTGTGGATCGGCACCATAACACTGTGAACCGGATGAAAGTGGTGATTCTCTGCGGTGGTTTGGGCACGCGCTTGCGTGAAGAAACCGAGTTCCGGCCCAAGCCGATGGTGCCAGTGGGCGGGCGACCCATGCTCTGGCACATCATGAAGTATTACGCTCACCACGGGCATAAGGACTTCATTCTCTGCCTCGGTTACAAGGGCGAGGTTATCAAGGACTACTTCCGCAACTACCACTGGAACACGAGCGACGTGACGCTGAAGTTGGGCCGCAGCCCCGAGATCCGTTACCACAACCGGCACGACGAAGAGGATTGGAATGTAACGCTGCTGGACACCGGGCAAATGACTCAGACCGGTGGCCGCCTGCGCCGCGCTTTGAGCCACGTGACGGACGAGAACTTCCTCATGACCTACGGCGACGGCGTCACCGACAGCGATCTCAACGCCTCCATCCGCTTCCACGAACAGCACGGACGGCTCGCCACGCTCACGGCGGTGCGGCCTTCCGGGCGCTTTGGCGAACTGGCTTTGGACGGCCACACCATCACGGGCTTCCGGGAAAAGCCGGAGCAGGAAAGCGCCTTCATCAACGGCGGCTTCTTCGTCCTTAACCGCCGCATCGCCGACTACCTCGACGGCGACGACTGCGTCTTCGAGCGCAAGCCCTTGGAGCGCCTCGCCAGCGAAGGCAACCTACACGCCTACCAACACCCTGGCTTCTGGCAGTGCATGGACACCTATCGCGAGCAACAGATGCTCGACCAACTCTTCAACTCCGGTAAGGCCCCGTGGAAAGTCTGGTGAGCAACGCCTTCCTCCAAGCGTATGCGGGCCGCCGGGTATTCGTCACCGGCCACACCGGCTTCAAAGGCAGTTGGTTGAGCCTCTGGCTCGCCACCCTCGGCGCGGAAGTCATTGGCTTCAGCCTGCCGCCGAGCACCCCGCCGAACTTGCACGAAACGCTCGGCCCCAAGGCCTTCACCCGTGAAAGCTTCGGGGACATCCGCGACGCTGCCGCGCTGACCGAAGCCCTGCGCGCAGCCCAACCCGACTTCATCTTCCACCTCGCCGCGCAACCGCTCGTCCGCCTCTCCTACGCGCAGCCAGCCGAGACCTTCGAGGTCAACGTCATGGGCACTGTGCGCCTGCTTGAAGCCGTGCGAGCCATCGGACTGCGCTGCCCCGTCCTCATCGTCACCAGCGACAAGTGCTACGAAAACCGGAGTTGGGAATCGGGCTACCGCGAGACCGACCCGCTCGGCGGCCACGACGTTTACTCCATGAGCAAGGCCGCGACGGAACTCGTCGCGCAATCCTGGCGGCGCTCGTTCTTCCAAATCGACGCGCGCCTCGGCCCGCTGGCCACCGTCCGCGCGGGCAACGTCATCGGTGGCGGCGACTACGCGGTGGACCGCATCGTGCCTGACTGCGTGCGCGCGCTATTGGCGGGCCAACCCATTGGCATCCGCAGCCCCCAAGCCACGCGCCCGTGGCAGCACGTGCTCGATTGCCTCAGCGGTTACCTCTGGCTCGGGGCGAAGCTCGCGGGACCCGCTCCCGAGGCCCGGCTCGCCGACGCTTTTAACTTTGGCCCAGACGCCCGCTCCAACCAACCGGTGGCCGCGCTCGTCCGCGAGTTCCTCCAACATTGGCCCGGCGAATGGCGCGACGAATCCCGGGCCGACGCGCCACACGAAGCCAACTTCCTGCAATTGAGCACCGACCGCGCGGCGCAATGGCTCGGCTGGTTTCCGACTTGGGATTTCGGGACCGCGGTGCGCGAAACCGCCTGCTGGTATCACGCTCGGCACGTCGCGCACGCGGACATGATGGCCTTCAGCCAGGAACAAATTGCGTGCTTCACTGCCGCCGCGACCGCGCACCAACTGGCTTGGGCGAAGACGCCATGAGTGAACTGTTCCAATGCCGCTCGTGCGGCTCGAAGCGCGGCGAACTGGTGCTCGACCTCGGCCTCCAACCACTCGCGAACAACCTGCTGCGGCCCGCCGACCTGAGCCAGCCAGAGCCGCGCTTTCCGCTCCGCGTGTTCGTCTGTCCCGACTGCTGGTTGCTGCAAATCACCGACCTTGTCCCGCCCGTCGAGCTGTTCAGCGAATATCTCTACTTCTCCTCGTTTTCCGACACGATGCTCCGCCACGCGCGCGAGGCGACGGAGCGTTACCTCCGCGAGTTCGCCCTCGGCCCGAGCAGCCGTGTTGTCGAAGTCGCGAGCAATGACGGGTATCTCCTGCAAAACTTCCAACGTGCCGGCGTGCCCTGCCTGGGCATTGAGCCGGCGGCGAACATCGCCAAGGTCGCGCGTGAAAAGGGCATCGAGACGTGGACGGAATTCTTTGGGCTCGCCCTCGCGCGACGGCTCGTGGCCGAGCGCGGCCCGGCGGACTTGGTGCTCGGCAACAACGTGTTCGCCCACGCGCCAGACACGAACGACTTCGTCGCCGGGTTGAAGGCGCTGCTCCAGCCGATCGGCCGCGTGGTGCTGGAATTTCCGCATGGTCTCGAACTGCTGGAGAAGACGGAGTTCGACACGATTTACCACGAGCACGTTTTTTACTTCACGCTTACGGCGTTGCGCCCGCTCTTTGCGCGGCACGAGCTGGAGATTTTCCACGTCGAGCGACTGGCCATCCACGGCGGCTCGCTGCGCATCTTCGCGGGCCACACCGGTGCGCACGCGGTAACGGATTCGGTGGCCGCGCAACTGGCGACGGAACACGCAGGCGGCGTGGCCGACCGGGTGCGCTACACCCAATTTGCCGAGCAAGTCGCGGCCATTCGCACGGCGTTGCGGCAGCAGCTCACCGACTTGCGTGCGCAGGGCAAACGGATCGCAGCCTACGGGGCCTCGGCCAAAGGCAGCACGCTGCTGAATTACTGCGGGCTGGGCCGCGAGATACTCGACTTCGTGGCGGACCGCAGCACTTACAAACAAGGCCGACTGACACCGGGCACGCACTTGACCATCGTGGCAGCGGAGGAATTAGCAGCGCGCCAACCCGACTACACGCTGCTGCTCACTTGGAATTTCGCGGAGGAAATCTTGCACCAACAGCAAGCGTATCGGGACGCCGGCGGGCGGTTCATCCTGCCAGTGCCGGAGGTGCGGGTCGTATGAAGTTCACGCCGACCAAGCTGGCGGGAGTCTGGCTCGTGGACATGGAGCGCCACGCGGACGAACGCGGCTGGTTCGCGCGGACGCGGTGCGCCGAGGAGTTCGCGGCACACGGACTACCCAAATCCTTTTCGCAATGCAGCACGTCGTTCAACCGCCGACGCGGCACCCTGCGCGGAATGCATTACCAAGTCGCGCCGCACGCCGAGGCGAAGCTGGTGCGCTGCGTGCGCGGCGCGATGTTCGATGTGGCCCTGGACCTGCGACCCGAGTCCGCGACCTTCCGGCAATGGGTGGGGGCCGAGCTGACGGCGGAGAGCGGCCGGGCGCTCTTCATCCCCGAAGGGTGCGCGCACGGCTTCCAAACGCTCGCGGACGACACGGAGGTTTTCTACCAGATCGCAGGCGCATATCATCCGGCTAGCAGTCGAGGGGTGCGGTGGGATGATCCGGCGTTTGGGATCGCGTGGCCCTTAGCGGCTATTGCCAGCTTGAGCGAGCGCGACCAAAATCATGCACGATGGCCGTGAACTTATGAGTGACGAACGACAACCGGACTTGCTGACCACCGCAGAAGTAGAGCAGTTCTACCGCGACGGTTTCCTGATCTTGCGGGGCTTCTATGACTGGAAGCGCCAACTGGAGCCGATCCAGCGGGACATCCACCGAATCATTGGCATCCTGATCCAAGACCACGGCTTACCTATTTGTCAGGCGCCGTTCTCGGCGGCCACTTTTGATTCTGGCTACCAGGAGATTATCGCGCATGACCGGAAGCTGGGCGGGGTGATCTACGATGCTGTGAAGCAAATCCCGGCGTTCCTACGGCTGGTGTGTGAGGAACGGCATGACAGGCTGCTGGCGCAGTTGCGGAAGTCAGATTTGCCGGGTGTGGCTGCTGGCGGCTATGGCATCCGGATAGACAACCCGTTTGAGGAGAAATTCCGGGCGAACTGGCATCAAGACTACCCCAGCCAATTCCGCAGCATTGATGGACTGGTTTTTTGGTCATCGTTGGTGCCGGTGACAGACGATCTGGGGCCTTTGCAAATCGCGGTCGCATCGCATCGGGAAGGGATAGCGCCTATGTTGAGTCGCGACCCGGATCACCCGGAAAAAACCGGCACTTACGCGCTGCGATTGCACAACGAGGCGGAGCGGCTGGCGCGCTATCGGAAAGTCGAGGCGCTGGTCGAGACAGGAGACCTACTGATCATAGACTTTCTGAACCTGCACGCGTCGGGCTTCAACCGGGGCAAGAGATCCCGGTGGACGATGCAGATACGCTACTTCAATTTCCGCGAGGCCACGGGACGGCGACTGCACTGGGTAGGGTCGTTCGCAGCGGGGAAAAGCATCCGTGACGTGCATCCCGAAGTGATCGTCGACTGAACGAGCTCCCATGAATAACTGCGTTGTATGTGACTGGGAGTTGGGAAAACCGCTGTATCGCTCGCCCCAGCCGCGCTCCGTCACTTCCCTGTGCGAAGTGCGGCCCCATGGGGTAACGGTGCATTTTTGTGACCGGTGCGGCCATCTTCAAAGCGGGGTGCTGGACGATCTGCCAGCTTATTACAACCAAGACTACAAAATCCTGATCGCGTCCGAAGATGAGGACCAACTGTATGCCACGCTACCGGACGGACGGAGGGTGTTTCGGACGGAACATCAGGTGGAGACGCTGTTGCGCCTCGCTTCGCCGTCTGCCGGGGCGCGGGTGCTAGACTATGGGTGCGCCAAGAGCAGCACGTTGCGCGCATTGTGCGAACGAAGGCCGGATGTGTCGCCGCATTGCTTCGATGTCAGCGAGCTTTACGAGCCGTTTTGGCGAAGGTTCCTGCCCGAAGGTAATTGGGCCGTCCACACAACGCCGCCATCGTGGAGGGAAAGTTTCGACCTGGTAACTTCCTTCTTCGCCCTGGAGCACGCGTCGCGGCCGCAAGAATTCATGCATTCGGTGGCGGGCTTGCTCCGGCCCGGCGGGGCATTTTACGGCATCGTGCCAAACACCTACGCTAACCCAGCAGACTTTGTGGTGGCAGATCACGTGAACCATTTTTCGAGAGCTTCATTGCAAACACTTCTGGCGCGGGCTGGACTCCATGCAGATCTCGTGGACGCCTCCGTCCACAACAGCGCCTGGGTGATGGTAGCGCGCAAGATCGAGCGTGTGGAGCCGTTGGCCATTGCAACTACGGAACGAACTGCGCTACGCGAGCAATCCGCAGAGCTGGGCCGATATTGGGGAGCATACGCCAACGCTGTGACCGCATTCGAAAAGCGCACCGTCACACGCGGCCCGACGGCCATTTACGGCTCGGGATTCTACGGCACCAGCATCGCGAGCTGCCTGCGAGAACCTGAGCGGATCGTTTGCTTCTTGGATCAAAATCCCCACCGCCAGAAACACACGCTGCTGGGCAAACCCATTTTACCACCGGCAGCCTTGCCGCCAGAAGTGCGGACAATTTACGTCGGCTTGAACCCAACCATCGCTCGCAACTTAGCTGAATCCCCCCTCTTTCAAGGTCGAGAGTTGGAATTCTTTTTGGGTTGAGACCCGCTGGTTACAGCCAAGAGCATCATAGCATCGTGCGGATTGGAATAATATGTTCGGCCGGAGGCAGCGCCCCGTTGGCGGCGGCGGAGATTTGTCGTCATGTTGAATTTCGCGTGGTCACAGACCGGCCATGCGGTGTGGAGCAAGGGTGTCAACGGCTGGGGTTGGAGTGTATCCGGATTCCTTGGCAGGATCAGCCGAGTTTCTCCACGACAGCGCACGAATGCTTAAACCGCGATGGCGGGTGCGATCTGGTAGTGATGTTTTTTTCACGGCTAGTGGGTCCGCCTTTGGTGGGCGGGCAGAGGTTGCTTAATGTTCACCCCGCCTTGCTGCCAGCGTATCCGGGTTTGCGGGCCGTGGCACGCGCGCAGGCGGACGGTGCGCGCTTCTTGGGAGCGACGTTGCATGCGGCGGATGAGCGGATGGATGCCGGCCCAATCGTCGCCCAAGTTTGCCAGCCGCTCCGGCCCGAATGGACGGCCGAGGACGGGCAACACGTTTCCTTTTTGCAGAAGACTGCGTTGCTGTTGGTGGCGATCGAATTGATCGAACATGGCCGGCTCGATTGGCAAGAAGGACGACCAATCCTGCGCCCGGGCTGGCCGATGAATGACCGCCTCAATCCCACGCTCACAAATCCCCGCTACCTGGACGGCCTCCGGGCATTTCAGCGGCCGGGACTGGAGCTCCTGTGAAGACCGTTGTCATTTCCCAGCCGATGTTCTTCCCGTGGGTCGGGATGCTCGAGCAAATGCGCCTCGCGGACGCCTACGTGCATTACGACGACGTCCAGTTCTCCAAAGGAAGCTTTACCAATCGCGTGCAGGTCAAAACCGCCCAAGGTCCGCAATGGCTCACTGTGCCATTGCGCGAATTGAAACTGGGCCAGCGCATCCTCGAGGTCAGGCCCGATGACCGGAAGGACTGGCACGCTGCCCACCTTGCGATGCTCCGCCGCGCCTACGCCGACGCCCCGTTCCGCGAAGAGATGCTGGCTCTGGTGGAATCCGTCTATCAGCAACCAGCCGAGAATATCGGCGAACTGGCCGCGCGCAGCCAATTGGCAGTCCACAGCTACTTTGGCTTCGACCGGCCGTTGGAATTCCACTGGTCTTCCAAGATGGACATCCCCGGGGAGAGTTCCGCCCGCGTGCTAGCGGTGGTGCGGCATTTGGGAGGCACCAAGTATCTCACTGGCCACGGGGCGCGGCGCTATCTGGATCACGACTTGTTCGAGCGGCACAGTGTGTGCGTCGAGTATCTGGATTATCGCAAGCTGCCTTACCCGCAAAAGCACGGAGAGTTTACTCCGTTTGTTTCCGCGCTCGACCTGATCGCAAACGAAGGGAAAGCTGGGGCGCGAGTCATCGCCTCGGGCACCATACCGTGGCGTGATTTTTTGAAAACACATGAGTGAAGTAGCCAAATTTTTTGCCGAAGTCAGCGCCAACATCGCAGGCCTGCGCGCTGATGAAGACCTGCAGGCGCTCTCCCGCATCTGGCTCCGGGAGATCACCCGCCACAAGTATGCCTACAACTTCACTTGGATGGGACGCCCCATCATTCAATTCCCGCAGGACATGGTGGCCATGCAGGAAATCATCTGGAGTATCCGGCCGCGACGGATCGTTGAAACGGGCGTCGCGCACGGCGGCTCATTGATCTATTACGCATCCCTCTTGGAACTGCTCGGCGGGGACGGGCTCGTTGTGGGAGTGGACATTGACATCCGCCCTCACAATCGGGTCGAGATCGAGAACCACCCCATGTCCCGGCGCATCCGTCTGGTGCAAGGTTCCTCCGTCGAAGCCGACACCGCCGAGCAAGTCCGCGCGCTCGTGGATGGCCAAGGCCCGGTCCTCGTGGTGTTGGACTCAAACCACACGCACTCCCACGTATTGCGCGAACTCCAACTTTACTCCCCCTTGGTCCGTCGCGGCAGCTACCTCGTGGTTTTTGACACGCTGGTAGAGGACATGCCCGACGATCTGATAGTCAACCGCCCATGGAAAAAAGGCGATAACCCGAAGACCGCCGTCCGGGAGTTTTTGAAGACCAATTCCCGCTTCGCCGTGGACAAAGATCTGGAAAGCAAACTTCTCATCACCGTCGCACCCGGCGGCTACCTTCGTTGCATCGCGGACTGAACATGGAACGCATCCCCGTCTCCGGCCCCTCGATCACCGCGAAGGAGATCGCCTACGTTACCGACGCGGTGACGAATGCGTGGTATGGCAACGCCAACGTGTGGCACGAACGCTTCGAGTGCATCTTCGCCGAATACGTTGGTGTGAAGCACGCCATCGCCCTGCCCCACTGCACTGCGGCCATTCACCTCTCGCTCCTCGCGCTCAAGGTTGGTCCCGGCGATGAAGTCATCGTCCCCGATTGCACATGGATCGCCTCCGCAGCCCCCATCACGTATGTGGGCGCGACCACGATCTTCGCCGACATTGACCCGCGCACGTGGTGTCTGGACGCAAGGTCGTTCGAGACGTGCATCACCCCACGCACGAAGGCCGTCATCCCCGTGAATCTCTACGGCAATATGCCCGACTGGGACGCTATCAGCGCCGTAGCCGCGCAGCACAACATCCCAATCATTGAAGACGCGGCGGAATCCATCGGCTCCGAGTTCAATGGCGGGCGAGCGGGCAGCTTCGGCCTGACCGGCGTGTTCAGTTTCCACGGTTCCAAAACCCTCACAACCGGCGAGGGTGGAATGCTCGTGACCGATGACGATGCGATTCGTGCCCGCGCCCTGTTCCTGCGCGACCACGGCCGGCCGCCGGGCGACCGGCTCTTCCACAACACCGAAGTCGCCTACAAATACAAGATGAGCTCCATGCAAGCAGCGCTGGGCACTGCCCAAATGGAGCGCGTGGAAGAACTCATCTCCCGGAAGCGTGAGATCTTCGCTTGGTATGCCGAGGAGCTCGCAGGCATACCCGGCCTCACGCTCAACCACGAAGCTCCCGGCACGAAGAATACCTACTGGATGGTCACGGCAGTTCTGGACGAACGGTTTGGTTTGAAGAAGGAGCACCTGATGGAACGGTTCTCCGCGGAGGGCATTGACTGCCGCCCGTTTTTCCACCCGTTGAGCAGCCTGCCCGCCTACGCGCAGCAGCCGCAAGCCGCCGCCGCTCGGGCACGGAACCACATCAGCTACGCATTGAGCCCGCGCGCCATCAATCTCCCGTCGGCTTTGAACCTCACCCGCGAGCAAGTCGCACGCGTCTGCCAGACCTTCAAACGCGTATTGGCCCACTCCTGTCCGCAGTGAGATTCCCGCTCTTCAGCATCGTCGTGCCGACGAAGGGCCGCAGCTTCATCGTGGGCCACGCTATCCGCAGTGTGCTGGCCCAGACCTGCCCGGACTTTGAACTCATCGTCGCCGACAACGATGATGGCGACGCCACCCGGCAAGCCGTCGCCGCCTTTACCGACGCCCGTCTGCGCTATGTCCGCACCGGCGGCTTGAACATGCAGGACAACTGGGAACGCGCCTCAGCCGAAGCAAAGGGCGAATACCTGCTCGTCCTCGAAGACAAGCAGATGCTCAAGTCCACCGCCCTCGCGCAACTCTCCGCCCACATCGAACGCTTCAAGCCCGAAGTGCTGCGCTGGACAAGCGATAGCTTCGACGATGAATCCCAACCGCCCCGCATCCGGCGGGGGAAAGGCGATGGCTCCGTCACGATGGTAAGTTCCGACAAACTGCTCGCGGGCTTCCTCGGGGACTTGCACCAAAGCTACAAAAACACCCTACCCCTGCCCCAACTCGCCTGCCTCCGCCGCTCTATCCTCGACCGGATCCAAGCCGGCCCCATGCGCCGGCTCTTCCACCCGGTCTCGCCAGATGTCGTGCTGGGGCTCCTACTGCTCAACGAGACGGATGCCGTGTGCGTCATCAAAAGCCCGCTCGTCCTGTTCGTCTCCAGCCAACACAGCAACGGCCGGAGCTTTTCGCTCAAAAAAGAATCCGGTCGGCAGTTTCTCCGCCTGCTTCCCGGTGGCGAAGGCGACACCTACGACCATGTTCCCATCAAGTGTATCAACGTGCCGGGCTGTATCTTTAACGACTTCCTGCGCCTCCGCGCCAAAGTCGGCGGACGCCTCCAACGGCACGAGCTCAATTGGACCAAATACTTCGTCGAATGCTACGAATGGATGCTCGCGCCAATGGCCTTCGGCGTGGACATGAGCCCCGAACTAAAGGAATGGAAACGCGCGCTCGAGGACCAACCTGATTCTGTCCAAGCAGTCATCCGTGCCACCATCCAAGCCCGGTGCCCCACCGTTCCATCCGCCTTCAGTCGCGCACGCCGGAAGCTCGCGCAGTCACTAGGTCTGCCCCGGCTGACCCGCACGGCCAAGCATCTCATTCGCGGCCGCCTCAAGCGTGATCCCGAGTGGCGCTTCACCGACCCCATCGCTTACTACGAATGGGAGTGCGAGCAAGCCCGCGCCAGTAAGCCCGGCTGCACGTAGAGCGCGTTGGTGTAAACCAAGTTTCCATCCGGGCCTTTGCGGAACTCGTGGAAGGAGCGGAGTTTGAAACCCAGCGGCGTCAGGAGATTGTGCAGTTCCGGGAAGAGCGCCGCCCCGCGATAACATTCCTCGAACCAGACCTCGACGAAGAGCTGCCGCACCTGCGTCAGCGCGCGCTGGCCGCCAGCGATCAGCAGCCGCTCCGCGCCTTGGATGTCCACCTTCATCAGGTCAATGACCGGCAACTTGTGTTGCTGAAACAAATCATCCAGCGAAACCGCCGGCACACGAACGATCCGTGCTTCGCTCATGGATTTGTTGAAAATTCCCTCGGTCTGCGCGGCGATGGGCACCAACGAACTGGAAGGTCGGTGCTCGTTCACCCGGAACTCCACTGTGCCAGAACGGTCCGTCACCGCCGCTGGGATGACGTGGCAGCGAGGCTCGGCGGCGAATTTATTTTGCAACGCGGCCGCTTGGTCAGGATCGGCCTCTACCAGCCAGACGTGCTGCGGCGTAAAGTAGGCGAGCAGGCTATCCGTGAACTCGCCTTCGTAGGCACCCACATCCAGAAACGTTTCGTAAGGACAGGCCGGGAACGACCGGAACAACCGGTGCGCGCGGCGCAGCCGGGCTTGGAAAGGCAGCGCGAGTCGCTTGTGCAGCGGCCATTGTGAGAGCGGTGTGGCGTGGGTCTTCATCGTATTCGGAACTCCCCTCAGAGAGCCACAAGCGACCCGTCGGCGCAATGCTAGGCAGGGCGTTGAAACCAAAGTCGAGTGCCGGTGCCGTGTGCGTATTTCCACGCAAGCCGCGCCGTCCGGCTCCACTGGCGCGGTTGGTCCCACAGCATCCCCGCGCCCACGGCGGTCCAGAACGGCGGCCGGAAAACTCGCAGGCCCGCGCGTTCCCCCAGCGCCCGGAGGCTCGCGGTGTTGAACAAGTTCACATGAATTGTCGGGCACAACGCGTCCCAATCGCGGTCGGTGAGCTGTGCGAGCAACGCGGGTTGCTGGTCGGCTCGGGCGAGGCGCTCGGCGAGTGTCCGATGGCCGGGCACGCCCACCAACAACAGGCCGCCGGGTTTCAACGCCGCTGCGAGCCGACGCAACATCGGGGCCGGCTCGCTGACGTGTTCGAGCACTTGATCCACGAGCACGAAGTCAAAGCTCGCCGGAGCCAGCGCCGCCTCCTCCAGCACGGTGATCCCGTGGCGTTGCGCGTGCGCACGGGTGGTGGTGGACACTTCCACGCCCGAGACGTCGCAGCCAAACGCTTGCGCCAACAACGCGAAGCGGCCCCAGCCCATTCCGTAATCGAGCACTTGCGGACGCGGCGCCGGGAGCAACCTCCGCATCAGCAGGGCATCTTGGGCGAGGTGGACGAGGGCGGGCAGCGAGAGGTCGGTGGGCAACCGCGATGCGGCGTCGTTACAGCCATACAACTGCGGGAGCTGGGCTTCCTCCAACACCCAGGCTTGAAACAAACCGCCGCACCGGGCGCACGCGTGGACTTGGAACGGGATATCGGCAAACCACTCCTTCGGCAGCCCGAAGCCGATGCGTTTCAGAAATGCCTGGAGGTCCGGCTGCGTGTAAGGGATGGACAGCAACGGCGGGGCTGCCGGGGCTTCGCAGACAGAACATCGCTCGCGTCGGTGCATGATGAAATTTACGTGGACGGGGAGATTCCAGCCAACAGCCGGTGGAGCACGGACGCCTGCCGGGACAGTTCGTAACGCGCCTCGAACAGCGCGCGTCCCGCTTGGCCGCGCGCCCGGCGCAGCGCGGCATCGGTCACCAGCGCCGTGAGTTCGCCAGCCCATTCCCCCGGCGAAGTGGCGAAGCGGGCCGCGTCGCTGCCTTGGAAAAGTTCGCGCGTGGCCGCCAGTGGCGTCGCCACCACCGGGATGCCGCACGCCAAGTATTGGAGCCCTTTGATGGGCGACTTGCCGGCTGCGAAAGGCGTCGACTCCAGTGGCAGCAAGCCCACATCAAACGACGCCACGGCCGTCGGCTCACCGCCCGGTTGCCACGGGATGTGCTCGAACGGGAGGCGCGTGAAGCGGGGCCGCTCGCCGCACAGCACGACGAGCCGCGCCTGTGGTTGTTGCGCCAACACGGTGAGCAACGCCGGCTCGATTGCCTCCAGATAACGCAGGTTGCCCGGCGCACCGGACCAGCCGAGGCGGACGGTGGCGTCCTCCGCCCGGAGGCGCGGTCGCCACGTCGCCGTGTCCAGCGCCATGGGAAAGACCGTGAGCTGCCTGGCCCACGGACGCAGATGCGCGGCGAGCACCTCGTTGGCAGGCAAGCATAAATCCGCCGCCGCCACGATGCGCCGCAGGCGGAAGTTCGTGCGCAGGCGGGTGAACCAATAATGCGCCCGCCGCTGCGGCTGCCAGATGGCGTCATCAATGTCGAAGACCAGCCGCCGTGCCCGCCGCCGGACCGCGCGGACCCGTGCGCCGGAGAGTAGTTTTTTCTGCACGATCACCCCGTCGTAGTCGCCGAGCTCATCCCAGCGCGTGAATGTGTCGGCGGCCACGGCCTCCACTTCCATCCCGAGCGCCTGAAGCGCCGGACGAAAGGCGTGGATGCGGAACCACGCGCTCGCGCAGTGTTCGTCGCCAAAATTGAGACTCAGATAACGCATCACTTCGTTCGGGTTGCGGGCGCATTGAGCAACTCTTCACACGCGGCCTGCACGTCAGCCACGGCCACGGCTTGCGTAGACAACTCCGCGACCCGCGTCAGGTAATCCGGTTCCTGCTGGGCCGCGCGCGCGCCCTCCGCCAGCACCACCCGGTGGGCCACCTGCCACGGCCGCCAGAAATGCACCACCGAGGGACCGAAGAGCGCCACCGTGGGACACTGGCACGCGGCGGCCAGATGCATCGCCGCCGTGTCCACGCCCACGAAGAGCCGCGCGCGTCCCAGCAAGCCGGCGAGTTGCGCCCACGAGGCTTGCCCGTCCGTGTTCAACACGGTGGGGCCGAGCGCGGCTTGCAACTGGCGGGCGGTCTCCCGCTCCTCCGCATCGGGGCCGCTGCTGATCACGAGCGCCAGGTTCCGCGACTGGAGCAGTCGGCCCAGCGAAACCCAGTTTTCCAATGGCCATTGTTTTCGCAGCCACCGAGTGCCGGGATGCAGGATCGCGAACTCGCGCACTGCAGCGGCGGGCGGCCATTCCACTCTCCGTTCCTGGCGGAAGGCCAGCGGCGGCAAGGGTAGCGACAGGGGAAGCACTTCAGTCACTAGCGCGAAGTCCTTCTCCACCCGGTGTCCGCGCAGCCAATCAGTGTCGGAAAATCGGGTGATGGACCGGCGTGCGATCCAATTGAGCCGCGTGTAGCAGCGCGTGGCAACCCGTTGAATGGCACCACTCCCCCAAGCCAGCCAGCGCCCCCGATCGCTGTCGCTTAACTCAAACGCAAAATCGAAACGTTGCTGCCGCAACTCGCGCACGAGCCGCAGGTCATCGAGGAGAGCAGAGATCCGCCGTCCCTTCGCTTCCGCAGAGGCGGTGGTGACGACGCGATCGATCGCTGGGCAGCCCGCTAAGATGGATTCCGTGCCCCGCCTCACCAGCACCCAGATGACGGCTTCGGGATAGCCCGCCTTGACGGCCATCAGTGTGGGCGTGAGCAACAGCGCATCACCGATGTGTTTGGGTTTCAGGAACAGCAGTCGCACGACAGGGACTGCTTGTAATCGCCTACCACCAGGTTGACGAATCCAAAATTGCCCCGCACTGGCAGGCTTCACGCCCGGTTCATTTCATCCGCTCGCAACGCGAAACGCATTTGCCTAGTCTCGGGTCGCATGGCTGGCGCATCCCATCAACCTTGGCGCATCGTCCACTCCGAGGCCTCGTTGGGCTGGGGCGGGCAGGAGCGGCGTGTCATGGCGGAGCTGCTGGGCTTCCGCGCGCGCGGACACACGGTGGGCTTGCTGGCACCGGCGCAGGCCACGATCTTTTCAGAAGCGGCGCGGCATGGGCTGGCGCGGGCGACGGTGGCGGAGAAGCGGTGGGCCTTTCCCTTCGAGGTGGTGCGGACCGCGCGCTGGTTGCGGGCTTTCCGCGCGGATGTGGTCAACACCCACAGCTCGCGGGATGGCTGGATCGTCGGACTGGCCGCGCGATTGGCGCGCACGCCGCTGGTCATCCGCTCGCGACACTTTGATGTGCCGGTGGCGAACCCCGCGTTGAGCCGGCACGTTTACGCGACGCTCGCGGACCATCTCATCACTACAAGTCCCAAGGTCGCGGCGGACTTCCGCGCGCTGTTTCACTTGTCCGCAGACCGCGTGAGCGCCATTCCGACCGGCGTGGATGTGGAGAAGTTTTCTCCCGAGGGGGCGAAGGCTGCGTTTGAATTCACAGCGGAGGCGGGCGGACCGCTGGTGGGCATCATCGGAGTGATCCGTCACGCCAAGGGGCACACGGTGCTCTTCGAGGCGATGAAGCAACTGGCCGACCAAGGGTTCCCCGTGCGCTGTGTGGTGGTGGGCGACAGTCCGAACCGCGCGGCGCTGGAGCGGCGCGTGGTCGAACTGGGTTTGTCCAAGTGCGTGCTGTTCGCCGGGCAGCGGGACGATGTGCCAGCCATCCTGCGCGCGCTCGATGTGCTGGCAATTCCCTCGTTGCACGAGGCCATTCCGCAGGTGGGCTTGCAGGCTTTGGCAACGAAGACGCCGGTGGTCGCCAGCAACGTGGGCGGCATTCCGTCCATCATCCGCCCGGGCGAGACCGGGCGGCTGTGCGCTCCGGACGATGCCGCCAGCCTAGCTGCCGCGCTCCGCGAGGCTCTGAGCGACAAGGCCACGACTCAAGCCATGTGCGAACGAGGCCGCGTGCTGCTGGAGCGCGAGCACACTGTGGAGATGATGCTGGACCGGTTGGAGGAGATTTACCGCCGCCATCTGCTCTGATGGCGGCGGTAGATCTGGAGCGCGGGGGCGTTCCCCGCGCTCCTCCCGGTGGGGCCGGGTAACTCTGGCTCAGGCGGCGCTGGTGCCGAGCTCCTCGTTGGTGATGGCGTTGAGGATTTTGTATTGCTCGGCGTGGAACGCGGGGTCGGCGCGGAAGGTGAGCTTGCCGAAGAATTTTTTCTCCATCTCGATGAGGATTTTCTCGTCCTCCTTGCGCAGACGGTCCAACACGGTGGAGTGGGAGACGATGCGGAGCTGGAAGTCGCTCTCGTCGCGCGGGCGTTTCTTGAGGATTTCCTGGAGCTTGCGCTGGATTTCCACGCTCATGGTCAGGGCGCTCTTCACCTTGCCTCGGCCTTTGCAGTAGGCGCAGTCCTCGTAGACGGTGGCGCGGATGCTCTCGGTGTGGCGCTGGCGGGTCATCTCCATGAGGCCGAGCTGGGAGATGGGCAGGATGTGGGTCTTGGCTTTGTCGCGGCGCAGGCCGTCTTTGACGCGCTGATAGACGGCTTGCTGGTCGCGGCGGTGCCGCATGTCAATGAAGTCCAGGACGATGAGGCCGCCGAGGTTGCGTAGGCGTAGGAGGCGGGCGATTTCTTCGGCGGCTTCGAGGTTGACCTTGGTGATGGTCTGCTCTTTGTCGCGGTCCGGCTCTTTGCTCTTGTGGCTGCCGGTGTTGACGTCAATGGCAACGAGGGCTTCGGTCTCGTCCACGACGAGGTAACCGCCGCTCTTGAGGGAGACTTGCCGGGAGAAGGTGGCTTCGAGCTGGCGGCTGATGCCGAAGCGGTCGAAGACGGGTTGGGGCTCGTTGTAGAGCTTCACCTTGCCGATGGAGCGCTTGGAGATCTTGCCAATCATGGCCTGCATGCGCTCGAACTGCTTGCTGTCGTCAATGACGATGCGCTCCACGTCCTCGGTGAGGAAGTCGCGCACGGTGCGTTCGATGAGGTCGGGCTCCTGGAAGACACAGGTGGCGAGGGGCTGGGTCTTGATGCGCTCCTGGACGGCCTTCCACTCTTCGAGGAGGAAGGCGAGATCGCGGACGAAGTAACGCTCCTGCTGGCCTTCGCCGGCGGTGCGGATGATGACGCCCATGCCGTCGGGGATGTTGATCTTGCGGACGATTTTCTTGAGGCGCTGGCGTTCCTCGCTTTGCTCGATCTTGCGGGAGATGCCGGACTGGTCGGAGTTGGGCAAGAGGACGAGGTAGCGGCCGGGCAGGGCGATGTGGGTGGTGACGCGCGGGCCTTTGGTGCCGATAGGGCCTTTGGTGACTTGGATGATGATCTCGCTGCCCTTGGGGTAGAGCTTGGGGATGTCCTTCTGGGTGACTTTGGGTTTCTCCGGGACCTTCACTGGGGGTGCGTCTTTAGCCGGGGCTTTCTTCTCGCGTTCGACGATTTCGACGCCGCTGTCGAGGCTGCTGGGGACGATGTCCCAGTAGTGGAGGAAGGCGTTCTTTTCGAAGCCGATGTCGACGAAGGCGGCCTTCAAGCCGTCTTCGAGGTTGCGAATTTTGCCTTTATAGATGCTGCCCACGAGGCGTTCCTCAGTGGTGCGTTCGATGGTGAACTCTTCGAGGCGTCCGTCCTCGCTGACGGCCACGCGGGTCTCGAGGGACTCGGAGTTGATGATGACTTCTTTGTGCACCTTCTTCTCCGGCTTCATCAGCTTCTTGACCTTGGTGACGACTTTTTGAGCGGCGTGCTTGAGGGTCGCAATGAGGCCTTTGGGGCGTTCCTTGACCTCGACGGGTTTGAAGTCGCCTTCTGGATCGCCCTCGACTTCTTCGGGGGTTTCGAGGTTCGGCTCACGGTAGTCGTGGCGGCCGGCGGGTTTCTGTATGGGGTGGGTTTCGCCTTCGGCGGGGAGGCCGGCGGCGAGGTTTTCGGAGCGGCGGATTTCGTGCTCGTGGCGCGCCCGGGAAAAGACGGTGTCGTCACCGCTGATTTGCGGGCCGCCCATGGCGGCGAGGCGGGCCTTGGCGGCCGCGGCGTCTGGTTTGGCGTTGGGGTTGAGGCCGCCGGTGGGGCGGAAGTGGCGGGTGCCGCCACGGCGGTTGGAGAAACGGTTGCTCATGTTTAGTAGGACCTGCGATGCAGGTAGATGTTTTGGAGAAGGCCCGCAGCGACCAGCGTGCATATCACTGAAGTCCCGCCGTATGATAACAGCGGCAGTGGCACGCCCGTGACGGGCATTAAACGGATGTTCATGCCGATATTGATGAACATGTGGCTGAACAGGAGTGCTACCACCCCCGCCGCCATCATTTTGCCCAGGCGGTCACGCGCCTGGCCGGCGATTCTGATTCCGGCGAACAGAATCACCGCATAGAGCGAGAGCACGACCATGCTCCCGACGAATCCACTCTCCTCGGCAAGCACGGAGAAGATGAAGTCGTTGTGTGCCACGGCGCGCGGCAGGTAGCCCAAGACGTTCTGGGTTCCTTGCCGCCAGCCCTTGCCCGTCAGCCCACCGGAGCCGACGGAGATGAGCGCTTGTTCGACATTGTAAGAGTCGTTGCGCTCCTGGGTGCGGGCCTTCTGAAGCTCCGCCGCCGTGGCGTTGGGCGGAGCGAAATGTTTGTATTCCATGCCGAAATAAACGAGCAATCGGCGGCGTTGGTAGTCCTCCAACTTGACGCGCCAGTTCGGCGGCGCGAAGAGCACATCCACGAGGATCAATACGACGATGAGCGCCGAGCCGCCGACGAAACGCCGCAGATACTTCGCCGGGATGCCGGCCACATACATCATCACGAAGCCGGTGGGGATGAGCACCAGTGCCGAGCCGAGGTCCGGTTCCACGAGGATGAGCGCGAAGGGCAGTCCCAGCATCGCCAGCGACTTCCAGAAATTGCCCGTGAGCTTCAACTCGTCCAACGGGCGAGCGAGGAAATTTCCCAGCGCGAGGATGAAGGCGATTTTTGCAATCTCCGAGGGCTGGAGTTGGAAGATGCCGAGGTCGATCCACCGCCGCGCGCCGAAGCGCATAGCTCCGATGTGTGGGATGAGCACGAGCACGAGCAGGAGGATGCTCCCCCAGTAGGCGACGTAGGACCAGCGGGCGAGAGTCTGGTAGGGGATGACGCACATCCCGGCCATCGCCACCGTTCCGAGGATGTAGTAGGCGATTTGTTTGACGTGATACTGCTTGAACCACGGCACGCCGGAGCCGGACTCCGTCGCGTAACGAGCGCTGTGAATGAAGAGCACACCCAACACCATCAGCCCCAGCAATGCGCAGAGCAGCACCCAGTGAATGCGGGCGGGCTTCTCCGAGAGGTTGGGGCGGGCGAGCATCAGGCGGCGGAGGCCAAAGAGCGGGGACGGACAAAGAGGGATCGGGACCAGCCAGCGCGCGTTACCCCGAACGGGGCGCTGCGATTCTCGCTCTCAATTGTCGTTCGCAAGTTCATCAGTTTAAGCCGGCGAGGGCGGCCGGTTTCTGCCCGCTTTCGCGCTCGCGCTTCTGGAGCGCTTCGTAAATTTTCTTGGCCACGGGGGCACAGGTTTTTCCGCCGGAGGCACCGCTCTCCACCATCACCACGACCGCCCACTTGGGGCGCTCCACCGGCGCGAAGGAGGCGAACCACGTGGTCTTGTCTACAACCCTGCCACCGTGTTCGACCTCCGCCGTGCCGGTCTTACCGCCAATTTGTAGGCCGTCCACCTTCGCATCGCGGCCAGTGCCGCCGACCTCTTCCACATCGGCGAGCATGGCCTCGTGTATCAGCCGGAGGTTCGCCGGCTTCACTCCGAGTTCGTCGCGCAGGCTGGGCGGATACGCGGTGCCCTGCTCGCCGAACTGCGGGTCGCTCGGCTCGATCCGCAGGACCAGGCGCGGGCTGAAGACCTTCCCGCCATTTGCGATGGCCGCGATCATTACGGCCATTTGCAGCGGGCTGACGGAGACCTTGCCTTGGCCGATGGCAAGGTTCGCGGTGTCGCCCGGCTGCCAGCGACGCACGAGGTCGGTCTGGTCAGGGAATTCACCCGCCGTCTCCTGGCGTGGCAAGAGACCCGTGCGCTCGCCTAGGTGGAATTTCTCGCCGAGCATGATCATCTTTTGGAGCACGCCGGGCTTGAGCGCGTGGTGGATGAAATAGGAGTTCGAGGAGTGGACCAGCGCCTTTTTGAAGTTGTAGGGGCCGTGCGCGACGGTGTCCTTGATCTTGCGGTTTCCGATGTGGATGCAGCCCCTGCCTGGACGCTCGGGGTCGGCTTCGACGTTGAAAATCAGCTTGGGATCGAGCGCCTCCATTTCGAGCGCCGCCAGTGCGGTGAGCATCTTGAAAATGGAGCCGGGGTGGTAGTTCTCTTGGGTGGCGCGGTTGAGCAGCGGCTTCTGGATGGGATGGTTCAGCACGTTGGTCCAGTGCTCATTCGAGATGCGGCCCATGAACTCAGCCGGCTCGAAGGCCGGGGCGGAGGCCAGCGCCAGCACATCGCCCGTCTGCACGTCCAACACCACCGCCGCGCCGCGCGTCTGCGCGCCAAACATCGGGGTGACCAGCGCGCGCTCGACGGCTTGCTGAAGTTTGAAGTCGAGCGTGAGCACGAGATTGTCGCCCGGCTCGGGCGTGCGCAGCACCGTCTCGTGCTCGCGGTAGCCCAGGCGGTTCACGGTCATGGACCTGGTCCCCGCGAGGCCCCGGAGCTGCGCGTCGAAGATGCCTTCGATGCCCGTCATGCCCTTCCAGTCCGGCAAGCGGTAGTGGTAGAAGGAGTCCTCCTCCTCTTGCGAGCTGTTGTCCGTGTGCAGCATCCCCAGCACATGGGCGGCGAGGGAGCCGTGCGGGTAAACGCGCAGCGGCTGGATTTCCAGATCCAGGCCGGGGAAGACGCCGGGGCGCTCGGCGAAGCGCGCGACTTGCACCGCAGTAAGGTTTTGCAGAATGGAAATGGGCAGCGCGCGGACCTCGTTGTAGTGGCGTTGGAATTTCTTCTCGTCAATCACCTGCGGCTGCTGGAGCCAGTCCCCCACCTGCGTGGTGATGTTACTCACGACATGGTAGCGCGCGGTCCACTCCATCGCCTCGCGCTCGCTGCGGGTGAGGCGCGCGCCGGCGGGCCGGAGCCGCAGGTATTCCGCGCGGAAGTGTTTGCCCAACTCGGCGAGGTAAAGCTCGATGTTGTAGGTCGGTCGGTTCTCAGCGAAGGGCTGGCCGTTCCGGTCAAGAATCTTCCCGCGCACCGCCGGTATCCGCACGGAGCGGACGGCCTGATCTTCGAGGCTGTCGGCGAACCTCTTCGAGGAAAACACCTGCACATACCACAGCCCGCCCAGGAGCACACAGAAGCCCGCTACAAGCACGAGCGTCACCACGCGGAGTTGCGTGTCGGGTTGCTTGATGGGGGCGAATTGGAGCATCAGGCAGGGGACTGGGAAGCCACAGATGCACTCCGATGGGCACAGATGCGGAGGTGTGCTCCGTGGCCCGCCAGTTCGTGGCGTTTCTCCGTTTTGAACCTGTGCTTATCTGTGTCCATTTGTGGCGAGAATCATGTCCGCTTGATTTGCCGCGTGGCGCGGTAGTGCGATTCCGGGAGCGGCTGGTAGCTGAACCAGCGGTTCAGATGTTTGAAGATGCGGAAGATCAGCGGCGTGGCCACCGCTCCGCCCGCCGCCATCACGAACCACTGCGCGGCCAAGCGCGCCGTCAGCGGCACGGGCTGCTGCGTGTTCATTAGCGCGAGCACGACCCCCGCGGGCACGAGTGAGCTGGCGAGAAAGCCCATCAGCACTTGCGCATAAACTTGATCGCGCAGGACGAGGTCGCGCTTGAAGTGGAGCAGGGTCCCAGTGAAGGCCAGCGCGAGGGTCGTGACGCCCAGCGGATTCGCAGAGAAGGAGTCGTGCGCCAACCCGCCGACGATGGCGAGCAACGCGACGCTCGACAGCGAGGAGGACAACGCGACGTGAACCATGAGCGCGGGCAGCAGGCTGACTTGCGCGCCGAACCAATGCCGGAAGCCGTCGAAGGAAATCTCGAAGCCGACCGCGAGCCACGCGGTGAGCAGGATGGAGATGATTTCGAGGCGGCTCATTGCGCGACGACCCACACGTGGTCGAGGGAGTTGAGGTTCACCGCGAGTTTCACGCGCGCCTCTTGGTAGAGGCCGAAGCCGACGTTGCGCACGTCCACGATTTCGCCCACGCGGATGCCGGCCGGGAAGACGCCGCCCAGGCCGCTGGTGAGGACCGCGTTGCCGGGTTTCAGCTCCAGCCCGCTCGTCACGATGGATTGGCCGGACTTCACCGGGCTGCCGCGGGAGAGATAGGTGAGCGTCACGATGGCGGGGTCGGTGGCGTAGGGGACGACGACGCCGTTCTCCTTTGTTTCCTCCACCTTCGCGGCGACGCGGCAGTTTTGGTCGCCGAGCAACACGACTTGCGAGCGCGTGGCCCCCACGACGGACACACGCCCGACGAGGCCGTCGGGTGTGATGACGGGCATATCCACGCGCACGGCGTCCTTGCTACCCACGTCAATGAAGACGGTGCGCCACCAGTTGGCGGGGTCGCGGGCGATGACGCGGGCGGGCTTGAGCTTCCAAGGAGCGCGGGCGGGAAAGCCGACTTGTTTGCGGAGGCGGTCGTTCTCTCGCACGGCTTCCTGGCTTTGGGCGTGGCTGAATTCCAGCTTTTGCTTCTCCGCGCGGAGTTGCTCGAGCTCACGCACAAGGTCCTCGCGGGGGACGACGGAATTGCCCGCGCGTCGGGCGGCGCTTTGGGTGGATTCCGCGAATCCGAAGAGCGGGAGGAACAGCCCGGTGAGGGCGAGTTTTGCGCGTTGGGTCGCGGATTCGGGCAGGCTGAGAAGTATCAGCCCGAGCAGCGCTAGGATTCCGAGCGCGATGTATTGCGGCTTGCGCAGCATGGCCCGCAGGGATGCGGGCGAACGGTCAGCTAGTGCTGGAGGTAGCTACGCGCTTGAGGAACGCGAGTTCTTGGAGGACTCGCCCGGTGCCTTCGGCCACGGCGGTCAGGGGATCATCGGCAATGTGAACCGGCAAGCCGGTTTCCTGCGCGACGAGCCGATCAATGTTCCGCAGCAACGCGCCGCCACCGGCCATGACAATGCCGCGGTCAATCAAGTCCGCCGACAGTTCAGGGGGGCAACGTTCCAGGGTGATGCGAACTGACTCCAAGATGCTCGATAACGGTTCCTTCAAGGCTTCGCGAATCTCTTCTGAGCGGATGGTGATGGTCTTGGGAAGTCCCGCGCTCAAATCGCGGCCCTTGACGTCCATCGTGAGTTCCTGCTCCAGCGGATACGCTGAACCTACGCGGATTTTGATTTCCTCCGCGGTCCGTTCGCCAATCATCAAATTGTATGTGCGCTTCATGTGCGCCACGATCGTCTCGTCAAACTCGTCCCCGCCCACGCGCAGGCTCCGGCTGAACACGATGCCCGCCAGCGAGATGATCGCGATCTCGCAGGTGCCGCCGCCGATGTCCACGATCATGTTGCCCGCCGGTTCGTGCACCGGCAGTCCCACGCCGATGGCGGAAGCCATTGGTTGTTCGATCAGATAAACTTCCCGCGCCCCGGCATGGGTGGCGGAGTCCTTCACCGCGCGCCGCTCCACCTCAGTGATGCCCGACGGCACGGCAACAACCACGCGCGGCGCGATCAACTTGCGGTGGTGAACCTTCTGAATGAAGTGCCGGAGCATCGCCTCCGTGATCTCGAAGTCGGCGATGACGCCATCCTTCATCGGGCGAATGGCGAGGATGTTACCGGGAGTGCGGCCCAACATCCGCTTGGCCTCCTCACCGACGGCGAGCACGTTGGTCGTCCCCGCCTGAATGGCGACGACGGACGGTTCCCGCAAAACAATGCCCTGATCGCGCACGTAAACCAAGGAATTGGCAGTTCCGAGGTCTATCCCGATGTCGTTGGAGAACAGGCTTTTAAGTTGCGAAAACATGCAATGCGCGTAACAAGCTCCGAGCCTAAGGGGCTGCGGTAGGGGGAGCAAGTCTCGTTTTCCACTCATTTAGACGTCGATGGAGTTTTGAGCGGACTCCTCAGCGAGGTGCGGTAACTCCCCATTCCTGCCCGCCTGCTCTCCTTATAGATTCCCCGCCTTCCTCGACCTGAATCTGCCCCTCGCGTTCCCGTCCATAGCAGCCACATGAAATTGCTGCCCGCCCTGCTCCTCGCCGCCTGCGCACTCCCTGCCCTCGCTGAAAATTGGCCCGCCTGGCGCGGTCCGCGCGGCGACGGCACCAGCGCGGAGAAGAACGTGCCTGTGAAATGGAGCGGCACGGAGAACGTGTTGTGGAAGACACCCCTCGCCGGTGGCCACGCCTCGCCCATCGTCTGGGGCGACCGGCTGTTCACCGTTGGAGCCGTCGCGGAAACCGAGGGGCGCAGCCTCCTCTGCCTCGACAAAACGAGCGGTAAAGTGCTTTGGGAGCAGACCGTCGTGAAATCGCCGCTGGAGAAGAAGCATCGCGAGAACAGCCACGCATCCAGCACGCCCGCCACCGATGGCAAGCTCATCTACGTCGCCTTCCTCGACGTGCAGGAAATGGTCGTCGCCGCCTACGACTTCAGCGGGAAGCAACAGTGGCTCGCGCGGCCCGGCGCGTTCAAAAGCGTCCACGGCTTTTGCACCTCGCCCGTGCTGCACGGCGACAAAGTCATCGTGAACGGCGACCACGACGGCGACAGCTACCTCGCCGCACTCGACAAGCACACCGGCAAAACGCTCTGGAAAGTCCCGCGCGCCAACAAGACCCGCAGCTACTGCGTCCCCCTCATTCGCCAGCTCTCGGGCCGCACGCAGATGATTCTCTCCGGCGACAAATCCCTCGCCAGCTACGACCCCGACACCGGCAAGCAGCACTGGTATTTCAAAGGCCCCACCGAGCAATACGTCGCCTCCCTCGTTTACAGCGAGCGCGCCGATCTGCTCTTCCTGACCGCCGGCTTCCCGCAATACCACTTGCTCGGCCTGCGCCACACGGGCAGTGGAGACCTCGGCAGCATTTATCACCTGCCTGTGGTGGAACACCCGCAGGTGGCTTGGCATCACAACAAATCCAGCATGGCCGGCTACGTCCCCTCGCCCATCTGCGAAGGCGACTACTTCCTCGTGACCTCGGACACGGGCATGGCCAACTGCCTCCTCGCCAAGACCGGCGAACTCATGTGGCAACAGAAACTGGGCCGCAGTCACGCGTCCCTCGTCTCCGCCAACGGCCTCGTTTATTTCATCAATGACGACGGCGTGACCTTCGTGGTGAAGCCGGGCAAAACCTACGAACTAGTCGCAGAAAACAAACTCGGAGAATTCACCTACGCTTCCCCCGCCATCAACGACGGCAAGCTCTACCTGCGCGGCGACAAACACCTCTTCTGCATCGGCACCGCCGGTGCGAAGACCGCGCAGCGGTGACCTCGTCAGGGAGCGCGGATGCCCACGTCCGCAGCCGGTTTCAAGAGGTGGGCTGCGGACTTCGACGTCCGCGCTCCCGTTACACCGCGTGCTGCCCCGCGCCGTCGTGGCCTTCGCCGTCGAGGTCGATGAGGATGTCGCGAGGCTCGGCGCCCTTGCTGGGACCGACGTAGCCGCGTTCTTCGAGCACGTCCATGATGCGGGCGGCGCGACCGTAGCCAATCTTGAGGCGGCGTTGCAGGAGCGAGACGCTGGCCTTTTGCTCGCTGCGGATGACCTCGATGCATTGTTCGATGAGTTCCTCGTCTTCGCCGTCGCCTTCCTCGGCATCGAAGGCTTGGGGCGTGGTGCCGGCCGCCTTTTGCAGGGCGTTGTGGATCTCCAGCTCGTAGCTGGGCTTGCCCTGCTTGGCGATGAAGTCCACGCACTGATTGATTTCCTCGTCGGTGATGAGCACGCCCTGCGCGCGGGTGAGCTTCGCGGAGCCGGGCGGCAGGTAGAGCATGTCGCCCTTGCCGAGCAATTTGTCCGCGCCCATCGCGTCGAGAATGGTGCGGGAGTCCACCTTGCTGGCGACTTGGAAGGCGATGCGCGCGGGGATGTTGGCCTTGATGACGCCGGTGATGACATCCACGGAGGGGCGCTGCGTGGCGACGATGCAGTGGATGCCGGCGGCGCGGGCCATCTGCGTGATGCGCGCGATGCACATCTCCACATCAGCGGGCGCGACGAGCATGAGGTCGGCAAGCTCGTCAATGATGCAGACAATGTAACTGAGCTTTTCGGGGATGATGATGTCCTCGTCGCGCGGCACGACAATCTGCTCGTCAATCTGCACGGCGAACCCATCCGCGCCGGCCTCGACCTTTTCCTTGGTCACGGACAAGGGCAGCTCCAGTTCCGCCGGGGGCAAGGGCTTGTCCTTGGGGCGGTCGTTGAAGGACTTGATGTTGCGCACGCCGACGCGGGCGAAGATTTGGTAGCGCTTCTCCATCTCGTTCACCACCCAGCGCAGCGCCAGGATGACCTTCTTCGGGTCGGTGACGACAGGGACGACGAGGTGGGGCAGGGCGTTGTATTGCTGCAGCTCTACGACCTTGGGGTCAATCATCACGAAGCGGAGCTGGTCGGGGGAGAACTTGTAGAGCAGCGACGCGACGATGGAGTTGATGCAGACGGATTTGCCGGAGCCGGTGCTGCCGGCGATGAGGATGTGCGGCATCTCGGCGAGGTCGGAGATGACGGGTGTGCCGTAAACGTCCTTGCCGAGCGCGAGCGGGATGCGGGCCTTGGAGTTCTTCCACTCATCGGATTCGAGCAGGTCGCGCATGATGACCTTGGTCTTCACGCGGTTTGGCACCTCGATGCCGACGGAGGACTTGCCGGGCACGGGCGCAAGGATGTTGATGCGCTCGGCCTTGAGCGCGGCGGCGATGTTGTTGTTGAGCGCGGCAATCTTTTCGAGCTTCACGCCGGGCGCCGGGTGCAGCTCGTAACGCGTGATGGTCGGGCCTTTGGTGATATCGCCGAGCGCCACCTCGATGTCGAACTGCGCGAGCGTGTTCTTCATCAACTGCGCGTTGGCCATCAGCTCCTCCTTGGTCTCGGTGGGCTTCAGCGTCATGTCCGCGTGCTGGAGGAAGTCGAGCGGCGGGAGCTGGTAATTGCCGATGAGCGGCACGCTCGCGACGGTCATCGGCTTGTGCTTCTTGGGCACGGGGCGCGAACGCGGGCGGCCCCCGCTGTTGTCGTAGATGTTGGGCGCGTCGGCGGGCTTGGCAACGGCGTCGAGCTTGGCTGGTGCCACGGCGACGGCCGCAGCTAGGGCGTCCGCGACGTGAACGAGCGGCTCGCCTTCGGCGACTGGCTCGGGCCTCGGCAACGGTTCGGCGGTGGGCTTCGCAGGCTCGGGCTTCTTGGTGAGGGCGCTGGTCTTGCCGAGTATGTCGCCCGTGGTCGCTGCGACAACCTCCTCGGCCTTGATGACGATGATCTCCTTCGCAGGCTTGGTGCTCTCGCCGGGGCTCCAATCTTCGGCGGGTTCATCGAGCTTCTCCTTGCGCTTGGCTTTGGCAGCGAGGTCGGCGGGGCGGGGCTGCGGCACGCTGAGGTCGCGGATGAGCGGCTCGGGCAAGGGCTTGCCATCCGCGCCGAGGTCGGGGCCGGACTTGGTCGGGGCGACTTCGGGTTCGGCCTCGGGTTCGGCCTTGGCGGGCTTGGTCTTGCTCGCCTTCTCGACTTCGCCCTGCAAGCGCTTGGCTTCCTTCGCCAGTTCCTGCGAACGCTTCTCCAGCGACAGTTCCTTGGCGCTCGGGGTGGTCGCGCTCACGGCGGAACCTGGCTCGGGATGGAACAGCCCACGCGCCCAATCGAGCAGCGCGTTGTTCGTGAGGAAGTGGAGGCCGACGAGGTAGAGCGTGAGGAAAAACAGCGTGGCCCCGAGGGTGCCGAGGAAGTGCTTGAAGAGATACTGGTTCAGCCACAGCCCGACCCAACCACCGGCGGAACCGGAGTTAATGGCGCTGACGATGCGCTCGAACGCACTCGGCGGCAGCAGATCGAACAGGCCCACGAGGCAGAGCAGGAGCGCCACGCACCACGGCCAACTGCGACGCAGGTGTTGGACCGGCTCCCAAAACGGGACCACGCCCAGCAGCAGCAGCAAGGGCGGCAGCAGATACGCCGCCGCGCCGAAGGCGACGAAGGTCAGGTGCGCGAGCTTCGCGCCGAGCCGGCCGATGAGGTTGTGGATTTCGGCATTGGGCTCGGCGGTGTTGAAGGCGACATCATTCTTGTCGAAGGAGAACTGCGCCAACAGCAGCAGCACGGCGGCGGCCAGTAGCACGAGGCCCAGCACGCCGCCTTCACCGCGAGTGGGGGGCGGTTCCTCTTCGTTTGCGTTTTCCTTACGGGCCATCCGCGTAGACTAGGGAAGCGGAGCGGAAAATGAAAAAGGAAATCGCGGAAACACAGTTCCGCCGCGTGACCCCAAGGGAAGGGCGAGCAGCCACGGCCAAAAACTCTGGAGCGCGGACGCCCACGTCCGCAGCCGAGGTGGAACTGGAAGATGCAGGTGCGGACGTGGGCGTCCGCGCTCCGTCACTTCTTCTTGAAGAATGGGTTGTTCAGCAGGTTGTTCAGCGGGTTGGCGGGTTTGGCGGCTGGAGCGTTGGTGCTCGTCCCAGCCGGAGCGGCGGGCTGGCCACCGCCGAAGAGATTGTTTAACGCCCCGCCCGCGCCCTTCAGCGTGTCACCCGCTTTGCCGCCGATGAGGCCGCCAATCGCGCCGACGTTCCCGATGACCGCGCTGCCGATGAGCTTGGCCTTGTCCACCTTCACGTCGGGCGTGCCAATCGTCCCGCGCACATCTACGAAGTGCGGGAGCCGTCCGTAGGCCGAGCCAGCCGGGAACTGCGCGCCGGTGAACTTCTTCGCGAAGTCGTTCGGCAACCACACTTCGATGGGAATGCTCATCGTCGAGTTGGTCGTGATGGCGGCGAGCTGGATGACCCCCTGCGCGTCCACGATGACCACCGGGCTGTGCGCCACCACGCGGGTGAGTTTGACCGTGCCGCTGGCGATGCTCGTGTCCACGACCACGTAGTCAATCGGCGGGCGCATGATGTCGGGGATGCCAACTGCCGGCCCGATGAACGCGAGGATGCCGGAGGTGAGCGTCTTGCCCAGCTTGCCCAACGCCGTCTTCGGCTCACTGCCCATCTGGCTCAGTTGAATCACCCCGTTCGTCACGCTGAAGTTCACGTTGCCCTGCAAGTTCCGCTGCAAGCTTTCGCCCGTCACGCCCGCGCCGCGAATGGCAATCTTCGCCAGCGCCTCGCCCTTGATGGACCCCTGCGGAATCGTCGCCGCGAAGGTCGTGATGAGCGGCTCCAACTGAATGCGGTCGGTGTTCAGCGCGAAGTCGTAGGTGTAGCCGGGCACGCCGAGGTTCGCGTCCACGGTGGCGCTCAGGCCCGCGCCGTTCATCACCAGCGAGAGCGGCTGCACGGTCACACGGTTGTTATCCACCTTGGCGGCAACGACGAAGTTCGCGATGGCGATGTCGCGCAGGAAGAACTTCCCGATGTTCACGTCCAGCGAAGTCTGGCGGAGCGGCAGCTTCATGGCGGGCGGCTCGACGAGCGAGGCGGGCTGCGGCGCGGGCGCGGGCTTCGCGGCCTCGGCTTTCTTCTGCGCGCTGTCGAACAAGTCGTAGAACGGCGTCACGTCCAGCGACTCGGCGGCGACCTTGAGGTTCGCCTGGTAAGCATTCGTGTTCGACAGGTCGGCGCGGCCCGTGACCACGAGCTGGTTCTTGCCGCGCGGCGTCGGCGTGAGCGCAAGCATGAGCTGCTTCACGTCCACGACCTGCTTGCTCATCCCACCGTCGAGCACGACTTGCAGGAACAGCGGCGTCTCGGGTAAGCCGCCCTTTGGGTCGCGCACAACGAGCTTGTCCACGGTGAGGTCGGCCTTCACCGCGCCGTCGCCGGACGGGGTGAACTGCCCGCTGGCATTGGCGTTGATGGAGACGGTCTGGAGCTGCTTGTCGCCCAGCGCCGCGCCGACGAAGGGCTTCAGCGCGTTCTGGTTCAGGTCCGCGAGCTTGAGCGTGAACTGGCCGCCCTTCTTGGAATCGAAATTCCCGGTCACGTCGAAGTTGCCGCCGCTGGCCGCGCCCTGCGCGATGTTGCCGGTGAGCTTGCGCACCGCGATGACCATCTGGTTCGTCGCGGGCTGGGCGAAGGAGCCGTCCACCGCCACGCGCACGTCCATCGGCACGGTGGGCAAGGTGTTCTTCGGGTCGGTCATCAGGAAGCGCGCGACAGAGAGGTCAGCGGTCAACGCGCTCTCGCCCTTCGCGGCGAACTTCGCGTTGGCATTCGCGTTGATGGTGACGGAGACAAGTTTCTTGTCGCCGAGCGCGCTGGCCAGCACGGGACCGAGCAGGGCTTCGTTGAAGTCCGTGAGCTTCACGGTCGCGGCTCCGGCGAGCGCCTTGGAGTCGAAGCTGCCCGTGATGTCGAAGCTGCCGCCGGGCTTGCCGTTCGCGTTCACGCCGCCCGCCAAGCGATTGAGCGTGATGAGCATTTGGTTGGTGGCGGGCTGGCGCAGCACCGCGTCGGTCACGATGCGCAGGTCGAGCGGGACGTTCGGAACGGTGCCCTTCGGGTCGGAGATGTGGAGGCGCGCGACCTGCACGTCGGCCTTCACGAGGGTGTCGGCGGCGGGGTTGTAGTTCGCGTCGAGCGTGAGGCTGATGTTGCCCGAGAGCAGCTTCATGTCACCGAGCGACGGCGCGAGGACGGGGCGGAGGAGTTGCTCGTTGAGGTTCGCCACCTTCACCGAGGCGGTGCCGGCGGACTTCTTCAAGTCGTAGTTCGCCGCGACTTCCACCGTGCCCGCCGGCTGGCCTGCGAGCGACAGCGCGACGGCCAGCTTGCGCACAATGGCCTGCGCGCCGTTTACGAAGTCCGCGTCCACGTCCACGGCGGTCGTGAGGCGGTCGAAGGCATACTTCTCAAAGCCTCCCGTGAAGTCCGTCAGCTCCAGCTTGCCGTTCAACGTCTGCGTCGTGTTCGTCTGCTTGTTCGCGATGGCCACCTGCTGCGCAACGCGACCCGCGAAGCTGACCTGCCCGCCCGCGACCTTCACGCCGGGCGGCAGGGGCGCGAGCATGGCGGCGCGCGTGAGCGAGGCGGCGAGGGAGACGCCGAGGTTGACGTTCATGGGGCCCAAGTCCGCGACGCCAGCGGCGGCGATGTTCGCGAGCGGCTGTCCCTGCTGCGTGGCCTTCGCGTCGAGGAGTTCGAGCTTCACCTGCTTGAAGTCATCCACGGTCGCCTTGAGCGAGACGTTCGCGCCGAGCTGGTTGAACTGGTTCGTGCCCGCGATGGCGGTGAGTCCGGCGACGTTCGCCGTGAGGTTCACCCCGAGCTGCTTGCCCATGTTCTGCGCGGCGACTTGCAGCGCCACGTCCACGCGTCCGTCCGGCGCGACCTTGCCGAGGAAGGGCCGCCAGTCGGCGAGATTCAGCCCCGTCACGTTCAGCGCGAACTCCGAGTCGCCGACGTTGCTCGCGGCGTTCGTGCTCCACGAAACGGCGAGCGGCTTGGAGAGCGTGGCGGAGAGGAGCGGCTGCTGCTGGCGCGTGCCGGTGAAGTTGAACGTGCCGACGGTCGCGGCCTGCGCGGTCAGGTCCACGGCGACTTGGTAGGCGAGCTTCAAGTCCAGCGGCGGCGTGGTTTGGCCCTGCTGGGTCACGCCGAAATTATTCGCGGCGAACTGCCCGGCGGCGGCGATGGACTTGCCGGCCTTGGCCAGCGTGATTTCGTTCGTGAGGGAGATGCTGGTGTTGCCGAAGTCGAGGCCGAGCTTCGCGCCGACGATGTTCAGCACGTTCTTGTCGAGACCGGCTACGTCGAGGCGGACCTTGCCCTCCATCGTCTGCGCGTCGAACGGCCCGCTGGCCGTGACCGTCGCGAGCTGCTGCTGGCCGCGCGCGACCCGGAGCGCGAACTGTTTGATTTCCGTCATCGTCAGGTCGAGGTCGAGCGCGGTGGCGAGGCCGTTGGCATCCGCGAAACCGCCGCGCGCCTGCGCGAGGTCGAGGCGGAGATTGCCCTTGATGCCCTGCGGCAACAGCTCGGGCTTGAGCGCGAAGTCGAAGGAGGAAGCCAGCTTGGCCGCGAGCGCATCCACCGTGTTCGTGCCGCCGGCGGTCTGCTCGAACTTGAGGTCGGTGCCGAGGGTGAGCTTGCCGGTCTGGCCGTTCTGGATGTTCGAGGCGGTGAGGTTCACGCCGGTGAGTTCGGCGAGCAGCTTCGCGCCGGACTTCTCGGACTTGGCGAAGCGGATGGTGGAATCCTTCACGCTGATGGACTTGATGTTGAGCTTCGGCGGCGCGGAGGGCGAAGTGGTGGCGGGCTTGGCGGGCGCGGGGCCCTTCGACTCGGTGGCCTTGACGATGGGCGTGAAGTTGAACGTGCCATCGGGGTGCTGCACGACGTTGATGGTCGCGCCGCTGACGGCGGCTTCCTCGACGGTGATGGTGCCCCGAATGATGTCCATGAGGCTGTAGCGCGCACGGATTTCCTTCGCGGTGAAGAGCGGTTCGCCGCCGGGAACCTGGAGCTTCACGCCGACCAGCGTGACGCCGGAGAACGGGCTGATGCTGGTGTCCTCGACGGTGAGATCCGCGCCGATGGCCTTGGCGACGCGCGGCAGCACGACGCCCTTCTGAAACATCGCGCTGGTTACGACGAAATAGGCGACGACCAGCAGAACGAACAGCCCGGCAGCGGCGAGACCGAGCTTCTTGAGCAGTCCGGACTTCTTCGGCGCGATGGGAATGGAGAGGTTGTCAGTCATAAAGTTGGGAGCGGCAGGTTCAGCACCGCAGGGAACATACGACGAGTTGGCGCGGGCGACAGTTCAAAACTGCCGCCGCCGAGGTGGCGGCAAAGGACAGGTTTTGAGCGGAGTGGGAGCGGTCTAGTTTGGATACCCGCTTGTTGTTGGGTAAGCCCCCAAGCGGTCAGAGTGATGGGAAAAGCCTTTGAATCGGAGCCGATATTTTAGGGCTCTCTTACACTCGGCAGAAGCCGGGTGCTGAGAGTAGCGAAGGCCGGGCTGCTCGCCGCCTAATGAAACTAGGGAGCGCTCACCCCTCCACCACAACCGTCACTTTCTGAATGGCATTCCGCCCGGCCTTCGCGAACGGCCTGGGCATCGGCTGGCCGTGGCCGGCGAGGTCTACGGTGCGGCAGCGGAGGTCATACTTGCCGGGCTTCACATCGCGGAGTAGCGCGGCCCAGTGGCAGAGCGTGTAGCGCATCGGCCATTCGCGCGGCTGGCGCGTCGCGGGGTCGAACTGCGCGGGGTGCAGCCGGCTGATGTCCATTTCACCCGCCCAGTTCACGGGCAAGGGCAGGATGCGCGCTTCCTGCCAGGGCGCGGTGGTGAAGTGCGGGTCATCCTTGGGTAGCGGCGCGTCCTGCGGGTGAAGCCAGTATTGCACCCGAGCGAGCCCGGATACGCCTACTTGCGCCTGCCCGGTGATGGCGAAGGACGTCCCGGCCTTCACCTTCTCCGGCGTGGAGACGAAGCGCGCGAAGGTCTTGAGCCAACTGTGCGTGTCGTTGTTGCCGTTGGCGTAAGTGTCGTCGGACTGGTGCTTGTTTGTGAGGACGACCTGCGTGAGCCACTTCACTGATTTGAAGCCGTAGGACTCGGGCACAATCATCCGCACCGGGCCGCCGCGCTTGCCGGTGAGCCACTCGCCGTTGAGCTTGTAGCAGAGCATGACGGGGAGCTCGCCGGGCGGGTCTTCGAGCACGCGGTTGATGGGGAGCCAGCACTGGAAAATCTGCTTCCGGTCGTCGTTGTGGTAGCCGTGGTAGAAGACGTGGCGGATGTTTTCCTTCGGCTCCGTGAGCCAGAGCACGTCGCGCAACGGCACGCCCTCCCACAAGCCGAAGCCCAGCGGATTGAAGATGTTGTTGCAGGTGACGACCTTGAGGTAACGCACGGCCTTGGTCTCCGCGAGTTTGAGCAGGGCGTCGAAGGTGAAGGCGTTGCCAGCGGCCTTCGTGAGCGGGTTTTCCAATTTGGAATTGCTCTGCGGGTCGGCGAAGACTTCGAGTTTCCACGTGTCGCGTTCGAGTCCGACCTCGCGGCGTTTCTCCAGCGGCAGCGTGTAGGGCAGTGGCGTGCCACGCTCGACGGTGTTGAACTCCGCGTGCGGCGTCAGGCAACGCGAACCGATGCTGGCGATGGCTCGGGCGAGCACGGGGTCGTCGGCTGACGCGGCCGGCGCGAGCGACGCGCCTTGGGCGACAGCGACGCCCGCTGCGCCGAGACGCAAAAAGTCGCGACGGGTGAAGGGGGATGAGGAGCGGGTCATGTGGTGGCTGGAACAGTCGCGTCGGCTCGTCGCGCACGTCAAGTGCTGCAGCGCCGCTCTGCTTCGGTTCCAATCCACGCGCCTGGCTTCCCTTCGCGCTGGCTTGCTCCATACTCCCGCCGTGCGCATCTCCATCGTCTTGCCCGCTTTCAACGAGGAGAAACTCATCGGCGCGACCTTGCAGGCCGTTCACTCCGCGCGCGAAGCGTTCACCGCAGTCGGCTGGGAAAGCGAAGTCATCGTCTGCGACAACAACTCGACTGACCGCACCGGCGAGCTTGCACGGGCCGCGGGCGCGAAGGTGGTCTTCGAGCCGGTGAACCAAATCGCCCGCGCGCGAAACTCCGGCGCAGCGGCGGCCACGGGCGACTGGCTCGTCTTCGTGGACGCGGACTCGCACGTGAACCGCGAGCTCCTCGCCGACGTGGCGGAAGTCATTCGTGGCGGACGGCATTTGGCGGGCGGCTGCACCATCCGCCTCGACCACGCGCCGTGGTGGACAGGGTTCTTCGTGCATGGGTGGACCACCGTGAGCCGCTTGCTGCACTGGGCCGCCGGCTCGTTCATCTTCGTCGAGGCGGCAGCGTTCCGCGCGGTCGGCGGCTTCAATCAAGCGCTCTACGCGACGGAGGAAATTGACCTGAGCCAACGCCTCAACCGCCTCGCCCGCCAACGCAAGCTCCAGCCCCTGCGCATCCTCACGCGCCACCCGTTGCTCACCTCGGCTCGCAAGGCGCACCTCTACACGCCGTGGGAGCACGTGCGTTTCCTCTTGAAGACCGCCTTCAGCCTGGGCCGCTCGTTGGGCCACCGCGACGCCTGCCCCATCTGGTATGACGGGCGGCGGTGAATACCTGCGGTTCACAAGCGAGTCCATGACTGGAGCCAACCACGAACCGTGAACGCCCGTCTCTCCATCACGTTGTTGTCGCTCCTCGCGGTCGCCGCCAGTGCTGACCCGGCGCGCTTCCGCGAGCAGGTCAAGCCGCTGCTCGACAGCAAGTGCGTCTCCTGCCACGGGCCGGACAAGCAGAAGGGTGCCCTCCGTCTCGACTCCCGCGCGGCCGCGCTCAAGGGCGGCGAGCACGGTCCGGCGCTTGTCCCCGGCGACCTCGCGAAGTCGCTTCTGCTGCAAGCCGTTCGCCACACGACCAAAGACCTCGCGATGCCGCCGAAGGAAAAGCTCCCAGCCAAGGACATCGCCGCACTCGAAGCCTGGGTGAAGGCTGGTGCGCCCTGGCCCGAGCCCGTGGCCGTGCTCTTCGAGGACGAAGCGGAATTCCTCGGCGTGCTCACCGGCGGCAACGGCAAAGCCCGGCTCGTGACCGACGATGTGTTTCGCGGCCAGGCCGCGCTGGGCATGACGCCGCTCCAGCGCGAGGGGCCGAAGATTCCGGGCTGGAACTTCGAGGTCCGCGCGCAGCCCGCGCCGGGGCAGGTGCGTTTCATGCGCCTCGCGTGGAAGAAACGCGGCGGCGGCAGCGTGATGATCGAGCTGGCCCGCAGCGGCAAGTGGCCCGACGCGAAAGACCCCAAGGGCCGCTACGTCGCCGGCCCGAACACCACCGGCTGGGCCGCCATCTCCGTCAGTGACGCCGCGCCGACGGCGTGGACCGTCGTGACCGTGGACCTCTGGAAAGACCTCGGAAACTGCACGCTCACCGGCCTTGCGCCGACCTGTGATAAGGGCGAGGAAGCCCTCTTCGACAGCGTCCTCCTCGGCCCGGACGTGGCGAGTCTCGATGCCTACACGCCTGGCCACGGCCAGCTCGCCCTCACGGTCGCAAGGCCCGCCAAACCCCTCGGCGACGCGTGGTCCGACCCAGAGAATCCCATCCGCAAAATCTGGCGCGGCGAACGGCTGGACCTGTGGTCGCTGAAGCAGCCGGTGCAACCGGCCGTGCCGTCTTCAATCGGCAATCGGCAATCGGCAATCGGCAATCCCATCGACCGCTTCCTCCTCGCCAAGCTTGCCGAAAAGAATCTCACCTTCTCCCCCGAGGCCGACCCGCGCACGCTCATCCGCCGCCTCTACTTCGACCTCCTCGGCCTCCCGCCGTCGCCCGAGGAAATCGAGGCGTTCGTCCGCGAGTGTTCCCCAAGCGGCAAGCGGCAAGCGGCAATAGAAAATCTGGCCGACAAACTCCTCGCCTCCCCGAGCTACGGCGAACGTTGGGCGCGGCACTGGCTCGACGTGGTCCGCTACGCCGACTCGAACGGCCACGAGCGCGACGAATTTCGCCCGGAGATGTGGCGCTACCGCGACTACGTCGTGCGCTCGCTCAACGAGGACAAGCCCTACGACCGCTTCATCCGCGAGCAACTTGCCGGTGATGAACTCCTCGCTGCCGCGCCGCGCACGCCTGCGGAGGCGGACGCGCTCATCGCCACGGGCTTCCTCCGCCTCGGCACCTACGACAGCACGGCCAGCATTTTCCAAGAGGACCGCAAGCAACGGAACGACCTCATGGCCGACCTCGTCAACACGACCGGCAGCGCGTTCCTCGGCTTGACCTTTTCCTGCTGCAATTGCCACGACCACAAATACGACCCGCTCTCGCAGGCCGACCACTTCCGCTTCCGCGCCTTCTTCGCTGCTGTGAAGTCGCGCGATGACCTGCCCATTGACCTCGCGCCGGAGCAGGACGCCATCCGGACGCACAACGCCGGCGTGGACGCAAAAACCGCCGAAGCGCAGAAGGCCGTGGACGACGCGCTCTGGCCCGCCCGCAAGAAGCTGCGCGACGAGCGCATCGCCAAGCTCCCCGCTGACATTCAGGAGCTGCTCAAGACCAACGAGATCAAGCGCGATGAGGCCACGAAGAAACAGCTCGCATCGCACTTGGAGAAGCTGAAGGTCAGCGACAAAGACGCCCTCGCCGCGCTCGACGACGCGGGCAAGAAGCTTCACGGCGAAGCGGCCGCGAAGGTGGATGCGCTGAAAAAACAGAAGCGCGCCTTCACCGTCGCGATGGCCGTGAGCGAAGGCAACGCCGAGCCGACGAAGCTCTTCTACCAAGGCGACTTCACCGAGCCACGCGAAGAAGTTCAGCCCGGCTTCCTCTCCGTGCTGGACCCAAACCCGGCCAAAGTGAAAGCCGCACCCTCCGGCACCACGGGCCGCCGGCTCGCGCTGGCCGAGTGGATTGCCTCGCCGCACAATCCCTTCACCGCGCGCGTGCTGGTGAATCGGCTCTGGCAACACCACTTCGGCACCGGCCTCTTCGCGAATCCGAATGACCTCGGCTACGCCGGCCCGAAGCCCACGCACCCGGAGTTGCTTGATTGGCTCGCCACGGAGTTCGTTGCACGCGGTTGGTCGGTGAAGGCGATGCACCGGCTGATGGTGACGAGCGCGGCCTATCGGCAAGTGTCGGGGTATGAGCGTGCGAGGGTGCGAGGGTCCGAAAGTGGTGCCGTGCGCAAGTCCTCTCTCTCGCACCCTCACACCCTCACACCCTCACACGTCGCCGACCCCGACAACCACCTCCTCTGGCGGCAAACCCCTCGCCGCCTCGACGCCGAGACGATGCGCGACACCTTGCTCGCCGTCTCCGGCAAGCTCCGGCCCCACGCCGGCGGCAAGCCGCTCTGGCCGCCGTTGCCGGACGAAATCCTCAAGGCCCAGCCCGGCGTGCTCGAAGGGCTTGAAGGCAAGGACAGCGGTCGTCGCCAAGGCTGGTATGCGGACAAGGAGGAAGACTGCGACGTGCGCTCGCTCTACCTCATCCAGAAGCGCTGCGTGCCCCTGCCGTTCCTGCAAGTCTTCGACCTGCCCGACACCTCGTTCTCCTGCGCCCGCCGCGACGTGACGACCGTCGCTCCGCAGGCTCTGAACCTGCTGAACAGCGACTTCTCCCTGCGCGCCGCGAAGGCCCTCGCCGCCCGCGTCACCGCCGAAGCTGGCGACGACTCCGGCAAGCAAATCGAACGCGCCGTCTGGCTCACCTTGAGCCGCGCACCCACCGCCACCGAGCGACAGCAAGCCGCCGCCTTCCTCGCCAAGCACGGCAAGACCGGGCTGTCCGAATTCTGCCGCGCGCTGCTGAACGTGAACGAGTTTGTGTATGTGGATTGAGCTATGAACCCATTCCCCAATTCTCAGCCCATGCCGCAAAACCGCCGAGACTTCATGCTCCGCTGCGGCGGCGGTGCCGGCGCGCTCGCGATCTCCACCCTACTCGCTGATTCCGCGCGCGGGCAGAACTTCACGCAGAACCGGCGCGTTGACCTGATGCAGCCGCTCACGCCGCGCCAGCCGCACTACGCGGCGAAGGCCAAGCGCGTCCTCTGGCTCTTCCAATACGGCGCGCCGCCGAGCATGGACTTGTTCGACTACAAGCCCGAGCTGCACAAGCTCCACGGCAAGCCCGTGCCGGACAGCATCAAGAACATCAAGGACAAGGTCGGTGGTGTCTTCAACTCGTCGAAGAACGAGCTGTTGGCGGGCTCGTGGAAGTGGGCGCAGCAGGGTCGCTGCGGCGCGTGGGCGAGCGAGCTGATGCCCCACACCGCGAAGCACGTGGACGACCTTTGCTTCATCAAGTCGCTGCACTGCGAGTCGTCGAACCACGCGCCCGCCACTTACCAGATGAACACCGGCGTCATCCTCGGCGACCGGCCCAGCGTCGGCTCGTGGCTCACCTACGGCCTCGGCTCGGAGAACCAGAATCTGCCGGCCTTCGTGGTGTTGTTCCAGGTCGGCGGCTTCGGCGGCACGGCGAACTGGTCGAATGCGTTTCTGCCGGCGGCGTTTCAGGCGACGAAGTTCCGGCACGAAGGCGAACCGGTCTTCAACTTGAAGCCGCCCGCCGAACTGGCCGGCACACAGCGCGACACGCTGGATTTGATTCAATCGTTCAACCGGACGCATCGTGACGCGCGGCCCGGCCTGCTGGACCTCGACGGGCGCATCGCGGCCTACGAGTTGGCGTATCGGATGCAGGCTGAGGCGCTCGACGTGGGCGACTTGTCCGGTGAGTCCGCCGCGACGCTGGAGCTTTACGGGGTGAACGACCCGAAGCGCATCAAGGCGCAGTATGGCCGCCAGTGCCTGCTCGCGCGGCGGCTGCTGGAGCGCGGCGTGCGCGTGGTGCAGGTCTATCAGGGCGTGGACAAATACGGCTGGGATGGCCACGACGACAATAAGGTTTACGCCGAGCGCAACGCGCACCAGACCGACCAGGCCACCGCCGCCTTGCTCACGGACCTCAAGCAGCGCGGTTTGCTCGACGACACGCTCGTGGTCTGGGCGGGCGAGTTTGGCCGCACGCCGATGCTGCAAGGCGGCGCGGGCCGCAACCATAACCCCTACGGTTTCACGGGTTGGCTCGCGGGCGGCGGCGTGGAGGGCGGCCAAAGCATCGGCGCGACGGATGCTATCGGCCTGCGCGCGGAGCAGGACCCGAAGTCGGTGAAGGATTTCCACGCGACGATTCTGCACGCGCTGGGCTTGGCGAACGACGACCTGTTCTTCGAGCACAACGGCCGCCCCGAGCGGCTCACTGGCGTGGCCGGGACGGCGACGGTGATTCGCGAGGCGTTTGCCTGAGCCTCGTGCCGCCTGCTACGATCACGCTCATGAGCGCATCACCTCTCACCGTGGAAAACGAGTTCGCCCACCGCATGGCCGCGCTGGGTGTGCGCGAGGGCGACCTCGAGGAATCCTTCGTTCGCTCCGGCGGGCACGGCGGGCAGAACGTCAACAAGACCTCCACGTGCGTGATGATGGTCCATCGGCCGACGGGGTTGCAGGTGAAGTGTCAGGAAACCCGCCACCAGGGCCTCAACCGCCAGATCGCGCGCCGGCTGTTGCTCGATAAGATCGCGGCGTTGCGGCAGGGAAAGATCACAGCTGCCCGCGCCGAGTTGGAGAAAGTCCGTCGCCAGAAGCGTAAGCGGTCCAAGGGTGCCAAGCGCCGGATGCTGGCGGACAAATCCCACCACGCGGGCAAGAAGGCCGCCCGTCGCCCGGTTGCGATGGAGTAGTTTGTTGCTGCGGCTAGCCGGGGTGTTGTTGGCCACTCAGCCGGAAGCATTCTTTAGCCAGGGATGGAACACAGCTGAGACACGGACGGGGACGAGACTGCCGCATTCTGCGAGGGCTGTGGATGCGACCACCTCAGCCGAATCCATGCAAAAGAAACCTCACGCCAAGGGCGCAAAGAGGAAGCGAGAAAGCCCACTCATCCACCGAAGTTTCGCTCACCGGCGGGTGACTTGTTTGCTTGAACGCAACTTCCCATTTTCTCTGCGTCATTCGCGTCCTTTGCGTGAGGCGCTCGGCATTGGACTGCATGGTCCCTGCACGTGCGATTGGAGGCGGGCACGCGCTCAGGCAAACGACTTCTTCAAATACTCGATGCTCTGGGTCGCGATGACCTCCGGGCCTTCCGTGAAATCAAACACCTCCACCGACACGTAGCCGTCGTAGCCCACTTCCTTCAGCGCGGCGGCGATGGGAACGAAATCCACGCTGCCGAAGCCGGGGCCTTTTAGATTCACATCGTTGGCGTGGAAGTAGGCGAAATCACCCCGGCTCTCCCGGATGATTTGTGGGATGGGCTTGGCCTCGGAGGACATCGCCTTCACGTCGAGGATGACTTTGAAGTTCGGCGAGTTGAGCTGCTTTGTGAACCGGATGCCCTCTTCCGCCGTGTTGATGAAATTCGTCTCAGCAGGCGCGAGCGGCTCGAAGCAAATCGTCACGCCCCGGTCCTCCGCGCGCTTCACCGCGTCGCGGAACACGTCCGTGCCCCACGTCCACGCCTGCTCAAACGCGACGCCGGGCATCACGTTGCGCTGCTTGGGCGAGCCGACAACGATGATGCGCCCACCGAAGTCCGCGCAGCAGTCCACGAGGTCGCAGAAGTAGCGTGCGGTCTTCGCGCGCACCGCCGCGTCCGGGCTGGTGAGATACATCCCTTCGGCCTTCACGAGCACCCAGTGAATGCCGGAAATCGCAATGCCCGCTAGGGCCGCCGCGTCCTTGATGCGCGCGCGCTCGGCGGCGGAAATCTCCGTGACATAGTTCGCGAGCGTGAAGGGCGCGATCTCCACCGCGTCGTAACCCGCCTTCGCCGCGTAAGTGAAGGTGTCCTCAATTTTCCAGCCTTGGAATATCTCGTTGCAGATGCCGAATTTCATGTGGGCGATTAAGTCGCGGCACCGACGACGAGGGCAAGACAATCGTGGGTTGGAGTGAAGGAACAGGAAGTCGGCGGGGGCGGCACTGCCAAAAGGGTGTTGGCGCGCGAAGCGTCTGGACTGCGGTGGCTTCAGCGCCGCTGTTTTGCTGGAGGGCATGAACGGGCTGCGAGTTCACCACCGGCATACGCACGGAAAAGCGGTGCTAAAGCCACCGCAGTCCAAGCGCTCCGTGACCTCTCCCCCGCTGGGTGCAGGGGCGCCACAGGTGGCCGCGCCGTTTTGGGGAAACCCGCTTCCGCAGCGTTCCCAGTCTTGCCCCGCGCGGTGGGAGCGGGCATGAAATCGGCATGAACTTATTTCTGGCCGGTGTCATAGGCCTCGTTGGCGGCATCGCCAGCGGGTTGTTTGGTGTGGGCGGCGGCGTGGTGATGGTGCCGGCGATGTTGCTCCTGCTCGGTTCCCAGGTGACCGACATCAAGCAAGCCATCGGCACATCGCTTGCGGTCATCGTGCCGACGGCGCTGGTCGGCTCATGGAAACACCACGGGCAGGGCAACGTCCTCTGGCCAGTAGTCGCCGCGCTGATGCCGACGGCGCTGGCGGGCGGCTACCTCGGTGCATGGCTCACGACGAAGATTCCGGCGGACGATTTGAAGAAGGCATTCGGCGGCTTCCTCGTGCTGGTCGGGTGCAAGCTGCTGTTCTTCAAGTGAGGGGAATCGCATTGCCCCGGCTCAGGCTTCGCGCCGCTCCCAGCCTGCGAGCACACTTTGGATCGCGCCCCGCACTTGCTCCCGCGCCTGTTGGCGGTCGCCGTGGCGCATGGGTGTTTTCGGCCTGCGGGGAGGATTTCGGTGGTTTGCTCATGCGGGTTCGTTCGTTCACTCCCCCAACCGCACGATGGCCGCATACACATGACCCATCTGGCCGCGCTCGAACCGCCCCGACAACGCCCGCATCACCGCGCCCTTGTCCCGCGTGAGTGAGAGGCCCTGCGCCCGCAGTGCCGCGTAAGCCTCGCGCACGCCTTGCCGGAAGGCCTGCTCCGCGTTCACCTGTCGCAGCGCGTCGTCAATGTTCGCGCGGAACTTCTCGATGTCGTCCGCCTGATACTCCTCCAGCAACAGCGGCAGGAGCGTCTCGAAGTTCAGCACATCCGCCGTCTCCAGCGCATTCCAGCACGTGGCGATAACGGCGACCTTTATTGATGCCCGTGGCCCAGTGGATGGCCTCCACGCTCTCCGGCTTGCACTTCCACAACGTCACGCGGCCCGACGGTTCGGTCACATACCACACCGCGCCCTCCGTGCCGGACAGCTTGTCGTCCCCCGCCGGCTGGTTCCGCCGCTCCATCTCCTCGCGGAGCGTCTGGAAACGCGCCACCGGGTCATCGCCCGCGCGCAGCTCACCGATGAGCGGCGCGACCGGCACGCTGCCCGTCTGCAACTGAAACGGCCCCACCGACGCCGCATCCGCTGTCCGCACGCCGAAGAGCACTGCCACCGCCAGCGGCACGTCGTAGGCGATGAGATGGGCGTTGCGCGCGCCGAACATCTCGAAGCTCACATGGCAGCCGTTCGCCTCCACCAGCCCCGGCAGGTCCGGATGCCGCGCCAGCAGCTCGCGCCAGTAATCGAGGAACGGCCCCCACTTGCTGTTCCGCAGCACCGGCGAGAGCCGCAGCTTGTAGGTGAGCCGCCAGCGTCCGTCCGCGTCCGCGTAGCGATAGGCCAGCACGTTCGTCCCATCGAGCTTCTCGTAGAGGTGCGCCGACGCGATGGGCGGGAAGTGGAACCGCCCGTTCTTGCCGAAGGGATAATGCAGCTTGGGCGTGGCGAAGATGCGCTGCGGCGCAGGCCGCCCGTCCACGCGCAGCAACGCCAGCCCGCCGTAAGTGTGGTTCGGCTTCTGGCAGAGAAACCCCTCCAGCCGCACCTCGTCATTGAACGGGTCGGTCACATCGAACGGTTGGAGAAACTTCGCGTCCACGCCCAGTAGTTCGGCGGCTTGTTCGAGGTCGGTCATGTGCTGACTTTGCCATCCGAGAATTGTTCCCGAAAGCCAATAACCGGACCACCAGCAGCGGCGCAACTGCCCCGTGCCACTCACCCCGGCGGCCAGCCCTTCGGCTCGCGGCCGAAAACCGCCTCATAGGCCCGCACCGTTGACGGTGGCGGACAGTCCATGGCCTCACGGCGAGATTGCTCGTTGCCCTCGGCCAGTTCCGCGCGGACGCGCTCCAGTTCCTCCTGCCGCTCCTTCGCCTCCTGCTCCTTCGCGAACGCCTCCGACGGCGAGTAGTCCTCCGGCTTCTGCTTCTCCAACGCGTCCCGCAGCGGCGACAAGTCCACCAACCCCACCTCAGGAAAATGATATTCCCAATCCGCGCCCAGCGATTTAATCCGGCGGAACACCATCCGATACACGGGCGTCAGGTCGGTGCGCTCGTGAATGCCCGAACACGAAATCCACGACGTGCCCATGTAAAAGCGCAGATAGTCCCCATTCCACCACTCATCCATCTGGCCATCCAAGTAGCTGGCCAAGAATCCGCCGGCGGCCCGAAACGATCCGATGTCCACCACCCGGCCGGGCCCCGTGATGATCTCATGATTGTCCGAGAACACGTCCCACAAACACCGTCCCACCAGTTCCGTCACTTCGGCCAAAGCGTCCACCGGTGCCTCGGTCCAATCCGCCGACACCTCTTCCAACGTGGGCGCTGGTGTTGGTGCCAGCTTCGGATTGTCCGGCTCGCGCTCGCGCCGGATGCGGATCAACTCCTCGAGGTTCCGGTGCATCCGCAAGGACTCCTGGAACACCTGCTCCGCCGACGGGTGGAAGCACGCCAGCAACGGCGACTTCTCCCAACCCTCCGGCGCAAGCTCCCCCAGCACGTCCGCCCCGGCGAAGCCGTGCGGAAACAGCCGGTCAAAAAACGCCTTCAACTCGGCGTCGGTCAGGCGGTTGGTTTGCTCATGGTCCATGATTGGCATCTTCGATCTGCGACTTGGTTTCGGACGCCAACAGCAATGCCTCCTGCTCCAGGCCGGCGTTGTGCTCGCTGATCAAATGGACGACCTGGCGCACTTCGCTGGAGTCGCTGGTTCGCAAGCGGGTGAGCAGGGATTGAGATGGGGAGTTGGCCAGTAACTCGCGCTTGGAGAAGCGGCGGAAGAGTTCCGGCAACTGCGTTGGCAGATGAAGCCGCGCTCGCGACCCCAGCCGCGCTCGCACACGCTCGAACTCATCGAGGCCAGTCGGGTCGTAGTCGGGAAGATGCCAGAGCTGGAACGCCCCGTCGGTCTGCGCCCCCAGCCAGTCGAGCAGACGATTCGAGCCGCGTCCCCGTCCGTGGATGGCCAGTGTCACCGCCAGCCCCAAAGATTCCACGGCGAGAAAGACCGCCGGGTTCTCGACCAATGCACAGGTGCCATGCAGCGACCACGCGGGCGTTTCTCCGAGCGCAAAGGAAAACACGCCGTTCCGCTCCGTCGCCAGTGCCGCCTCCGCATCCTTGCCATCGCGTCGCAGGACGCCGGATGCGAAGCAGCGCACGCAGACGATTTCGGGCGTGTCGTTGGCAAGCGCCTTTGAGTCGCGAAAGCGGGCGACTCCGGTGACGCGGGCAGACGCATTTCCGGGTGTGCCTGATTCCGGGAACTCGATTCGTCGGAACGCTCGCAGTGCCGCCACGTCTCGCACTACCAGCCGCCGGCCCGCTCTGGAACGCTCCTCGACCACCACGCTGCCCTGGATCAAAGGCTTCAGCGCCTGGAGTAACGACCCGCTGCACTCGGAACGCGGCAGTGAACCCCGCTCCAGCAGCGCGTCCAATCGCGCGCAGATGTTCTCCCGCGCCGTCATGCCGTGGCTGCGCGCTTCACGCCCACTCGATGTTTGTTGCGAAGCACGATTCGTCCCTGCTGCGGCTGGAGAAAATAGAGCGCGTCCACTTCGCTCACCGCTTCAGGCGCGGCCGTGATGGCGATGAAACCGAGCTGTCGCGCGGTGCTCAGAATGGCGTGGCGGTTGGCCGGGTCGAGCGTCTGGATTTCGTCGAGGAAGAACGGCACCGCGCAGTCGTCGCGCCGCAACTGAGCTTTCAAGAGCAGGAGATTGAACAGCACCTTGATGGTGATAGTCGTGCCGTGCGATTCGATTTGCCGGAAGTCGTGGTAGGTGTGCCGCCGGTCGTCCGCGCCCGTCACGGTGAAGCCGAGAGTGAACAGGTCGGCGAAACGGATAACCGGATTGCCCTCCAGCTTGCTGCGAAAGTTCGCGATGGCGGATTCCTGCATTGGGTCGTGGTCAAATAATCCTCCCGGTTGGAAGGCCGCCAGACGCTCAATCCAACTCACATAGTCGCTATTCTTCAGCACTTCCAGTTTGATCACTTTCAGGTTGGAGACGCGCACCTTGGCGAAGGCACGGTTAAGATCGGTGGCGGCACCCGCGACGTGGTCGAGATTCTTCAGCACGAGGTCGAACGTCGCCTTCAGCCCGTGCAGGTGCGCGTTCCAATCGCGAGCCAGCGCGTCCTCCTTCTCCACCAGCGCGTCGAGTTCGCCCCGCAGGTTCGCGACCGTTTCACCTTCCTCGTGTCCGTGGAACTCGTCGCCAAACCACCGCTCCGTTTCGGCGAGCAGGTTCGCGATCTCGTCGCTCAACTTCTCCTGCTTATCCTGCTGGCGTCGGAACAGCGCGATGGCGGCGTCGAAGTCATCCGGGATGCCGTCCCCCACGACGGCCTTGCGGGAGAAATCCGGCTGGATGCACAGATTGAAGCGGCCCATGACCGCGTTGAACTCATCCTCCGCTTTGCGAATCGCGCCCTCCGCCTCGGCTTTCGCCTTCTCCGCAGTCCTGCCTTGCGCCGTGAGTTTGCTGATGCGCTCGCTGGCTGCGGCAATGGTGTCGGTGATTTTCTTCAACTCGGCACGCAGGAGCGGCTCCTCGGCTTTGGACCGCTGGTATTCCTCGAAGCGGAAAACCAGTTTAGCCTTCGCGTCGTGCGTGGCGCGCTTGGTTTTCACTTCCGCCACAAGTTTCTCGCGCTGCTCAACGGCCGAAAGGATGCCCGTCCAGCGGCGGAGCGTCTCCGCGTATTCCTTGAGCAGCTCGCGGGCAGCTTCGACGTTTTCCAGTCCCACGAGCGGTGTGCGGCCGGAAGTAAGGGGAATCGTGACGTCCGCATCCCGATAGCAGCCACCTGAAACACGGGCCAGCAAGGCACGGAGCGCGGCCAGCAGTTCCCGCTCCCGCGTCACCTCGATGCCGTCCCGGCCCACCGCCAACTCCAGCAGGTCCGGGTTCAACAGGCGGAAGAGGAGGTTCAGTTCGTCATCGCTGAAGTGCCGCCGCAGCACGGTGACGGCGAGCTTGTCGAAGCGAGCGATGGTCTGCTCCTTCTGTTTCACCAGGCCGCCGTAGTGGTCGAGTTTCCTTTTTGCCTGTTCCCGAGACTCACCCTCAGCATTGGCAAGCTGGTTTTCCAGACCCCGAATGTCGTTCTGGAGATTCGACAGCGCGGCTCGCTCCAACTCCTCGACAAAACCGGCAAACTCCTTGTCCTGCCCCGCCAGCGCGTCCAGCCGGGTGGTGAATCCGCCCTTCTGCTCCGAGAAGGTGTTCACGTCGGCACGCCGGTCAGTCAGTTCTTCCTCGGCTTGCTTCAGCAGTCCGGCTTGCTTGGCGGCTGCCTCGCGCGAACGCACCAGCGCCGCCTCGTGTTCCTGCTCAAACCGCTGCTTCTTCCCGCTCAAGTCCATCCACCGCCAGACGAGTTCGCCGCGTGCCGTCTCGCGTTCGGCGAACTTGGTCACGAGCTTCTCCACCAACGATTTGTTCTTTTTGAAGTTCTCGAACTGACGGCGGCGCTCCCGGATGCGGTCGTAGTCGTCGCCGAACAGCGCGCGGGCGTCGAGCGCGGTGCGGTCGGGCGGAATGTCGGCGAGCATCAGCAGCCCGTCACGCATCTGCTTTTGGGTGATGGCACTCAGGGAGAGCAGGTTCTTCAGCGTCTCGCGGAACAGATGATACTTGTCGCTGTCGCGCAACGAGACGATGCCAAGGCCACGCGCGTCGCCGCCGACGGGCGGGAGCAGCAGTTCGCGATGCTCCTGCGCGCTCTTGAGCACGCGCAGTTGCCGGAGCGCGAGGCGGGCGTTCACCTCGTTAGGTTCGCGGACCTGATTCCGCTCATCTAGGAAGTCCGTCACGTCGAAGGGACCGAGGTGACAGAATCGCTCCGGTTCGCCGCCGCTGGTCTTGCTCTGCCCGCGCCAGCCGACGACGCACTGGCCGGTCACGCCGAGGCACTCGAAGAGGACGTAGCTGTATTGGCCGGGAAAATAGAACTCGCGCGTCTGCTCCGGCGTGTAGGAGCCAAAGTTCATGTGCCCGCGGTCGTCGAGGTAGAGGAACTGGAGCGTGTTGATGAGCGTGGTCTTGCCCGTGTTGTTCTGCCCGACAATCTGGAGCGTGCCGGCCAGTTCGACCTCCGCGTATTCGTAGCGGCCGGACTGGAGGAGGATGAGGCGTTGCGGGCCGGTGGGCATTGGGGGTTTTTGGATTTACGATTAGCGATTAGCGATTAGCGATTTCGGACTGAGCCGTGTCGGGCGCGGCCGTCGCCGCCTGTCCGGTTTGGGCGAGTTCGAGGCACTTGGTGAACACGCGGTGGAACGGGCGCAGGAAACGGAATTCCTCGTCCCCGAGCCATTTCACCCAGCCGATGCGCTCCATGTGCTTGAGCAGGTTTTCGACATCCTTGAGGTCATGCACCTTCACCTGACGCAGCAGCGCCGAGTAGCGGTCGAGCGTGAAATGCGGCAGCATCGTGAGCAGGAAGTTTTGCCCGAAGATGAATTCCTCGATCGGCCGGCCCTGATTCGCCGCGTGGTCAATGAGGATGTAGGAAAACACCGCGATGCGCGGCAGCGTGTCGGGCACGGTCTCCGGATTGTCCGGCTCAAGGTAGAAGAACTCGCGCTCGTGGCGGACGAGCTTGAGGCCGAGCGCGTCGAATTGCGCGGTGTAGTCGTCGAAGCGCGCCGCCAGCGTGGAGAACTCGGGCTCGTCGTCCGGGCCGAGATGGTAGCCGCGCCGGAGCCGGTCGAAGATGAGCGCGAGATGCGGGAGGGAGTTCATACGGAGACGAGTTGGACGGGGGCAGCTACGAGCGAACCGTCGGCAGTCGGGTAGGCGCGCGGCACGCGGTTGGTGAAGGCCGCTTGAAAGCGCGGGTCGAAGACCAACTCGCCGAAACCGGCAAGCACTTGGCCCGTGTCCTTGCCCGGATGCCCCTCGACGAGCCAGCCGAGCAAATCTTCCAAAGGCAGCGAGGGCAGCACTCGTTCCGGCAACGAATCGAGCCAGAGGCGGCGCACGAGCGCGTCCGGCGCGGCTTCCTCGGCGGCGAACTCCAGCACCGGCGGCGGCTCCGGCGGGTGTTCGATGACGCGTCGCAAGGCCAGCGCGATGGCCCCGTCACCGGGCACGTGCTGAAACCGCAGGGCGCACACGCTGATGAGCGGCTCGCTGCCCCACTTGGCGATGCCTTCGCTTTGGAGTTTCTCCAGCGCGCGGGCCGCGCCCTCGGCGATGGCACTGGAGCGGCGCAAGGATTCGTAGAGCGGCTGAATCTCCTTGCGGCATTGTGTGAAGACCCGCAGCGCGTGGTCGCGGACGAGCCGAAGGAAGCGGAGGTTGCGCGCGAGGGCCGGATGGTCGTTGAACAGCGCCTCGTCGCGGGCGCGTCCGAGCAACCGCTCGGTGTCGTCGAAGGCCGCGCGCAGCGGCCCCTCGCGGTTGACGATGCCAATCATCGGCTCCACGTAACGCTCCATCCAGTGAACGATGCGTCGGAACTTCTCGCGCACGGACACGCGAGAACGCTCGGTCTTGAAACGCCCGATCTCGATGAGAATGGCGTGCTGAGTTTCGTCGAGGTCAGCCTGAATGCGCCGGAGAGTCAGGCTGATTTCCTCGAAGGCCCGTTTCACCTGCGCGACATCCTCCTCGTCGAGCCCGCGGGCGAGGCACTTGCAAGTCGTTTCGAGCGAGAGCACGTAGCCGCCAATCATCTCTGGCGTGGCGGGATTCGCCTCATTGAACAAATACGTGAGCAACCGCGCCACCGGCTCGGCAAGAAAGCAGAGTTCGCTCCCCGGCTCGGTAGGCACGAGGATTTGCAACTCACGCAAGCGCCGCCAAGCCGTCTCCGACAGCTCCTCGCCTGTGCCTGGATACGCGCGGATGAGCCGCAGCGCATCCGACTCGGATATTTCCCTTTCGTGCTCCGCCAGCGCGTGCAACAGCGGCCCATGCTGGGCGCAGAAGTTGAAGAAACTTTGCGGGTTGATTTTCACTTGTCGCTCAACGTCAGGCTGCGGTCATTCCGGCCAGTCACAGCACCTGTTTCTTGAACCAGGCTTTCACTTCCTTGAAGTGGAAGTCGAGCGAGCGGGGCGGGGCTATCTCGCTGGGCTTCATGGCTTGAGGGCGACGACTTTGCCGTCCTGCCAGACGTAGATGGGGGTGCCGTGGGCGCGGGCGGTCTTGCGCGCGGCCTGCCCGGCGCGGCGCAGGGCGCGGCCTGCGGGGGTGAGGCGGAGCTTCGGGCGGGGGGCTTGGTTGGTTCGGTTCATGGGCCTATCTCCAGCAGTTCCGGCATCTGCCGCGAATTGTCATACACTTCCCACAGGTCAGCAAGCGGGCGGTAGGTGTTTTGGAAATTGTCCCAGCCGCGCACGTAGCGGCGCAGGACGTCGGCACGCGGGACGTTGTGCCCGCCCTGTTTCACGCGGGCGGCGATGCGGCGGAGCGCCAGTAGGGGCGAATGCAGGCGCAGGAAAATGATCTCTATCCGGTAGCCGGCGGCTTTCCACCGCTGCAATCGCCCCACATACCCCAGCCCGCTCAGGGTGGTTTCAAAGGCGAAATCGGTCCGCGCCTTCGCGAGGCGGTCCAACTCCGACAGCAGCAGCCGTCCGCCCGCAAGCGAGGCCAGCTCGGGCCGCAACGGCGACAGTCCGGCAGCGATGAGGTCGGCGTTCACGAAACGAATCACGCCCGCGTCCTTCGGTAGGTATTCCCGCGCGAAGGTTGTCTTACCCGCGCCGTTCGGCCCGGCGATGACGATGCAGCGGGGAGTTTTCATGCGTGCGAACTCGTGTCTAGTCGTGGTTGCGGTTTCCGCCTCCTTACGTCGGCGGTTACAGCCCCAGTTTCTTGAACCGCGCTTTGACTTCCTTGAAGTGGAAGTCGAGGGAGCAGAGGGCTTCGAGTTCGCCTTTCTTGAAGTGCTTGGCGACTTCGGGATTGGCTTGGAGTTGCGCGACGAAGTTGGCGTCGTCGCGGCCGGCGTGCTTGACCTCCCAGGTTTTCATCGCGGCGTCCTGGCAGAGTTTGTAGGCGGCTTCGCGGGTCAGGCCTTTGCAGATGAGCGCGAGGAGGATGGTCTGGCTGTTCCACATGCCCAGCGAGAGGCCGAGGTTCTTCTTCATGTTCGCGGGATAGACCACGAGGCCGTCCATCAGGCGCGTGAGCAGGCCGAACATGTAGTCGAGCAGCGTGCAGGAGTCGGGGAAGATGATGCGCTCGACGCTGCTGTGGCTGATGTCGCGCTCGTGCCAGAGGGCGACGTTTTCCAGCGCGGCGACGGCGTTGCCGCGCAGGACGCGGGCGAGGCCGGTGAGGCGTTCCCAGGTGATGGGGTTGCGCTTGTGCGGCATGGCGCTGCTGCCTTTCTGGCCGATGGTGAAGGCTTCTTCGGCTTCGAGGACTTCGGTGCGCTGGAGGTGGCGGAACTCGACGGCCCAGCGCTCGATGCTCGCGCCGACGAGCGCCATCGTGAGTTGAAACTCGGCGTGGATGTCGCGCTGGACGACTTGCGTGGCGATGGGCGCGGGGCGCAGGCCAAGTTTTTTGCAGACGTAGGCTTCGACGCGTGGTGAAAGGTGCGCGCTCGTGCCGACGGCACCGGAGACCTTGCCGACGGCGACGACTTCTCGGACGCGCTCCAACCGCTCCAGCGCGCGGCCGAACTCGTCATACATCAGCGCGAGCTTCAGCCCGAAAGTCGTCGGCTCCGCGTGGATGCCGTGGCTGCGGCCGATGCAGGGGGTGAACTGATGCTCCTTCGCGCGCTTGGCGAGGGCGGCGCGCACCGTCTTCACGTCGGCGATGAGGATGTCCGCGCTCTGGACCATCTGCACGCCGTAGCAGGTGTCGCCCACGTCACTGCTGGTGAGGCCGAAGTGGAACCAGCGGCTGGCGGGGTCGTTGATCTTCTCCGCGACGGCGGTGGTGAAGCCGATCACGTCGTGGTTGAGCACTTTCTCCAGTTCCTTCTGCCGCGCCACGAGTCCGGGCAGGTCGGCGAACCACGCGTTGCAGCCGGCTTTGAGTTTGGCGAAATCCTGCTTCGGCACGATGCGCTCCTTCACGAGGGCCTCGCTGGCGAGGAGTTCGATTTGGAGCCAGAGCTTGAGCTTGTTTTCGTCGGTCCAGATGGCCCGCATTTCAGGACGGGAGTAGCGCGTAATCATTGGGGCCTAGGAGAAAGGCAAAAGGCGAAAGGCGAAAGGCAAAAGGGGAGCGATGACGAGTGCTGGAAAGTTTTCACTCGGACAGCGGATGTCCAACCCGCCGCGCAACACTCGCGCCATGAAACAACTCCTCTCGGCGTGGGTGAACACAGGTGAAGTGCTGGCAAACTTCGGCTCGGCGACGCTTCGCCGCCATCGCGACGGTCGCTATGAACTGCACGGCGGCACGCCTGCGGACCGCGCGGACGCGTTGGAATGGGCTTCGCTCTTTCAGCACGACGCGGTGTTCTCCCACCGGCCTGACCGCGCGCGCTCGGCCCTTCCCGCGCCGTCGCCGCGCTGGTAGGTTCGCCCGCGTGCCGTGCGACGACCTGTTTTCCCTCGCTGAGACGCCTCCCGCCTCCGCCGTTCCGTCGGCGTCGCCGGATGTGGACCACGCCTCCGCCATGCCGCTTGCGGCGCGCATGAGGCCGCGCAACCTGGACGAGTATTGCGGCCAGCAGCACATTCTCGCTCCCGGCATGCTCCTGCGCCGCGCCATCGAGGCGGACCGGCTGCAATCGCTCATCTTTTACGGCCCGCCGGGCACGGGGAAAACCTCGCTCGCGCAAATCATCGCGCGGCAGACGAAGTGCAAGTTCGAGCGCCTCAGCGGTGTCGAGTCGAACGTCGCGGACATGAGGCGCGTCCTTCAAGGCGCGGCCAACCGGCTCGAAAACACTGGCCAGACCACCATCCTGTTCATCGACGAAATCCACCGCTTCAACAAGTCGCAGCAGGACGTGCTGCTGCCCGATGTCGAGAGCGGCGTCATCCGGCTCATCGGCGCGACCACGCACAACCCGTTCTTCTTCGTCAACTCGCCGCTCGTCTCGCGCTCGCAGATTTTCGAGTTGAAGCCGCTTTCGGAGGATGACCTCTTCGACCTCCTCGCCCGCGCGCTGATGGATGCCGAGCGCGGCATCGGCTACCTGAAGATTAAGATTGAGAAGGAAGCCGCGCGGCACCTCGCCAAGATGGCCGACGGCGACGCGCGCAAGGCGCTCAACTCGCTGGAAATTGCCGCGCTCACCACCGCGCCGGAGGCCGACGGCACCATCCGCATCACGATGGAGGTTGCGGAGCAGTGCATCCAGAAGAAGGCCATCGTCTACGACGGCGACGGCGACGCGCACTACGACACCATCAGCGCGTTCATCAAGTCCATGCGCGGCAGCGATCCGGACGCCGCGCTCTACTGGCTGGCGAAGATGATTCACGCCGGCGAAGACCCGCGCTTCATCTCGCGCCGCATCCTCATCTGCGCCGCCGAGGACGTGGGCCTCGCAGACCCGATGGCACTCGTGCTGGCGCAGGCGGCGCATCAAGTCGCCGAGTTCATCGGCTGGCCGGAAGCGCGCATCCCCATCGCGGAGGCCGCCATCTACATCGCCACGGCGAACAAGAGCAACAGCGCCTACAAGGCCATTGACGCCGCGCTCGAAGACGTGCGCTCCGGCCGCACGCTGCCGGTGCCTGAGCATTTGCGTGACGCGCATTACAAGGGCGCGGAACGGCTCGGTCACGGCGCGGGCTACCAGTATGCACACGACGGCGAAGGCCATTTCGTCGCGCAAAACTACCTGACCGAGACGCGCCGCTACTACGAGCCGACCGAGCAGGGCGTGGAGAAGAAAATCAAGGAGCGCGTGGACAAGTGGCGCGCGCTAGCGGCGGAGGCGAAGCCGAAATGAGAAGCTCCAAACCCCACGCATGACGCCCCCCGCCGACGCCAAGCCCACTCTCCGCGCTCGCCTGCGCGCGGAGTTGAAGGCTCATTCATCTGCCAGCGCTGCCTCCGCCTCGGCCGCCCTGTGTGTGCGTGTGAGAGCCTCTCCACTCTGGCAAACCGCCCGTGCCGTCCTGCTCTTCTTCCCGCTCCCCAGCGAGCCGGACATCTCTCCGCTGCTCGACGAGGCACTCGCCTCCGGCAAACTCCTCGCTCTCCCGCGCTTCAACGCGACGACGAACACCTACGAACCCGTGCAAGTCCGCGACCTCGCGCGTGAGTTGGTCACCGGCCCGTTCGGCGTGCGCGAGCCGACGGCTGATTGTCCCCTCGCGCCCATGAACCGGCTGGACTTGGCGCTCGTGCCAGGGCTAGGCTTCGACCCTCGCGGGCATCGCCTTGGGCGCGGCAAGGGCCATTACGACCACCTGCTGGCTGGCTTCACCGGGATGAAAATTGGCATGGCATTCGACTTTCAAATCGTGACCGAAGTGCCCGCCGAACCGCACGACATCGTGCTCGACGCCGTCGTCACGCCGACACGGTGGCTGGTGGCGAAGCAGGATTAGCTGCGAAAAACACAGAGAACGCAGAACGCATGGTTCAAAGTTCAAAGTTCAAAGTTCAAAGTTCAAAGCGTAACTTCGTGCGCGTTGGGCTTCGGACTGACGATCTTGGCCCTTGGCCCTCCTCCCCCGCATGAGCCTTCTCGCCGCATTTGGTCCCACCGAAGCCGGATGGGTGCTGCTCGGTGGCGTGTTCGGCTACGCTTACGTGCGCTACAAGGAGAGCGTTCGCCGCCGCGAGATTTCCAAACTGCGAGCCGCCGAGCTAGAGGCAGCGAAGCGCGAGGCCGAGTCCCTCCTCCGCGAGGCACGTGTGACCGCGAACGAGGAGTCCATCAAGCTCCGTAGTCAGGCCGAGTTGGCCTACGTCACGCGCCAGCAGGAAGTCGCCGCCGCCGAGCAACGCCTTGCCCAGCGCGAGACGCTCATCACCACGCAGCTCGAAGGCTTCCTCCAACGCGAGAAGCACATCCAGTCCCAGCAAACCGCGCTCGACACCCGCGAGGGTTGTCTGGAAAAAGCCCGCACCGAAACTGACGCCCTCACCCGCGAGCGCCGCGAACAGCTCGCCCGCGTCGCCCAACTCTCCGCCGAAGACGCCCGCGCGCAGTTGCTCAAAGATTGTGAAGTCACCGCGCTCCGCGACGCCAACGAACTTTCCCGCCGCATCCTCTCCGAGGCGAAGAGCAAGGCCGAGGACTCCGCGCGCCGCATCATTTCCATCGCCATCCAGCGCTACGCCGCGCAGCACACGCACGAAACCACCACCGCCACCATCACGCTGACCGGGGACGAACTGAAGGGCCGCATCATTGGCCGCGAAGGCCGGAACATCCGCGCGTTCGAGTCGCTGACGGGCGTGACGGTGTTGATAGACGACACACCCGGCGCGGTGGTGTTGAGCGGCTTCGACCCCGTCCGGCGCGAGATCGCGCGCGAGGCGATGCAGCGGCTCATCCTCGACGGACGCATCCACCCGACGCGCATCGAGGAAGTCGTCGCGAAGGTGAAAGAGGAGATGGAAGAGAGCGTGCGCAAGGCCGGCGAGGACGCCATCTTTCGCGCGGGCGTGCCGCCGTTGCACGAGGACATCGCGCAAGTGCTGGGGCGACTGAAGTTCCGCATGAGCTTCTCGCAAAATGTGCTCGACCACTCTGTCGAGGTCGCACACTTGACCGGTTTGATGGCGGCGGAACTCGGCTTGAACGTCCCCGCGGCCAAGCGCGCCGGCCTGCTCCACGACATCGGCAAGGCCCTCCAGCAAGACATGGAAGGCTCGCACGCGAAGATCGGTGCCGACTTCCTCCAGCGCCTCGGTGAAGCGCCGGACATCGTCAACGGCGTCGCTGCGCACCACGACGAAGTGCCGCACACCTGCCTCTGGGGCATCCTCGTGAGTGCCGCCGACGCCATGAGCGCCAGCCGCCCCGGCGCGCGCTCGGAGACGATGGACACTTACGTGAAGCGCTTGGAGAACCTGGAGAAAATCGGCCTGAGCTTCCCCGGTGTGGACAAGTGTTACGCCGTGCAGGCGGGCCGCGAACTCCGCGTCTTCGTCCAACCCGAGGTGCTCACCGACGACCAAGCCACCGAGCTGGCCCGCAACCTCTGTCGGAAGATCGAGGACGAGATGCAATACCCCGGCCAGATCCGCGTGACCGTGATCCGCGAGACGCGCGCGGTGGAGTTTGCGAAGTAGGCAACCGATTGGTTGCGCACGCGCGGTTTTACTTCGCGTCTCTCACCGGCTCCAGCTTCGCAATCGTGGCCATGAGTTGGTCGGCGATTTCCTGGTAGATGGCTTTCAGGCGCGGCTTGGTGCAGGTCTTGGCTTCCTCGCGCAGGGTCTTGAAATCCATCGGCACGCCATATTTCACGATGACCCGGTGCGGGCGCGGAAGCTTCTGGTGCCGATGCCACGCCTCGAAGGTGCCGAAGACGCGCACGGGCACGACGGGGGCATCCGACTTGATGACGGTGAGGCCGATGCCGGCGCGGGCGGGCTGGAACTTCCCGTCCGCCGAGCGCGTGCCCTCGGGGAAGAGGATAACCACGCCGCCGTCGTGCAAGCGGTCGAGGATGCCTTTCAAGCCCGCCGCGCCCGCGCCATCGCGGTCCACGGGCACGCAGTTGAGCTGGCGCAGATACCAGCCGAAGGCGCGGGTGCGGAAGAGCGATTCGCGGGCGAGGTAATTGATGGGACGCGGCACGCCGCTGCCGATGAGCGGGGGGTCGAGGTAGCTGCTGTGGTTCGCCGCGATGATGACCGGGCCGGTGAGCGGCAGACGCTCGGGATTCAGCACTCGCCAGCGATGCCAGAGCCGGTAGTAGGCGCGGCAGGCGAGCCACGTGAGGCGATAGACGGGCTTCATGCGCGGCGCGCTCACGCCACCGGCTTCAGCGGCACCAGTCGGTTGGCTTTCCGCCGCTCGTTGATTTCCGCGAGCATGAGGTCGCAGGTCTGCTGCACGACCTGGTGCGAGTTATCAATAATCATTGCGCCCAGCGAGGGCATGAGCGGGGAGTGGGCGCGCTGGCTGTCGCGCTTGTCGCGCGCGTGGACGTCTTCCTTCACGCCGTCGCGCTCGCGTCGGAACTTGCGGACCTCGGGGCTGGCATCGAGGAAGAACTTGTAGTCCGTCTCCGGGAAGATGTTGGAGCCGATGTCGCGGCCTTCCATGACGCAACTGCCGAACTGGAGGCACTCGCGCTGCTTGGCCTTCATCCAGTCGCGGACGGCGCGGATTTGCGCGACATGGGCGACGGCGGCGCTGGCCTCGGAGGTGCGGATTTCTGCTGCGGGATAATAGCCGTCCACGAGCAGGCGCACATGGGCGTCGGCGACGACGAGCGAGGTCTTCCACTTGCGGCAGAGCGCGGCGACCTTCTTGTCGTCGTTCACATCCACCTTCATGCGGAGGCAATGCCACGCGAGCGTGCGATACATCGCACCGGTGTCCACGGTGAGCAGGCCGAGCATCTGCGCGAGGCGACGAGAGGTGACGCCCTTGCCGCTGGCGCTGGGCCCGTCAATGGCGATGACGTAGGGTTTGGTGTGGGGCATGGGATTTTTAACGCAAGGGCGCAAAGACGCAGAGACGCAAAGCTAGGAGTCAGGAAGGCCGTTGGCGACGCGGTGGATGCCGTCTTTCACGTAACGCTCACCGAAGTTGATGACCAAGCCGAGTCGCAGGTCAGTCAGGCGCAGGTAGGTGAGTAGTTGAGCGGAAAAGACCGGATTCCATTCCGTGACCGCCTTGTTGTCCACGAGCACTAGGCCGCCAACCCTCAAGTCCAGCCGGAGCGGGGTGGCGAGGATGTGGCCCTTGTAGTTGATCGGGACGGGCACTTGGCGCTCCACGGTCAAACCAGCCGCTCTCAACTCGAAAACCAACGCCTCTTCGTAAACGGACTCCAGCAAGCCCGGCCCGCCGAGCGTGCGATGCACCTCGATGGCGCAAGCCACGATGACCTTGGTGATTTCGTTCTCGCGGCTCATGGATTTAACGCAAAGACGCAAGGGCGCAAAGACGCAAGGAAGGCATGGAACAGGCAGACAACGGCTCCGGTTCGCCCGGCGTGACTCTTCAAATTGTTCTTCATCTTTGCGCCTTTGCGTCTTTGCGTCCTTGCGTTAATCGGCAAATAGCTCCTCCACCGTGAGCTTGCGGCCGGTGGCGGCGTCGCGGATTTCGGCGCCGAGGCCGTGGGGGGGGGGTGGCGAGCTTCTGGAAAAAGTTGGGGAAGGTCTTCTTCACGCAGGCGGGATCCTATGTCCTTATTTCATTGAGCAAATCATTTCGGCAACATCGGCAGTGACGGAAGTTGCTAGCTGCGGTCATAGAACTCGCCACAACGCGAACAATAAAAACACAACAACCACAATCAAGGCCGCAAGTCTGGCGGTCTGCTCATACCGCTCATAGAATTCCGGCCTGTTCTTCACCCTTTCTGAAGCCTCGGCATCGCGCTTTGCAGCCTCTCGTTCTCGAACCTGAGCCTGTTTTTCTATGGCGAGGCCTGCTACTCGGAGTCGGATGTAAATGGCCTTGGCCTTTTCTTTGTCTCCTTCTGCATCGGAAAATGCGCGCGCCCATACGCCTGCTTGAACACTGCCGTCCAACAGCTCTTTCGCTACCTCCTCGTAGAATTTGTCGTCTTGCATAAGTAGCTCAGGAGGCAAAAAGGTCAGGAACAGCGAGTTTTTCCCTACTCGCTGAAGATGCGTTCAGAATCGTCACCCCCAACCCCCCGTCTTCGAGCTTCGCAGCCAGCTTCTGGAAAAAATTGGGAAAAGTTTTCTTCACACAAGACGGATTCTTGATGCGGATGCCCTGCACTCTCAAGCCGAGAATGGCGAAGCACATCGCCATGCGGTGGTCGTGGTAGGTCTCGATTTCCGCGCCGTGGAGCGCGGAGGGATAAACCGTCAGCGTGTCGCCCTCTTCACGAACATCCGCGCCGCACTTAGTCAGCTCTGTTCGCAGCGCAATTACACGTTCGCACTCCTGCACGCGGAGTCGTCCGAGGTCAGTAAAGCGCCGTGGTGCGAGATTGAGCACTGAGTTGGTGGTCGGTTTGCCTGACGGAAAGAGCTGCTGGTGTTGAAATGGCGGTCGGTTGAACGGCGCTTTGACAATCGCAACCATGATGCTGTCCGCGATATGGTTCTTTCTGGAAATGGCTTCAAGTTGGAGGTCTCGAAGTTCTCGGTATTTGGCGTCGATCTGCCAATCGCTGGTCGGCCAATCCTTGACGATGATGCGGTTCTTCTCAGCTCGCTCACCATTGGGAAAAGGACGAATCCATTGAAGCCAATCCGCTGCCCAAAAATATCCGCAACTCGACGCGTCCGGCTCGATTTGGAATTCGCCGCCCTTGGCCGGGAAGACCTTCACCAACTCGCGGGTCATGTCCACGTAGGGCAGTTCGTCCTCGTTCGCGCCGGTGATTTCCACCTGCCAGCCACCCACGCTGCCAGACAGCAACAGCGCGGAGGCGAACTGCGAGCTTTCCACCACGCTGACCGTCGCTGACCGCTGACCGCTGACCGCTGGCCTCTGACTGCTGATGACGGCGGGCAGCTTGTCATTCGGCGAGTCCACGCGATACCCCAACTCGCGCAACGCGGCGAAGAGCGCGGCTTGCGGGCGCTCGTGCATCCGGGGCACGCCGCTGAGGCGATACACGCCATCGCCGAGGCAGACCATCGCCGCGAGGAAGCGCGCCGCCGTGCCCGCGTTGCCCACGAACAGCTCCAGCGGCTGCTCCGTCGTGCCCGCGCGCGGGAGGCGTCCGCCCAGGCCGTCCACGGTGATGGTGCGGTTGCAGGACTCGGCGGGGTCGGGCTGCACATCCACGGTGAAGCCGAGCGTGCGGAGGCAGTCGGTCATCACCTGCGTGTCCTCGCTCCAGAGCGCGCCGCGCAACGTGGTGCGACCGTCGGCCAGCGCGGCGAGGATGAGGGCTCGGTTGGTGATGCTCTTGGAGCCGGGCACGGTGATCTCCGCGCGCACGGGGGACGTGAGCGGGACAATCTCGATGAGCGGCGGCAGCGACACGGGGAGGGAAAGTGATTAGTGAGGAGTGATTAGTAAATAGGGAAGAGGCTCAACTCTGTCGCGAGGGGGTGCGGCAAGCTGATCGAGGAGTCCGCGTGTCGGGAGAAGGAGCTACTGGGGAGTTCAAAGTCTGCTTCCTTCACGGGGCATTTCTCAGCATCCTAGACCGCGCATGAGCTCCGATAAAAAACTCTCCGGAAAAGTCGCCGTCATCACCGGCGCGAGCCGCGGCCTTGGCAAAGCCATGGCCATCGCCTTCGCCGACGCGGGGGCTCGCCTCGCGCTCGTCTCGCGTGACATGACGCTGCTCGCTGAAGTTCAGGCTGCTTGCCGCGAGCGCGGCGCCGAGGTGGAAATTTACCAAGTGGACGTGACGAGCGAGGCGCAGGTGGAGCAGTTGCGGCAGGCGGTGCTCGCCCGCTTCGGCCCGCCGACCATCCTCGTCAACAACGCGGGCATCAACATCCGCAAGCCCGTCACCGAGTTCTCGCTCGCCGAGTGGCATCAGATACTCGACACGAACCTGACGAGCGTCTTCCTCCTCTGCCGCGCCTTCGTGCCGCACTTGGAGAAGGGGTGTGGGCGCATCATCAACCTTTCCTCCATGATGGCGCACGTCTCCATCGCGCACCGCGTGCCCTACTCGGCGAGCAAGGCCGGCATCATGGGCCTGACCAAATCCCTCGCGCTCGAACTCGCCGCGCAAGGCATCACCGTCAACGCCATCAGCCCCGGCCCGTGCGCGACGGAGATCAACGCGCCGATTCTCAACAACCCCGAGTTGCTCGCGAAGTTCACCGCCCAGCTCCCCGTGGGCCGTTTCGGCAAGCCCGAGGAAGTCGCGGCCCTCGCCGTGTTTCTCGCCTCCGGTGACTCCGGCTTCATCACCGGCACCGACGTGGTGATTGATGGCGGATGGATCGCCCAATAACGGAACGCATGGATTCCCCTGCCCCAACCGATGTTCCCCCGATGCGTGGAAGGGCGCTCTGGGCTGCGCGGCTGCGACGCTTCGGTCAACTCGGCCTGACCGTTGTCCTACTCGCGATTGGCGCGCTGTGGGGGCATGAGTTATTCGTGGACCCGGCGGACCGCCAAATTGGGAAACTCTTCGTCTTGTTGGTCCTCCTGCCCCTCGGGGTCCTTGCGTCCATGTCCCTCGGCGTCGCGTGGACACTGGATCGTGGGGCTGGGGAACAGCGGCGAGGTGGTGGGCCCGACCGGATTTGAACCGGTAACCAAGCGATTATGAGTCGCCTGCTCTAACCATTGAGCTACGGGCCCGACTACTGTGGAGTTTTGAGAAGGCAGGTGAGCGGGTGCAAGCGAATTGTCCTGTGCTTGGTTTGGCGCGGTGCGGTCTGGCCCTGCTTCTCGGAACTGCGGTCGCGACTTGAAATCACCGCTTCTTCAACCGCTTGGCGGCTTCGACTTGGGCTGCTTTCCACCGGCGTTCCCAGTCGTCCCAGTGAGCGGCCCAGTCCTCCCCGGTGAGTTGTTTGCGGGCGTTTGGTAGCAGTGTGGAGAGGGTGTCGAGGTCGCGTTGGAGGTTTTTTGTTTCCTTCCAAGTCAGCCAGGTCTCGATGAGTTCGAGATGGTTTTCGGGGAAATCCGGGGCTAGCTCTACGGCGCGGAGCAGGTGTGCGCGCGCCTTGGCCTTGCTGCCGACGCTGATGGGCCAGCCGGGAGCGTCGCGGTAGAGCTGGCCGAGGCAGCGGTCGGGACCGGCGTGATCAAGGCGTGGGTTCATGCCGCCGGCGAGTTTGAGGCCGAGCTCCAGCTCCTTGACGATACCGAGGGCTTCGAGCCACTTCGTGCGGGCCATCTGGCCGAGGTTCATCGCGAGGTAGTAATGGCCCTCCGGCACGGTCGGCGCGCGGAGGGTCACGGCGCGGCAGATGCCAATGCCTTCGTTGGCTAGCGACTTGCGAGCCTCGTCGTCCACGGCGAACTCAGCCCGCCAAAAGCACGCTTGGCCCAACGCCCACGCCGCCGGGATGTTGTTGGTGTCGGCTTGGAATTTCTTGCGGGCAGCGATGAGCTTGATTTGCGCCGTGTCAGAGAATTTGGCCGAAAGCGTGGACATGGGGATGTCGGCGGGCTTTTGGAGCGGCGGAGCGGGCGCTGCGGCGGACGGCAGGGCCAGCAGAATGGCCGCGAGCACGAGGCCGGGGAAGGAGCACGGAGCTGTGTGCCGATTCGGGATTGTGGCGGCGGAAATTGGCGTTGCGCTGCTTTTGCCTCGCTCCATATAGTGTTGCGATGCGTTTTAGTTGGAAACGGCCCCTGTTGGCAATCCTCCCCGTGCTCGCGCTCGGGCTGGTGGGCTGCGGCGGTTTCCACACATCGCAGTCGGTCTCACCGGCCACATTCCTGTTGCCACGGCTGATTCATTCGACACCTCAATTCACCCCTGCCGAGCGTTTCGACGTCGTGCGGGAGCCGGCGTCCCCAATCGCTTCAATTCAGTAATCCTATGCGCTTCCCCCTCGCGCTGACGGTCAAAATCGCCCGTCACATCATCAAGCACAAAGTCATCAAGCGAACGCCTAAGTTCGCCATGGTGCTCCAGCTCGAACCGTTGCACACCTGCAACCTCACCTGCACCGGCTGCGGGCGCATCCGTGAGTATTCCACCTCGCTCAAGGACATGGTGCCGCTGGAGCAATGTCTCGCCGCCGCGCAGGATTGCGACGCGCCGATGGTGTCCATCTGCGGCGGCGAGCCGCTGATTTACCCGAAGATTGAGGAACTGGTCGCCGGGCTGCGCGAGCAAAAGCGCATCATCTACATCTGCACGAACGCCATGTTCATGCGGAAGAAGATGCGGGACTACATGGCGACCGTCTTCACGCCGGAGATGGAGCCGAAGCTCCAGCAACTCGTCGCCGAGAAGCTCGTGACCGAGAAAGAGGCCGAGGCCATCCGCAAGGCCGATGCCGCCGCGAAGGCGAAGGTCGTCATCAAGCCCAGCAAGTGGATGTATTGGAACGTCCATGTGGACGGCTTGGAGTTCACCCACGACCTCATCGTCGAGCGCGAGGGCGTCTTCAAGGAGTGCGTCGCCGCTATCAAGATGGCGAAGATTCTCGGCTACCAGACTGCGACGAACACGACCGTTTACAAGGAGACCGATGTGCAGGAGATCGAGGACATGTTCAAGTTCCTCTCCTCGCTCGACGTGGACGGCCACACGATTTCCCCCGGTTACGACTACGACGCCGCCAAGAAGGACATGGTCAAGCGCCTCGGCCGCGACCCGAAGGAGTTCTTCCTCACGCGCGACATGACGCGCGCGAAGTTCAAGGACATCGAGAAGTGGGGCCAGCTCTTCACCATCTTCGGCACCCCGGTCTATCAGGAGTTCCTCGCCGGCAAGCGCGAGCTGACCTGCACCGCGTGGGCCATCCCAACCTACAACGTGAAGGGTTGGAAAGCGCCGTGCTACCTGATGACCGACGGGCATTACCCGACCTACGGCGAGATGCTTGGCACGGTGAAGTGGGAGACTTACGGCGTGGTGGACGGCGTCGCGCGCGATTCGCGCTGTGAACACTGCATGGTTCACTGCGGCTACGATCCGAGCGGCGCGTTGAGTAACAAGCCCCGCGACACGTGGATTAACATGAAATACAACTTCGGCTCCAAGCCGAAGCCGTATGCCGCCAGCCCCGAACTGGAAAAACGCGCCTTCAACGGTGTAACCATCGGCAAAGGCCACCTCGCCGAAGCCAAGGCCGCCATCAACCCCGCCGCCGGCGCACGCGGTGCCTTCACCCGCAAGGAAGAGGAACACACGCACGCTGCCCCCGCCGCCACCGGTGGCGGTTGCGGCACCGGCGACACCTCCCAGCGAGATGACCTGCTGGCGAAGATTAAGGCGAACGGCGCGGTGACGACGAAGGTCGAATGAAAATCGTTCTCGAACAGAAAGACTTCGGCGGTCTCCCGGTCAATGTGGACCCGGAGATTTTAGGCGGCACACCCGTCTTTGCCGGGACGCGTGTTCCGATTGATGCGCTCTGGGGTAACCTTTCCGAAGGAGCGACGCTGGATGAATTCCTCGACTGGTTCCCGACCGTCGAGCGGTCGCAAGCCGAGGCCGTGTTGCGCTTCGGATACCGAACCTTGGCCACGGCGGCATGAAGGTTCTCTTTGACGAATGCGTTCCGCGTCCTTTGCGGCGGGCGCTCACCGGACACGAAATCTCCACAATTGATGAAGCTGGCTGGAAAGGACTCAAGAACGGCGTTCTTCTGCGACAAGCGGAAGAGCGCTTCGGGGCCTTTGTCACTGCGGACAAGAGCCTTCGCTACCAGCAGAATCTGGCGGCTGGCAGCCGCATTGCCATCCTCGAACTTGGCACCCCGCATTGGCCGAGGTTGCAACGCTTCATTCCACAAATTCAACCGGCCTTGGATGGCCTTCAACCCGGTGAGTATCACACACTGAACATTTTCAAATCATGAGCGCACTCTTCCTCTCCCCTCCCTCCTTCGACGGCTTTGACGGCGGCGCCGGTGCCCGCTACCAGGCCACGCGCGAAGTCACCAGCTACTGGTATCCCACCTGGCTCGCGCAGCCCGCCGCGCTCGTGCCCGGCAGCCGGCTCCTCGACTGCCCGCCGCACCACATTGACATGGCCAAGTGCCTCGCCATCGCGAAGGACTTCGACCACGTCATCATCAACACCTCCACGCCCTCGCTGAAGAACGACTGCAAGGTCGCCGAGGCCATCAAGCAGCAGCGGCCCGCCACCAAGATTGGCTTCGTCGGCGCGCACGCGATGGTGCTGCCCACCGAGACCCTCAAGGCCTCGTGGGCCATTGACTGGGTCGCGCGCAAGGAGTTCGACTTCACCTGCAAGGAAGTCGCCGAAGGCCGCGACCTCGCGACCGTGAAGGGCGTTTCCTACAAGGACAGCGAAGGGAAGATTAAGCACAACCCCGAGCGCGAGATGATTACCGACATGGACTCGCTCCCGTGGGTCGCCGACGTCTACAAGCGCGACCTCGAGATTGAGAAGTATTTCATCGGCTACCTCCAGCATCCCTACGTCTCGATGTATACCGGCCGCGGATGCCCGGCCCAATGCACCTTCTGCCTCTGGCCGCAGACCATCGGTGGGCACAAGTATCGCGTCCGCAGCGCGCAGAACGTCGCCGACGAGATGGCCCACATGAAGAAAATCTTCCCGCAGGTGCGCGAGTTCTTCTTCGATGATGACACCTTCACCGCGAACCTCCCGCGCGCCCGCGAAATCGCCAAGAAGCTCGGGCCCCTCGGCGTGGACTGGTCGTGCAACAGCCGCGCGAACCTCGACTACGACACCATCAAGAGTTTCAAGGACAACGGCCTGCGCCTCTTCCTCGTCGGCTACGAGAGCGGCAACGACGAGACCCTCACACGCATCAAGAAAGGCGTGACCACCGACGAGATGCGCCGCTTCACCAAAGACTGTCACAAGGCCGGCGTCGTCATCCACGGCACCTTCATCCTCGGCCTGCCCGTCGAGACAAAGGAGACCATTGAGCAGACTATCAACTTCGCGAAGGAGCTGGACGTCTTCAGCCTCCAGGTCTCCCTCGCCGCGCCGTATCCTGGCACCGAGCTGTTCGAGCAGGCCAAGATGAACGGCTGGTTCGTGAAGAAGGACAAGACCGACCTCGTGGAAGGCGACGGTCTCCAGCAGTCCACGCTCGAATACCCCGGCCTCTCGAAGGAGCAAATCTTCGAGGACGTCGAGCGTTTCTACCGCAGCTACTACCTGCGCCCGAAGCCGATTCTCCGCATCATCAAGACGATGCTCGAAGACAAGGACGTCTGCGTCCGCCGCTTGCGCGAAGGTTACGAGTTCTTCAAGAGCATGGCCGCCCGCCGCAGCGACCTCGCGGCGGCGAAGGCGGCATCGTAGCTCCCCGACTCGCTGTCGGGAGGGGACGGTGTCGTGACCGTGAACCCTAAGCCGGGCAAACCGGCGGCACGCCACTGGTGCGCTGAAATGTCCGCAACAGTTGAATCATGAGCCAGGGCGTGAAGCACTGCGGTTGTGGTCAGGTCAACGCCGAGCATGATGCGTTCTGTGCCCGGTGCGGTCAGCCCATCTTCGATGTTGTCGCGGTCACGACGGAACTGCGGGAGCCAGAGGCGAAGCCGGAATCCGCTCCCGACTCAGTGGTTCCCGTTGCCGCTGCCTCACGGAAAAAGTCTACCCCCCTCTGCGGCACGATGAACGAGTTCGCCGCCCTGCTCTGCGGCGGCACGGGCTGCGGGAACGACCTGAGCGCGGTCCTGCCGAGCCGCGGCACTCCGTCGGCGAACAAGGCGGCGGCACGTGTTGCTCACGCGGCGCGACGGCCAATGGTTCGTCACTGCTCTGGCGGGCGTGCCAAACATCACGCAGCTCGACGGCCGCGAGCTGCCGCGCGGCACGCCGCACTCGCTGACCGGCGAGCATACGTTGAAGATGTCCACGCAGTGTGAGGTGAAGTTGAAGGTGCCCGCGGACAAGTGACGGAGTCGGACGCAACGCGAGCCCGCGAGGGAGGCGGGTTCGTTGACTCTGGGGAAACGCGTCGATATGTTCACCACACATGATGGCTGGAACCGCAATCGCCCCCACCGCCGCCGCCCAACCGAGTTTTCGCGTCGGCGACGAGCGGCTCATCAAGCTCACCGCCAACGCCGCGAAGAAGGTTTCCACGCTGCTCACCAAGCAGGGTCGGCCGTCCGGCGTGCTGCGCGTGGCCGTCATCGGCGGTGGCTGCTCCGGCCTGCAATACAAGATGGACCTCCAAGACCGCCCGCAGAACCGCGACTTCCTCGTCGAGAGCGCGGGCGTGAAGGTGGTGGTGGACCCGAAGAGCGCGCTCTACGTGACCGGCAGCGAGTTGGACTACGTGGAAGCGCTGACCGATGGCGGGTTCAAGGTGACGAATCCCAACGCCGCCACGAGCTGCTCGTGCGGTGAGAGTTTTAGCGCGTGATCGACTGCTTCGCCCTGCTCGATGAGCCGCGTCGTCCGTGGCTGGACGCGGACGCGCTCAAGACCAAGTTCCTCGCCCGCTCCGCTGCGGTGCATCCCGACCGCTTCCACAACGCCCCCGCTGCCGGGCGCGCCGCTGCGCAGGAGAGTTACACCGCACTGAACGCCGCGTTCACCACGCTGCGCGAGCCGAAGGACCGCTTGCAGCACCTGCTCGAACTGGAGTCCGGCGCGAAGCCCGGCAACATACAGTCCACGCCGCCGGAGCTGATGGACCTGTTCTTCGCCGTCGGCCAGCTCTGCCGCGACGTGGATTTTTTCCTCATCGAGAAGGGCCGTGCGAACTCGCCGCTGCTCAAAGTGAAAATGTTCCGCCGCGCGATGGACTGGACGAACCAAATTAACGCGCTCCAAACGCGGCTGCGTGCGAAGCGTGGCGAGGTGGAGGCGGAATTGCTGGCCATGAACGACGCGTGGCTCGCCGCACCGTCGGAGCCAGAGGCGCGGCGGGCAGCGCTGCCGTTCGCGCGACTGGAGCCGCTCTATCGCACGTTCAGCTTTCTGAGCCGGTGGGTCGGGCAGTTACAGGAGCGCTTGGTATCACTGGCGTTTTGACTTTGCACCCCGTGCGGCGGTTGACGTTGCCTTCGCTGAGTGGCTACGTTCGCCGCGTTGTCCACCGGCCCCAAGTAAACACTCCATGAAAAAGACATTGTTCGCTCTCGCACTTTCCATCACCTGCCTCGCCTCAGCGGCGGACAAGGACGGTTGGATTTCCCTCTTCGACGGCAAGTCGCTCGCTGGCTGGAAGGCGAACGAGGCCCCGGATACCTTCAAGGTCGAGAACGGCGAACTCATCGTGAAGGGGCCGCGCGCGCACCTGTTCTACGTGGGCGACGTGCAGGGCGCGAAGTTCAAGAACTTTGAGCTGAAGCTGGATATCAGCACCCGGCCCAAGGCGAACTCCGGTGTCTATTTTCACACCGAGTTCGGCCCCGGCTGGCCGGCGAAAGGCTATGAGGTGCAGGTCAACAACACCCACGGCGACCCAAAGAAGACCGCCGGCCTCTACAATGTGAAGGACAACCTGGAAGCGCCCGCGAAGGACGGCGAGTGGTTCACCATGACCATCAAGGTTGTCGGCAAGCGCGTCACCACCAGCGTCAACGGCAAGGTCATCGTGGACTACACCGAGGAGGAGAAGCCGGAGCGGAAGAGCAATCCAGGCCGGCTCATCAGCAGCGGCACCTTCGCCATCCAAGGCCACGACCCCGGCAGCGTGATTCACTACAAGAACATCTTCGTGAAGCCGCTGCCGTGAGCGGGTGGGCAGCGTTTCTCCGCACAGAACTGTAATTGCTGGCGGGCTAGCCTTTTGACAGGCTGCGGGCAACCGCATGGCCCACGTCTCCGACTTCCTCACGCCGGCCGAGTTGCAGAAGGTAGCGAACTTGCAGGTCGTCGCGCGGCTGGTGGTCGAGGGCTTCTTCTCCGGGTTGCACAAGTCGCCGCACAAGGGTTTTAGCGTCGAGTTCGCCCAGCACCGGCAGTATGTGCAAGGCGACGAAATCCGCCGGCTCGACTGGAAGGTCTTCGGCAAGACCGACCGCTACTACATCCGCGAATACGAGGAGGAAACCAACCTCCGCGCCACGCTCCTGCTCGACCTCAGCGGCTCCATGAGCTACGCGGGTGCGGGCGGCGCGTCGAAGGCCGACTACGCCATCCGCCTCGCCGCCGCGCTCGCCTACCTCATGCTCCAGCAGCGCGACAGCGTGGGCCTCGTCACTTTCGACGCCAAAATCCGCCGCTACATCCCGCCGCGCTCCAGTGTGCCGCACCTGCGCGTGTTGCTCGACGAACTCCAGTCCGCGAAACCCGGCGGCGAGACCGCGCTCGGCGGCGTCTTCCACGACCTCGTCCCGCGCATCCAACGACGCGGCCTGCTCATCGTCCTCTCCGACTGCTTTGGCGACTCGAAGGAATTGCTGAAGGCCCTCGCGCACTTCCGCCACGCCCGCCACGAGATTCTCATCTTCCAAATCCTCGACCGCGACGAACTGGAGTTCCCCTTCACCCACTGGACGCGCTTCGAGTCGCTGGAGCAGGCCGGCGCGCACCGGATGATTGACCCCGCGCAATTCCGCGCCGCCTACCTCGACAACCTGAAGAAGTTCCAAGATGAACTCACCCAAGGCTGCCACCGCCACCATATTGACCTCGTGCAAATGGTCACGGACCAGCCCTACGCCGACGCGCTGGCGCAGTATCTGACGAGGAGGCTGGCGCGCGGATGACCTTCCTCAACTTCCTCCTCCTCGGCGGCATGGCGGCGGCGGCGATTCCGGTGCTGCTGCACTTCTTCAACCGCTCGCGTCCACGCGTCGTGCAATGGGGCGCGATGCACCTGCTCGACGCCGCCTTTCAGGCCCACACACGGCGGCTCAAGCTCGAGCAACTCCTCCTGCTCCTCGTGCGCTGCCTTATCCCCGTGCTGCTCGCGCTCTGCATGGCGCGGCCCGTCCTCACCGGCATGCGCGCGCTGCTCGGCGGCGCGAAGAGCTCGCTCGTCATCCTGCTCGACGACTCCTACTCCATGTCCGCGGGCGCGGGCGCGGCGTCGAACTTCGCGCAGGCCAAGGAAGCCGCGGCGAAGCTCATCGAGCAGGCCGGCTCCGGCTCCGACGTGGCCGTCATTCTCATGGGCGGCACGCCCCGGCAACTCCTCGAAGCCCCGACGCTCGACACCGTCCGCGTCACGAAGGCGCTTGCGCAACTCGAAGCCAATTTCGGCGCGGCCAACTTCCCCGAGACCCTCGAACTCGCTGCCAACGTCGCCGCGCAGATGCAGCACGGGCTGAAGGAATTCGTCGTCCTCAGCGACTTCCAGAAAGCCAGCTTCAGCGACGGCGAGGCCGCAGCTCGTGGGCGTGCGTTGCAGACCTTGAAACGCCTGCCCGTCCCGCCGCGCCTCACGTTCCTGCACGTCGGCACCGAGTCGCGCGACAACGTCGCCGTCGAGTCGCTCGACCTGCCCAAGCTTGCGCTCGGCGTCAACCAACCGCTCCAAGTCCGCGCCACGCTCCGCAACTTCGGCGAGCGTGCATGGCCTGACCTGCGCGTCTTTTTCCACGCGGACGGCCGCGAGCGCGGCGCGCAGCAAATCGCGCTCGCGCCGGGCGAGCAGCGACAAGTGCTCTTCACGCACACCTTCGACACCGCCGGCTTCCACACGCTCGAAGTCAACGCGGACGCCGACGCGCTCAAGGCCGACAACTCCCTCGCCGCCGTCGTCACCGTCTGGGAGAAATTGCCCGCCCTCCTCGTCAACGGCGACCCCAGCCCCGAGCCGCTCAAGGGCGAGACCGATTATCTCGACATCGCACTTTCGCCCGCGATGAAGGCCGCGACCGGCGGCAGCGACCTCATCCTCACGCGCGTCATCGCGCCCGGCGACCTCACGCCCGACGCGCTCTCGAAGTCCCGTGTCGTCGTGCTCGCGAACGTCCGTCAGCTCGCCGATGCGCAGGTCCGCGCACTCGCCGAGTTCGTCGCGAACGGCGGCGGCTTGCTCGTTTTCCCCGGCAACCGCATCAACACCGACTGGTATCACCGCACGCTCCGGGCCGCTGGCCTGCTTCCGCTGCCCTTCACCGCGCTCGCCGGCGGACTCGAAGACGGCAAGCCCCGCGTGAAGATTGTCGTCCAGCCCTTCACGCACCCGGCGATGGAACTCTTCAACGACGCACGCAACGGCAACCTCGCCGACGCGGAGATGAAGCTGTGGTTCCAGCTCGGCACGCGTCAGGAACAAACCGACCCCGGCCTCGGCATCCTCGCGCAACTCAGCACCGCCGACCCGTTCCTCGTGGAGAAGAAGAACGGCGAAGGCCGCGTCCTCCAATGCGCCGTCCCCTGCGACGCCGACTGGGGCAACCTCCCCGTGCGCCCCGTCTTCGTGCCGCTGATGCAACGCCTCGTCATCTACCTCGCGTCGCAAGCGCAGCCGCCGCGCAACGTCGAGGTGGGTAAGCCGCTCGCCGCGTTCGTGTCCCGCGCGCACGTCGGGCGGAAGGCGCAGTTCACCGGGCCTGACGGCGTGCGGCACGACGCGGCCATCACCGGACGCGGCGCGCTCGGCTACGTTGAGTCCGCGAAGACCAGCCGCCCTGGCACCTACACGCTCGCCGCGCCAGACGGCGGCGCGACGCCGTTCGTCGTGAGCACCGCGCGCGCGGAGTCGGATCTCCGCCAACTCACCGAGCCGGAGCGCAAGACGCTAGCTCAGACATTGCATGCCACGCTGCTCACGTCCGTCGCCGACTATCAGCAGATGGACAAAGACCGCCGCTTCGGGCGCGAAGTCTGGCAGCCTCTCCTCTGGGCCGTGCTCGCGCTGTGTTTCTGTGAACTGCTACTGGTGCAGTGGTTCGGGAGGCGCAAAGGAACTAAAACATGACTGACCTGCGCTTCATTGGAGATTGGCGGTTATGGGGCGGCCTCGTGGTCGGCCTCGCGCTGGCGGTCGCAGCGTGGCTGCTTTACTGGCGTGAGACACGGACGCGGGCGGGCGCGGTGCGATGGATGTTGCCGACGTTGCGGGCGCTGGCGGTCTTTCTCCTCGTGCTGATGCTCACAGGGCCGGTGCTGCGTCATCGCAACACCATCGGCGAGGTCGCGCGCATCCTGCTCTTTGTGGACGCCTCGGCGAGCATGGGCATCACGGACCAGGAGATGGAGCTGCCGCGCAGGCTCTTCATCGCGCAGCAGCTCGGCTGGCTCGCGACGAACAAGTTCGACCCAGACCTCCGCGCCGCCGCCGCCGCGCTGGCCAACGCGCAGGAGACCGCCGCGCGCGCGAAGCCGAACCTCCCTGCGCCGCAGTTCCACGAGTTCGTGCGCGCCTTCGCGACGAACACGGCGAACGCCACGGAGTCGCTCGGCAAGGTCGGCACCGCGACGTGGCCGCAAATCACCGGACAAGTCGGCAAGCTGAACTCCGAACTCGCCGTGCCGTCGCGCAAGCTCGCCGAAACCAGCGTGGGCCGTGACCCGAACGTCACCGAGCGCGAGCTGGCGAAGCTTTCCGTCGTCGCTGCGCGCTTCGAGGCGGAGTTGCGCACCGCGTTCACGAACCACGTCCTCGCCGTCGCGGCCCAGCGCGAGGCGGATGTGCTCGCGGCCATCCAGAAATTCGACACACATACGCGCTGGCAGCGGCTGGAGATGCTGTTGCTCGGCAGTTCGGAGGGCGTTGCGAAGAAGCTGGCCGCGCAGCACAACTTGGAAGTCATCGCGCTCGCGGGTCGGAAGGCGGAGCCCATCTGGCTACCCGGTGAAGGTAAGCGCGGCGACCCGCCGAATCCGCCGCAGTCCTTCACGCTCGCGGCGACGAACTTGCACACCGACCTCGCCGAGCCGGTGAAGACTCGCGCGTTGGCGCTCCGCGAGGGCGAGCGAACAGCGGTGATTCTCCTCAGCGACGGACAGCACAATGCCGGCGAGCCGCCCGCCGACTTGGCGCGCCTCCTCGGTGCGCGCGGCGTGCCGGTGTTCCCCGTCGGCGTCGGGATGCAGCAGCGTCCGCCAGACCTCGCGGTGCTCGCGGTCAAAGGCCCCGAGACCGTCGCGGCGGATGGACGGGTGCGCGGCACGGTGGAGCTGAAGGACGACATGCCGGCGGGCGCGGCCTTCACGCTGCGCGTCGCACACGGCGAACGCATCGTGTGGGAGAAGGAGTTGACCACGGAAGGCAAACACCTGCGCACGGTGGAGTTTGATTTCCCGGTGAAGGAGTTGGTCGCGGACGAGCTGAAGCGGCAGGACAAGGATTTGCGGTTCGCCAGTCTGCCGTTGCACTTCACCGCGAGCGCGACTGCGCTCGACGGCGAGAAGGACAAGTCGAACAACACGGGCGGGCTGTGGGTGAACGCGACGACGCAGCGGCCCAAGGTGCTCGTGCTCGACGGTCGGCCGCGCTGGGAGTTCCGCTACCTGCGGAACCTGCTGGAGCGCGACGACCGCTGGGAGGTCAACGCGCTGCTCGCGGGGGCGGGCGGCGAGCAGAAGTTCTGGCCGCGCGGGAAGCTCACCGGGCAGTTCCCCGCCGACCGCGAGACGTTGTTCACTTACAACCTGATAATCTTCGGCGACCTGCCGGCGAACCAGCTTCGCGCGCCCGAGCTGGAGTGGATTCGCGACTTCGTCGGGCAGCGCGGCGGTGGGGTCATCTTCGTGGATGGGCGGCAGGAGCGGCTCGCGTCGTTGCAACAGTCGGCGCTCGCACCGTTGTTTCCCGTGAGCTTCGAGGGCCGGCCAGTGGATGGCGTGCCGATGAACTTCCAGCTCAAGGCCACCGGCAGTTCGCTCACGCCGCTGATGCTCACGAGCGACCCGCTGGAGAACGCGCGGCTGTGGTGGTTCCTGCCGTCGCCGCACTGGCTCGCGCCCGCGCGCGCGCTGCCCGGCGCGGAGACGTGGCTGGAGGCCGTGGTCGGCGAGACGCGGCACGCCGCCGCCGTCTTCCGCCGCTACGGCGCGGGCAAGGCGCTCTACCTCGCGTTCGACGAGTCGTGGCGCTGGCGTTACAAGGTCGGCGACCTCTACCACCAGAAGTTCTGGAACCAGTCGGCGAAGTTCGTGATGGAGTCGCCGTTCGCCGTGCAGGACAAGTTCGTCTCCCTCGACAGTGGCGCGTTGAACTACGAGCCGGGCACGACCGCTGAAATCCGCACACGCATCATCGACGCCCAAGGCCGCGCGATGCCGCGCGCGAAGGCCGAGGCGTGGCTGATGCGCGAGGGCCACAAACTTGCCACCATCGCGCTCACCGCCGACGAGAACGAGACGGGCATCTACCGTGGCCGCAGCGCGCCGCTGACCGACGGCGATTACGAAGTGCGCGTGCGCGTTGAGGGCCTGCCGGACGCGGAGATGAAAGCCCGCACCGGTTTCGCCGTCCGCCGCACCGCAACGGGCGAGCTGGCGGAGCTGAACTGCAACGAGCCGTTGCTCCGCGAACTCGCCGCGAACTCCGGTGGCCGCTACTTCCGCGAAGAGGAACTCGGCGCGCTGCTGGAGCGGCTAAAACCCTTGAGCCAAGGCCGCGTCGTCGAGACGGAGACGGTGCTGTGGCAAAGCTGGTGGTGGTTCGGCGCGGTTATTCTGCTTCTGGCGCTGGAGTGGAGTTTGCGCAAGCGGGTGGGGATGATGTAGCCGCTGCTGGTCACTCCAACCCCGTCACAAAGGCCTTCGCCTTCTCAACGAACTGCGGTGCAACCCAGCGTGGCGGGCTGCGTTGAATGCTCACTTTGCCGCCAAAGTCCCCGAATACCTGCCGCATCTCCGCACTGAGAACTTTGAGCGGCTTGCCGGACTTGTCTGCGCCCAATTCGCTGATGAGGCAGGCCCTTTTCAGCAGTCGGCTTTGCCTGCTGCCCTTTATCAGAATCAGGTCACGCTTACCGGTCGTGTCGAAGTTGAATACTTTCTCAAGTCCGACATGGAAATTTTCCCCGAACTCGGACGCCAGTTCGTCACGACTGCACCCCGTGGCGCGAACGACTTTTTCAATTTCAAAATAGCCAACGATGTAGAGGCCCGGAGGCGTCCCACAGTCCCAACCTTGCAAGCCTGCGTAGAACACCAACAGGTCGCCGGCCTCAAGCTCACGCAGCCGGGCTTTGGGTGTGGTCGGGTCGCCGTATGTGAAAGTTTCAAACTCTGGGTCAACATGCATGGCTGCTGATTGGAGATGGCGGCGGGCATGCTCCGGCAGAAAATCCAGCAGGCACTTGTCCGTTCGCCCTACGCCCAAGCATTTAGTGTTTGCGTAGGTTCGTGTCTCCCCGGGTTCGTCTGTGGGAATCGGGACGAACTCGAAAGAACCGTCCTTAAACAGCGGTGACTGACAGCCTCCGCAGCCCGAATCAATACCAACGCGCAACAAGACTACTTTCATGGGATTTCCTTTAGTTTGGCTAAGAGAGTTCGAAGGGGCGAGCGCCTGTGTCCACGCCCAAGCTTGTCTGCAAGTCCGACCGCCGGCCGGTTCCACAGGCAGCTTGCCTCGCTGCTACCCACGAGGAGAGATGGCGGGAAGCCTCGGCGAGATTTTGGGTAGCAAATATCACGGGCAAGCAGCCAGCCACCTTCGTGGCTGTGGCCCGGTGTTGGCTGGTAATAGGAGTCAATCTGGTATGGTGGGGCGATTTGCGACTTCGGCTCGTAAAGGTCTCCAAGGCGACAGTGTTTGGCGTTTTTTGCCGCAAGTGTCGAAGGACTCAAGAACCCACTGAACCACAGACTCAGGAACGAGGGATAAGCTGCTTCTACGCGCGTCAAAAAGAAGAGTGAATTAAGCCCGCACTCCCGGATGCCCGTGAAGCCGGCAACCCAAGTTCCGGCCCATTGGTCCGGCTGTCGCAAGGTCCGCATCCAGTGTTTGCAGGTGCAGAGCGTCAATCGGCCACCTTGGAAATTTGGCGCGCTCCCCTCCTGACAAAATCGGCCTTGGCTTAACTTAACTGTGCCAACGACGTAGTAATAGACGTCGCTGTCCAGTCCCGTGGTGCCAATCCGTTGCTTCAGTTCGGCGAGGGACAAGTCCGTCCCGAAAGGCACTTCAGTAGGGGGTTGCATGGATTTACTTTGGCAGGGAAGGCGCATGGCGCATAGGAAACTGTGTTTGGGCAGTCTGCTTGTCTTCCGCGTGCGTTGTCCAGCCGTCGCTCACAGCGGAGTTGAAACTGCCAGTTCCTTCAGCCGCTTCTTGCCCAGCAGCCGCCGCAGTCCGCGTTGCAGGGCGTTCAACTGCTTTTCGATGTCGCGGTGCATCTCGCTCAGGTTGGCAGACAAGGGAACCTCGGAGTCCGGGTCGTGGTAGGTCTTGAACAGGGCAAGGGGGTTGCGGGCGGCCTCGCACGCCGCAAGCAGTTCGCCGCACAGCGCAAGCACTGGGCCGAGCACAGCTTGATGTGCGTTGACCGACTCCACTGGAATCTCCCGGTAGCTCTCCGCCGCCAGCCGCCACTCTCCCGTTCGGAGGAGGTAGTCGCCGAGCCGCGCGAGCAACACGCTCTGCATGAAGGGACAGTCAGCGCACGCAGCTCCGTCAGCCATGAGCCTTGAGTGCTTTCTCAGGGACTCCTTATCGTCCAGCTCGCTCCAGATGTCCCATGCAAAGCTCAATTCCATCAACCCCCATGGACCGTTGAACCGCTTGGGCAAAAAGCGCCTTGCTGTCGCGTAGTCACCCACAGAATGGTAGAAACAAGTCATCCAATACCGCGCGCGCCGTTGCGCCTTCGCGCTCAAGCGGGCGTAAGCCTTTTCGACGCAGGGCCGACAGGGTTTGAGTCGAGTGACCGTCGACAGCAGCGTCAGCAACGCCGCCTCGAACTGCGCATCCGTGACGTCGGGGCTGCGCAGGAGGCGCTTGGCCAGACGCAGCGCGTCCTTTTTCATTCCCAAGCCGTTGTAGCCTTCCAGTTCAGTCAGGACGGGGTCCAAAGGCCTCTTTCTGGCCGGTCGTTCGTGTAGTGGGTATGGCGGTCGCATGGGCACAAGCTACGTCATCAGGTAGGACAACGGCTGTCTGACCGCCAATCATTTTCGACAGGATGCCGTGGAGGCGCTGGAGTGGGGTTTGCGCAAGCGGGCGGGGATGATGTGAGGTCTCCAAGCCTTCAGCCTTGCGTTATTTTGGGCATGAAAACTTCGGGACAAGAGCAGCTCACCGAAGGGCGTGGAGCCACAGTTTGTGACCTTGCTCGGTGGCATCATGAGCCACAAAAATCAGTCACTGAACTTGGGCCTCACACCCCGAAAAACTTCTGTATCTCCTTCACCACCTCGATGAACCGGTCCACCTCGGCCTTGGTGTTGTAGAAGTAGAAGCTCGCCCGCGCCGTGGAGGGGACGCCGAGCTTCTTCATCAGCGGCTGCGTGCAGTGGTGCCCGCCGCGCAACGCCACGCCGTAGCGGTCCGCGATGGTCACCACGTCGTGCGCGTGGACATCGTCGAGCAGGAAGCTCACGAGGCCGCCGCGCTCGCCCTTCGGGCCGAAGAGGCGGACGCCCTTCAGCTCGCTTAAGCACTGATATGCGTAAGTCGCCAGCTCGAGGTCGTGGCGGAAAATGTTCTCACGCCCGACGGCATCGAGGTAGTCGAGCGCCGCGTGCAGGCCGATGGGGCCGGAGATGTCTGGTGTGCCGGCCTCGAACTTGTGCGGGAGCGTGTTCCACGTGCTCTGGAAGTAGTCCACTGTGGCGATCATCTCGCCGCCGCCGTGCCACGGAGGCGTGTTCTCCAAAACTTCCTTCCGCCCGTAGAGCGCGCCGATGCCCGTGGGGCCGCAAATCTTGTGGCCGCTGAACGCGTAGAAGTCGCACCCGATGCTTTGCACGTCCACCATCATGTGGCCCGCACTCTGCGCGCCGTCCACGAGTGTCGTGATGCCGAGCCGCCGCGCGTGGGCGCAGAGGTCGGCGACGGGGTTGAGCGTGCCGAGGGCGTTCGAGATGTGGACCATCGCGAAGAGCTTCACCTCGGGCGTGAGCAGCGAATCCAACTTCTCCAAGTCCAGCAAGCCCTCGTCGCCGGTGATGGGCACGTAGCGGAGCTTCGCGCCGGTGCGCGCGGCGAGCATCTGCCACGGCACGATGTTGCTGTGGTGCTCCATCTCCGTGAGGAGGATGACATCGCCCGCCTTGATGAACTTCCCGCCCCACGCGTTGGCGACAAGGTTGATGCCCTCGGTGGTGCCGCGCGTGAAGATGATTTCCTCCGTGCTGCGGGCGTTGAGGAACTTGCGCGTCCGCTCGCGCGCGGCCTCGAAGGCGTTGGTCGAGCGGTTGCTCAACTCGTGGATGCCGCGGTGGACGTTGGCGTTGTCGCGCTCGTAGTAGCGCACGAGGGCGTCGATGACGGCGCGCGGCTTCTGCGAGGTGGCGGCGTTGTCGAAGTAAACGAGCGGGTGCCCGTGGACTTGCTGGTCGAGGATGGGGAAGTCGGCGCGGAGGGCGGACCAGTCAGGAAGCGAGGAAGGCATGGGATTTATAAGGAGAGCAGGAATGCAGGAAGGGATTGATCAACAGCAGGCGCAGTTTCTCCTGCCCTCCTGCCCTCCTTATAAACTTCCCCGTCCGTGTTCAATCCGTGTTTCATCCGTGGCTAAAGTTCAGTCACATCAATCCGAGTTGCAGCTTCGCCGCCTCGGTCATCAGGCCCTGGTTCCACGGCGGGTCCCAGACCAGTTCCACGGCCACGTCGTCAATGCCTTCGAGGCAGAGGAGCTTGCTCTGCACGTCCTGCACCAGCACCGGGCCCATGCCGCAACCGGGCGCGGTGAGGGTCATCTTCACGTCCACCTTGTAGCTGTTGGCACCCAACTCGGTGAGGTCGCAGGTGTAGATGAGGCCGAGGTCGGCGATGTTGACGGGGATTTCCGGGTCGTAACAGGTGCGGAGCGCGGTCCAGACCTGCTCGATGAGCACCGCCTTCGTCACCGGGCCGATGGGCGCGGGCGTGGCGGACGGGACGGGCTTCACCTCGGGGGTCTTGCCGAGCGCGTCGGCGTCCTTGGACTCGATTCGCGCCAGCCCGCCGATGAACTGCACGGTGTAACTGCCGCCGAGCACCTGCGTGATGGTGACCTCGGTGTCCTTGGGGATGAAGCCCTTGTCGCCGGAGGGAATGCGCGTGGCGTCCACGTCGCGGGTGAGAGTGACGGTTTCGTAGGAGTGCATGGTAGTTGGATAAACTGGTCTGGAGTGAAATCGGCCTATCGGCCTGCGTTTGTGAGCGTGTCCAGCTCGCCGAGCTGTTCAAAGTGAAGCAGGAGCACGCCCGTAGTTGAAGCCAGTTCCTTGGCGGAACGGGTAAATAAAGCGTTGGTCACGACGCAAGCGAAGTCAGCATTTATGAATGTTTTTCCAGCAAGGGCTTCTTGAACAGCCTTATTCCCGACAGTGTTCGAGTAAAGCTTGCACTGAATGGCGACACGTTTTCCTGGCTTGGAGGCGATGACATCAACACCTTGGTCACCTGAAGCCTTGGTTAGCTGTGTCTTCCAACCGTTCTCCTCTAGAGCCGCAGCACAAGCGGATTCAAAGTCGGTTGGACTAAGGTTTTTCAACTCGCTGGCCTCGACTGACTTCTTCGGAGGCTGGAAGTTGCTCACGGTTCCCGAGATGTATTTTACCCAACCGGCAACCTCTTGTTCCAACGGTGTCCATGACATGCGCTGAAAATAGCGACGAGAACGACGCGTGCCGAGCGTATAACGCCGGTCCGCAGGCCGATTCTACGCGGGTCGCCGCAAGCCTCCCGACCGCTAAAAGCCCCGCCAGGAGGCGTATAACTCCAGCAAA
>CALQJI020000013.1 GCA_943330855.2 Klebsiella pneumoniae
ACGCCGGGATGGATCCCTACGAGTTGAAGAAAAGGATTGAGGCCAAGCTGAAGAAATTCTTCACTGCCTTGGGTAAACTAGATCGTGAGTCAACGAAGACCTGACGGTCCCCTGCCCCCGGTAACATTTAGCCGTGAGTCAATACGGGCTGACGCAGCAAACCCGATGGTTGGCGCAGTGAAGGACGAAAGAGCGGCGAAGCTCACCTCACCGCGCCGCCGCCTTCCAGCGCTCGCGGTCGGACAGGTAGAGCTGGTAGGGGAAACCCTCGGCGAAGGCGTGCTTCAGCGGGAAGCCATCCGGGATTTCACGCTTCACAATCGCGTTCGCCGCGAACTCACCCCACGCGGGGTCGTCGCCTTGCAACAGACCGGTAATCAACTTCTGGTCCAGCGTCAGCGCGGTGAGATAAATCGCAGCAACGGGGCGCACGCGGTGCACGGTGGCGAAGCCTTCGCCCACGTTGCTCGGCAGCCACACGCAGTCGCGCCGGCCATACCACGCCACGGCCCACGGCAGGTCGCTCATCATCAGCTCGCGTTCGCCCAGCCAGCCCGCGCGCTCGTGGATGACTTGCGGATGATACGGCGGGTAAACCATCGGCGAACGCGGCGTGCCGCCAAGCGCGAAGAGCATCGGCGCACACGCCACCAGCAGGAATAGGCCAATGACCGTGCCGCGCGCGCCGAAGGGCGGCAGCTCGAGTTGGTCCAGCAGCAGCACGAACAGACCGGTGCCGAAGATGAACACCAGCGGCGCGAGCACGACGAGGAGGTTCTCGGAGTTCACATCCGGTGCGAGCGCGGCGGCGTGGGTCTTGGCGAGGGCTTGGAAGACCACGAGCACGGCCAGCGAGAGCAGGACGAAGACGCGCAGCCGCCCGAGCGCTGGGTTGCGGAAGGGCACGAGCAAGCCCGCGAGGAAGAACGCCGCGACCCAGCTTCCACCGAGGCGCGGCAGGTCGTTTTGCAGGATGCCGGGCAGGTTTTCGCCGAGCTTGGCCCAATGTTCGTCGAGGCTCACCTGCCGCAGGTCTTCGTGGGTGAATTTGTTCTCCGGGTCCAGCAGACGCTCCACGCGGTCGCCGGGGAAGCGGTCGGTCGTCTGATGCACCGCAAGGCTGGCGACGCCGAAGAGCCGGCCGCTCACCTCGTGATTGCGCATCAGCCACGGAGCCATGACCGCCGCGAAACCAAGCAGTGCGGCGAAGCCGAGACTCAAGCTGCGCGGGGCGAAGAAGAGGTTGAAGAAGAGCATCACCGGCAGAACGAGGCAGCCCAGTGCGTAGCGGGTGAGGCCAAGTGCCCCCATCAATGCGCCCACGAGCAGCGCGGTGAAGTAGAGCCGCGCCCCGCCCCAGCCGGACTCTCTCGCCCCGCGCTCGGCAGCGACGAGGAGGTTCGCCACGACCATGAGCAGCGCGACTGCGAGCATCGTGGAAAGCCCCGACATACTGAACCGCCACAGCAAGTCCGCACCCAGCAGGACTGCGGCGGAGAGCCACGCCACAGTCGGATCGAAGAGCCGACGTGCGAGCCGCCACGCGAGCAGGACGGTGAGAAGGAAGAGGGCTTGGTTGACCCACGCGATGAGTTGCTCCGGCTGCCAGGTGCGAAACTGCTCCTCCACCGGGAACTTGAAGTCGAAGGGCATCACCCGCATTGCGCCCGCGAGCACGGTGGGATAAGCGGGCGCGTTCGCGAGGTCGGGATGAGCGTTCGTGAGCGAGGCTGCGCCGGTCTTCTGCCCGACAAGATAGAGGCTCACCGGGCGGATGAACTGAGTGGTGAAGCCTTTACCCTCGGCGAGATTTCGCGCGACTTGTGCCGCGTCCATCGCGTCGGGGTTGGAGAAGTTTTTGAAGGCGCGCAAATCGTAGGCGACGGCCATCACCGCGAAGGCGAAGAAGAAGCCGACCCATTTCAGCGTCCGCGCGCCCGCGCCCTCTTCGAGCGAGTGAATCATTTCCTGAAGCGTGGGCATGGCTAAGACGGTGACAGGTGGCGGGTGACGAGTGACACGGGGCGCGCGGTGCTCAGTTTGTGCGTGGACGGATGGTGCCACTGGTCAAAGTGCAGCGGCCATACACGAAAGGGCGGAGGCAAGGCCTGGCGCGGGCGAAGGCGACTTCCCTCTCCTCCATCGGGGGAGAGGAAGAAGAGGCGATGGGGACTTCTGGCACGGTTCGATGCGCTCGGCCCCTTGTCCCTTTTCCTCAAAATCCCTCCAACTTAAACTCATGCAGCTTGCGGTGCATGGTGCGCCGGCTGATGCCGAGCTTCTTCGCGGCGGCAGTGCGGCTGCCGCCCACTTCCTTGAGGGCGCGCACGACCAACTCCTTTTCGACCTCATGCACGTTCAAATCGCCCGTTGGCATTTGAGAAACAGGCGTCGGCAGGCTGCTCTGGCCGAGGCGGATGTTCTGCGGCAAGTCGCGCGCGGTGACGGCCTTATCGCGTGCGAAGACGACCGCGTGCTCGATAGCCGTGCGCAACTCGCGAACATTGCCGGGCCACTTGTAGGCCATGAGTAACTCCAGCGCTTCGGAGGCGATGGCGGTCACCGCCTTGCCATTCTCTGCTGCGGAATCACGGAGGAAATGCTGGGCAAGCAGCGCGATGTCACTCGCCCGCTCGCGCAACGGGGGCAGATGGATCTCAATCACTTTCAGCCGGTAGAACAGGTCTTCGCGGAACGCGCCGGACTGCACCAGCGTCGCCAAATTTTTGTTCGTCGCCGCGATGAGCCGCACATCGGAGGTAAGCGTCTTGCTGGAGCCGACGCGTTCGAAGGTGCGTTCGCCGAGGAAGCGCAGGAGCTTCACCTGCACCGTGGCGTCAATTTCACCAATCTCATCAAAGAACAGCGAGCCGCCCTGCGCTTGCTCGATGCGCCCAAGTCGCCGCTCGTGCGCGCCGGTGAACGCGCCCTTTTCATGCCCGAACAGCTCGCTCTCCAGCAGTGACGCTGACAAACCGGCCGCGTGGACCGTGATAAGCGGGGCCTTCGCACGCGGGCTGAGTTGATGAATCGTCTTCGCGACGACCTCCTTGCCGGTGCCGCTCTCGCCGGTAATGAGGACAGTGGCGCGACTGGGCGCAACGGTTTGAAGGGTATCCTGAATTTCCCGCATCACCGCCGACTCGCCGATGAGGTGCTCGACGCCGAACTTGCGTTCGAGCCGCTGGTGCAAGTTTTTGTTTTCCTCTTCGAGCTTCTGCCCCTTCAGCGCGCGGGCGATGCGCATCTCCAGTTCGTCAATCTGCATCTTGCCCTTCGCGATGTAGTCGTCCGCGCCGCGCTTCATCGCCTCCACCGCCACATCCTCCGAGCCGTAAGCGGTCATCAAGATGCAGACCGGCGGCTTGGGCAGAGACTTGGCGCGCGCGATGAGTTTGAGCCCATCCTCCTTGGGTAAACGTAGGTCGGTGAGCAGCACAGAGAAGTGCTCTTGTTCGAGAAGGCTCATCGCCGTGGCGGCATCCTCGGCTACATACACGTCGTAACGGTCTTCGAGCGCCGCGCGCAACCCGTCGCGCGTCGGCTTCTCGTCATCCACGATGAGGACCATCGGTTGGTGCATCGGCCTGGTTCTTAACCTTTCCCGCGTCGCGTGGCAATCTGCTGAGTGCGCTTGGCGAACGGGCCATCCATCAGCCCGAACGCGAAGATCCGGCCCGCCGTCCAGAAAACCTTCGGGTGAATGTCCGCTGGCGTGTCATCCAACGCGGTGGAAACGCCGCCGTGGTAAATCCAGTCCCGCCCGGTGCGCTCGAGGAAGCGCCACCCGCGCGTATCCGTGAGCATTTTGATCCGCCCCGCCAGGCCTGCAACGCGCTGACCAGCCACTTGAGCGCCTCGAAATCCTAGAGGGCAATCGCCTTCTCCCCGTCGCTGGCATCCTGCTTCGGGCGCGTCTAAAAGCTGTGCAGGTAGGTCATGCCTTCGCGAGCGCCGCCCGCCACCGCGCGAGCTGCCGCGTGACTTCCTTCGTGCCGGGCGCACCGGTGAGGTTGCGCCGCGCCATCGCCTTGCCGAGGTCGAAGCACTCCTTCGCATCCGGGCCAAACGCGGTGTTCACCGACTTCAACTCTGTAGTCGTCAACTCGCCCAGCGGCTTGCCCAGCTTCTCTGCGAGCGCCACCGCCGCGCCCACCGCGTGGTGCGCGTGACGGAACGGCATGCCCTTGCGCACGAGATAGTCCGCGAGGTCCGTCGCCAGCAGCGCGGAGTCACTCGCGGCGGCGGCGCACACGGCGGCGTTCACGCTCGTGTTGCGCAACATCGCGGCAGTGAGCCGCGCGCTCGCGCGCACCGTATCCACGGTGTCGAAGAGCCGCTCCTTGTCTTCCTGCAAGTCGCGGTTGTAGGTCATCGGCAAGCCCTTCAGCAGCGTGAGCAGCGCCACCAGATTGCCGAAGACGCGCCCCGTCTTGCCGCGCGTCAGCTCGGCGATGTCGGGATTCTTCTTCTGCGGCATGAGCGACGACCCAGTCGTGTAGGCGTCGGCGATCTTGATGAAGTTGAACTCGCTGCTCGCCCAGAGAATCACGTCCTCCGAGAGCCGCGACAGATGCATCGCCACCAGCGCGGAAAGCGAGCAGAACTCAATCGCGAAGTCCCGGTCGCTCACCGCGTCCATCGAGTTCTGCGTGAGTTGCGGTTTGCCTTTCGCATCCACGAAGCCGAGTTCCTTCGCCACGAACTCACGGTCCAGCGGCAGCGTGGAGCCGGCAATCGCGCCGCTGCCCAGCGGGCACACGTTCACGCGGTTGAAGCAGTCCAGCAGCCGGCCGTAATCGCGGTCGAGCATCTCCACGTAGGCCAGCAGGTGGTGCGCGAAATAAACCGGCTGCGCCCGCTGCATATGCGTGTAACCGGGGATGATGACCGCCGCGTTCGCCGTGCCCAACTCGACGAGCGAGCGCTGCAAGTCCCGCACCTCGCGCGCGAACTCGATGATTTCATCCCGCAGCCACATCCGCACGTCGAGCGCCACCTGATCGTTGCGCGAGCGACCGGTGTGCAGCTTCGCACCGGCGGGCACCCGCCGCGTCAGCTCTGCCTCGATGTTCATGTGGACATCTTCCAGCTCGGCCTCCCACGCGAACTTGCCGGCCTCAATCTCGCCGGCGATTTGCTTCAGCCCGCCTTTAATCTCCTTCAGCTCCGCGCGCGTGAGCACGCCGATGCGCTGGAGCATCGCGGCGTGCGCGAGCGAGCCGTGGATGTCATGCCACCACAGCCGCCAGTCGAACGAGATGGACTCGGTGAACCGCGCGACATCCTCGCCGGGACCGCTGGCGAAACGACCGCTGCGGGATACGGGAGCGGGAGATTTTTTGCTCATAAAACGAGCCGAACATTGTTGGCCGACCAACGGAAAGTCACGCGGGAAAGCCTGCTGCGAACCGGTCGGACGAACTCCGTCGAGACTCCATCCGGCAGGGTGAGACTCTGTCGAACCCCATTTCGAGCGCAGCGAGGCCAGCAAAACGAGTTTCTCCTGAATCATGCCGCCACCGAGATGCTCGCTGCGCGGCAAATGGGGTTCGACGGAGTCTCACCCTACCCGTCGCGGACTTGATCCGCTCACGGCTTCACCACCAGCTTGCCCAGCACCTTCCGACTGCGGAGCTGTTCGAGCGCATTGCTCACGCCCGGCAACGGAACGACCTGGTGAATCACCGGCTGCAAGCGCCCAGCCGCCGCCCACTCCAGCGTCGCGTTCAAGTCACCGCGATTGCGTCCGTAGCTGCCGATGAGCCGGTGCTGCTTCACGAAGAACGGCCAGAGTTGAATCGGCACCTCGCGCCCGCCCGTCGCGCCGCACGTCACCACCGTGCCACCGCGCGCGAGGCAGTGAAAAACGGACTGCAACACCACGCCGCCGACGTGTTCGACAACCAAGTCCACGCCACGCTTGTCCGTAAGCCTCCGCACCTCGGACGACCAGTCGGCCTTCGAGGAATCCACCGCGAACTCCGCGCCCAGCTTGATGGCCAACTCGCGTTTGGCCGGTGAAGAGGCCGTCGCGATGACGCGCCCGCCGAGCTGCTTCGCGATCTGAATCGCCGCCGACCCAACGCCGCTGGACGCGCCGATGACCAGCACCCAATCGCCCGCGCGCACCTCCGCGCGGTCCGTGAGCATGTGCATCGCCGTGCTGCCCGCGAGCGTGAGCGCGGCGGAAGTCTCGAAGCTGACTGACTCAGGCAACGCCACGACGCAACGCGCCGGAACGCAGACCTGCTCCGCGAACCCGCCGTCGCACTGGATGCCCAGCAGCTTGCCGTTCAAGCAAACCGAGTCCTCGCCGCGCAGGCAGAACTCGCAGGTGCCGCAGAAGAGATTCGACTGCACCGCCACGCGGTCGCCCACGCGCCACTGGTCCACATCCGCACCGAGCGCCAGGATTTCGCCCGCCACCTCGCTGCCCCCGATGCGCGGCAACGCAACGGGCGTGGGCAAATCCCCCTGCTCGAACCAAAGGTCGAGGCGGTTCACGCCGCACGCGCACACGCGCACGATGACCTCATCGGCAGCAGGCGCTGGGTCAGGGACTTCGCCGAAACGGAACTGCCCCGGCGTGCCGTGGGCGAGAAGCTGGACGGCTTTCATGGCAACGGATTGAAACGCGTCCTCCGCCCGTGATTCAAGCGTGGAAAAGCCCGTGCCCCGTGCCGGCGACTTGCAGGCGCCGTCTGTGAGAGGCAGCCGTTCGGGCCCGTGTCTGACAAAACCGAAACCATCCGGAGTATGCAGGGTGGAACGGCCAACTTGGCCGTTCTCGGCGGCAACTTGCCGCCGAGTTTCGGCACAGCCAACGCTCGAACAAATCGGGGTGTCATGGGCGCAGCTCAAGCGGCGGGCGGGTCGCCCGCCGCAACGGGCCGGTGGCCCGTTCCACCCAGGCCTCGGCCCGTTGTTCCAATTATGCTGGGAGGTCCTGCGGGACGCGCTGACCTACTTGACGGGCACAGGCCAGACCCAGTCGCCTTGCTCGAAGTTGATGTTCCGACTCTTGCTGGCCGGAGTGCCCGTCAAGGCCACCGTGCCGCCGTCGTCCTTGCCATTCCAGCCGACGGACCAGAGGCGGAAGCGTCCGTCTGCGGTGCGTTCGTAGTGGAAGGTCTGGCCGCTCATCGGGTCGGGCGGCAGCGGGCCGAACTCCGGCGCGAGTGCGGCGAGCGATTCGGGATAACTGCCGCGCGCCAGCCGGTGCCGCTCCAGCGCGCAGGCGGCGGCGGCGAGGTGGGTGAACGTCTGTGCCTGGCAGGCTTTGTGAGAGGCTCTACTCACGGCGGGCAGGAGCATCTGTGCCATGACGGCGTGCCGAAGGGTCGCCTGGGTCGCCTTGAGACCCGGGCGGTTGCGCGCGAAATGTTCCTCCATCGCCGCGTCCTTCGCTCGAATCAACGCCGGGTCGAACCGCGCATTGCCTGTGGGCAGCGCTTCCATGACGAACTCTTCATACGCACGGTTCAGGTTGATTTGCTCCATGCACATCCAGCCCGGTGGAGGCAGATGCGATATGAAATTGCCGAAGCCACTGGCACTCTTGAGCGGTTCTCCGTTTCCCAAATCACCCATCGCTTCCAGCATCTCCGGCCGACGGCGGATGAACTCCATGGCGCGGTTGCCGTAGGCCCGCTCACCCGCCATCGCCGCCCGCAGCTCGGCGGCGAAGTTGCGTTTCGCCAATTCGGTCTGCCAGTGCGCCAACTGCGCTTCCGTCCAGCGGTGGTCAGCCAGCCCTTCCCATACGGTGCGCAAGGCGATGCTGTGCGAGGCGATTCGGACAAGATGCGAGATGAGTAAGGGTTCGTCCCGCACGGTGGCAGCGAGTCGGAATGCTAAATTGGCATCGGCGAAGGCTTCGTCGATTTTCCCGTTGGCGAGTGACGCGACGCTGCGGAGTGCGACTGCGGTCACTGCGGACTTCACGGGCGCGAGGTGCGGGATGAGTGTGGAGACGCCATCTTCCGAGATTCTCGTGTTAAACCGCGTGTGCGGTCGCGCCCCGGCAGCGTGCAACTCGGCCAACTCGGCGTCGAAACGGGAGAGCGCCTTGAGCACGTCCTCGGCAGGCGTGCGCGCCGTTGGCCACATCGGGAAGTTGGTCGAACTGCGGTAATAGGTTTGAAACTCGGCGACACTCCAGCGCTCGCCACGGAGCCAATTCTGTTTGTTGGGCCACGACAGCTTCAGTTGTGGGTCATCAAGTTGGATAGGTTTGTCAGGTGCCTGTGGTCCGAGTTTTGCGCGTCGGGCGGCGTATTCCGGGTTGCCACTCTGAAACGGACGCAGCAGCGGCGTGGCGGCGAAATTCTCCGCGTCCGGCACTGGCGGTGGCATCAGCTTCTCCAAGTCGAACACCACGCCGCGCTTCTCCGCCTCGGCGCGATACGCCTCCCACGCGCGGCGGCCCTGCCAGTCGGAGAGCGTGCGGGCCAGTAACAGCACCGTGATGCTGGCGAGCACGCCGAAGAGCACCGCGCGCAGGTTCGCCCAGTGGAACCAGCGCGTCGTGCGCTGCGCGGGCGGCTCGCCGTTCTCGCCGGGCAGGCTGTCCACCAGCGCAGTCAGTCGGAAGCCGAAGCCCAGCGCGGCCAGTGCTGTTCCCAGCGTCACCACGATGGGCAGCAGCGCGCCGGTGAGCGTGAGAAACTCCGCGAAGTTGCCACCCAAGTCCGCGAGGACGAGGCCACCGAGCGGCAACCCGACGAACGCGAGTGCGAGCGCGAGGTTTAGCGCCAGCCCCGGCCAGTGGACGCGGCGTCCGCCGGTTGGGGTGAGGCGCAGTGAGCGAGTTTTCCAGTAGAGGGTTTTCATAATGACAAATGCTGTTTTAGCCACGGATGGAACACGGATGAAACACGGAGGGATGACGCTGTCCGGCGGTGGGCTTGGCTTTTTCCGTGTTCAATCCGTGTTTCATCCGTGGCTAAAAATCTGCCCGGTCGGAGCGCAAGGCATCAAACGACTGCAAAGTTCTCCCGACGCTGGCTGCGCTTCGGGTGCAGCTCGTTGCGGGTGGGCGGTGCGACCTGCGGTTCGTCGAGGTTGAGCAGCTCCGCCATCTGTCGCCGGTTCTCGCGGACAATCTCCGCCACGGCGGCTTCGCTCGGCTGGCTGGCGCGGTCCGTAGTCTTGGGCGCGTTCGAGTCGCGGTTGACGGCGAGGACCACGAGCCACACCGCCGCCAGCCCGGCCCACGCGAGCGGGTTCGGGCCGAAGAGGCGTTCCCAGAGGGAAGCGGGGTGAGGGTTGAAAGTTGAGAGTTGAGAGCGGGCAGGGAGCGCGGCGGCGGCGCGGAGGGCATCGAGCTTGGGCAGCGCGGCTTCGTGGCGTTTGAGCAGGAGTTCACGTGGGGTTTTCATGGGAGAGAGGGATTAGCCGCAAAAGGGCACAGAGAACACATAGAGAAAGGGAAAACGTCCAACTTTCAAGGTCCACCGCCGCCGTGCTGCTCGCCGTTGCAGGTTGAGCGTTGAGCGTTGGACGGTGGGCGTTTCGGTGTTTCATACTTTGCGCTCTCTGCGCCCTTTCGTGGCTAGGACTTGTCTTCCAACAGCCGCCGCAGCGCGCGCTTGGCGTAGTGCAGGCGCGACTTGATGGTGCCGACGGGCGTGCTGGTGATGTCGGCGATTTCTTCGAGGGAGAAGTCTTCGAGGAAGTGGAGCAACAGAACCTCACGCTGCGGCTCGGGCAGTTCCGCAAGGCGGGCGAGAAATTCCTCCTCGCGCTCTTGGCGGATGAGCCAGTCGCGCGGGTCATCGGCGGCGTCGGGCAGCACGTCGGCGAGTTCCTCGATGGGCTCGTGGTTGCGCGGGGGCTTGCGCCAGTGCTGGGCGCATTTCTGCCGAGCGATGCCGAAGAGCCACGAGCTGAACTTGGCGTCGTCGCGCAGACTGGCGAGGTGACGCGCGGCGGCGATGAACGTCTCCTGCACGATGTCCAGCGCGGTCTGGTCATGGCGGACGAGTTCGGCGACGTAGGCATACAGCGGCAACTGATGCCGCCGCAGGAGGGCGTCCCACGAGTCGGGGTCGCCGCGACGGGCGGCGCTCACGGGCGTTGGGTCCAACTCGGCCACGGCGGGCATCGTTGCAGAGTGGAATGCGGAAACGCAGGAAAGGTTCAAACCGAACTGCGGAAAGTGATTAGTAATTAGTGCTGAGTCCGACTGGCCTCGGTTGCTCCGCACCCGCTAATCACTAACTACTCATCACTTGCCCGCTCCTCCCCGCTTACTTCTTCCGCGTCTGGAAGGTCCGCAGATGCCCGGTGCTCGGCACGGACACACTGTAGCTCTCGCCGTTCGCGTTCACGTTGAGCTTGATGAAGTGGGCTTCGCACTTGTCGGCTTTGTCACCGGCGTTGGCGATGTGCGCCTTGTCGGTGTTCGTGTCGGGTTCAGGGCGGACGTTTTCGTGGACTTGGTAGACGGCGACGATGCTTTTGGTGTCGCGAAGCGTGGCGACGACTTTGGGCATGGTGCCTTTGCGCGGGCCGTTGTTCATGATGGCGACGGTCGGCTCGATGGACTGGACCAACAGCGGGTTGCTGCTCACGTCGAGGCCGTGGTGGTTGACCTGATACACGTCCACCTTGCCCACGATGTTGAAGGGCACGACGAGGGACTGCTCGGTGCGGAGCGTGGCGTCGCCGCCGTTGAAGAAGCGGAAGTTGCCGTATTGCAGGAGGAGCACGACGGAGTTGGCGTTGTCGGATTTGTCCTCGGGCTGCGGCTCGGCCTTGGCGGCGAGCGGATTTTCGCGGCGCTGATCGGGGCGCGGGGAGATGACCTTCTGGTTCGCGCAGAGGACACGGAGGTCGAGCTTCGGGTTGCCGGGGACGGCGGGCTGCTTCAGCGGGATGGGGTCACCGGCCTTGATGGTGACGCGCTTCTCCACCTTCGCCTCGCGGTAGGGCTTGCTCAGGAGCGGCCAGCGCAAGTCCTTCGCGTTGCCGTCGGGGCTGGTCTCGGTGAGGCCCTTGTCGTAGAGCGTGCCGATGGGCATGAGGGCAGCGAGCTCCGCCGTGCCACCGAAGTGATCAATGTGGAAGTGCGTGATGACGACATGGTCAATGCGCTTCAAGCCCGCGACTTCGGTGGCGAGCTTGTGAATGCGCCCAGCGTCGCGCCCGCCGGGATTGCCGGTGTCAATGAGCACGGACTCGCCCTCGGGCGTGACGATGAGCGTGGAGCCGCCGCCCTCGGAATCTACCCAGTAGATGTCGAGGGTCTTGTCGGCCTTGCCGGCGCGGGTGGTGGCGAGGGTGAGGATGAGCGACGCGACGGTGAGGAGGCGGGGGAACACGGAGTTCATGGCGGGGAGTTTGGGAAAGCAAAGCGTGTGGTGCAACCGGAAAGGCGGTTTTTTAGCCACAGATGGACACAGATGGGACTTGGCCGCAGGCGGGGTTTGCCCCTTCGCCGCAGTTTATCTGTGTTTCATCTGTGTCCATCTGTGGCTAGAGAGCCGGCACTCCATTCAGGCGGCGAGCGGGTGCTGGCGGTTGGTGAGCGGCAGTGGAACGCGCTTGGCCGTGAGCGCGGCTTGATAGACGGCCATGACCATCTCGATGGCTTTCATCGCGTTGTGGCCGCTGCACTCGGGGGCGCGGTTCTGCGCGATGGCGGCGAGCAAGTCGTCCATAAGCCGGGCATTGGCGGCGGGGAAACCCTGCGTGTTGGCGGGCTGGTTCAGCGTGGGGTCGTCGGGGAGTTTGCGCCACTCGTCGGCCTTGCCGTCTACCTTCCAGCCGGCGGATTGGAGCACGAAGACTTGCGGCGGGATGTTGGCGCTTAATTTTGCAGCGCCTTTGCTACCGATGAGTTCCAAGCCCCACGGCCCGGCTTGCTCGCGCAGTTTGCCACGGCTGGTGAAGGAGCCGGTCACGCCGTTCGCGAAGCCAAACTGGGCGCTCACTTCGTCGCCCGCGATGAGGCCGACGATGTCCTTCGTGAGCCGCGCGGCGGCGGTCGTGATGTCGCGCCCGGCCTGCGTCACGCGGGCGGAACACCACTGCGGGTCGCCGGCGAAGAGGCGCATGAGGTCAAAGAGATGCGTGCCGAGCACAATCATGTCCTCGCCGCCGGCGCGGGCGTCCTGCTTGCCCCAGGCGCGGACTTCGAGCAACTCGCCGAGCAGGCCGGCGGCGATGCGCTGCTTGAGGTGGACCACGCTGGGCCCCATGCGCATCTGGTGCGCAACGGCGATTTTGATGCCGCGCTTGTCGGCAGCCGCGAGCAATTCATCCGCCTCGGCGAGCGTGGGCGTGAAGGGCTTCTCCATGTAGATGTGCGCGCCGACGGCGACCGCTGCCAGGCCCATCGCGTGGTGCTGGTCCGACTGGCGCGGGGCGATGCTGACGAGCTGCGGGCGTTCTTTTTGAAGCAACTCGCGGTAGTCGGCGTAACTGCGCGGGGCTTTGAGCTTGGCTGCCATTTTCTCCAAGCCCGCAGGGTTGGCATCAGCCACGGCGACCAACTCCACGTTCGCGCGGTCGTTGAAAACGATGTCCATGCCATGCCCGTAATCGCCGCGCCCAGTCGCGCCGATGACGGCGGCTTTGAGCCTCGGAGCGTCTGCGGCGCGGAGGAAGGCGGGCGCGGCGAGGACGGCAGCGGCGGTGAAGAGGAACTGGCGGCGGGTGCGGGCGTTCGTGGTGTTCATTGTGTGGCGGAAAGTGGACGGGCAGGAGCGGTGATGGATTCGCCTTTGCGAGGTAGCCGCCGAGGTGAGGAGGCGGACCCGCAAACTGAGAGATGGAATCCGCCTCCTTACCTCGGCGGCTACGGCCAGCGCTTGTCGGCCAGCCCGGTTCTCGGCCAAGCTGGCGGCGGCCACTCCATGAATCACGCCGCCCGCCACGCCCAACTCGCCGAGGAAATCCGTCACCACGACCATGCTTATTACGTCGAAGCGCGGCCGGCGGTCTCCGACCGCGAATACGATTTGATCTACGCCGAGTTGCTCGCGCAGGAGAAGGAGTTCCCTGAACTGGTCACGCCGGACTCGCCGAGCCAGCGCGTGGGCGGTGGGCTGACGGAGAGTTTCACCCGCGTCACGCACGAGCAGCCGATGCTCTCGCTGGAGAAAATCCAGGCGTCCGACTCGCCAACGAAGGACGAGGAGCCGGACCGCGAGCGCCGCAACCGGTTGCAGGACGAGCGCACCATCGAGGAGTTCCGCGCCTTCGACGCCACCATCCGCAAGCAGCTCGGCAAGGAACGCGTGAGCTACATCCTCGAGCCGAAGGTGGACGGCGTCTCCCTCAGCGCGCACTACCGCGCGGGCAGACTCGTGCTCGGCGCGACGCGCGGCGATGGCCGGCAGGGCGATGACATCACCACGAACCTCCGCACCGTCCGCTCCGTGCCGCTCCAGCTCAACGCGGCGCAGCCGCCCGGGCATCTCGAAGTGCGCGGTGAGGCATACATGGCGACCAAGGAATTCGAGGCGCTCAACGCGAAGCTCGTCGCCGCCGGCGAGGCCGCGTTGCCCAACGCGCGCAACGCCACGTCCGGCACGCTGAAGCAGCACGACCCGCGCATCGTGGCGCAGCGCCCGGTGCGCGCGGTGTTTTACGCGGTGGGCGTCTGCGATGGGATTGAGTTCCGTTCGCACTCGGAGATGCTGGCGAAGCTCCGCGAGTTGGGCCTGCCCACGCAGACCGAGTGGTGGGCGTGCGACGGCATCGAGGAAGTGCTGCGTTGCTATCGCGAGCACGTGGTCTGTGATTACGACGAGGACCGCGACCTGCGCACGCGGCTGCCTTACGAGATTGATGGCGTGGTGCTGAAGGTGAACGACCTCGCGGACTGCGAGCGCATCCCGGCGAAGACGCGCGCGCCCGGCTACGCGATTGTCCACAAACCCATCCCGTGGATTACTCCGGCGGAAACGGTGCTGCGCGCCATCACGGTGCAGGTGGGCCGCACGGGCGTGCTCACGCCGGTGGCGGAGTTGGAGCCGGTCTTCGTGCAAGGCTCGACCATCGCGCGCGCCACGCTGCACAACGAGGACGAGATTCGCCGCAAGGACATCCGCATCGGAGACACCGTGGTCATCCGCAAGGCGGGCATGGTGATTCCTGAAGTGTTCGAGGTGATGAAGCTGAAGCGGCCAGCGGGGGCGGTGGAGTTTGATTTGTTCCAGCGCGTCGGCGGGAAGTGCCCGGCGTGTGGCGGGGCGATTGCGAAGGAGCAGGTTTCCGCCGGTGAGAAGGAAGAGGTTGCCTGGCGTTGTCAGAATGTCGCGGGCTGTCCGGCGCAGAAGACGCGGCGGCTAGAATACTTCGCGCAGCGCAAGGCGCTCGACCTCGAAGGGCTGGGCGGCATCGTGGCGGAGAAGCTCATCGAGCGCGGGCTGGTGGCGGAGCCGCTCGATGTGTTCAACCTCAAGCTGACTGAACTCGGCGCACTGAACCTCGGCACGGACGCGGAGCCGCGCATCTTCGGCGAGAAGAACGCCGCGAAGCTCATCGAGGCCGTGCAACGCGCGCGCAGCTTCCCGTTGTCACGCTGGCTGCACGCGCTGGCGATTCCCGAGATCGGCGAGACGACGGCGCGGGACTTGGCACGGTTTCAAGCGGACTTGGAGGCCATCCCGCAGTCCGCACTGCTACGCGACGTGGTGGAGTTGCACCGGCTGCGCGAGGCCGCCGAGGCCGCGAGCCCGCGCGCGAGGGTGAATAAGGACAGGTCGGAGTTGGAGAAACTCCAACTCGCCACGCGGCAGGACGAACTCCTCGCGCAGGCGAACGCCACGGGCGCGCGGCTCATCGCCGCCGGCTTCGCGAGCGCGGCGAAGAAGAAGGGCGCAGCGGAGCTGGACGCGGTGGTGGTGGTGGGGCCCGTGGCGGCGCAGGCGTGTCTGGATTGGTTTGCGGGCGGCGTGGGTCAGGAGGTTTTGCGCCGACTGCGGGAGTTGGGACTCAACCCGAAGGGCGAGCAGGGTGCGACAGCGGACGCGCCGTTCGCAGGCAAGACCTTCGTCATCACCGGCACGCTGACGAGCCTGGGCCGGGATGAGGCGGCGGCGAAGATTCGGATGCTCGGTGGGAATGTCTCCGGCTCGATCAGCGCAAAGACGCACTACTTGGTCTGCGGCGCAGACGCGGGGAGCAAGCTGACGAAGGCTCAGGAGCTGGGCGTGCCGGTGCTGGAGGAAGGGGAATTCCTCGCGCTGCTCAAGGGGGAACCGCCGTTGCCGAAGCCAGCGCAAGGCTCGTTGCTCTGAGGAGGTCGGATGCCGTTGGAGCGCTGGCTTCCAAGCCGGTTTACTGCGTTCAGACAACGAAAGTGTGAGCTTGGACTTACGCGTGGGGTGGGCACCGAGTGGTGAAACCAACACCACCGACTGACACACCGCCCTTGGCCCTGTCACGTCGTAAGCCGGCTTGGAAGCCGGCGCTCCGTCAACTGCATCGTTCCGGCTCAGTGCGCGACGACGACTTTGAGGGAGTCCGGCTGGGGGTTGGCGGCGAGGGCCACGGCGGCGGCGGTTTCAGCCAATGGAAAGGTGTGCGTGACGAGGGGGCGGACATCGAACTTTCGGGAGAAAACCAGCCGTGCCACAGCGGGCTGGAGCGTCGCATCCGCAGAATAACTGCCGAGCAAATCCTTCTCATCCACGCAGACGCTGGAGAAGTCCACGGGGGCAACGGCGCCGCGCTTGGTATGGGCAAAGAGCAGCACCTGCCCCCCGCCGCGCACGAGCGCGATGGCTTGCTGCACGGCGGCGTCCACGGGCACGGCGATGACGGCGGCGTCAAGCCCACGACCGCGCGTGAGCCGGTGGATTCGAGCGGCAAGGTCGGGCGCGTCGGCGCGCAGGGCGTGCGCCGCTCCGAAGCGGCGGGCGAGGTTGAGCCGGGTGTCGAGCAGGTCGGTGGCGAGGACTCGCAGGCCACGCAGGGCGAGGAGCTTGGTGAACATCAAACCAATGGGCCCCTGCCCTGCCACCATCACGAAATCGCCGGGCAGCACGGCGAGGCGGTTGATGCCTTTGAGGACGGTGTTGACGGGTTCGAGCAGCGCGCCTTCGACGAACGAGTTCTTCGCCGGGATTTTCACGACGCCTGGCAGGCAGAAGGACATGACGCGCACATATTCCGCGTAGCCGCCGCCCGCTGGCTCGAAGCCGGCGGTGATGCCAGTGCGCTTGTATTGCGGGCACTGTGCGAAGGCACGGTGGCGGCAGGCGTGGCAGGCCATGCACGGGATGTGATGGTGCAGGGCCACGCGTTCGCCGAGGCGGAAGCCGCGCACGCGCGCGCCGAGCTTCACGATGGTGCCGGCGGTCTCGTGGCCGAAGATGCGCGGTGGCGCGACGGTGCCGTGGTGGATTTTCTTTATGTCCGTCGGGCAGACGCCGCACATGGCCACGCGCACAAGGAGCTCGTTCGCGCCGATGCGCGGCACCGGGACGGACTCGATGCGGAGGTCGTGGGCACCGCGATAGACGACGGCGCGCATCGCTTTGGGAATCGTCAGCACGGCGGAAGTTGTAGTGGAGCGGGAGGGGATTTGCGAATGGCGAGTTGCGCATGGGAAATCTGCCAGCCAGCAGGAGTCGCGCGGCTCCCGGGGCCGATTCGCAATTCGCGATTCACCGCTCACCATTTCACAAGTATTTCTCCGCCCAATCCGGCGTGCAGGGTTGGCCAGCGATGAAGTCGGTGAACCACGGCTCCGGGTCGGCGCGGAACTCCCAATCGCGTGTGCGCCAGGTGAAGCGGAGCTGCGCGGCGTGCAAGGCCTGACAGGGCAGGATAAGGCGGGCGCGCTGCTCGGGGGTCATCTGGCGCAGGACGAAGTCGAGGTAGAGCCGTTCGTCGCCGCCGTAAAGTTTGTCGCCGACGAGCGGGTGACCGAGGTGCTGGAGGTGGATGCGGATTTGGTGTTTGCGCCCGCTGTGGGGGCGGACGCGCAGCAGGGTGAAGTCGCCCTCGGCACGAGTGAAGCGACGCTCCACGGCAAACTCCGTCCTCGCCACCGAGCCATCGGCCCGCACGCAGTCTTTGATGGAGATGATGGCTTGCTCGTCTTTGCCCAGCGGGGCTTCGCAGCTGGCTGTGTCAGGAGCGAAGTGTCCATGCGCGATGGCGAGGTATTCCTTCTCAACCTTGCGCAGCGCGAAAAGTTTCTTAAGCGCGGCGTCGGCCTCCGGGCTTTTCGCGATGAGGATGACGCCGCTGGTCTCGCGGTCGAGGCGGTTGACGAGGTGAGCGCTCAGGGCAGCGCCAAGGTGCAGTCGCACACGGCTGATGAGGCTGGAGTAGACGTCGCCCTTGGTGGGATGGCAGACGAGTCCGGCGGGCTTGTTGATGGCCAGCAGGTCAGCGTCTTCGTAGAGGATGGGGAACAGTTCGGTCACTGACCGAGTTTTGAACCGCTGGCCGGGACTGACCAGCATTAACCAGTGAGCGGCCCAGTTCTGAGCCGGAAGGATTCTTCAGCCACGGATGGAACACGGAGGAAACACAGATGGAACGAGACGAACGCAGCCTGCAAGGGTCGTGAGGAACACGGAAACACAGCGGCAACAGTTATCAACTGCTGCTCCGTGTTTCATCCGTGTTCCATCCGTGGCTAAAAAATCTTTCCGGCCGAGTGAGATGGGCCCGCTTCAATCTCGACGGGGGCGGGATGGGCTGCTTGCCTTGCGGCCCGTGAGCAAGGCCACCATTGACGTAGCTTTCCTGCACCGCGCGCTGCAATTAGCGCGGCGGGGCGTCGGACGCACGTCGCCGAACCCGAGAGTCGGGGCGGTGCTGGTGCGCAGCGGCAAAGTCATCGGCGAGGGGTGGCACCGGCGCGCGGGTCTGCCGCACGCGGAAATCGAGGCGCTGCGGGACGCGGCGCGGCGCGGCGAACGGGTGCGCGGGGCGACGCTGTTCGTGACGTTGGAGCCGTGCTGCACGCACGGACGCACGCCGCCTTGCACGGACGCGATCCTGGCAGCGGGTATCCGGCGCGTGGTCGTGGCAGCGACGGATCCGAATCCTGAGCACGCGGGGAAGGGCTTGGAGATTCTGCGGAAGGCGGGAGTGACTGTCGTAGGCAATGGGGAATGGGGAATGGGGAATGGGGAAACGGAGGAAGTTCGAGCAAGGCGGAGCGGGGAGGATTCGCAATTCGCAATTCGCAATTCGCAATTCAAAGCGAGGCTCCTTACCTCGGCGGCTACGCGGCTCAACGAGGCTTTCAACCATTGGATCGTCCGGCGCACGCCGTTTGTGAGGGTGAAGGCGGCGATGACGCTGGATGGGAAGATTGCCACGGCGGCTGGCGAGTCGAAGTGGATTACCGGCGAGCGTTCGAGAGGGATAGCGATGCGGCTGCGGTTCGATTCGGACGCGGTGCTTGTCGGCATCAACACGGTGCTCGCGGACGATCCGAGCCTGACGGCACGCGCGCCAAGTGGGCGTGTGCGCAAACCGCTGCGGCGCTTCGTCCTCGATGCCTTCGCCCGCACGCCGCTCGACTCGGTGGTGGTGAGCGACGCGTTCGCAGCGCTGACGACGGTGGTGGTGAGCCGGGCGGCTCCGGCGCAGCAGGTGGCAGCGCTGGCGAAACGCGCGGGCGTGCTGGTGGCTCCGGCACGCGGGGGGCGGATCGACTTGCGATGGTTGCTCAAGCGGTTGGGTGGCGAAGGGGTGACGAGCTTGTTGGTGGAAGGTGGGGGCGAGGTGAACGCGGCTTTCTTGGAGGCAGGACTGGCGCAGCGGGTGGAGTTCTTCTACGCGCCGAAGATTTTGGGTGGGCGCGAAGCGCGGCGGGGAGTTGCGGGAGAGGGTGGGAGGCGGTTGGCGGATTTGATCGAACTGCGGGAGGTCGAGTGGCGGCGGGTGGGGGAGGATTTGTGGCTGTCGGCGAGGGTGGGCAAAGAATAGGATTAAACTTTGGATTAAGAGAAAGACGGAGAGACGAATCATGTTCACAGGAATTGTCGAAGAGACCGGGACGGTGACGGACGTGCAGCCAACGGACACGGGGATCCAACTGACCGTGCGCTGCCGGGTGGTGGGGCGCGGCTTGAAGTTGGGCGACAGCGTGGCGGTGAACGGTTGCTGCCTGACGGCGGTGCGGCAGACGGCACGCGGACGGGACAAGCTGCTGCGCTTCGACCTGCTGCGGGAGACGTGGGAGCGGACAAATCTCCAATTTGCAGCGGTCGGCTCGCTCGTGAATCTGGAGCGCTCGCTCGCCGTGGGCGGGAGGCTGGGCGGGCATTTCGTCACGGGCCATGTGGACGGCGTGGGGCGCATCACGCGATGGGAGCGCTCCGGCGCGGACCACGTGCTGGACATCGCGGCGCCAGCCGAAGTGCGGCGCTATGTGGTGCAGAAAGGCTCGATCGCCGTGGACGGCATCAGCCTGACGGTGGCGGACGTGACGAAGGGCGGTTTCCGCATCTGGGTCATCCCGCACACGCTGGCCGTAACGGCCTTGCGCGAGCGGAAGGTGGCCGACCGGGTGAATCTGGAGGCGGACCTGTTGGGCAAGTATGTGGAGCAGTTCGTAGTGCTGCGCCGGAAGAAGGCTTGAGCATCTCACGAGGGGAAGGAGCGAAATCCCCTCGACGATGGCTATGGGGCGGCGCAGTTTTTCGCCCACGACTCACAGACACTTTCTGCCTCATGAAAATCCTTATCGCAGATGACAGCTTGGTTGTGCGCCGCCGCTTAGCGTCGTTGTTGGTGGCGTGGGGCCACGAGGTAATCGAGACAAAGGACGGCGAGGAGACTTGGCAGCTACTGTGCGGCGAAGCCGTGCCACCCATTGCCATCATTGATTGGGTGATGCCAGAGCCGGACGGCGTGGAACTGTGCAAGCGCATCCGGGAGACGCCGGCCTTGAAAAAGACCTACGTCCTCATGCTCACCGGCATGTCGAATCCGGAGGACATCGTCACTGGGCTAAACTCGGGCGCGAACGATTTCATCGTGAAGCCCTTCAACGAGCCAGAGCTTCAAGCGCGAGTGGGCGTGGGAGTGCGGATGGTTGAGTTGCAGGCGGAGCTGTCCAACCGAGTGGTCGAACTGGAGCACGCGATGTCGGAGATTACCCAGCTCCGAGGCATCCTTCCCATCTGCGCCTACTGTAAGAATGTCCGCAACGACGAAAATTACTGGCAAACGGTGGAGCAATACATCGGGCACCACGCCGATGTGAAGTTCAGCCACGGCATCTGTCCGAAGTGCGTGGAAACGGTCGTGAAGCCGGAGCTGGAGCGATTGGAGAAGGAGATGAGCGAAGGCTCGACCGTGAAGTGAAGGGGAAAGGGAGTGGTGCGCACGGCAGGACTTGAACCTGCACACCTTTCGGCACTACCACCTCAAAGTAGCGTGTCTGCCAATTCCACCACGTGCGCGACGGACGGCGCGTATTGAAGACTTTTTGGGATTCAGAGCAAGAGGAATCGCGGATTTTATGTTTCCTCATCAAATTGCGGAGGGCTGTTCCCTCTGCGTTGCGACCACGAGGAGCCGCTAACCGCGCGGGATTTCCACCATCCGTTGAGTCTCACTGTCCCAGACCTTCAAGCGCAGGCAGCGGAGGACTTCAGCAGGGTGGAAAGAGGTGGTCTTGGCAGCCTGCAACTCCGGCATTTCGCGCAGGACTTCCGGCAGCCGGTAGAAGGGAATGCGCGCGTTCAAGTGGTGGATGTGGTGATAGCCGATATTGGCCGTGAACCACGCCATAAGCCGACCGGTGCGCATGTAACTGGACGAGTCCAGTGCGGCCTTTTCGTAGGTCCAACCCGCGTGATCGGTGAACGAGACGGTCGGGAAGTTGTGCTGCGCGTAGAATAGGTAGGAGCCAATCGCGTAGGTGATGAAGTGCGGTAGTGTCTGAGCGAGCAACAATCCCTGCCAGCCGTGGTTCAGGTAGAGGAGGACCCCGATCGCGATGTGGAGCAGCAGCGCGATGAGGCAGTCGTAGTGCTTGCGTGGGTTGTTGAGGAACGGCGTGACGCACATCCCGATCACGAACACCGTGACGTAACCGAATAGGATGGTCAGCGGATGCCGTGCGAAGAGATACCAGAAGCGGTTGCCCGGCGTGGTCTTCTCGAACTGCGCCTTCGTCATGATCGGGAACGAGCCGATGTGCGAGCCGCGTAACTTGGAGTTGTGGTTGTGGTGATGATTGTGCGAGCTACGCCAGATACTGCTCGCGCTGAGGGAGAGGATGCCGAACACCCGCATGAGTATCTCAGCGAGGAAGGACCGGGGCAAAATCGCGTGGTGCTGCTGGTCGTGGTAAATCACGAACAACCGCAGGATGAGCAACCCGGCGAAGATGCTGCACACCAACTTTACGGCGAAGAAGTCGTTCCAAAGCGTGCCCGCCAACGTCGCCAGGAGCAGCCCCGCTGTGGAGAGAAAATACCACCAACTTCGGGCGGTGTTGTCGTGGGCATACTGCTTCGTCGCTAGGATGAGTTGTTGTCCGGTGCGCATCGGTTGTATTTGACGGAGTGAGTTTCCGGCACGGACACCGAGTTGTCGAGTTTCAGTTCGTGCGCAGGAAAGAATGATCCGCACCTCGACACCTCCGCTAAACCGGGCGCACCAAGCCGCAGCCACGGGTTCGAGCCGAAGGCGAGGTGCTCACGGCAAACTTCCGCTCCGCCCTGCCCACCGGCCAGCACATCACCTAGACGCAGCGGAACCGCTCGGCAGCGGCGAAGGCGAGCACCTGTTCGAGGGTAAGTTCAGGCAGGATGGCGGAGACAAAACCAAGTTGCATACCGAGAGATCAGCGAAAACAACGCAGCCCTGTCGCGGGCGATTCCGGAACGGAACGGCTGCTCAAGTAGCGAGCACTTCAACCGCACGCCCGTCAGCAGGAACGGTGAGCTGATTTAACTCCACCAACCTGCTCCCCACACGGCATCGCGCGACGAATCAGCGCGGCGAATGAGGTTTGACGGCGTCGCGGCAAAACGCTGCTATCGCGCTGCAACTCGATTGCCAAACACACCTTGATGAAAACAAACAGCCTCCCTCACATCCTCGGCCTGAGCGCCGCGTTGCTCTGCCTCGCCGCCGCAGCGTCCGCCCAAACCCTCCTCCGCTTCGAGTCCCAGCCGGGCAGCAAGATGCGCATGGACGGCACCTCCACGATCCACGCATGGCACGCGGAGAGCCAGCTCATAGGCGGCTTCATCGAGCTGGATGCCGCGCTGGTGGAAGCGCCGGACAAAGCCAAACCCGGCAAAGTCGCCGCCAAGGGCGAGACCTTCGTCGCCGTGCGCTCGCTCAAATGCAGCAGCGGCAAGGCGATGGACGCCGTGATGCAGGAAGCGATGAAGGAGAAAGAAAACCCGCGCATCACCTTCAAACTCGTCGAGTTGACCCTCAAGGAAGTGAAGGGCGCTACGGTGAACTTCGACGCCAAAGGCACGTTGACTGTGTCGGGCGTCACCAAAGACATCACCATGCCGGTAACCATGCTCCGCCGTGTAGATCAGTCGCGCGTCACCCTCTCGGGAGCCACGGCGCTCAAGATGACCGACTTCAAAATCACCCCACCCGCGCCCAGTTCCGCCCTCGGCCTGATCAAGACCGGCGACGACGTGAAGCTCACCTTCGAGTGGGCCGTGGGAAAGAAGGAAGCCGGCAAGTAAGCCACCACTAAAAACCCTCATGAAAACTCTCCTCACCAGCCTTTGCGCGTCCCTCCTGCTAGCGCTCCCCGTCGCGCAAGCCCAGCAGGCCGGAGGCATTCCCGCTATCAGCGCCCAAGCCCCGTTCCTCGCCGCCGCGCTCTCGGAGTTCTTCAGCGACACGCGGGCGTTCACGGCGAGCGTCGAACTGGCGCTGGCTGCGAAGGAAGGCGGCGAGTCCATGAAACTGCCCTTCGGCGTCGCGATGGCCGACGGCCAGATGCGCTGGGAGCTGAACCTCGCGAACGTGAAGAGCGCCGAACTACCACCCGAGGCCCTCACCGGCATCAAGGAAATGGGCCTCGACCGGATGGCCTTCATCTACATCCCCAGCAAGCCACTCACGCTCCTGCTGCCCGGCATGAAAACCTACATCGAGCTGCCCACCCCCAAGCCCGAAGGCGTTCAGAAACAGGCGCAGGAGAAAATCGGCCGGTTGGAAAAAACGGAGCTTGGCCGCGAGACCATTGCTGGCCAGCCCACCGTAAAATACTCCGTGAAAATCCCCGGCGACGACGGCACCGCGACCGTTTGGCAGGCCACGAACCTGCAAAACCTCCCGGTCAAAATCGTCATCACCAAAGCCAAGCAGACCTACCAACTCCAGTTGAGTAACGTCCGCCTCGCCCAGCCAGATGCGGCCATTTTCGTCGTGCCTGCGGGCTTCGCCAAACAGGCGGACCTCAGCGCGGCCATCCAAGCGGCGGCGATGAAGTCGTTCAGCACCGGCGTCGGCGGGATCAAGTGAGGGGTCAAATATGAATGCCAAGCTTCTGCTCAAGACGATTTTCCTTCTCGGCGTGCTCTTCCTCCTCGTGCTCATGGGCCGGGAGAATCGCGGCACCGCCGAGTTCACTTTACCGCCCGTCCTGACTCAAAAAGTCACCCTTCCCTCGGCCGTCATGTATTTCGCCTTCTTCGCCGTCGGAGTCGTCACAGGCACCGTCCTCACCGCCGGTGGCGGCAACAGCGGTGGCGGTGGCGGCAAGTCCGGCAAATCCGGCAAGTGACTCCCTTCCCGCAAGGGACCCGTGGCAACAAACGCGCACGCCTGCCGCCGCACACGGAGTGATCCCACGACCCGCGCCTTGCCCGCGCCATGCGTGCCCGCAGCCTGCCACTAAATTCACCATGAAAATCAACCCCATTCCCGCCGGCGATCACTCCGTCACGCCCTACCTCATCATCAAGGGCGCGGCACGTGCGCTCGACTTCTACCAGCGCGCATTCGGCGCGACCAAGCTGATGCGCATCCCCGGCCCTGGCGACCAAATCGGCCACGCGGAGATTCTGCTCGGCGACTCGCACATCATGTTGGCCAACGAGCGCCCTAAGACGAACGCCTTCAACCCGCAGACGCTCGGTGGCTCGCCGGTGCCCCTCCACCTCTACGTGCCTGCCGACGCGATGTTCGCCCAAGCCATCGCGGCGGGTGCGAGCATCGAAGCGCCGATGGAAAAGAAGTTTAATGGCGACCGTTCTGGCTCCGTGCTGGACACCCCTTCGGCCACCGCTGGCCGCTGTCCACGCACGTCGAAGAGGGGGCGCCGGAGGAAATCGGGCGGCGCATAGCAGCGATGGGCAATAAAGCCCCGCGTCGCACCGTCCGACACCCCGTGTTCCGCACCGCTCTGATTGCGCTCGTTGGCTTTGGCTTCTCCGCCGGGGCCGCCGAGCGAGTGGATTATCTCAAAGAAGTAAAACCCGTCCTCGCCGCCCGCTGCTACGCCTGCCACGGCGCGCTCAAGCAGGAGGCCAAGCTGCGCCTCGACACAGCCGAGTTCATCCGCCAGGGCGGCAAGCACGGCCCCGCCCTTGTCGCTGGCAAACCCGACGCCAGTTTACTGCTGAAGAAAGTCTCCGCCCACAGCCTCGACGAGCGGATGCCGCCCGAGGGCGAACCGCTCCACGCCCCGCAAATCGCCGCGCTGCGCGAGTGGATTGCCGCCGGCGCCCCCGCCCCGGAGGACGAAAAGCCCGAGTCCGACCCGCGCGAACACTGGGCGTTCAAGGCCCCAGCCAAGCCGCCCATCCCAACCATCGGCAATCGGCAATCGGCAATCGGCAATCCCCTCGACGCCTTCCTCGAAACCCAACGCCGGCAGCAAAACCTCACCGCCCAACCGCCCGCCGACCCCGCCCTCTGGCTCCGTCGCGTCACCCTAGACCTCACCGGCCTCCCGCCGACGCCCGAGGAGCTAGCGGCGTTCGTCCGCGAGTTCTCCCTCACACCCGTTCACTCTCTCACTTTCCCACCTGCCAGCGGAGCAGGTGAGCAGGTGAGCAAGCGGGAAAGTGAGAGCCGCGCCCGCGCCGCCGTCGTCGAGCGCCTGCTCACCAGCCCGCACTACGGCGAGCGCTGGGGCCGACACTTCATGGACCTCTGGCGTTACAGCGACTGGTGGGGCCTCGGCGCGCAGCTCCGGCACAGCCAAAAGCACATCTGGCACTGGCGCGACTGGATCGTTGAATCGCTCAATGCCGACAAGGGCTACGACCGCATGATGGTCGAGCAACTCGCCGGCGACGAACTCGCGCCCACCGACCCCGCCACCCTCCGCGCCACCGGCTTCCTCGCACGCAACTACTATCTCTTCAACCGCACGACCTGGATGGACGACGTGGTCGAGCACACGAGCAAGGCCTTCCTCGGCCTCACGATGAACTGCGCGAAATGCCACGACCACAAATACGACCCGCTCACGCACACGGACTACTACGCGATGCGCGCCATCTTCGAGCCGTATCACGCGCGTCTCGACGAGATGCCCGGCACGACCGACTTGGAGAAGAACGGCCTCCCGCGCGCCTACGACCTGCACCTCGACCGCCCGACTTACCTACACTTGAAAGGCGATGAGAAGACACCCAACACGAACCAAGTCATCCGCGCCGCCATCCCTGCTGTGCTGGCCTTCAAGCAACTCGACATCAAGCCCGTGAAGCTCCCGCCGCCCGCGCACAACCCCGCGCTCCAGCCGTGGGTGCTCACGAACCACCTCCGCGGCGCCGAGGACCAAATCACCGTCGCGCGCCAAGCCGTCGAGGCCACGAAGAAGAAACTCGCCGAGGTCGAGCGCGCGAGTGGAGCGCGGACGCCCACGTCCGCAGCCGCGAAACCGGACGTGGGCGTTCAGGCTCCAGCCACTTCACCCGCGCCCGCACCGACGCAAGCGCCCACTGGCAAACCGCTCTTCACCGACAATTTCTCCGTGCCCAACGATTCGCTCTGGGAGCTCCGCGATGGCGAGTGGGCTTACGTGGACGGCGTCTTGCGCCAGTCACAGGTGAAGCCCTCCCGCAGCGCCGCCAGCAGCCGCGCGGACCACCCGGCGGACTTTCAAGCCACCGTGAAGTTCCGCCCCACCGGCGGCGGCGTTTATAAGTCCGTCGGCTTCACCTTCGACACGACCGACGCCCGTGAGACGCTGGTCTATCTCAGCGCGCACGCGCCCGGATCGAAGCTGCAAATCGCCTACGGCAAGGCCAACCAATACACCTACCCGCCCAGCGGCACCCAGCTCCGCGCGGTGAAGCTCGGCGAGGTTTACGAGCTGACGCTGCGTGTGCGCGGCTCGCTGCTGAACGTCGCGCTCAACGGCGAGCACGCGCTGGCCTTCGAGCTGCCGAGCCGCACCCCCGGCAAGTTTCAGCTCATCACCTACGACGCCACCGCCGACTTCCTCGCCTTCGAGCTGAACGTGCTGCCCGCCGCCGTGCAGCTCGTAAAATCCAGCGCCCCCGCCCCCGCGCCGACCGCCAAGCCCGCCGCGCCCACGCTCGTCTCCACGCCCGAGCAAGCCCACGCCGCGCTCAAGGCCGCTGAACTCGCCCTCGCCGCCGCCCAGTTGCGCCCCGCGCTGGTCCGGGCCGTGTGGGAAGCAGACGCCACCCGCAGCCAGTCCCCCGCGCCAATCAACCTCACCAACGCGCTCGCCGTCGCCGCCAGCGCCGAGGCGAAGTTCAAGCTCGCCCAAGCCGAAGCCGACTTGGCGAAGGCCGAGTTGGAAACCGTTGCTCCCAGCAGCGAGCCGAAGAAGAAGAAGGAGCCGGACGCGGAGAAGAAGTTGAAGGCCGCCCAAGCCGCCTTGGCCACCGCGCAGAAGACCCTCGCCACGCCCGGCACTAACTACACCTCGCTTCGCGCCACGCTCAAACCCTTCGAGGGACCGGACGAGTCCGAAGCTCACCGCCAGCTTCCGTATCCGACCACGAGCACAGGCCGCCGCCTCGCCTTCGCCAACTGGCTCGCCGACCGCCAAAACCCGCTCACCGCCCGCGTGCTCGTGAACCACGTCTGGACCCGCCACTTCGGCCAACCGCTGGTCGCGAACGTCACGGACTTCGGTCGCCGCGCCGCGAAGCCGCTGCACGCCGACCTGCTCGATTGGCTCGCCGTGGACTTCATGGAGCACGGCTGGAGCCTGAAGCATTTGCACCGCAGGATGGTGCTGTCCGAGGCGTATGGGATGGCTTCGACGTATGCGGGTGTGAGTGTGCGAGGGTCTGAGGGTCCGAACTCGTCGTCCCCGACACCCTCTCACCCTCTCACCCTCTCACCCGCGCACTCCACCGACCCTGAGAACAAATTCTACTGGCGCATGAACTCCCAGCGCATGGACGCCAACGTCCTCCGCGACAGCCTGCTCCACCTCGCCGGCACGCTGGACCTCCAGCTCGGCGGCCCGACGATTGACCCGAAGCGCGAGGACACGCTGCGCCGCAGCTTCTACTTCACGCAGTCGCCGGAGGACTTGAACAAGTTCCTGGAGATGTTCGACAACGCGAACACGAAGGAGTGCTACCGCCGCGACGAGAGCATCCTGCCGCAGCAAGCGCTCGCATTGGCGAACAGCCGACTCGCCTCCACCGCCGCCGCGAAGGTCGCCGAGCGCCTCGTGCAGGCCGCCGCGAGCGCCCCCGACGACGCCTTCATCCGCACCACCTTCACCACCCTCCTCGCCACCGCGCCCACGCCCGCCGAGCGCGCCCTCTGCGCCGAAAGCCTCGCCCAGTTCCTCAACGCCGCGAAGGAGCGCAAGTCCGCCCAGCCCGAAGCCAAGGCCCGCGCCGCCCTCGTCCACGCGCTCTTGAATCACAACGACTTCATCACTATCCGCTAAGAAAGCCTATGAGCCGTCTGTCAGCATATCTTCGGAGCGAATCGCCGACGCGGACGCGCCGATCCTTCCTCACCCGCTCCGGCCTGGGCTTCGGCGGCCTCGCACTGGGCACGATGCTCGCGCGCGATGGCTTCGGACTGGAGAGCAGTTGGCGGCCGCCCACGGGCTTGCCGCACTTCCCGGCGCGGGCGAAGTCGGTCATCTGGATTTTCCTGCGCGGCGGCTTGAGTCACATGGAGAGCTTCGACCCCAAGCCCGAGCTCACCCAATACGCCGGCAAAACCTTCGACGAAACGCCGTTCAAGGGCGTGAACGACCCGGAGAAGCGCAAGCGTGTGCGCGTGGTCGTGGTGAACGACGCTAACGGCCAGCAGCGGAACAAGGTTTACCCGTTGCAAGTCGGCTTCGCGCCCGGCGGCAAGAGCGGCATCGAGGTGAGCGACTGGTTTCCCCACCTCCGTGCCAGCGTGGACGACCTCGCCATCGTGCGCTCGATGTGGACGACCGATGACAACCACGGCGCGCAGGTGCAGTTCCATTCCGGCCGTCACATGCTCGACGCGCAGGAGCCGACCATCGGTGCGTGGGTCAATTACGGCCTCGGCTCGCTCAACGAAAATCTCCCGCAGTTCATCAACATGGGGCCGCGCTTTTTCGACAAGCGCGACGGCCGTTACCTCGGCCCCGCCTACGACGCCGTGCCGCTTGTCATCGACCCGCGCGAGCCGCTCGCCTACGCGCGGCCCGAGGGCGATGTCAGCTCGGCGGAGCAGCAGATTCAGTTCGACCTCGTCGGCAAGTTGAACCGCCTGAAAGCCACGCAATACCCCGGCGACCAAGCCCTCGACGCGCGCATCAAGAGCTACGAGCTCGCCTACCGCATGCAGATGGCCGTGCCCGAGGCCGTGAGTTTCGACAGCGAGACGGCGGAGACGAAGCAGCTCTACGGGCTGGAGCAGAGCGAGACGAAGGCGTTCGGGATGCAGCTCCTCGCCGCGCGGCGCTTCGTCGAGCGCGGCGTGCGCTTCATCCAAATCCAGCACGGCGACGGCGCGGCGGGCGCGTGGGACGCGCACAGCGGCTTGAAGGCGAACCACTCGAAGCTCTCCGCCCAAGTGGACAAGCCCACCGCCGGGTTGCTCCAAGACTTGAAACGTCGCGGCCTGCTGGACGAAACCATCGTCGTCTTCGCCACCGAGTTTGGCCGCACGCCCGGCTCGCAGGGCGCGGACGGGCGCGATCATCACCCTTACGGCTTCAGCGTCTGGCTCGCCGGTGGCGGCATCAAGGGAGGCGTGGTCCACGGCGCGACGGACGAGCTGGGTTTTCACGCGGTCGAGGACGCGCACTACGTCACCGACATCCACGCCACGCTCCTCCACCAGCTCGGCCTCGCCGGTCGCAAGCTGGAAGTCCCCGACCGCAAACGCCTCGACCTCGACCACGGCGAAGTCATCAAGGCGATCCTCGCCTGAGTTCCCCAATCAATTCGGCGTGCCGTCGGGCTTGATCTCGAGCCTCAGCGGCTTGCCTCGCACACGGAGGAAGGCTTCGAAGTAGGCGTCGCCATCGTCGAAATGCTGCTCCAACCGCACGACGAATGCGTTCCGATCGTGCACGGCTTTCTGGACTGGGGCGGGAGCCTCGGCCAACGGAAGCTGCGCGCTCACCAGCGTGCCGTCGGCCTGCGTGGTGCAGGTGCGCTTGTGGCTACCGCGCACGAAGGTCGCCTCGAAGTAAGCTTCGCCGTCGTCCTCCCATTTGAAGACGACGACAAGACGGCTACCGGCCTGGCGCTTCTGGATCGTCAGTTGCGCAGGCGGCGGGACATCGAGCCATGAGACCTCCGCCGCGAGCAGCTTGCCGTCCTCGGCGAAGATGAGCGAGCGCGTGCGCTTGGCCACCTCGATGGTCACGTCGAAGGTCACTTCATGCCCGTCGTCCCCGCGCTCGATACGCGTCGGTGTCGCGCCTTTCAGTTCGGGGGTAATGGCCTGTCGCGCAGGGCCAGGCATATCTGCCAGAGTGACTTCGCGCGCGGCAAGCCAGCCATCGGGCGCGATGGTGAGCGAGCGCTTCATGTCGCGGCGTGTCAACTCGACGTAGAAGGCGGGGTCGCCATCGTCGTTGGTCCAATAGATGTCGCCGAGCTTCGCTTCGCCGAGTTGCGCGCGCAGCGTCTGCGCCACGGATGCAGGCAGCTCCTTCTCAAAGAGCTGCTTGGAAATCAGCATCCCATCCGGCGCGAGCGTGAAGCTGCGCACCACGCCATCGCGGCGGAACTCGCCCTCGAAGACCGTGTGACCGTTCTCGATGGTGCGCTCGAGATCCAGGAGTTTGCCGCCGCCGACCAGCGACTCGGCGGCTTGGCGAACAGCGGCAGGAATTTGGGCAAGCGCCTTCGTCTTGGGAGTGGCGGCGGTCGCAGAAGTGGCCAGCAGCATGGCGAGGCCCGTGACAAGGAGTTTGGTTTTCATGGCTGTTGCGGAAGCCTACACCACCGGCGGCCGCGCGGGAATGCCTTCCCACTTGGTGCCGGCTGGCAGGGTCTCGCCCTTCATCAGGAGCGAGAGACTGTTGAGGTTTGAATCCGGCTCCATCCGTGTGTCGTAGAGCACGAGCGAGAGGCCGCCGATGGTGCAGCGGTCGCCCACGTCCACGGTGGACATCTTCATCACGCGGTCCTCGAAGAGATGCGTCTGGAGGGTGGCGTCAGCGTTCACGCACACATCGTCACCGAGGCGGACGAGGTCATGCTCGGTGATGTCCGTGGTCTCCAGATATACGCGCCTGCCGATGCGTGCGCCCATCGCCCGGAATACCCAGCAGATGAAGGGTGTGCCTTGCAGGATGCTAACGAGCCAGGCGTTGCTCAGATGCTCGTGGACGGCGTTCACCAGTTCGTTGCGCCAGACGAACGTGCTCCAGAGCGGGCGCTCGCCGGGCTGGTAGCGGCCCATGAGGCTCCACTTCAGCGCGATGAGGAAGCCCACCGCGCAGAGGCCGCACGCGCCGTAGAGCAGCGGGAAGGTCGCGACTTGTTCCCACGGCTCCAGATAGTCCTGCAGCAGCACCACGCCGGAGAAGAGCAGGCTGGTCAGCACGACGAAGCCGCTCGCGGGCAGCAGCACGCGGATGAATTCGATGAGCGCCCGTTGCGTGCGGAGCTTCGTCGTGGGCTTGAACGTGCTCTCGGCGGAGAAGGCGGTGCTCTGCTGGCGGCTGGGCAGAAAGATCGCGGGCGAACCCAGCCAAGTTGCTCCGTGCAGAGCGGCGTCCTCGGGTTTCGTCGGCGGGAGCGAAAGGCAGCCGACCAGCGCGTTGTCCGCGACGCCGCTGCCGGGTGGGAGCATCGCGCTGTTGCCAACGAAGGCGCGCTTGCCCACGCGACAGTGATCGAGCGTGATGAAGCCGCCTTCCACGCGCGCCGCGCCGAGCGTGACGCTGTCGGCGAGGAAGCTTTCGTCGCCGATGTCGAGCAGGTCGGGCGAGACCGCGCCAGCGGTGGAGATTTCCGCCTGCTTGCCGAGCTTGGCTCCGAGCAGCTTGAACCACGGCTCCAAATAGACCGACGCGTAGAGCGGTCCGAGGAAGTCGAGGCTCAAGTCCATGAGATGGTCCACGAACCATTTGCGGACGTAAAAGAGGCTGTAAATGGGATAGCGGCCCGGCTTCACACGCCCGAGCAGCAGCCACTTGAACGCGGCGATCTCCAGCCCGAGCAGCACGACGTAGCTGAAGGCAACGAGCGGCGCGAGGGTGAGGTAGCTGTAGTAGTCGTCCTCGTAGTTGAGGTGGTTCATCAGCACCACCCCGGGCAGAATCGCAGCGAGGATGCACGCCGGGAACAGCGCGACACCGACCGCGTGCAGGCAGGCGAAGCCGAAGCGGCGGAGCGGCGAGCATTGCTCGGCCTTTGGAAATTCATGCTCACCTGCCCAGCGGCGCTCGGCGCTCCGCTTCGCTGGCGAACCGAACCAGCGTTCACCAGCGGGAACCGTTTGGCCTGCTGGCAGCAGCGACATATCCTCGAGCGCGGCACCGTCCTCAAGCGACGAGTTCTCCCGCATCACTGCGCGCGTGCCGATGAAGCAGCCTTTGCCAATGCGGATATTGCCGACGATGAGCTTGCCGCTCTCGACGTGATAGCCCGCCGCCGTGGCGTCCGTGCCCACGCTGGTGTCGTCGCCAATATCGAGCAGGTCGTAGCAGGCGAAGTTGGGGCTGGTGAGGTGGACGTTGCGTCCGATGCGCGCCCCCATGAGGCGGAAGTAAATGTTCAGCAGTGGCGTGCCGGCGAGGTAATGCACCGGGATGGCCGACTGGATGGTGTTCACAAACCAGAAGCGCACGTAGTAGCCGCCCCACAGTGGATACTCGCCCGCGCGGTAGCGCCCGATGACGAGCCACTTGAGGGCAATGGACGCCGCAAGCATCGCCGGGTAGAGCGCCACGAGTATTCCGAACGCGCCGAGGATGGCCTCCCAGCGCTCGAACTCCTCCTCGAACATCCATGTGTAAGTGAGGTAGGGCGCAAGCCATTGCAGCGAGAAAAAGCCGAGCACGAAGTAAAGACCACCGAGCTGCCAGAGGCCGCAGAGGAAGTGGCGGAGACGGCTCAGAGCCCGGACGCCCACGTCCGCAGCCTCTTGGGCAGGCGCCTCTGGAACCGAGGTTTGCTCCTGCGGACGTGGGCGTCCGCGCTCCAAGCGGGCTGCGAGCTTCTCCACCGTCGGCTGCTCATAGACATCAAGCATCGAAACCCCGCGCAGTTCCGGGTCCTGGCGCAGCTCGCTCACCAGCCGCGCGGCGAGCAACGAGTGACCGCCCAGCTCGCGGAAGAAATCATCCGTCACCGACACGCGTTGCGGGGCGAAGAGCTCTTCCCACACGGCCACCAGCTTGCGCTCCATCGCCGTGCGCGGCGCGATATGATTTGGGTCCACGGCCAGGTGCGCGCGCGGTTGCGGCGCGGGCAAGGCCCGGCGGTCCACCTTACCGCTGGGCAGCGTGGGCAGCGACGCGATGGCTTCAATGAGCGCAGGCACCATGTAGCTGGGCAGGCGCTCGCGGAGCGTTTCCTTCAGCGCTTGCTCCGGGACGCCTTCACCTTCGCGCGGCACGACGTAGGCAACGAGCTGCTGCACGCCGAGAACGTCCTCTCGCACCGCCACCACGGCGGCGGCCACGCCCGGGCAGGCGAGCAAGACGGATTCAATCTCCGACAGCTCGACGCGGTAGCCGCGCAGCTTCACCTGCGAGTCAATGCGACCCCGGAACTCGATCTCTCCCGCTTCGTTGAAGCACGCGAGGTCGCCGGTGCGGTAAAGGCGCGGCGGCTCCGCACCCAGCGGGTTGGCGATGAACTTCTCCGCCGTCAGGTCGGGCCGGCCCACGTAGCCACGCGCCAGCCCGATGCCGCCGATGCAGAGCTCGCCTTCCTGGCCGGCGGCAACCGAGCGCTGCTGCTCATCGAGGATCGCGACGGCATAGTTCGGCACGGGCCGCCCGATGGTCACGGGCTGCCCCGGCGTGAGGTCGCCGTAAGTCGCGATGACCGTCGCCTCGGTCGGCCCGTAGGTGTTCACCATGCGCCGACCCGCGTGCGCCCAACGCGGGACGAGGTCGGCAGGACAGGCTTCGCCACCGACGATGAGCAAGGTCACGCCCGGCACGTCCTCGGTCATCATCGCAAGTTGCGTTGGCACCGTGCTGAAGACCGTGACGCCCGCCGCGGTGAGCAGCCGCGAAAGTGTCGGGCCGGATTGCACCATCTCGCGCGTCCCGACCACGAGTGTCGCGCCCGCAAAGAACGCGAGCCACACCTCCTCGACCGACGCATCGAACGCGATGGAGAAGCCCTGATACACGCGGTCGGCAGACCGCACGCCAAAGATGGCTCCCTCCGCCCGCACGAGATGGCACGCGCTGCGATGCTCAATTTGAACGCCCTTGGGCCGCCCCGTCGTGCCGGAGGTGTAGATGACGTAGGCAACGTCCTGTGGGGTCTTCCCGGTGTCGCGACGAGTGAGCGTCGTCGTGGGCTCGCCGGCAATCGCCTTCAAGTCGTGGTCGAGGATAACGATTCTGCCAGCGAAGTTCCCGGCCTGCGCCCGCTGCGCCGACACGGTGACGAGCACGTCCGCCTTCACGTCAGCGAGGATGTATTCGACGCGGTCGGCCGGGTAGTCGGGGTCGAGCGGGACGTAGGCTGCCCCGGCCTTGAGCGCGGCGAGCAAGGCCACATACACATCCATCGAGCGCGGCAACAACAGCGCGACGTGGCTGCCGGAAGTCACGCCGAGTGAGCGCAAGTGCCGCGCGAGTTGGTTCGCGCGCTGCTCGAGTTCGCCGTAAGTCATCCGCTCGTCGCCACACGCGAGCGCGATCTGCCCTTCCGCCGCCGCCGCGCTGCGCTCGAAAATTTCGTGCAGCAGCTCATTGCGGCAAAGCTCAGATGCCTTCGTGAATTGGAAGGTCAAACCCTTGATTGGCGCGTGCGGCATAGGTAATTGGCTGCGAAAGCTTCCCCGCAGGAGACGCGCCTCGTCGCGGCTAGGTTTCGAGTGCGGACGTTGCTCCCTGCAATGCCCTCGACCGCCGCGAAGTGGTTTGGTTTCGTCCGCCCATGAAGCTCCGATTCTCCGCCGCTGGCTTTGCCGCGCTCTGTGCAGCCGCCTGCGCGCTCCACCAAGCTCGGCCTCGGCGCGGCGCTCGCATGACACGCAGCCTCCGCACCGACCGCTGGTGCTACCGAGAGCTGGTTGAAGCCGGTGCCGAGAAAAAGCTGATTCGCACTACCGCGCTCCGCGTCGAAGCGCTCTTGAAAAGACTCCTACTGACCGTTCTCCTGGCCACCGCGTGGTTGTTCGCCCTCTCGCCCGCGTGTGCAGCACCGGCGGACGAGGCGGATTTCAAACCCCTGTTCAACGGCAAGGATTTCGACGGCTGGCGCTTCTCCCTTCAGAAGGCCGGCGACCCGTGGCCGGACAACTGGAAGGTCAAGGACGGCGTCATCTCCCTTACTGGTGGCCGTCGCCCGCATCTCGTGACCCTCAAGGAGTTCACCGACTTCGAGCTGCGCTTCGAGTGGCGGGCCTTGCAGGAGAAATACAACAGCGGCTGCTACGTCCGCACCATCAAGGACGCCGCGAACAACCAAATCAACCTCCAGAAAGGGTCCGAGGGCGCAATGGTCGGCATCAAGTGGCCCGGCTCCAAGCCGGTGCCCGAACTGCAAAAAAAGGTCGGCGAGTGGAACGAATGGTTCGTGCGCGTGGTGGGCGACAAGCTGACGCTCACCTGCAACGGCAAGCTCGCGTGGGAAGCCACCGGCTTCAAACCCGCCAGCGGCTGGATTGGTTTGCAGGCCGAAGAGGCGGCGATGGAGTTCCGCAACTTGCGCCTGCGCGAGTTGAAGTAACCCGGCCGGCGATGCTCGCCGAACTGCGCGCTGGCACCGAGGGTGGGATTTGGAGCTTGGAGCCGCTTCCGCCCCATCGCTAACCTCCCACCATGACAGCTCTCGCCACCTCGTTCCGCACGCCGCGGGTCCCGACCGTGGATCAGATCATGGCCGAGGAACGCGCCGGCAGCTTCGCCAAGCGCAGCCTCAAGACCAGCGCCAAGCTCGCCGGCCTCAAGCTCGCCGTCAGCATGATGGACCTCACCACGCTGGAGGGCAAAGACACGCCCGGCAAAGTCGCCTTCCTCTGCCGCAAGGCCCTCGCCCCCGCCGAGCCGCGCTTCAACGTCCCGCCCTGCGCCGCCGTCTGCGTGTATCCGAACATGGTCCGGCACGCGCGCCAGTTCCTCGGCGCGGACTCGCCCGTGAAGGTCGCCTCCGTCGCCACCGGTTTTCCCAGCGGGCAATACCCCTTGCCCACGAAGCTCGGCGAGGTGCGGCGGGCGGTGGCGGATGGGGCCGACGAAATTGACATGGTCATTGACCGCTGCGCCTTCCTCACGGGCGACCACGCCAAGGTCCACGATGAAATCGCCGCGACCAAGGCCGCCTGCGGTCCCGCGCACCTGAAAGTCATCTTCGAGACCGGCGAACTCGTCACCTACGACAACGTCCGGCTCGCCAGCCAGCTCGCGATGGAGGCGGGCGCGGACTTCATCAAGACCAGCACCGGCAAGGTCGCGCCCGCCGCCACCATGCCCGTCACGCTCGTGATGCTGGAGGCCATCCGCGACCACTTCTTCGCCACGGGCGTGCGCATCGGGATGAAGCCCGCCGGGGGCATCCGCACCAGCAAGCAAGCGCTGGCCTACCTCGTGATGGTGAAGGAAACCCTCGGCGACGACTGGCTCACGCCCGACCTCTTCCGCTTCGGGGCCAGCACGCTCGTGAACGACGTGGTCATGCAAATCGCGAAGCTGGCGGAAGGGCGCTATCAGGGGCCGGACTACTTCTCACAGCCGTGAGCTGGCCGGGCCCGGGAGCGAGGGGAGCGGCCTAAAGACCCAGAGCTACAACGACCCGGCCCACGAGGGCGCTGGATTGCAACCGCGACGCGATGGCCGGGTTAGATGCAGCGCATGGTTAGGCATTTTCTCTCACTTCCTGTTTTTTGTTTCGAGCAACTTCTTCTTCTCTAATTGAAACTCTTCTTCAGTCAGGACGCCACGTTCCTTGAGATCAGCGAGTTTTTTTAGCTCGGCGTATACATCAACTTGCTTCTCAATACGAACGGTAGTGTCTCCGGATGTTGGTCTGCCTTCAGCGTCATACGCCCGTTGAGTGGATACTGCGACAGTCGGGTCACTCGCGACACCTTCTGTTCCGGGCCGCACAAGGCGAAATTTCAGATCTACCTGCGGCCACTTGGCAAAACCGGCTGCGGTCTCATTCACGGACACAACTTCCGCAACCATGCCTTTGCTCAACGCAAATTCGTTGGCTTCCTTGTATGCTTGCTTTCGTAGACTGCCGACAGGCGTCAAACCAGTCGTGCCGGTCTTAGTAACCGTGTAGACCCCACCGGCGGCGGCCATGACTGGGGATGTGGTCGAACATCCACTCTGCAACACGAGAGCGATGAGCACGATAACTGTGAGTATGGATTTCATAGGTGCAATTCGAGCCTAACTGGTGAGTATGCGACTGGAAGATTTTTGGGGTCGCATATTGCTGGACGGTTGCGGAGGGGGGTAGAAGGTGTCAATGAAAGTTTCCGAGGCGCTTGAAAAGCTGACGGATGCGGTGCGCGTGCGGCATTTTGCGCTGGCGACCGAGAAGTCGTATCGGCTCTGGCTCCGGTCGTATATGGCGGTGGTGGGAGAATACCCGGCGGATGGGGGGCCGGAGAAAAAGATCGAAAGGTTTTTGACCGATGAAGCGCGGCGCGGGCGGCGGCGGGCAAGGTGACGCCGCACGCGCACGAGGGAGGCGCGCCGGTGCGGAACCTCCAGGAGGCGATGGCGCACACGCAGATTGAGACGACGATGCGCTATCTGGCGCCGACGGCAGCGGGGGTGCGCAGTCCGCTGGATGGGTGAGGGGGGGTGGGGAATGGGGAATAGGGAATGGGGAGGGTAGAATGCACTGCGTCGTATTACGAGGTTGCTGCGTTGTATTGCGAGGTCGTTGCGTTGTATTGCGAGGTCGTTGCCGGGTGTTCTGAGGTCGCTGCCGGGTGTTCCGAGGTCGCTGCCGGGTGTTCTGAAGTCGCTGCCGGGTGTTCTGAAGTCGCTGCCGGGTGTTCTGAAGTCGTTGCCGGGTGTTCTGAAGTCGTTGCCGGGTGTTCTGAAGTCGTTGCCGGGTGTTCCAGTGTAGCTGCTTTACTCAAGCAATCAGTCTTGAAGGCTGATTTGTGCCTTAATCATACAAGGCAGAGGGTCTCGAATATGCGGCAGCCATTCCAGAGGTTCTGGCAACTGTGTTGTTATGGCGTTTTTTCTCCATCACCCCCAGCCCGCTGGGAGCGGGGGCACGCGCGCCGCACTCCCGTAGTCGCAACCTTTAGGTTGCGCGTCCGGCCTGCCCTCCCTGACGCGCAGGCTGAAGCCTGCGACTACGGGGACGCGCGGGGGCACGCGCGCCGCACTCCCGTAGTCGCAACCTTTAGGTTGCGCGTCCGGCCTGCCTTCCCTGCCGCGCAGGCTGAAGCCTGCGACTACGGGGACGTGCGGGGGCTTGGCGGCAGCGTGTTCACCAATCCCCCTTTGCCCGGCAAGCAAGCAACTGAGACGCGCGCTTTTACACCAAAGGGGTTGACTTGGAATGGAAATGCGCCCTTGCTCGACCGATGCACCTGCTCCGGGGAACTTCCCCTATTTGGCTGCCCTTTCGGGTCGCCGGGTTCTCCCTGCACCCTTGCGGGTGTCCCAGCAGCCGCGCCGGAAGGAATCCCTCATGAACGACCTCAATGAATCCGCCTACACGCGTGGCCTGGCCACGTTCGCCGCGCAGACGCAGATCGGCTCGCCGCTGGTGCTCGAGGAGATGACGCTGCCGGTGTGGGAGGCGCGGCTCGCGGCCATCGTCACGCAGAAGGAGGTGGCGCAGGACCGGGAGTCGGATTTGAACGGCAAGCGCGGGGAGCTGGATGTCCAGCTCGGGCTGCTCGTCACGCTGGGGAAGCAGATGTTCGCGCTGGCCAAGGGCAAGTGGCGCAATGACGCGGCCAAGCTCGCGCATTTCCGCAACATCCGCTTCGAGAGCAATGGCCGTCCCGCGCTGCTCACGGATGTCTGCGCGGTGGAATCGGGCTGGGAAGGGGCGGACGCGGCGTGGGTGCCCATCACCGAGCCGGGCCCGCCGCCGGTGCCCATCACGCTGGCGCTCTTCAAGACGCGGCGGCTGGCGGTGGAGACGTTGCTCAAGCAGGAGCGGCTGGCGGAGGGGTCATGGTCGTCGCAGGAGAAGGTGCTCAACGCGTTGTGCGGCGTGCTCAATGCGGACAATGTGGCGTGGTATGCGGCGGCGGTGATCCTCTTTCCCGAGGGCACGGCGCATGGGGACATGATCCGCGCGACCATCCCGACGACTTACTCGCCGCCGGCCGCGCCGCCGGGGGGGGGCGACGTTCACCCATGCGGAATCGCCCGCGCCGGGCGAGCTGACGGCGGGGCTGGCCGCGCCGGGTGCGGCGACGTTTGACTTCTATCGCAAGGGGCCGGGGGACGCGGCCTTTGTGAAGGTGGTGGACCTCTCGACGAATGACGAATACAGCGCGACGGGGCTGGCCGCGGGGACGTATCTGCTCAAGGGGCAGGGGCATAACAGTGGTGGTTATGGGCCGTTGAGTGCGGAGCAGTCGGTGGTGGTGGGGTGAAGGGAAGTTGAAGGTTGAAGGTTGAAAGGGGGGCGGGCGGGTGCTTGCTCACTTTCCCACCTGCTCACCTGCTCACCTGCCCTTGCCTTTGAAGCTATGTCACGGGAATCCACCTCAGCCAAAGCCGCGCGCACGACGGCGGTCATCGTCGCGTTGCAGCGCACTTACCCGGATGCGTATTGCGAGCTGAACCACGCGAACCCGGTGGAGTTGCTGGTCGCGACCATCCTCTCGGCGCAGTGCACGGACAAGCGGGTGAACTTGGTCACGGCGGAGTTGTTCCGGCGCTATCGCAGCGCGCGGGAGTTCGCGGAGGCACCGCTGGCGGAGTTGGAGCTGGCGGTGAAGAGCACGGGGTTTTACCGGAACAAGGCGAAGAACATCCAGGCGTGCTGTCGCAAGCTCGTCGAGCGCCACGGCGGCGAAGTGCCGCGCACGATGGAGGAACTCACGGCGCTCGCCGGCGCGGGGCGTAAGACGGCGAACGTGGTGCTCGGGAACGCCTTCGGCATCAACGTGGGCGTGGTCGTGGACACGCACGTGTCGCGGCTCTCGCAGCGGCTCGGGCTAACGCGGGAGACGACGCCGGAACGCATCGAGACGGACTTGATGAAGCTGGTGCCGCAGCCGCAATGGGCGCAGTTCAGCCACTGGCTCATCTGGCACGGGCGGCGGCGGTGCGATGCGCGCAAGCCGGCTTGTGCGGGGTGCGAACTGAAGGCGTTGTGTCCGCAGGTCGGGGTGAAACGCTAGCGGGGGGAGTTGCCTCCCGCAGAGGACGCAAAGGGCGCGAAGGGAGAGTCGGTCAAGGGCCGGTTTGGCTGGCCCGGCTGATTCTATTCTGATTCTATTCTTGCCACGCCGCGCGGGCTTGTCTCACCATTAGCACAAAGTATGTCCAAAAAGGCGCTCGTTACTGGCATCACCGGTCAAGATGGTTCTTATCTCGCGGAACTCTTACTCGCCAAGGGCTATGAGGTCCACGGCATCATCCGGCGCGCGAGCAGCTTCAACACCCAGCGGCTCGAGCACATCTACTCGGACCCGCATTCGCCGAAGCACAAGCTCATCCTCCATTACGGCGACCTCAGCGACGCCAGCGGTTTGTCCCGCCTCATCGGGAAAATCCAGCCGGACGAGGTCTATAACCTCGCCGCGCAAAGCCACGTGCGCGTGAGCTTCGACGCGCCGGAATACACGGCGGACATCGTCGGCACGGGCACGATCCGTTTGCTCGAAGCGATCCGCGAGGTCGGCATCAAGCCGCGCTTCTACCAAGCCTCGTCCTCCGAGATGTATGGCAAGGTGATGGAGGTGCCCCAGACGGAGACGACGCCCTTTTACCCGCGCAGCCCGTATGCGTGCGCGAAGGTTTACTCCTACTGGATCACGGTGAACTACCGCGAGTCCTACGGGATGCACGCCAGCAACGGCATCCTCTTCAACCACGAGTCGCCCCGGCGCGGCGAGACCTTCGTCACGCGCAAGATCACCCGCGCCGTCGCTGCGATTAAGCTCGGGCGGCAGGACAAGTTGTTCCTCGGCAACATTGACTCCAAACGCGACTGGGGCTTTGCCAAGGAATACGTCGAGGCCATGTGGCTCATGCTCCAGCAGCCGGAGCCGGATGATTACGTCATCGCCACCGGCGAGACGCACTCGGTGCGCGAGTTCCTCGAAGTTTCCTTCGGCCACCTCGGGCTGGACTGGAAGAAGCACGTCGAGATTGACCCGCGCTATTACCGCCCGGCGGAGGTGGACCTGCTCATCGGCGACCCGACCAAGGCGAAGAAGAAACTCGGCTGGGAGCCGAAAGTTACCTTCGCTGATCTCGCGAAGCTGATGGTGGACTCGGACATGAAGGACTTGCAGGACCAGCTCGCTGGCAAAGTTGCTCACTCAGAATAACCCGCGTCCCAGCGCGGAACTGGCCCTCACCGCGGTCGAATCCAGACACGCCATGCCCCGCGCACTCATCACCGGCATCACCGGCCAGGACGGCTCCTACCTCACGGAGTTGCTCCTCGAAAAAGGCTACGAAGTCCACGGCATGGTGCGGCGCACCAGCTCACTGGAGCGCTCGCGGCTCGTCCACCTCTACCGCGACCCGGCCATCTACAGCCAGCGCCTCTTCCTCCACTACGCCGACCTCGACGACCCGACCACGATGCGGCGCGTGCTCATGACCGTGGAGCCGGACGAGCTGTATCACCTCGCCGGCCAGTCCCACGTGGGCCTGAGCTTCGAGATCCCTGAATCCACCTGCGATCTGACGGCGATGGGAACCCTGCGCTTGCTGGAGATGGTGCAAGACATGAGGAAGAAACCGCGCTTCTTCCACGCCGCTTCGTCGGAAATCTTCGGCCAACCCGCGCAGATGCCGCAGGACGAGAATACTCCCTTTGCCCCGGTGAACCCTTACGGCTGTGCCAAGACCTTCGCGGCGCACATGGTCACCATCTACCGCAAAACTTTTGGCCACTTCGCCGTCAACGGCATCATGTTCAACCACGAATCGCCGCGTCGCGGTGAGAACTTCGTGACGCGGAAAGTTTGCCGCGCCGCCGCTGCCATCCAACTCGGCCAGCAAAAGGATTTGCTCTTGGGCGACTCCTCCGCAAAACGTGACTGGGGCTACGCGCCGGACTTCGTGCGCGGGATGTGGCTCTCGCTGCAACACGCGACCGCCGAGGATTACATCTTCGCCACCGGCAAACTCCACAGCGTGCAAGACGTGGTGGAAACGGCCTTCGGCGCGATGAACCTGGATTGGCGGCAGCACGTCCGCAAAGACAACCGCCTCCTGCGCCCCGCCGAACCGCAGCGTTTGCAGGGCAATCCCGCCAAAGCCCGCCGCCTTCTCAATTGGGAAGCGAGCGTCACCTTCAAACAGATGATCGAAGACATGACGAAGGCGGAACACGCGCAACTCGCCGGCCCGTAGCGTTCCGAGCGCATCGCGATGCGCCCCCAATGGCTGGCCCTGCACCACGAACGGCCTGATCGTAAAACGGCTGCGGCGCCACGGAGTTCAGAACCACCACTTCACGGACAAGCCGACCTCCCACGCGCCGCTCCCGCCATCCGTCGTGGCGGCGCTGGTCGTGTAGCCAAGCTCGGTGCCGAACTCGAGGCTCTTGCGCGGCTGGAAGGTCAGGCCCGCCCGCCCGCCAAACTCCATCGAGTCGCGCTCGAAGGCGTAGTCCGCGCTGCCTTGCAGGTGGTAGAAAAGTGGACCCCAAAGCCGGTCACGCAGGTCGGCATAAACGCCTTCGCGGTGGAGCTGGTGCAGCACCAAACTGTCGAGCACCTGCGTCTGCTGCGCAGCGGTAAGGCCCGCCACCACAGCGGGTGCGACCAGCGCGAGGTTGCCGCTCTTGCGTGAGTTCGCGTGGAAAGCCCCGCGATAGCCGAGCTTGAACTCCGGCGACTCGCGGCGCGCGAGGAACTCGACGCCCCAGTTCGCCTGCAAGCCCACCGCCAGTTCTTCGCCGCCCAACTGCACTGCGCGACCCGTGAACGCGCCGTAGGTTTGGAAGCGCTCGGCGAGCAGGTAATTGCCCGCGAGCGAGACGCGATGCTGGCGGCCGTCGAGTGAGTTCAACAACAGACCATCGCGCGCGCGCTCATTCGCATAGCCTTCGAGCCAGACCGCACCGTTCTTAGGCAAGCGGTGCATCAGCCGCGCGCCGCCGAGGAAACCGTCCTGATAGCCCCCCGCCCACACGTCCGAAATCCAGCGGCGGCTCCACGTCGTTTGCAAACCGACGGAACCCTCGGTGTCGTCGGCCCAGCGGCGCTTCAGCAGCGCCGAGCTACGCACCAGCACATCTTCGCGCAGCGCCTCGGCGTGAAGTTGGTTGCGGGCAGAAGTCTGCGTGTGCCCCTCGACGCGTTCTTGCCAAAGCTGACCGGAGTCCAGCAAGTAGGACGTGCCGTGCGCGGCAACGTGGTCCGCGTGCTCACGCTGCATCGGCTCCAACACCCGGCGCACGACCACGCGCGTGGGGTCGTCCACCTGGTTTTGGTCGAGCAATTCCTGATACGCGGTCTGCTGCGTGCGCCAGTGGCCGGACTGCTCCGCCGCACCCGCGAGGTCGAGCTGGTAGGGGAAAGGCTTGCCCGCGAATTTTTCCAGCCGGAGATAACGCAGCACGCCCTCGGCTTCCTGATAATTCCCGGCGAGCTGGTTGGCCGCGCCGTAGTAGTAGAGCGCCTCGTTGCTGTCGGGGTGAGCGCGGTAAAGCTGCGTGGCGTAGCCGAGGGCGCGGGGCGCGTCCTTCTTGTCCGTGAAGAGCGAACTCATCGCCAGCAGCGCCTGCTGGTCGGCGGGGTCGCGGGCGAGGATTTCTTGCGCGAGCGGTTCGGCCAAATCGGCACGCCCCGTCTTCGCGTAAAGATACATCAGGTAGCGACGATCCTCGGGCGGGGTCGAGGGGGAAAAAGCCCGCTCTTCGGCGGGCGATAAATTTAGTGGCAGCGCGCTGGCTGGGTCACCCGGTGGCGGCGCGTCGAGCGAACTGCGTGGCGCAGGCCACGGCTGCCGGGCGGGCGGCGCGGGAGAAAACTGCGGCGCCACCGGAGCGACTTCTCCTGTGCGGCCTGCCGGGCGTTGGCCGGAGAAGGGGTCTTGCGGCGCGGACACGGGCGGCCGCGGGGCAAAGGCGGGTTGGGGAGCCGGCGTGAATTGATAATTCGGCGCGGGCACCGGACGCAGTTGAGAGTCGTCAAAGCCCCGCTGTCCGCCGCTGGTCGAGGAGCCGCGCCCGGCGGGTTCCTGCTGCGACTTGCTGCCGAAGAGCCGGCTGAAAAAGCCAGGCCGGTCGAGCGACTCACCGCGCGTGAGCGCTTGGTTGGCCGGCTCCGGCATCGGATAGCCAGCGGGCACGGCCCCGGGCGCGTAACGCACGCCCTCGCTGACCACGTGGGTGGATAGTGGGCGAGGGTCGCCGGTGGGCGGGACCACCGCCGTGGTGACGGGTGCGACGGCTTGCGAGCCGATGACGCGAGGGTCTGCGGCGGGCGGCCAGCCATGCGGCGCGTGTTGCGGCGCGACGGCTTGCGGCTGAGGCCACTGAGGCTGCGCGACCGGGTAGCTCGGCGCTTCGAACTGCGGTGCGGCGGTCGGCGCGTTAAACTCACCGCGTCCCGGACGCTGACCGCTGAACCGCTCGTTCGCCGCGCCGCCGAGATTGCCGCTCGTCGTCGTCTGGGCTCCGGCGGGAACGGAGTAATTCACCGCCGGGGCCGCTGCGGGTGCGTAGCGGACGCCCTGGCTGATGGCATACGGCTGGCAGTTGGGCGGAACGCTGGCGGGCTGGGCCAACCGTGGGTCGGGGCTCTGCGGCCACTGCGGATTCGGCTGGGCTTGCGGTTGCGGCCACGGCTGCGCGGCGACCGGAGCGGGCGCTTGGTTGTAGCCCGCCGGTTCGGAGTAACGCACGCCGTCGCGCAGATACGTGGTGCCGGCGGGAATGTAGCCTTGCGCAGCGACGGGCCGGGCGGGTTCCGCATCGCGCGAGAAGAGGCGGCCGAAGAAACCTTTGCGCTCCGGCGCCGGCGCGGGGTAACTGCGCGGCGCGGGTGCGCCATAGGCATCGTCCGCACGCGAGTTGCGCCGCGATGTATCCGGCGCGTTGAGGGGCTGGTCCGTGAGGAACTGGAACTGCGCGTGGGCCGTAGTGCCGGCGGCCATGATGAGCGCGGTGAGGGCGAGGGCGGAGGTGTGCTTGCGTTGCCGGGACATAGGATTTGTCAGTGAGAACAGGCGGGGTGATTAAACCACGGGGCGATACGGATGAACACGGTTAAGAAGGCCGCGCCCCTGCCTCCGCTGTAATTGGCCGTGTCCATCCGCGGTTAAGAAGTCTTGCCCAGTGACTTGAGCATTTCCTGAATCGCCCGCTGATAGGCCACGCGCGCGCCGAGCTTGTCGCCGCGCGCCTGGAGGATGTCGCCCAGGAAACCCCACGCCCGGCCCGCGTCCTCCGGCTGCGACGCGACGAACGCGCGCTGGTAAATCGCCGCCCGCTTGAAGTCCCGCGTGCCGGCCAGCAACTGCGCGGCCATCGAGTGCGTGGTCGGTGTGCCCGGGTCGAGGTAACGCTGGAGCACCGCGAACGCGTCGCGCGGGCGGTCTGCGCGGATGAGCAAGCGCGCGTAGGCCAGGCCGTGGGAGGCGCGCGTCGGGTCTTGGCGGTGGAGCTTCTCGTAGAGCGTCATCGCGGCCTGCCAGTTGCCGTTCGCCTCATACACGCTCGCGACGGTGGCGATGAGCCCGAGCTTCTCGACCAGCTCGGGCGTCAGCTCGTCGGTGACGAAGCGCTCCGCGTCGGCCAGGCGCTTCGCTTGCAGCAGCAGGCTAACGTAGAACTTGGTCAACTCGTCTTCGGTCAACAACTCCGGGTGCGCACGGAGCACATCGGCGGCCGCGCTGAACTCCCCGGCGTCCGAGAGCGAATAGACGAGTTGGCGGCGCATCGTCAGGTCTTTCGGGAAACGCTCCACGGCGCGCTGCAAAGTCGCCCGCAACTTGGCCGGCTGACCGGCAAGGTCTTGGAAGTAGGCGAGCCGCTGATAGTCCCGCGCGACCGCTTCGGACTGCCGGCCAATCCAGAATTCCAGTCCGTCCGCCGCCGCGCCGAGTTCGCCCATGCTCTCCGCGAGCGTGAGGAAGCCCTCCACCGTGGCCTTGTCCGGCGCGCGCCGCACGAGCTGCTGGTAGAGCGCGAACGACTTCGGATAGTCGCCGAGGCGGAAGTGGCACTCCGCCAACTCGGCCAGCGTGGCGACATCGTTGGTCTGCCGCTGCTGGAGCCGTTGGAGCACTGGCAGCGCGCGTTCGTAGTGCGCCAGGTCCATGAGCAGGCGCGCGTATTCCGCCAGCAGCGGGAGGCTCACGTTCGGGTCGCGCGTGAGGCTGAGGTAGTAGGACTCCGCCTGCTCGAAGTTGCCAATCGTCGCCTCCAGCCGCGCGAGGAAGGGTGCGTGCTTTTTGCGGTCGAGCAAGTTGCCCGCGTCCGCGAGCGCCTTCGCGAGGTCAGCGTCGCGATAGAGGCCGGGGGCCAGCGCGATGAGGCGCTCGATGGCGGCGGGCTCGCGCAGCCGAAGGGCGATGAGGTAGTGGTCGAAGGCGTCGTTCGGCAGCGCGGTCCACTCGTAGAACTGCGCGAGCCGCTGGTGGTTCGCCGCGCTGTTCGGCTCCAGCGCGACGATTTGCCGGAACGCGGCGATGGCCGACTTCTGGTCGCCGCTCGCGAGCGACAACTCGGCAATCATCTGCCAGAGCGAGAGGTTCTCCGGCTGGGCCTCGGCGCGCTTGCGAATCTCCGGCAGCAGCTCGCGGATGCGGTCGGACTCGCGCGCGGTCGTCATCAGCAGGCTGAACAACCGGTCGCGGTCCGCCGGCTCGACCACGGTCATCAACTCGCGAATTGCCTCATACGCCAAGCCCGGCTGGCCGGTCTCGCGCAACAGCGTGATGCGCTCCCAAGCGAGGCGCGGCGACACGCGCACGAGCGGGCGGCCCGTGCGGCGCGCGAATTCATCCACGGCGCGCAGGCCCAGCGCGGGTTGCCCCGCCGACCGCGTGAGCGAAACGAGCCGGAGCGTGGTGGCGTCGTCCGGGTTGGCCTGCCAGTGCGGCGCGTAAATCTGCATGGCCAGCACGGGCTTGGCGGCGGCGAGCGCGCGCTTCACCAGTTCCTCGTAAAGCGTCACGCGGACTGCGGCGACCAGCTTCGGCAGCACGGGGCGGAGAAGTTCCCAGACCGCCTCCACGTCCCGGGACTGGTCGAACAGCGCGGTGATTTCCTGGAGGAACGCTCCCTCGAAGTTGAACGGCGCGGCAATCTCGCACGCGCGGGCGAGGAGCTTACCGAGGGCGACCGGGTCGTCGGAGGCGAGGAGGCGGCGCTCCAACTGGATTTCCAGCAGTGCGTAGCGGCGCGGCTCTTTGGCGCGTTCCTTCGGCGGCAGCTCCTGAAGTGTCTTGAGTGCGCTGCCCCACTTCTTGTCCACCATCTGGCGCTCCAGCAAGCCGCGCTCCGTCGGGATGAGCCAGAGCGCGACGATGGCGCAGACCACCGGCACCGCGAGCAGGAGCTTCGGCGAGAAGACGGACGAGGAGGGTTTGACGGGGCGGGTCATTAGGTGCCGGACGGGGGAATTTTATAAGGAGGGTAGGAGGGCAGGAGGAGAAACAAAGGGCCGACGCGAATCTTCTCCCTCTCCCTTCATCGGATGAGGGGAGCGGGCCGGGGGGAAGAGTTGCGGGCGTCGGCGTTGGCGGCCCCACCCCTCATCCGGCCTGCGGCCTCCTTCTCCCCTCCTCCGAGGAAGGGAGAAGGCGCGCGCCGTTGCGTCCAGTTGGCAGCCCACCCAATTGCATCGGGAACTGCTCTTACTCTTCATCACGCTCCGCTTCACAGCCGCACCTCCACCTTCGCCTCACTGGGCACCTCCAGCTTCAGCACCCCACTCGCATCCGTCGGCCCGGTGAACTCCTTGCCATTGATGGTGACGCTCGCCGGCGCGCGCGCGGGCAGGCCGGCGAGCGTGACCTGGCAGGGCCGCACGTCGCGCACGGTGAAGGCGGTCGCGCGCGGCGTGAACTGGGAGAACTGGATTTCCGCCGAGCTGGCTTCGAGGCGCAGGTGCGCGGCGGGGCGTTCGCTCAAGACCAGTTCCACACGCGGTGAGCCATCCGTGTGGAAATACAGCGCGTCACCCTCCACGCGCCAACCGGTGACGCCCCGGCTCGCAGCGAGGTCGGGCACGAGCGCGGACTTCGGCAGGCGGTAGGTGCGGAGCGAGCCGTTGTTCACCAGCGTCCAGCGCGTGTCCGACTGGCGAAAGACGCGCGTGGCGCGGGCGTCGCGCACGAGGCGGGCGTAGTCGGCGGCGGTCACGGCGTGCAACTCCTGACGCACGGCCCACTCGAAGAGGCGCGTGAGGGCGTTGAGCGAGGCGAGGTTGTCGCCGCTGTAGAAGTGGAAGTAGATGTTCACCGGCTTGAGGCGACGCGGGCGCTCCATGCGCTCGAAACCATCCTGTGCCAACACGAAGCCACCGAAGAACGGCGACGCTGCGGTGTCGCCGCTGATGGCCCAGCGCTCGCGGTAAATGTTCTCGTTCTCGTTCGCGGCGGTGACTTGCAGCTCGCCTTCCCACGGCAGCGCGCGGGCGGAGACACGCGTGACGGACGGGCGTTTGCGGCTCATCGCGGTCTCGCCGCCGTTCATGTTTTCGATACCCAGCTCGCGCACGATGCGCAGCGCCTCCGGCCACGGGCGGCAGTTGCCGGACCAGAGAAATATTTTCACCGGCTTGCCCGGCGGACACAGCTCGCGCTCGATGAAACGGACGGAGCCTTCAATCTCGCGGCGCACGTCCACGCCGGTGTGGTTCAGCGGCTCGGCCAGCAGCAGGTTGGCGCGCTTGTAGTCGCGCACCGTGCGGTCGCCGGGGTTCCAGTAGAACGGTTGAGTGTAGGCGTGCGACGCGGCCTCGACCTTCGGCAGCGCGAGCACCGCGCGGGCCTGGCGGGTGAGCAACTCGGCATCGCCGGGCGGCTGGCCCACGACCAGACCGCGAATCTCCGCCTCGATGAACGACACGGTGAAGGGGAAGGGATATTTCTTGATGATGCGCTCGGTGATGAGTTCGCCGGAGCGCCGGCCCGACTCCACGCTGGAGTTGTGGCGAAAGCCGTCGCCGTCAATGTGCGCGAAGAACAGCCGCATCCCATCGCGCGTGGTGGTGTCCGGCACGGGCAGGACGGCGCGGCCCAACGCGGCGTGGAAGAAGTAAAACGGGTCCACCAGCCACAGTTCATCGAGGTCGGGCCGACGGAACAGCGCGTAAGGGTCCAGCAGCATCCCGCCCCACGGCGCGATGAAGAGCGGGTCGAACTGCGTGCCGTCCGCCGCCGCGATGGACAGCAGAACTTCGCTGCCGGCGGGCGCGCGGAGGTCGCGGAAGCCGAGGGGCGTGAGGTTTAGCGGGGCCTCGAAACTAAGCTGCTTCGCCACGGTCAGCGCGCGGAGGCCGGTCGGGTTCTTGGGATTGCGGCCCGTGCCGGCGCAACCGAAGGCCTTGAGCACGCGCTCGGCGACGGCGTGGTCCTCGAACGGCAACTCGCCGAAGAAGATGACTTTGCGCCCGCGCTGCTGCTGCGCGATGAGCCAGTCCGCCACGGCGGCCTCGCGCGTCAGCGGGATTTTCAGGAAGCGGTCGAGGATGATGGCGGTGAACTTCGGGTCCAGCTCGGCGGGCAAGGCGTGCGTGTGGACGTTGAGGTAATCCACCTCGTAGCCGAGCCACTCCAGCGCCATCTGCGCGACCGACGCGGTGCCGCTGTCAATCGGCCAGCGCACGAGGTCTTCGACGTCGGCCTCGCGGTTGCCGAAGAGCGTGAGCACCCAGCGCGGGACTTCGCCGGTGGGCATCGGCGCGGCGGGCGTGGTGACGCGCGGCGCCTCGGCAGAGGACGGGGCCAAGGCCGTCGGCGGCAACGCAGGCGGCAGCGCGGGCACGGTCTTGGGCGGCGGGAGGTTGTAACTGGTGACGCTGCTGGGCGGCGCGACGGGGACGGAAACGGTCGGCTTGGGCGGCGAAGGCGGAACCGGTGCCCCGCGCCCCGCTGGCTTGGGCGCAAGGAATTTCCCATCCAACTCCACCGTGCTGATGAACGGCACAAACCCCTCCGCCGCGATGCGCCGGGCCGTGGCTTCCGCGAGCGGCGCGTCGGAAGGGTTCACATAGTCCACCACATAAACCGGCAGGCCGGATTGCTTGATGGTGCGGAGGATTTTCAGCAGCCACTCCGTGCCCGACGGTTCTTCGGGCACGTAGCGCTTCCCGGTGAAGTCGTATTTCTGAAACACCGACTCGGCCAGGACGCCGTCCACGCTGCCGGTCAGGCGCGCGAGGATCGGGAAGCCGCGGTTGAGGATGACCTTGTGCTGCGGGAACTTCACCTTGAGCTGCTTGATGAGCGACACGAGGCCGTCGCGGAAGGCCGCGCCGCGCAGGGGGAATTGCTTTTCCAGCAGCTCGACGCTGTCCGCCGTGTCGAGGAAGAAGCCGCTGAAACCCTGCTGCGCCGCGCGAGCCGCGAGGGTGTTCACCACGAAGTCCGCCCACGCCGGCTGCGAGACATCCGCGAAGTCACCGAGCCAGACATCGTTCTTCCCGAGCAGCGGAATCTTCCGCGCCGCGACCTCCGCGCGATACGCCGCGTCCTTCGCCACCTCCACAACGCTGAGGTAGGCGAAGGGCGCGTGGCCGGCGCGCTTGAGTTCCGCGATGTCCACGCGCGCGGCGGGGCTGAGGATGGAAAAGTCGTAGCCTTGCAGCGCGGCGGCGTCTGGCGTGGCGGAGTAATTGATGCAGAAGCTCGCCGCCCGGACGGACAGAGCCGAAAGGAGCAGGGCAAAAGCAAACCAGCCCCCAGCGGAAAAACTGGTGGGCCGACGCGACCGCTGGCAGGGCGAGCTCATTCCGATACCAAGTGCGCGGAGGATAAAAGGCCGGTGCTTGAAGTAAAGCCGTGAGCCTGCGGGCGCATGCAGGCGCAGCTCAGTTTCTGGCAGGGCAGGTGAATCCGCTGTGGATTCGCTGCCGACAAGACGCGGCGCGGCTGGAATGCCCCCCCCCATCTGATGCCAATCAGCCCCGCCGCTGGCACTCTTCCACGTAGTTGCGGAAGGCTTGCTGCAACTTACGCGTGAGTGGGCCGGGTTGGCCGTCGCCGAGTTTGCGGTCGTTGATTTGCACGACGGGCATCACCTCGTTGGTCGTGCCGAAGAGCATGGCTTCGGCGGCACATTTCAAGTCCGCCTCGGCGACCGGGAATTCCTTCACAGGAATGCCCAGCGCGGAGCACAGGCCCAGCGCGACGAGGCGCGTGATGCCGGGCAGGATGTAGTTGCTGCGCGGCGCGGTGTGGAGCACGCCGTCGAGGACGACCGCGAAGTTCGAGAGCGAGCCTTCCAGCGCGTAACCATCGCGAACGAGCACGGCCTCATGTGCGCCGACCTCCTGCGCCTGCTGGTTGGCCAGGACGTTGGGCAGCAGCGAGACGGACTTGATGTCGCAGCGCGCCCAGCGCTGGTCGGGCAGGGTGATGACTTTCACGCCGGAAATCCACTTGTCGACTGGGTTGGCGAACGGCGCGACGTAGGCGTAAACGGTCGGCGTGGCGTCGGCGGGGAAGGCGTGTTTGCGCGGTGCGGCTCCCCGCGAAACTTGCAGGTAAACGATGGCCTCGGCGTCGGCGAGGTTGTTGCGCTTCAGCAGTTCGCTGGCGATGGCGGCGAAGTCGGTGTTAGCCGGAGACGCGATGCGCAGTGCCTTCAGGCTGTAATCGAAGCGGTCCCAGTGTTCGCGCGCGCGGAAGAGGTGGCCGCGATAGGCGCGGAGGACTTCATAAGCACCGTCGGCGAAGAGAAACGCACGGTCGTCGGGCGAGATGCGGGCCTGGTCCTTCGGGAGGAACTCGCCGTTGAGATAGACAGTCATGGCGGGTGGTTAAAGCGGGAAAGCGGGCGGAGGGCAACTGGAAAGATGGCGGAGGCCGCCTTCCCAACCAGAATTCTTAGCCACGGATGGAACACGGAATAAACACGGATGAAAGAAAATGCGGGCATGGTCGGAACCATGCAGTTGAAGGTGGCGTTCCAGCTCAAGGAGTTGACCCGCTTCGCGGCTCTCCGTGTTTCATCCGTGTTCCATGCGTGGCTAAAAATTGCACTTGGTTCAAACAAACCGGCTGGCCAGCAGCACAAGGGCAAGCCCGACGACGGAGACGATGGTCTCCAGCACGGTCCATGTCTTGAGCGTCTGCTCGACGGTGAGGTTGAAATACTCTTTCACGAACCAGAAGCCGCCGTCGTTGAGGTGCGAGAGAATGACGGAGCCGGCACCCATCGCGAGGACGAGCAACTCCTTGTTCACCGGCGACGTCAGCGCAATCGGAGCCATGATGGCGCTGGCCAGCGTGATGGCCACAGTGGCGGAACCGACCGCGACGCGAATGGCGGCGGCGACGAGCCAGCCCAGCAGCAGCGGCGAGAGTTGCATCCCCTTCGCGAGGTCGGAGATGGCGTCATCCACACCGCTCACATCCAGCACCTTGCCGAAGCCGCCGCCCGCCCCCACCACGAGGAAGATGGTGGCACACGGGCCGACGCAGTCGTCGGTGAACTTGAGGAGTTGGGTGCGGTCGAAGCCACAGTTCGCGCCGAACGACCACAGGGCGAAGAGCACGGCCAGGAGCATCGCCACGAGCGGCGATCCGATGAAGTCGGCGCACTCGCGGAGCGCGTCGCCCTTGGGCAACGTCACATCGGCAATCGTCGCGCCGAGCATGAGCAGCACGGGCAGCGTGATGGTGAAAAGCGTGATGCCGAAACCGGGCCGGCGGGTGCGAAGAGGGTTGGGCTGGGAGAGTTTTTCACCGATGCCCCCGAGGGGGACGGATATGCGAGGAGCGATGAACTTGGCGAAGATTGGCCCGGCGAGAGCGGCGCACGGCAAACCGATGGCGATGGCCCAGAGAATGGTTTTGCCCACGTCTGCGCCGACTTTCTCGATGGCGACCATCGGTCCCGGGTGTGGCGGCACGAGTCCGTGCGAGGTGGACAGCCCGGCGATGACGGGGATGCCGAGGTAGAGCAGCGGCAGCTTGGTCTCGCGCGCGAGGGTGAAGACGATGGGGATGAGTAGCACCACGCCGACGCCGAAGAAGACCGGCAGGCCGACGATGAAGGCCACGAACATGAGCGTCCAGTGGAGGCGTTTTTCCCCAAAGGCGGCGATGAACGTTTGCGCGATGACCTCCGCGCCGCCGGACTCGGCGAGGAGTTTGCCCAACATGGTGCCAAGGCCAACGACGACGGCGATGAAACCGAGCGTGCCGCCGACGCCCTCCTGAAAGGCCTTCGCGATGTCGAGCAACCGCACGCCGGAGCAGAGGCCGACGCACAGCGAGGCGAGCACAAGGCCGATGAAGGCGTTCACCTTCCAGCGGGCGACGAGGAAGATGAGCAGCGCCACCGCCGCCGCTGCGTAGAGGAGGAGTGAGGTTTGAGGGCTGAGGCCGGGCAGGGCATTCATGGGCACGGATTAAATTTCGGGACGCGGCGAGTAGAGCGCGAAGGAGGCGCAGAGGCAAAGGAAGTTTCCCGCTGAGTTGGGCTGGGGTGCATCGAAGCGCCTCGGCGAGCTGGAAATGTCCCGACGTAGGCTGTGGTAAAAGTCTAGCTTGGCGGGCGGGCGGCGCGCGGCTAGTTTGGGCCGTGAGTTTCAGTAGCACATGAATGCCAACGGCATCCTGCAACAGCACTGGCTGCACGTAGCCATCCACTTCGCGGTGGACGCGATCATCTTCGCGGTGGCGTTCGTCATCGGCACGGACTTCGTCATCTCTGACGACGATATGCAGATGCGGTTGGAGGCCTACCTGCCGGGCATCCTGATGGGTGCAGGCTTCTTCCCCTGCCTGATCTACATCTTCGGTCTCTACTCGCCGCAGAGTTACAAGCAGCGCGTCACCAAGCGCGCCGTCGTGCTGGCCGTCTGCCTCATAGGCACGATGTTGCTGGTGATTCCGCTCTTCTACTTCAAGAAGTCCTTCACCATCGGCCGCGGGGTCTTCGGCTACAGCGTCTTCATCGCCTACTTCGCGATCCTCTTCCACCACGGCCTCCTCCTGCGCTCGCTGCGGAATTACCGCGAGCGAGTGGCCTTCATCATGACCTGCACGTTTGATGAGCTGGAGGCGCGCTTTTTCCAGTCCCTCGGCACGGAGAACATGGAACTGGTCGGTCTGATCCACTACGACAACTACCAGCCCATCGGCGAAATGCGCGTGCTGGGCAAGGTCAGTGACCTGCAAGACATCGTGCGGCGCGAAGGCATCCACCGCGTCCTCTGCACGAGCAAGAGCATCGGCGACCCCTCGATGTGCAAGGCCTTCTGCGAGCTGCGCTACTCGGGCGTGCAAGTCATGCCGCTGGTGAGCCTCTTCGAGGAAGTCCACCAACTCGTGCCGCTGGAACTCATCACGCCGGAATGGCTCCTCGCCGCGAGCGAGCAGCCGCATATGCTCTACATCAAGAAGCTCAAGCGCGCATTCGACATCGTGGTGTCGCTGTTCGGACTGATCTTCCTCGGCCCCGTCATGCTGCTGGGCATTCTTGCCACCAAGCTGTCCTCGGTCGGCCCGGCTTTCTACAAACAGATCCGCGCCGGACGCTTCGGCCGGCCTGTCAATGTCATCAAGCTCCGCTCCATGCGCACGGACGCGGAGAAGCACGGCGCGGTCTGGTCCAGCGTGGGCAAAGACCCGCGCTCCACCCCCGTCGGCCACTTCCTGCGCAAGTATCGCATTGATGAGATCCCCCAACTCATCAACGTGCTCAAGGGCGACATGTCCTTCGTCGGCCCGCGCCCGGAGCGCCCGGTGTTCATCGAGGAGTTGGCGCAGCAAATCCCCTATTTTCAAGAGCGGCTCATGGTGCAACCCGGCATCACGGGCTGGGCACAGGTGAATTATCCCTACGGCTCGTCGGTGGAGGACGCGAAGTGGAAGCTCGAATACGACCTCTACTACATGAAGCACATGAGTCTCTTCCTGAACCTCTTCATCCTGCTGGACACCGTCCGCATCGTGCTCCGCGGTGGGATGAAAGGCGACGCGAAGGACCGGCTCCCGCGCTACGAGGCCATCTGGTTCTTCCGCGTCTTCGGTAACGAAGCGCCGAACACCCCGCGTCCACCGGAAACCTGAGTGCGCTACGCACGCCCGGCGTCTTCCTTTTCACTCAGTGCTCGGCCCATCGGACAAGGGCAAGCTGTGGGTTTGTCCCGAATTCCGAAGTTGGCCGCAAAGAACGCAAGCAGGCACAAAATGAAGTGGGCTTCCCGCTTGGGGCTTGGAACAAATCCACCCTTCCACCGATTCGCCGCCATGCCTTCTCTTTGCGTCTCTTTGCGTTCTTTGCGGCTAATCCGTTTCGGAGTTCCGGTTTAGATTATCAGGAGGAGAAAAAGAAAAAGCCGGACGCGGGTTAAACCAGCGTCCGGCGTGAGGGGAGGAGGGCGTTACATATCAGCGTAACGCGCGCGGAGCATAGCGGTGAACTTTGCCACTTTAAGTTTCTCGCGGCGCTTCTCGCTGGGCTTGGTGTAGCGGCGATGGCTGCGGACATCCTTAAGCGTGCCTTCGCGGTCGATTTTCTTTTTCAACCGACGCAGTGCCTTTTCAACCGGCTCGCCTTTTTTGAGTTTAATTTCCGTCAAAACTATTTCACTTCCTTCCCAGTCAACTGCCCGGGGTTTGGACTGGCTAACTGCCAGTCCTGTCCGAGTCAGGGAGCGGCAGTCTAGGGAGCGGCGGGGGCCCGTCAACCGTCAAAACCAGCCGCCGTAAGCCCTACAAGCCCCTGGGCGCGACCGCAAGTTGGCTACGCCCGGCCCTTCGCCCTGAATGCCTGGATGGCTTCCGCCACCCGCGCCGCCTGCACTGTCTCGCGCACGTCATGCACGCGGAGCAGTTGCACCCCATCGCGCACGGCCAGCGCCGCGCAAGCCAGCGCGCCGGGCAGTCGCTCCATCGCGCTCTCGGTGTCGGTGATTTTGCCGAGGAAGGATTTGCGTGAGACTCCCAGCAGGACGGGCCGCTCGTGCCGCGTGAAGTGCGGCAGCGCGCCGAGCAGTTGCAGGTTGTGCTCCAACGTCTTGCCGAAGCCGATGCCGGGGTCGAGCACGACCTGCTCCCGCCGCACGCCGGACTGCTCCAACCGCGCGAGTTGTTCGGCGAAGAAATCGTCCACCTCGCGCACCACGTCGGCGTAGGTCGGGCTTTGCTGCATCGTCGCTGGCGCGCCCTTCATGTGCATCACCACGTAGCCGGCGCGAAACTCAGCGACCACGCGTGCCATCGCGTCGTCGGTGCGGTTAGCGGCGACGTCGTTGACAATGCTCGCGCCTGCCAACAACGCCGCCCGGGCGACCTCCGGCTTCTGCGTGTCAATCGAGAGGGGCGTCTGCACCCGTACCGCGAGCCGCTGGATGACCGGGACGACGCGGCGGATTTCCTCCGCCGCCGGGACCGGAGCCGCGCCGGGCCGGGTGGATTCACCGCCCACATCCAGCAGATCAGCCCCCTCGCGCAGCAGTTGCCCGGCGCGCTCCAACGCCGCCTCGATGGAGAAAAACTGCCCGCCGTCCGAGAAGGAATCGGGCGTGACGTTCAGCACGCCCATCACGAGCGTGCGACGGGGGAAGCGGAACTCGTGTCTGCCAGCGCGCCAGAGCATGGGCGCAGTTCAGCACAGGCGCGGGACAGAGTCAGGGCCGAATCGCGAACTTTCAAAAACAGAAAGCCAACTCGCGAAGATGAAGCCCATCTCCGCCGTTGCCTTGCCGCGTTGCCCTCGGCATCGTCCCGTCGCGTTATGAACGCGAAGCTCCCCCCGATGGGTGCTGCTTTCGCCACCTGCACAGCATGAAACCAACCCGCGTCCGCCTCTTCATCAAACCCTATTGCCCGTGGTGCTCGAAGGCCGAGGCTTGGCTCGACGCGCGCGATGTGGATTACGAAGTCGTCAATGTCATGGCCGACGACAAGGCTTACGACGAGATGGAGCGCCTCTCCGGCCAGACCTGCGCGCCCACCATTGAGGTGGATGGCAAGGTTCTCGGCGACTTCGGCCCTCCTGAAATCGAGGTGTGGTGGAAGAAGCACAACTTTGATTAGCCACAGATGCACACAGATGAAACACAGATGGGGGAATTTCCTAATCGATCTCCGCTTCAACCCGAATTCCGAAATGGAATAACCGCGAAAGGGCGCAAGGAGCGCGAACCCAAACTTCTGGCAAGAAATCGGACCGGGTTGAAATTTCCGCACTGCAATCAATTCTCCGCTCGGCTCCTGTGTGTTCTTTGCGCCCTTTCGCGGCTCAATTTCGGAATTCGGGTTCAAATCTGTGTTTCTTCTGTGTCCATCTGTGGCTAAAAAATGACCTCTCTCCTGCCCCCGACTACTCCGCGCCCGCGTCTCCCAGCGTGGCTCCGCCTCTCGCTGCCCACGAGCAGCGCGTTCACCAAGACGCGCGAACTGCTCGATGACCTGCGCCTCCACACCGTCTGCGAGAGCGCCAAGTGTCCGAATCATTGGGAGTGCTGGAGCAAGGGCACGGCCACGTTCATGATCGCTGGCGACCGCTGCACGCGCGCGTGTGGCTTCTGCGCCGTCTCCACCGCCAAGCCGCTCGCACTCGAGGCCGATGAACCACAGCGCGTGGCCGAGGCAACCAAACGCATGGGCCTCAAGCACGTCGTCATCACCGCGGTGGCGCGCGACGACCTCGCCGACGGCGGTGCGGAGCATTTCCGGAAGACCATCGAGGCCACCCGCGCGGCCAACCCCGGCATCGTCATCGAAGTGCTGGTGCCCGACTTCCTCGACAAAGACGACGCCATCGAGGCCGTGCTCACGGCGAACCCGGAGATTTACAATCACAACCTCGAAACCGTCCGCCGCCTCACGCCCTCGGTCCGCCACCGCGCGACTTACGACCGCTCGCTCTCCGTGCTGGCGAAGGTGAAGGCGCGTCGGCCGGACATCTTCACCAAGTCCGGCATCATGCTGGGCCTCGGCGAAACCGAGGCCGAAGTCCTCACGGCGATGGAAGATTTGCGCCGCTCGAACTGCGACATCCTCACGCTGGGCCAATACCTCCAACCGACGCTGAAACATCTGCCGGTCGTGGCGTTCATCCACCCGGACAAATTCGCGGAACTCGGCGCGCGGGCGGAGACGCTGGGCTTCGTCCATGTGGCCAGCGGGCCGATGGTCCGCAGCAGCTACCACGCAGAAGAGTTCGCCCCGACCGCACAGACGACGACGTGAGCAAACAAGACAGAATGCGCCCAACCCACAGGTGCGCCTTGCCAACGCCCCTGCCCTGCGGGACAAACGCGGCGTGACCGTCTTCCTCAATGGCCGCTTCGTCCCCGAAGAACAGGCGCTCGTGTCCGTCTTCGACCGTGGCTTCCTCTACGGCGACGGCCTCTTCGAGACGCTGCGCGTGATGAACGGCGTGCCGTTGCGATGGGATGCGCACTGGCGGCGCTTCGCGATGGGCCTACTGCGGCTGAACCTCTCCGTGACGTGGCTGCCAGAATACCTCCGCGCCAACGCCGCCGACCTCAGCCACCACAACCACCTGCCCGATGCGCTCCTGCGCCTCACCCTCTCGCGCGGCGTCGGCCAGCGCGGCTACTCACCGCGCGGAGCCGACTCGCCGACCTTCGTCATGTCGCTGCACCCCGCCCCCGTGTTGGCCGCCGAAGCGCCGCGCTCGAAACTCCACACCGCCTCGCTTCGACTGCCCGCAGGCGACTGGCTCTCCGCCTGCAAATCCGCGAACAAACTCCTGCACGTCCTCGCCCGCGCCGAGGCGGAAGCCGCCGGGGCCGACGAAGCCCTGCTCCTCAACCCGCGCGGCGAACTCGCCGAAGCCACGAGCGCGAACCTCTTTTGGATTGAGGGAAACACCCTGCACACGCCGCCCCTTGCCTCCGGTGCGCTGCCCGGCGTCACGCGTGGCGACGTGCTCGCGCGGTGCCGCTCGCTAGGCATCGCCGCGCACGAGACCGCCGCCGACCTCGCGCGCCTGCTCCGTGGCAACGGTTGTTTCCTCACATCGAGCGCGCGTGGCGTGGTCGAGGTCAGCGCCCTGGATGGACAGGTAATTCCCGCCTCACCCCTCACCCAGCACATTCACACCGCACTGCTGGCGGCGTGGGCAGCCGAGGCACAGAGGGCGGAACTCAAACCGTAGAACACGACCGAGTGTGTTCCAGCCGCAATTCGGAACGCGGGCGTCCCACCCGCAGCAGACGCGCGAAGTCTGAAAACTGTGAGCTTTCACACCCGCGCGCGAATTACCCGCTGCGGCCTAGAAGTCCACGCTCCGGGGCAGTGCGCGGTGCCTGAGCTTGCGTGCGGGGCGCATCACCTTACGCTCCGCCGCCATGAGCATAGCAACTAGGACGGGGGACAACGGCACGACCGGGTTGATGTATAACCGCCGCGTGTCCAAGTGCCACCCGCGCGTGGAGGCCTACGGCACGGTGGATGAGTTGAACGCCTCACTGGGCCTCGCTCGCGCCTCGGCCTCGCACGAATTCGTCAGCAGCAGCCTGCTTATCATCCAGCACGACCTCGTCACGCTGATGGGCGAACTCGCGACCGGCACCGAGGACTTGCCTCGCTACGCAAAGGGCGGGTTCACACTCGTGGGCGCTGAACTCACATCGAAGCTCGACAAGTGGGTCGCAGAAATCGAGGCGCAGAGTGTCACGTTCAAAGGCTGGGCCACGCCCGGCGCGACGCTTCACAGCGCGGCGCTCGATGTGGCCCGCACCGTTTGCCGACGTGCCGAGCGACGCGTGTGCGCGCTGCACGAAGCGGGACAATTGGAGAACCCAGAAATCATCATCTACCTCAACCGGCTCGCGGACTTGCTCTGGCTCTTCGCGCGCTGGGTGGAGACAAAATCAGGTGTGGTAAAAGCCTGAGCCCAGGCGCTTCACCTGAAGCTGACTCCGCCTCCAAGCCACGACCCTCTCCATGAACCTCGTAGCCGCCGAGGTAAGGAGGCGGATGCAACTGCGCTCGGACAGCTCCGCCTCCTCACCTCGGCAGGGCTACCGATGCGGTGGCTTCTCTCACGCCAGCGCCCGCTGATAGACCCGCGTGTAAGCCTCCGTCGTTCGGCCCCACGAGAAGTCCGCCGTCATGCCGTTGTGGCGCATCTGGTCTAGCAGCGCCGGGGTTTGGTAGAGCACGAGGGCCTTGCGAATGGCGTTGGCGAGGGCGCGCGACGTGAACTCGGTGAACTTGATGCCGTCGGCGCGCTCTTCGTTGTCGGTCAGGTCCACCACGGAGTCGTCCAGCCCGCCGGTGCGGCGCACGATGGGAATCGCGCCGTAGCGCAGCGAATACATCTGGTTCAACCCACACGGCTCGAAGCGCGAGGGCATCAGGAAGAAGTCGCACGCGGCCTCGATACGGTGCGAGAGCGCGTGGTCGTAGCCGATGCGCGCGACGACTTTGGTCGGGTAACGGCGCGCGAGGTTTTGGTAGCCGCGCTGGAGGTTCGGGTCGCCGCTGCCGAGGAGGACGAACTGCATTTCCGTCGCGAGCATTTCTTCCAGCGCAGCGAGCAGGATGTCCACTCCCTTCTGGTCCGCGAGGCGCGTGACGGTGGCGAAGAGCGGCACGTCCGCGCGCATGGGCAAGCCCAGTTCGCGCTGGAGGTCGTGCTTGGTCGCGGCCTTGCCGGCCATCTTGCGGTAGGAATACGGGTGGCGCAGGTGGAGGTTCCGGTGCGTGCTCCACTCGTCGTAATCCACGCCGTTGAGGATGCCCACGAGGCGGTCTTGCCGCATTCGAAGCCGGTCGTCCAAGCCGCAGCCATAGGCCTCGGTGCAAATCTCGCGGGCGTAGCGCGGGCTGACGGTCGTGAGCAAGTCGGAGTAGATGATGGCCGCCTTGAGGCAGTTCAGGTCGCCGTAAAACTCCACGCCCGCTGGGGTGAAGTAGTCGAGCGGCAGGTTCGTGAGTGCGAAGGCGGAGGCCGGGAAACGCCCTTGATACGCGAGGTTGTGAATCGTCAGGACGGTCCTCGGCGCACGCCAGCCAGTGCGGTGCGCCTCGTGCCGGAGCAGCGCTGGCACCAACCCGGCCTGCCAGTCGTGGACGTGGACGATGTCGAACGGCCCATTCGGCTGGAGGTGCGCGAACTGCACGACGGCCTTCGCGAAGAAGATGAAGCGCTGCGGGTTGTCGGGGTAGTCGGTGTTGTTCTCCCCGTAGAGCGCGAGCCGGTGGAAGTAATCGCGCTGGTCGACAAAGCAGACCTTGAGCCGCTCGTTCAAGCGCAACTCCGCGATGCCCGCCTGCACGCGCGTCGGCCCGAGCGGCACGTCGATGTGCCAGTCGGTGGCTCGCAGCTCCGTGAAGCGCTCGCGGATGCCACGATAAAGCGGCGTGACGATGGTCACGTCGTGCCCCGCCGCCGCGAGCGCCTTGCCCAGCGCGCCGACCATGTCAGCGAGGCCGCCGGTCTTGGAGAACGGATGAACTTCGCTGCTGGCGAGGAGAACTTTCATGGCATGCGGAATGCCGGGGCAATGGAGCACGGACGCCCAGGTCCGTAACCGGTGCTGCGGACGTGGGCGTCCGCGCTACTGGAAGCGGGCCGATTTCCCATTCGCCATTCCCCATTCGCCATTCTCTTCACGCGGTGATGCGCTCCGCGCCACGCAGGTAGGGCCGCAACGGCTCCGGTATCAGCACGCTGCCATCCGCCTGCTGATACGTCTCGATGAGCGCGACGAAGAGACGGGCGAGCGCAGTGCCCGAGCCGTTGAGCAAGTGCGGAAACTGGTTCACGCCCTTGTCGTCCTTGAAGCGGAGGTTCATCCGGCGGGCTTGATACTCGTCCGTGTTCGAGCAGCTCGACACTTCGAGATAACTCCCCTGCCCCGGCGCCCAGACCTCGATGTCGTAAGTCTTCGCGCTGGCGAAGCCCATGTCGCCCGTGCAGAGCAGCACGATGCGATAATGGAGGCCGAGGAGTTGCAGCACCTTCTCCGCGTTCGCCACCAGTTTCTCCAACTCGTCGTAGCCGTGCTCGGGCTTCACGATTTTCACCAGCTCGACCTTGTCGAACTGATGCACGCGAATCATCCCGCGCGTGCCCACGCCCGCCGCGCCCGCCTCCGCGCGGAAGCACGGGCTGTAAGCGCAGTAGTAAATCGGGAGCTGGCTGGCCGGGAGAATCTCCTCGCGATGGATGTTCGCCACCGGAGCCTCGGCGGTCGGGAGCAAGTAGAGTTTGCCCAGCGAGGACTCATCCAGCCCCTCGCGCACCGCGTAAGCCTGGTCCTCGAACTTCGGAAACTGCCCCACGCCCACCATGCAGTCGCGGCTGACGATGTGCGGCGGCGCCACTTCCGTGTAGCCGTGCTGCGTCGTATGCAGGTCGAGTAGGAACTGAATCAGCGCCCGCTCCAGCCGCGCGCCCCAGTTCGTGTAAAGCAGGAAGCCGCTGCCGGAGAGCTTCACGCCGCGCGCAAAGTCCACGAGCTTGAGCGACTCGCACAGCTCGACATGCGACTTGGGTTGGAAGGCGAACTCCGGCTTCGTGCCCCAGTGCTTCACCTCGGGGTTATCGGCGGCGGAAGTGCCCAGCGGCACGGAGGGGTGCGGCGGGTTCGGCAGGCGGATGAGAATGGCATCGCGCGCGGCCTCGGTCTCGGCGGCAGTCTTGTCGAGCGCGGCGATTTGGTCGCCGAGCGTGCGGGTCTCGGCCTTCTTGGCCTCGGCCTCGGCGAGCTTCTTCTGGCCCATGAGCGCGCCGATTTCCTTGGAGACCTTGTTGCGGAGCGCCTTCAAGTCCTCGACCTGCTTGAGCGCTGTGCGCCGCTGCTCGTCGAGCTGGAGCACCTCGTCAATCTTCACGTCGTCCGCCCCGCCCCGGGCCGCGAGCCGTTGCTTCACCAACTCCGGCTGTTCCCGAATCCATTTGATGTCAATCACGCGGGTGGTTGTAAGGAAGTGGCGAGGGAGGGGCAAGGCGGGAGTGGGGCTGAAGCGTTGAAGAGTTAAAGGGTTGAAGAGTGGCTGCTGCAACCGGCACCGCTTCCACTGTTCATCGCTTCAACTCACTTTCCCCTCGCCCCTCCCTCGCCCCACCACAACACTCCGCGCCGCTCGTGAAACCCGTTCACCTCACCCTGCTCCTGCTGTTCAACGTCTTCTGGGCCGTCTCGCTCTCCGCGATTCAGGCGCTCAAGCCGCATCTGGACTACGGCGGCATCGCCACGCTGCGCTTCGGCGGCGCGGCGGTGAGCCTGCTGCTGGTCTGGCCGTGGCTGCCGGGCGCGACGCCGCGCGGCCGTGACTTCTGGGTGTCCTCGCTCATGGGCGTCATCGTCTTCACCGTCGGCCATCGGCTGCAAGTGAGCGGCAACCTCCTCGGTTCCGCTGGCAACTGCGCCGTGCTCATGGCCGTGGAACCGCTCCTCACCGCCGTGGCCGCCGCCATCTTCCTCCGCGAACACATCGCGCCCCAAAGCTGGTTCGGCTTCAGCCTCGGCATCGTCGGCGTCGCGCTGCTGAACCGCGTCTGGGCTCCCGACTTCAAGTGGGCCGGGCTGACCGCGAGCGCGCTCTTCATCGCCTCGTTCCTTAGCGAAGCCGCCTACTCCATCATGGGCAAGCCGCTCCTCGACCGCGCCGGGCCGATGAAGATTCTCGCCGTGTCGCTGGTCGCCGGCACGCTGGCGAACCTCGCCATTGACGGCCCCACCACGCTCGCCGCCGCCGCCAAGCTGCCCGCCAGCGCGTGGGCGTGGGTCGCCTTCCTCTCCCTCATCTGCACCAGCCTCGGCTACGGCCTCTGGCTCGTGGTTATCCGCGAGACGGACGTGAACGTCACCGCCATGACCATCCTCGCGCAACCCGTCGCGGGCGTGCCCGTGGCCGTGCTCTGGCTGGGCGAACCGCTGCACGCCGGCCACCTCTGGGGCAGCCTCGCCATCGTGGTGGGCTTGGCCATCGGCCTCTATGCGAAGCCGCGCGCCCCGTAGTCGCAGGCTTCAGCCTGCGCTTCGGTCCGTCGCGGCGGTCTGTGCCCGCCATTTGCGCAACTCGGCGCTCACAGAGCGCCGCTACAGGTTCTGATTCGCAACCTGAAGGTTGCGACTACGGGTGATTGGCGGCATTGGCAACGCCTGGTGGTTGACCGTTTTCCCCCACGGCGACTACGCTCGCCGCCACTCGCTATGAAAACCTGCCTCCTCGTTTGTTTGTCCCTCACCGCCTCCGCCCTCGCCGCCGAGCCGCCACTGCCCAAGTTCCGCGCGCAGGACATTGATACCGCCGTGAACATCGGCTACGGCATCGCCATCGCCGACGTGGATGGCGATGGCAAACCCGACATCCTCCTCGCCGACAAGAACACCATCCAGTGGTATCAGAACCCCACGTGGAAGAAGCACGTCATCGCCGAGAACCTCACCCCGGCGGACAACGTCTGCATCGCCGCACAGGACATTGACGGCGACGGCAAGTGCGAGGTCGCCGTCGGCGCGGGCTGGAACCCCGGCGAGACCACCGACGCGACCAAGAGCGGCGCGGTCTTCTATCTCGTCGCGCCGGCGGACCGCACCCAGAAGTGGACCGCCATCCCGCTCCACCACGAGCCGACCGTTCACCGCATGCACTGGGTCAAAGCCCCCGCCGGCCAGTGGGAACTCATCGTCAAGCCCCTCCACGGACGCGGCAACAAAGCCAATGCCGGCGACGGCAGCAAGGTCTTCGCCTACACCAAGCCCGCCGACCCGAAGACCCCGTGGAAGACTTCGCTCGTCAGCGACTTCACCCACGCCAGCCACAATTTCCATCCCATCAACTGGGACGCTGACCCGGAGCACGAACTCGTGACCGGCGCGAAGGAAGGCGTCTTCTGGTTTGGCCGCAGCACCGGCGAGTGGAAGAAGAAACAAATCTCCGACCAATGGACCGGCGAAGTCCGCGACGGTAAGCTCCCGAACGGCACGCGCTTCCTGGCCACCATCGAGCCGATGCACGGCACCACCAGCGCCCTCTACACTCAGCCCGCTGGCAAAGGCCTCTGGCCCCGCCTCGTCCTCGACGACTCGCTCAAGGACGGCCACGCCATCGCCGTGAACGACTTCCTCGGCGTGGGCAGCGACCAGATTGCAGTGGGCTGGCGCGGCATGACCCCGAAAGCCGTCCCCGGCGTGCGCCTGCTCACGCCCTTGGACAAAGAGGGCAAAACATGGCGCAAGACCGACCTCTCCGGCGCGGAAGTGGCCATCGAAGACATGAAGTCCGCCGACCTCAACGGCGACGGCAAGCCCGACCTAATCCTCGCTGGACGCGCGACGAAGAACCTGCGCGTGCTGTGGAATGAGACGGGGAAGTGAACTGTTAGACCAGCTCCCCCCGTCATGTGAGGAGAGCCGGCGTGGCCGCGTCGTCTTCCGGCGTGCGTCGCGCAGCGCCCGCAGCGGTCGAACATTCTCCCTCTCCCAGCGGGAGAGGGCCAGGGTGAGGGTGAAAGCGTGCGGCGGCTCATCGGCTGCGGATTCACTGCGGATTCACTCACCCTGCAAGAAACTGAGAGGCGCCCGGGTGCCTGCCACCCACACTTTCTGCTTTTCACTCCCGAGGCGTTGCCCTTTAGTCCCGCCCTGTTTTGAACTAAAATCGAACCCATGAAAATCGTCCTCGCATACTCTGGCGGCCTCGACACCTCGGTGCTGCTCTCTTGGATTAAAGACACCTACGGCAACGCCGAGATGATCTGCTTCTGCGCCAATATCGGCCAGGAAGACGAACTCAAGGGCCTCGAAAAGAAGGCCACGAAGACCGGCGCTTCCAAGATTTACATCGATGACCTCCAGGCCGAGTTCGCCAGCGACTTCATCTACCCGATGCTCCGCGCGGGCGCGATTTACGAGGGCCAATACTTCCTCGGCACCAGCATCGCCCGCCCGCTCATCGCCAAGCGCATGGTCGAGATCGCCAAGGCTGAAAAGGCCGACGCCATCGCCCACGGCGCGACCGGCAAGGGCAACGACCAGGTGCGCTTCGAACTGACTGCCGCCGCGCTCGCGCCCGAGTTGCAGATCATCGCCCCGTGGCGCGACGAGCGGTATCGCAAGGACTTCCCCGGTCGGCAGGCGATGATTGATTACTGCGCCGCCAAGAAAATCCCCGTGCAGGCCAGCGCGAAGAAGCCTTACTCGATGGACCGCAACCTCCTGCACATTTCCTACGAGGCCGGCATCCTGGAAGACCCGTGGTATGACAGCTTCGATCCGAAGAAGAACCGCGATTACTTCACCACGCTCTCCGTGCTGCCCGAGGACGCGCCGGACAAATCAGAGTATGTCGAACTCGACTTCGTGAAGGGCGATTGCACGGCCGTGAACGGGAAGAAGCTCACGCCGCTCCAGGTGATGAAGACGCTGAACAAGCTCGGCGGCAAACACGGCGTGGGCCGCGTGGACATGGTCGAGAACCGCTTCGTGGGCATGAAGAGCCGTGGTGTTTACGAGACCCCCGGCGGCAGCATCCTGCACTACGCGCACCGCCAGATGGAGAGCCTCACGATGGACCGCGAGGTGATGCACCAGCGCGACGCGTTGGTCCCGAAGTATGCCGAGCTGGTTTACAACGGCTTCTGGTATGCGCCCGAGCGGCTTGCCCTCCAGGCCTACGTCGAGGAGAGCCAGAAGAACGTGACCGGCACCGTGCGCGTGAAGCTTTACAAAGGCGGCCTCTACGTCGCCGGTCGCAAGAGCCAGTTCTCCATGTATAACCCGCACATCGCGACGATGGAGGCCGACCCGACCAAGGCCTACAATCAGGATGACGCCACCGGCTTCATCCGTCTCAACGGCCTGCGCCTGCGCGTGAACTCGACGGTGAACGGGGCGCACAATCTGGCGAAGCGCTCCTGATCGATTCAGTTTCTCCACCGCCGCGCCACTTTGCTGGCGCGGCGTTTTGTTTTCCGCCACCGTTCGCCGCATGAAGTTGTCGTGTCTCTGGCTGGCGCTGGGCTTGGCGCTCGTGGCCCACGCCAACCAACCCTGCCGCATCGAAGTGGTCGAATTGGGCAGCGGGTGGCCGGTGCCGCTGGTAGAGTTGCGCACGACGCATCAGGTGCGGTTCGTGTCGGATAACGCGGGGCGCATCGCCTTCGACCTGCCGGAGCTGATGGGGCGGGAGACGTGGTTTGAGGTGCATGGGCACGGCTACGAGGTGAAGGCGGATGGCTTCGGCCAGCGCGGCGTTCGGCTCACGCCGGAGCCGGGCAAGACGCTGCGCGTCGAGGTGCGGCGGACGAGCATCGCGCAACGCATTGGGCGGCTGACGGGGGCGGGGTTGTTTGCCGAAAGCCAGAAGCTCGGGCTGGAGGGTGACTGGCGGGAGTCGGGGCTGGTCGGGCAGGACAGCGTGCAGAACGCCGTGCATCGCGGCCGGCTCTACTGGTTCTGGGGCGACACGACGCTCGCGAAGTATCCCCTCGGCATCTTCGACGGCACGGGGGCGACGACGGCGGGGCAACCCCCGGCACTTCAGCCGCCGCTGCGTTTGCCGCTCGCTTACTTCACCAACTCGACGGGCGCACCTCGCGGCATCGCGCCGATGCCGGGCAGCGGGCCGACTTGGGTGACGGGTGTGGCGAGCGTGCCGGACCAGTCAGGCACTTCGCGTCTCGTGTGCGCCTACATGAAAATCAAACCGCCGCTCGAAGCCTACGAGTGGAGCCTCGCGGTGTGGCACGCGGAGAAGCTCGTGTTCGAGAAGCTGAAGACCGTGTGGACAAAGTCTGACGCCGCGCCGAAAGCTCCGCCAATTCCCGAAGGCCATCCGGGGTTATGGCAGGACGCGGCTGGCAAGGCGTGGCTGCTCTTCGGCAATCCCTTTCCCACGCTGCGCTGCCCGGCAACGTTCGAGGCGTGGCAGGACGCGAAGACTTGGGAGGTGCTCACGCCGCAGGCGAGCTTGGCGGGCGCGGGTGGCGAGACGGTGAAGCCACACACCGGTTCCATCACGTGGCATCCGTGGCGCAAGCGCTGGGTGACGGTCTTCATGCAGTTGTTCGGCAAGCCGTCCGTCTTCGGCGAGCTGTGGTATGCGGAGGCCGACGCGCCGACCGGTCCGTGGGGCACGGCGGTGAAGGTGTTGAGCCACGACAACTACACGTTCTACAACCCGCGCCTGCACATCGAGTTCACGCCGGCAGGTTCGTCGCTGCTCTACTTCGAGGGCACCTACACGACGCAATTCGCCAACAAGCCCACGCCTACGCCGCGTTACGACTACAACCAGATTCTCTATCGGTTGGACTTGAACGACCCGGCGTTGCAGCGGGCGCAGCGGCCTTGATTCAAGCGTCGCTTGGCCGCAACCTCGCCGCATGAGCCAGCCCAACATCTGCCAGCGTTCTCCCCTCGTGCAAAAAGTCGAACCCGGCACCTACTGGTGGTGCGCCTGCGGCCTCTCGAAGACTCAGCCGTTCTGCGACGGCTCGCACAAGGGGACTGAGTTCGGTCCAAGCAAAGTGGAAATCACCGAGGCAAAGCAGGTCGCGTGGTGTATGTGCAAACACTCGCAGAACGGCGCGCACTGCGACGGCAGCCACAAGCGGGTGTGACTGCTGGCGGGTCCGCCGCCTCACCTCGGCGGCTACGGAATCTTCGCTTCCCTCAGCGACCCGTCAGGCATGGAGTTCACCACGCAAAAATCCGCAGGCTGGCCGACGGCGATTTCGTTGCGCAGACCCATTAGTTCCGCCGGGCACGTGGAGAAGTGCGGCCAAACTTCACGCCATGACTTGCCCAACATCTGCGCGGCGCGGGTGATGCCGTCAATGGGCTTGAGCGCGGAGCCGGCGAAGTTGGGCTTGCCGGGCTGGCGGACGATCTGGTCCGCGCCCACTTCGAGTTCAATCGCACCGATGGTGTAGCGGCCCGGCGGCGCGCCAGCGGCGGACATCGCATCAGTCGTGTAGTAGATGCGTTCCGCAGGCAGCGCGCGGTGGACGTGGCGGAAGAGCAGCGGCGAGACGTGGTGCGTGTCCGGAATGAGGCTGGGCGTGAGGCCGGGAGTGTCGAAGACGCGCCAGAGGATGTTGTCGTGCCGGTCGAGCTGTTGCGGGATGCCGTTGCCGAGATGGGTGAAGCCACGTGCGCCGGCGGCCACGGCGGCGCGGATGGTTTCCGCAGAGGCGTTCGTGTGACCGAGGCTCACGACAATGCCAAGCGAAACGGCGAGGCGGATGGCCTCGATGGAGCCGTGGCGTTCGGGGGCGAGGGTGAGCAGAACCGGATCGGTGCCGGTCGCGGCACGAAGTTCACGGAGGTCGGCGGCGGTTGCGTCGCGCATCACGGCGGGATTGTGCGCGCCTTTGAAGCCGACTTCGGGTGAGAGGAAGGGACCTTCGATATGCCAACCGGCTAGGGCTGCGCGGAGTTCCGGGTGAGCGTCGCGAATGGCTTTCGTGCGGCGCACGCGGGCCATGAGCGCGGGCCACTCGTCCGTGATGAGCGTGAAGAAGAAACGTCCACAGCCATCGCGGCGTAACTGGCGCGCGGCGGAGAGGAGCTTCTCCTCGGTCAGGTGATCGTCGCGCTGAAAGTCCACGCCACCGTAGCCGTTGATTTGGAGGTCGAGCAGAGTCGGGGCGAGCCACGGGCCGTCTGCTTCGACGGGCGCGTGGCTGACTTCCGTGATGACACCTTCACGCCACAGGACACGCAGCGGCTGTCCGGTGGCGAAGTGGCGGCCGCAAATTTCACCATGGTGCATGGCGGATTCGTAGCGTGGGTGCCGGTGGGGAACGAGCAAAATTCCAAACTGGGCAGTTCGATTTGGACTCACCGAAAACTCCATTGCCAACTTTACGACGCAGGAGTTAATTCAATAGCTGTCGGTCAGAGCCTCTGGGTTCACACTATGTTTCGAGACATCGGCGGAATTTTTTTGCTGTTTTGGCGGACGCTTCGGGCGTTGCCGCTGGCCTATCGCCATCGGCGGAAGGTCCTGGAGCAATTCTACGAAATCGGCATGGGTAGCCTGCTCATGGTCTGCATCCTTTCGTTCTTCATCGGCGGCGTGCTTGCACTGGAAATCGGCCCGGTGATGGTCGAGCGCGGGCTGTCGAACTTCCTCGGCGGCATCGTCGGCCTCAGCCTCTGCCGCGAACTCGCCCCCTCGCTCATGGCCGTGCTCATCGCGGGCCGCATCGGCTCGGCGATGGCTGCGGAAATTGGCTCCATGGCGGTGTATCAGGAGATTGATGCGCTGCGGACGATGAACATCAACCCGGTCCATTACCTTGTTCTGCCGCGCATTCTCGCTATCGCGGTGGGGCTGCCGATGCTCCTGGTTTTCGCCGACCTCGTCGGCTGGATGGGCGGAGCGCTCGTCTGCTCGACGAACCAACAGATCGCCGTCGGGATGCAGTCCTTCTTCGCGAACCTCCGCGACACCGTGGGGACCAAGGACGTGCTCCATGGCCTCATCAAGTCCTTCATCTTCGCGCTCATCATCGGCACCGTGTCCTGCCATCAGGGGCTGGCCACCATCGGCGGCCCGCGCGGCATCGGGCGCACGGTGACCAAGGCTGTGGTCAATTCCATCGTGCTCATTCTCATCCTGGACTACTTCCTCACGCACCTGCTGGTGCAGCTTGAACAATGAGCATCGCCACGAACCATGAGAGTGTCCGCGTCGAGGCGCGCGGGGTGCGGAAAAGCTTCGGCGACCACGAGGTCCTACGTGGCGTGAACTTCACTGTTGAGCGCGGGGAAATCTTCGTGCTCATGGGCCCCAGCGGCAGTGGCAAGAGCGTCCTGCTCAAACACATCATCGGCCTCGAAGAACCCGACGCCGGTGAACTGCTCATCGAAGGGCAGGCCATCCACACCGAGGGCCTGCGGGACCGTTACCGCATGGCGATGGTCTTCCAGTCAGGCGCACTGCTGAATTCTCTCACCGTCGGTGAGAACGTCGGCCTCTACCTTCGTGAGCACCGCCTGAAGCCTGAAGCCGAGATCTGCCGCATCATCGCGGAGAAGCTCGACCTCGTCGGACTCAAGGGCACTGAGCACAAAATCCCCGCCGAGCTTTCCGGCGGCATGAAGAAGCGCGTCGCCATCGCCCGCGCACTCGTCATCGAGCCGCAACTCGTGCTTTACGACGAGCCGACCAGCGAACTCGACCCGCTCATCGCCATCACCATCGGGCAGGAGATTCTCGAATTGCGCGACCGCACGCACGCCACGAGCCTCGTCGTCACACACGACCGCGATTTGGCCTTCGGCATCGCCGACCGCATTGCGATGATCGCCGAGGGCGAGATACTGGAGATTGGCCGGCCCGAGGAAGTGCGGCGCAGCCAGCACCCGCTCGTGCGGAAGTTTTTGACCGCCGACTTCAAACCAAAACCGCGATGAGCCACGCAGCCGCTTCAGCCACAAAAGGACACAGAAGGCACAAAGAGAATTCCTCTTTCCCCTTCTTGAGCCTTCTTGTGGAAAAACACTCCTGTGGCAGCAGTGGCAAAATCTGAAAAACCTGACTTATGAAAAACACCTCGCTCGAAACCAAACTCGGCATGTTCGTCGCGCTCGTCGTCGTCGCCGCAGTGGTCCTGCTCGAAATGGCCGGCGGCACGGACTTCTTCAAGAAAGGCTACCGGCTCCACGGCCTCTTCAACACCGCGCAGGAACTCAAAATCGGTGACGCCGTCAAAATGGCCGGCGTGCCCATCGGCAAGGTCGAGAAGATCGGCTTCGACCAGGGCCGGGTGAAAGTGACGATGAAGCTGGACCAACTCGCCGAGGTGAAGACCGACGCCAAGGCCACCATCCGCTTCGCCGGCCTCATGGGGCAGAATTTCGTTTCCATCAACCTCGGCACGGCCACCGTCCCGAACCTCACGCCCGACAGCGTCATTCAGACCGCCGAGCAGCCCGACCTCTCCGCGATGATGCAGAAGCTCGACAACGCCGCCGCCGGCATCGAGAACCTCACCAAGAGCTTCAGCGGCGACAGCATTCAGAACGTGCTGGGCCCCGTGACCTCCTTCTTCAAGGACTTCAACGAGGTCAAAAGCCCGAAGCTCACCGCCGTGCTCGGAAACCTCCAAACCGTCTCCGACCGCATCGCCAAAGGCGAGGGCACCATCGGCAAACTCATCAGCGACGACACACTCTACCAGTCCACGCTCAAGACCGTGGACACGCTGAACAAAACTGCCGCCGACGCGCAGGGCCTACTGGCCGACGCCAAGGGAGCGATGGGCGACGTGAAGGGCGCGTTCACCAACGTCAACAATGCGCTTGGCGACGTGAAGGGCTTCATGACCGACGCCCGGGTTGCGGTGAGCGACGTGAAGGCCGTGTTCGGGGACGCCCGCACGGCGTTGACCAACGCCAGCGATACCTTGCTGGTCGCCAAGCAGACGTTGACCGATGTGCGCTCCGACCTGCAGGCCGGCAAAGGCTCGCTGGGCAAGCTGCTCAAGGACGAGGCGCTCTACAACGAGACCACGCTGGCCATGAGCAACCTCCGCGAAATCATGCAAAAGATTAACAAGGGCCAGGGCAGCGTCGGCAAACTGGTCAACGACGACAGCCTCTTCAAGAACGCCAAGATGACCCTCCAGAAACTCGACAAGGCCACGGAAGGCCTCGAGGACCAAGGCCCCCTGAGCGTGCTGGGCATCGCGGTGAACAGCCTGTTCTGAGAGCTGGACCGCGTGCCTCCCGCCCGCAGCAGCCGCGTGCAGCCTGCGGGCGGTGAACTTCCCCACCCTCGTCCTCGTCACCCGCTGCGGCCCGGAGCGCCGCGCTCCAAGCCAGTGCGCGGTGCGCCCAAACTACTACGTGTAGGTAATAACCGGTTGCCAAACGCCAGCCTGCGACCGATGCTTCGTGCAGTCATCGGCCATGAAAAAGTTGCCTCTCCTTACCCTGTTTCTGGCGCTCACCACCATCGCGAACATCGCCGTTGCTGCCGACTGGCCCATGTTCCGCGGCAGCCCGAACTTGCAGGGCGTTGCCGCCGGTAAACTGCCCGCCCAGCTCGACCTGCTCTGGAGCTTCAAGACCGGCGGCCCGGTGAAATCCTCTGCGGCCATCGTGGGCGGCAACGTATTTGTCGGCTCGGACGACGGCTTCCTCTACTCGGTGGCGCTTGCCACCGGGAAGACCAACTGGGCCTTCAAGACCGGCGGCAGCGTCGAGTCCTCCCCGCTCGTCCACGAGGGCCGCGTCCTCTTCGGCTCGGACGAGCCGATGTTCTACGCGCTCGACGCCAAGACCGGGAAGCAGGTCTGGAAGTTCCCCATCGGCGACAAAATGCCCGGCTCGCCCAACCTCGTCCGCGCGCCCAACGGCAAGGACTGGAACGTCATCTTCGGCAACCACGACGCCAAGCTCTACTGCCTCGACGCCGCGACCGGGAAATCCAACTGGGTCTATGAAACCGGCAGCGGCATCAACGGCACGCCCGCCGTCTTCCAGGGCCTGACCGCCCTCGGTGGCTGCGACTCCCTGCTGCACATCGTCGCGCTCACCAACGGCGCGAAGATCAAGGAACTGGAAATCGGTGCGCCCATCCTCGGCTCGGTCGCCATGGCCGACGGGCGCGTCTACGGCGGGCACTTCGAGAACCAAGTCTTCTGCGTGGACCTCGCCAAGGGCACGAACCTCTGGAGCTACCGCGACCGCGCCTTCGCCTACGTCTCCTCCCCCGCCGTGCTGGGCGACCGGGTGTTGATCGGCGGGCGGGATAAGCGCCTGCACTGCCTTCGCACCAAGGATGGCGAAGCCCTCTGGACCTTCGGCACGCGCGGCAAGGTGGACAGCTCCCCCGTCATCTGCGACGGCAAGGTCATCGTCGGCTCCGAGGACGGGCGGCTCTACCTCGTGTCGCTGGCGGACGGCAAGGAGCTTTGGAGCTACGAAATCGGCCAGGGCCTCACCGCCTCCCCCGCCGTGTCCGACGGCAAGGTGGTCATCGGCAGCGAGGACGGGAGCGTGTATTGTTTTGGGGTGAAGGCGAAGTGAACTAAACGAAAGGATCAAGTCATGGCCGTTCCAGATTTCCAAACAATGATGCTGCCGGTGCTGACTGCGCTGGCGGATTCGAAGCCGCACTCCGTTCGTGAAGTTTCAGCGATTGTCGCGAAATCAATGAGTGTTTCCGAAGCGGACCTTCAAGAACGGCTTCCGAGTGGCTATACAACCAAGTGGGCGAATCGCATCGCTTGGGTAGGCACGCACTTCAACTTCGCTGGCCTCATCACACGACCCGCAAGGGCGCAGATGCAGATCACCGAACGCGGCCTTAGGGTTTTGAAGGACAATCCTATGCGGGTTGACCTCAAAGTTCTCCAGCAGTTCTCAGACTACCAGAATGCCCGCCGGCGAAAGAAGGAGGACGGCGAAACCGTGGTTGAGGTTGAGGAGGAGCCAGTAATCCCACCGCTGGAGACTTTGGAGAAAAGCTACGACGAGCTACGCAAAGCGCTCTGTGCCGAGCTGTTGGAATTGATCAAAAACAAGCCGCCAATCTTTTTTGAGCGACTGGTGCTCCAACTAATGCAGCGGCTGGGCTATGGCAGGCTGGTTCCAGATTCAGCCGAGCATCTGGGCGGCAGTGGCGACGGTGGAGTGGATGGGCTCATCAAAGAGGACAAGCTGGGGTTGAGCGAAATCTATATGCAGGCCAAGCGATGGGACGCTCCGGTTGGCTCCAAGACAGTGAGAGAGTTTCTCGGTGCACTGGATCAAGCTGGAGCCAAGAAAGGAGTGCTGATCACGACCAGCACGTTCACCAAGGACGCCAAGGCTCCCCTCGGAAAGACGGACAAGAAGGTTTCCCTGATTGATGGGCAGATGCTGGCCGAGTTGATGATTGACCACGATCTCGGTGTTTCGCCCGACAAGTCCTTTCACGTCAAAAAGATAGATTCAGATTTCTTTGAGGAAGATTGATCCATGAGCACCATCACCATCGCCCCCCTTCCGCCCGGTGTGCAGCACGCTCCGCCGCCAGCCCACCTTGCGACCGCCGCCGGCAACGACTTCGTCACCAACTACCCGCCGTTGACTCCGCTCTCAACCAACCCGAAATCCTAGAAACCCTATGTTCCCCCGCATCACCCACGAGCCGCACATAATGGCCGGGCGCGCCTGCATTCGCGGACTGCGCATCCCGGTCTCACTCGTCGTCAACCTCGTCGCCAACGAAATGACGCCAGCGCAAATCATCGCCGAGTATCCCGACCTCACGAGGGAAGATATTAGCGAGGCCCTCCGTTACACGGCTGGTCTGGCCAATGAGGAAGTCCATCTGTTCGCTCAACAAGCTGCATGAAGTTTCTGGCCGACATGGGCGTTTCGTTGCTGACCGTCGCGGCACTGCGAGCTGCCGGGCACGACGCGACGCATCTGCGCGAGGAGGGACTTCACCGCATGGCCGACGCCGACATCTTCGCCAAGGCGGGGCGTGAAGCGCGGATTGTGCTGACGTTCGACTTGGATTTCAGCGGCATCGCCGCGCAAGCCGACACCGCCTTGCCGAGCGTGATTATCTTCCGCGTGCATGATGCCCGCTCCGGCTCCGTGAATCCCAAGCTGTTCCGTGTCATCGCCGAAATCGGCCCGGTGCTGGAAGCCGGAGCCATCGTGACCGTTGAGGACGCAGGCTTTCGCGTGCGCCGCCTGCCAATGAACTAAACCAACCCCCCTGCCATGACCGCCACCCAACCTCCCACCGACCTCACCGCGCAGCACGCGCCACCTCCAGCCCACTTGGCGACCACGGCGGGCAATTACTTCGTCACCAACTACCCGCCGTTCTCGTTTTGGAAGCCGGAGTTCGTGCCGGAGCTGGTTGCCGCCATGGAGCAATCGCCGCGCGCGGGTGTGCCGCTGGGGCTTTACACGCACATCCCCTTCTGCCGGAAGCGCTGCCACTTCTGCTACTTCAAGGTCTATACGGACAAGGACTCCGCCGCCATCAAGGGCTACGTGGACGCCGTGTTGCGCGAGTTGGAGATGTATGCGGGCAAGCCCTTCATCGGCGGACGTAAGCCCAAGTTCATTTACTTCGGCGGCGGCACGCCCAGCTACCTTAGCCCCGACCAGCTCAAGTATTTGACCGACGGCATGAAGCGCCTGCTGCCGTGGGACGAGGCGCAAGAAGTCACCTTCGAGGCCGAGCCGGGCACGCTCACCGACCACAAGCTCCGCGCCATCCGCGACCTCGGCGTCACGCGCCTCTCGCTCGGCATCGAGCACTTCGACGACCACATCCTCGAAATCAACGGGCGCGCGCATCGTTCGAAGGAAATCGCCCGCGCCTACGCCTACGCGCGCGAAATCGGCTTCCCGCAAATCAACATTGACCTCATCGCCGGCATGGTCGAGGAGACGGAGGAGAAGTGGGTGGAAACCGTCGCCAAGGCCGTCGCGCTCCAACCCGACTCGCTCACGGTCTATCAGATGGAAGTGCCCTACAACACCGGCATCTACCAGCAGATGAAGGCGCAGGGCAAACTCGTCGCGCCCGTGGCCGACTGGGAGACCAAACGCCGCTGGGTGGACTATGCGTTCCGCGAGTTCGAGAAAGTCGGCTACGCGGTCAACAGCACCAGCACCGTCGTGCGCGACGCGAGCAAGGTGAAGTTCCTCTATCGCGAGGGCCTCTTCTCCGGCGCGGATCTGCTCTCGGTGGGCGTCGCCAGCTTCGGCCACATCAACGGCGTGCACTACCAGAACCAGGCCGACTTCGATCCGTATCTCGCGAAGGTGAACGCCGGCGAGTTGCCCATCTTCCGCGCCTACCCGACGAAGCCCGACGAGCGCTACATCCGCGAGTTCATGCTGATGCTCAAGCTGGGGTCCAACAGCCGCGCCAGCTTCAAGGCAAAGTTCGGCACCGACCCGTTGGAGCAGTTCGCCGCCCCGCTCGCGTTGCTCAAGGACTGGGGCTGCCTCACGGTGGACGGCGACCGCATCGTCCTCACGCGCGAGGCGCTGCTGCAAGTGGACCGGCTGCTGATGGAGTTTTTCAAGCCGGAGCATCGGTCGACGAGGTATGCCTGAACTGCTTCCCATGCCCTCTCCCTCAGTTCTCCCCATCGCCTACCCGCTGGATGACTTCTACGCCCAGGCGGGCCGTGACCTGCCGGCCATTGAGCCCATGGCAGGCGACGCCGTGCCGGAGCCTTACAAGTCGCTGCTCGTGCACCAGGACGACATGACGCCGACGCTGGAGAAGTTCCACGGCGAGCGCATCCACCTCGCCGTCCTGAGCCGCCAGCAGCGCGACGACTTCTACTTCCGCGAGGTCGTGCTCCTGCTGGACAAGTCGGACAAGCCCGTCGAGTTCGGGGCCATCAAGATCAATCTCGCCCTCTTCCCTCCCGCTGCCCGGAAGGAAATCCTCGATGAGCGCCGCCCGCTCGGCACCCTGCTCGCGGACTACGCCATCACACACGCCAGCCGTCCGAAAGCATTCCTCCGCGTCCAGTCCGATGACTTCATTAACGCAGCGCTCAAGCTGTCGCAGTCCCAATGGCTCTACGGCCGCCGCAACACACTCTGGGACCCACAGCAGCGCCCGCTCGCGGAGATAGTCGAAATCCTGCCAATGGAAGGGAACTAGCTTTCCCGCAGCAAAGAGCCTGTAGGTTTTGACAAATAAGGGGTCCCGAGTTGATGACTCCGTTTCCTGACTCGCCATGCCCCGCACGTCCATGCACCTGCGGCCAGGTGATCGCAGCGCATCAATGATGAGATGCGTCGCAGATTTAGGCAGGCGGCGACCACTCGCCCCTGTTTGAGCATGTGTCCGCAATGCCAGCGCGCAAGAATGAGAGCGGTGGCTTGCCTGCACGCAGTTCTGGCAAATGTCTTGTGACTGCAAAACACGCCACGCTACGTTGAAAGCTATGAGTGATGGATGGGAAGCGCCGCCTGCGTGGTATTGCGTGCGGTCGCAAATTAAGCATGAGCACATCGCCGCCGGGCAGTTGAAGCAGTTACCGGAGGTCGAGGTGTTTTGCCCGCGCGTGCGTTTCCAGCGCGCGACCCGGCGAGGCAAGGTGTGCTTCACCGAGGCGATGTTTCCGAACTATCTCTTCGCGCGTTTTGCGTTGCCGAACTTACGCATGATCCAAGCTGCGCAGGGCGTCGCCGGGGTCGTCCATTTCGGCGATTACTTCGCCACCGTGCCGGATGAAAGCATCAGCGACCTGCGGGTGGCGCTCGATACTTCCGACCTGAAGCAGTTCTCCGACGCAGTTGCGCCCGGCGATGAAGTCGTCATCGCGGACGGCACCTTCATGGGCATCACCGCCGTGGTGCAACGGCTTCTGCCTGCGAAGAGCCGCGTGCGCGTGCTGCTGGAGTTCCTCGGTCGGTCAGTGGAGACCGAACTGCCCGCAGCCAGCCTCGTCAAGACAGGCATCAACCCGCGCGCCGGTTGAAGCCGTTGTAATGTCTTTGCGGGCGGCTGCGACTCCTTGAAGTGAACAAAGCTTGCGCGGCTCCAGCGCGTTTCCCTAGAGTCGCGGCGCTTACGGCGGCGGAGTAGCCAAGTGGTAAGGCAGGGCTCTGCAAAAGCCCCATCCGTCGGTTCGATTCCGACCTCCGCCTCCAACTAAAACCCCTTTAAATGCAGGGTGTTTGTTGGGGCCAGGGCGAAACCTTCAACGAAATCTTCAACGGTTTCAGCTCCCGTTCACTATCCGGCACGGACGCGTCGCGGACTCGCCCGCTGCACGGATGCGGGAGCATTTCCAGCCTCTTATCCTTACAAGA
>CALQJI020000014.1 GCA_943330855.2 Klebsiella pneumoniae
AACCTCTCCGTTCGAGCCCTTACCGTGCATTTTGAGGCGTTGTGGCGTGCTGTTGGCGGGCTTGAAGACCGCACTTGAAAGACCAGAGCCGCTTCCAGGTGGGTGGGTGGAGTCTCCATGTTAGCCACTAAGATCCCCGAAGGAGCAAATCCTGCGGCGTGTAGGCGTGGGCCTGATAGCTCTGGATGGAGAGGACCCCAATGCCACAGCTCCCGGACCGGACCGGCACGTTCATAAGCGACAGCGAAGGCCGAGCTGTGTCCCCAAACATCACCTCGTCCGTCGTGACCGAACCGGAGGGTTCCCGGAGGATCAATTCTGCACCGTGGGCAAAGACCCGCCGCACCCGCGCCGTCAGCTTACGATCATGCGTTGGCACGGGGACACTCTGCCGCTGGCCGTGGAGGATGTCCTTAAGCAGCACACACTGCAGGGAGTCGTCCGCCTCCGAATACAAATTCACGCCACAGGAGTCCCAGCCGATCAAGCGATCCGCCGTCTCGACGATAATCTCCCCGGCTTCCTGCACGGTCTGCGCCGCGCTGAGCTGCTGGCCCAGTTCCAAAAACGCCGTGAGGCGCGCCTCCGCCTGCTTGCGTCCGGTGATGTCGCGGAAGATGCCTTGGATGAGCGGCTTGCCATCCACCACAGTCACGGAGGGTGAGATGGACACGGGCACCCGCTGGCCGTCTTTACGGAGCACTTCCAGCTCGAAGGGGGCCTTCGATTGCGAACTCGCATGGGCCCGGAACAACTCCCGGCAACGCTCGGCCTCCTCCGGCGGGTGCAGAAAACTCTGCGGCTGGCCGATGATCTCGGCGCGCTCCCGGCCGAGCAACGTCTCAGCGGCGGCGTTGCAGTGCGTCAACAACCCGGTCTCGGCGGCGGCCCAGAAGATGGCATCGTTCGCTCCCTCGAAGAGCAGTCGGAACCGCTCACCGCTCTCCCGCGCCGCCTCCTCGGCATCGAGACGGGCGGTCACATCGGCCGCCGTGCCGCCCACCCACAGTTGCTGCCCAGTCTGCTGCAACGGGAATTTGTGCACTAGCCAGCGGCGCATTCTGCCATCGGCCCCAGGCACCGGTTCGATAGCTTCAGTCACCACCCCGGACGCGAGCACTTGACGGTCGTTGGCTCGGGTTACGTCCGCAGATTCCTTGGAAAAAAGGTCGTAGTCCGTGCGGCCCAGAATCTGTTCCGCCGGCCGGTTGAAGAGCTGCTCGAACGCCGAATTGACATAGCGAAACCGGAACTCCTCGTCCTTCACCCAAGCGACCACTGGACTCTGGTTCATGAAGGCCTGAAAGCGCTCCTCGCTCGCACGCAGCGCAGCGTCCGCCCGCTTGCGGTCGGTGATGTCGCGGGTGACGGCCAGCAGGGAAGTGATCTCGCCCCGTTCACCGCGCAACGGCGTGGCGTGGGTCTCCAGCCAGCGGGTCGTGCCTTTGATTCCGAGGAGTTGAAATTCCAGTATGCCGGACTCACCGCGAAACACGCGCTCGATCAATTCCTGAAACTGGGCCCGATACTCCGGCACGATGAGCGGATAGACGCATCGGTTGGCGACCTGCTCGAACGAGTCAGCTTCGATTATCTTCAGGCCGGCGGGGTTCATCTGGAGGAGCGCGCCGTCCGGGCCGAGCAGCTTCACGCACTCCGGCTCGGTGGCGATGATCAGCCGCCAGCGCTCCTCGCTCGCACGCAGCGCAGCGTCCGCCCGCTCGTGCTCGATGACCTTATCCCCCAACGCCTCGTTAGCGCGGCGGTAGTTCACGGTCAGCACCTCCGCGAGACTCTCCGCCCGCCGCCGAAGTCCGGCCAGCGACCGGATGATGGCAAAGAGCAGCCCGTTAATCGCCAGCCCGCCGAAGGCGATGAAGAAGGGCTGGTTGCTGTCCGTGGCAGCCTCGAACTCCGGCCGGGTGTGAAAGCGCAGCAGCCAGGGGTGGCCGGCCAGTTTAATCTGCCGCGTCTCCGTCCGCGACGGCTGATAGGCGGCGGGCATCGGGGCGAGTTCAGCGTCGCTGTTGAACAGGTGCGCGTCCGCCACGGGCTGCTCGCCATCGAACAGGTCGAAGCCAATTTCCGGGTCGGCATTCCCGAGGATGCCTTGCATCAGATCGCCGATGCGGAACGGGGCGTGAACCCAGCCAAACAACGCCGCCCGCCGCTCCGCCACCGTGGTGACCGGTTGCCCGGCGCGATACATCGGCACCAGCATGATGACGCCGGGCTGCACATTGGTCCCCGTCTCCTGCACGAGAAACATCTTACCGGTCAACGCGGGTTTCCCCGTGTCCCGCGCTTGGCTCAGGCCGGCCCGCCGCACCGGCTCACTCCACAAGTCGTAGCCGAACGCGCGCAAGTTCCGCTGCTCGAACGGCTCGATGTAAGTGACGCACGCATACTCCGCGCGCTCCCCCGGCGGCGTGATGGCAAAGTTCGGAAACCCCTCCGCCCGCACGCCGGCCTCGTAAGCCGGCCGCTCCTCCGCCGTCACCCAGCGCACGAACCCAAGCCCCTGCACGCCCGGGTAGTATTCCGGCAGGCTCAAGGCCGCCACGTAGTCGCGCCACTCCGCGCGCGTCACCACCTCGCTCGCATAATGCAGCCCGCGCGCGCCGACCATCATCCGTTCAAACACCCGCATCCGCCGGAGGATGAGCTGCTCCGCCCGGTCCACCTCGTAGTCAAACCGCTCCTGCGCCCGCTGCGCCACGTAGCTGCGCGAGACCCACCAACCCAGCGCCGTGAGCAGGGTGGAGATCAGGAGAATGGTCCAAGCCGTCACCGGACTGTGGAGTAACTCCAGGAAACCCCGGCGCACGGGGACGGGCTGGTTCTCGTTCATAGTTGGCATCAGCACGGATCGTGAAATGACGCGGCCCGCTGGTTTGTGCTTCCAAGCACGCCCGCCAGCCACTGCGTGCCGGAACCCGATGGCGTCGAGTCGCTGGCCGCGCGGCATTCTACCACTGACAGACTTATTTCGTCACTCATAGCGTTTAACTTTACGACGAACCAACCACCCGATTCTTGCCCCGCGCTGCCCACTGGACCGCGCAGCCTCCGTCAGTTGAAGCCAGCAGACACTCGTTACATCGGCAAGTAATGACCGGAGCACGCAACCAATATGCCAGCCGTAGCGTGAAGCCCCGCTCTTGGGTCCGTGGGCTTGCCCGCACAAGCGGCGCGGGCATTTCCCCATGCCATCGTTTCAACGTAAACCCCTTAAAATCCCAACTCCCGGGGTGCTGGGGGCGATGAACCTCAGTGCATACCCGAGGCGTTCTTCAGGGAGGCCGAACCCCGCGAGGGGAGGCTGATTTGGAACTGGCTCACGCACGGTCGCAACCTTGCGATGCGAGCCTGACATTGCGCCCCGACTCGCCTGCGGGGGGGGTCAACAAGCGAGGGCGAGGGGATGGAGGAGGATGCCAACCGGTGTCCGGCAGTCCCCTTTCAGAGAGGCGTTTCAGCAATCTCCCGTATTGAGCGAGGCACCGGCCTTGCTACTCTCAATTACGCCACTGCTGACGCTATCGAAGCTTCTATGAGCACGCGCAACTTCCTCCTCCTCGGTGCGGCTTTGCTTTCACTCGCGACCCTCCCGGTCGCCCGCGCACAAGTCGCCCCGCCGCCGCCGCCGAGCATCACGAACCTCACGCTCATCGGCAGTCAACGCGGGCTGCGCTGGACGCCGTTCCCCGCCGCGCAGAGTTTCAAGGTCTTCAGCACGACGGACCTGGGCCTGCCCTTCACCGAGGACGCCAACGGCGCAGTCAGCGGCTACTCGTGGACCGGCACGAACTCCAGTTCCGCGCGCTTCTTCCGCCTCGACACCACGCCGCTGGACTCAAACGCGCTCGTCACCGCCACGGTGCTCAATCGCCTCGCCTACGGCCCCACGCCCGCGCTGCTGGACCGCTTCAAGACCAACGCGATTGCCCTCTACATCGCCGAGCAACTCGCGCCGGAGACGGTCCCGGAGACGGTGCCGAACCAGCACACGAACATCGCGTTCTTCGAGAGCCGGTTCGCCGCGCCCACCACGGCCATTCCTCTCAGCGCCACCACTGGCCCCGGCTCGGCGCAGGTGAGCGACCTCCGCGCTTGGTTCAAGCTGCGGGCCGTCGGCGCGGACCGGCAGTTGCTCGAAGTGCTGCTCCAGTTCCTCGACAACCACTTCGTCACGCAGCACACGAAGACAATGGACTATTTTCAGTTTGCCTACGGCGACTTCACGCTGCGGAACCGCATCGCCACTGAGCTGGAGTATCGCGAACTCACCCGCTGGCGCACCGCGCTGTTGAACCCCGCCGGCACGTTCAAAGACCTGCTCACCATCAGTTGCGAAAGCCCGGCAATGATTGTCTATCTCGACACCGTCAGCAGTCGCGGCGACGGCGGGCGCACGCCGAACGAGAACTTCTCCCGCGAAATCATGGAGCTCTTCAGCATGGGCGTGGACAACGGCTACGACCAAACCGACATCACCGACATGTCCCACGCGTGGGCGGGCTGGACCGTGGAGATGTTCCCGACGAGCGAAGTCTTCAACCCGCTCGCGACGAAGACGACCACGCTGCTGTCGCCCACCGGCGGCGGCAACTACACGAACCTCGTGGGCTCGTGGGCCTTCTGCTACCGCACCGGCTACCACGGCGCGTCGCGCAGCATCTTCACGAACAAGTTCGTCCCCGCCCGCTTCGGCCCGCCGTGGACCACGCGGACTTACGCGAACGCCGCGCCCGGCTCCTACCAGCTCACGTTCCCCGCGCGCACGGGCACGAACGCGATTCAGGACGGCTACGACATCATCGCGCAGCTCGCCGACCTGCCGTTCACGCAGGAGTTCATGAGCGTGAAACTCTGTCGGCTCTTCGTGCATGAGGACTTCGCGCACGGCTACGACTTCACCGCACCGCAACTCACGCCCGAGGCCGACCTCGTGCGCCAGTGCATGCTGGCCTGGGAGACGAACTCGCCGCGCGGCCAAGTGCGCAAGGTGCTCGAGGTCATCTTCAAGTCGGACCTGTTCCGCTCGCACACCGCCGCGTTCGCGAAGGTGAAGACGCCGCTCGAATACACCGTGAGCGCCCTCCGCGCGCTCCGTGTCAGCACGAACGGCACCGGCCTGCACGGCTCGTGGTCGGCGGACACAGATGGCACCGCGCTCGCCACGCCGCTCCAGCGCATGGGCGGCATGGTGCTCTTCGACCGCGCAGAGCCGGACGGCTACCCGGAGAGCGGCGCGGGCTGGATTAGCGCGGGCACGCTCGCCGAGCGCGCGCGCTGGACGCAGTCGTTGCTCATCGCCAGCGGCCAGACGGGCCACAACGGTTCGCAGAGCGGCACCGGCAACGACGCGGGAAACTCCGTGACCTCGCCCGTGCGCCTGCTGTTCGCACGTCTGCCGTTGCTGGCCGACCAACAGAACGCCGCCAAGGTCGCCGACGTGTTCCTCGGTCTGCTCTTCCCCGGCGAAGGCGCGGCGAACCTGAACCTCTACCGCACCGCCGCCATCAACTTCCTGAACACCAGCGACGATGGGTTGAGTGCGTCGCTCTTCAGCGCGCTCACCCCCAGCGCCACCGCGGCGAACGCCTACGACACGCGCGTCCGCGGCATGGTGGCGATGTTGATGACGATGCAACGGTTCCAAGAGCAATGAAGCGAGCCGGATTAAGATTAGGATTACGATTAAGAGCAGGCGTCGCTGCCTCGCTCGCGGCGGACTGAACCCTGAACACTTCCCCTCCCATGCCTTACATAAACACCCTCACCCGCCGCGACTTCATCCAGCGCTCGCTCCTCGGCGGCGCGGGCTTGGGCCTCGCGGCGCTCGCCAACGTCCCGCCTTTCGCCGCACGCGCGCTGGCGGAGGGCAGCATCGGCCTCAACGGCAAGAAGCTGCTCTTCGTCTTCCTGCGCGGCGGCAACGACGGGTTGGGCTCGCTCGTGCCGGTGCAGGATTCCGCTTACAGCTCGGCCATCCGCACCAGCACACTCATCGCGAAGGACGGCGCGACGGATTACTCCGCCACGCCCGGCACGGCGGATTTCCCGACCAGTCCCGGAGCCACCGCGACCTTCAACTACCCCAACGCCATCCGGCTCGGCAATGGCTACGCCGCCCTGCACCCGTCACTGAAATTTCTCGCGCCGGTTTACAACGCCGGCGACCTCGCGCTCATCCACCGCGTCGGCTACCCGAAGCAGTCGCGCTCGCATTTTGACTCGCAGATTTACTGGGAGAACGGCCAGCCACTCAACAGCGTCTCGAAGGAAGGCATTCTCTACCGCACCGTCATCGAATCCGGCCTCGCCAGCACTGCGCCGCTCACTGCGGTCAGCATTCAGTCTGCGCTGCCGGTGCTCTTGCGCGGCTCCGGCGCGGCGCTCACGAACCTCACCGACCCGCTGCGCTACGACCTCCTCGGCGTGCCGAACAGCGCCGCCACCGGCGACGTGAAGGCCACCAACGCCCTCCTCAACGCGCAGTCCACGCCGTTCCCGGACAAGAAGAGCCGCGCCTTCCTCAGCCTCCAATACGATGGCCTGCTCAAGACCCTTTCCATCTTCAGCAGCATCAACTTCACCGAGACCGGCAACACCTACGTGGACAACGTGAACACCGACGGCGGGAGCACTCCTTACTACCTGTTCCCCACCTCGCAGGCGAAGAACGGAGGTTACGCGGCCAACGGCAACAGCACGGCGAAATACGTCGTGGACCAGTCCAGCGGCACGACCAGTTTCTTCGCCGGACTCAAGGCCGCCGCGCTCATCCTGAACCACACCGACGCGCTCATCACCGGCACCGAGATGGGCGGCTTCGACACGCACGACAACCAAGGCGGCGCGACTGGCCAGCACGCAAACCTCCAGCAGCGCATCGGCTGGACGCTCTACGGGCTGCGCAAGTATTTCCAGATTTACGGCAAGAACGGTTCCGCCCCCGCCGCTGGTGCGAAGTGTTCGTGGAACGACGTGGTCGTCGTGCTGTTCACCGAGTTCGGCCGCACGACCATCGAGAACACCTCGCGCGGCACGGACCACGCCGAAGCGGGCGTGATGTTCCTCGCCGGCGGCGGCGTGAAAGGCGTGGGCAAGAGCGGACGCGTGACCGGCGTCGTGGGCTGCCACCCCGGCGGCACCGGCGCGCACCCGAGCGACACAAATGCCCCGTGGATTTCCGGTCCGGCGAACCAAGCCGGCGGCGTGGACGGCTCCCTGTTCGGCATCAGCGACCGTTACCTGAAACGCTCCGTGGACTACCGCTCCGTGCTGGGCCGCGTCATCCGCGACCACCTCGGCGCGACGCAGAACCAGCTCACCCGCATCATCCCCGGCTACGCGAACGAGGCTCAAGAGCACCTGCTCACTGGCGGCACGGTGACGACGCCGATAGAGTCCTCGGGCGTGAACACCCCCCTCATTGGCGAGCCGGATATCTTGGTGTGAAGACTAACCCCACCGCTGCCGAGCGCCCCGTTGGACGTTGGCAATTGAGCGTTGGACGTTGGGCGTTCGCCTTCTGGCTTTCAGCTTTCAGCCTTCAATTTTCAACGCGTGCGGACACGCTCACGCTCCGCCCGTCCGCCGACACCACGCTCATCGAGACCGCGCCGAACAACAACCTCGGCGGCCAGCCCTTCGCCAACTCCGGCACGACGCAGAACTTCACCAAGAACCGCGCGCTGTTCCGCTTCGATGTCTCGGCCATCCCGACCGGCGCGCAGGTGAATTCAGTTTCACTCGTCCTCGAAGTCACGCGCCAGCCAGTGGATGGCTACGCCCCGGCGGACTTCGGCCTGCACCGGATGCTCGTCTCGTGGGGCGAGGGCGTGCAGACCACGGCCAATCCAGCCAGCCCCGGCCAGGGCACACCCGCCGCATCGGGCGAGGCGACGTGGCTCGCCCGCTTCGCCCAAACCGGACCGAACTGGGCCGCCGCCGGCGGGTTGGCGGGCACGGACTTCGCCGCCGCCAGCAGCGCGGGGCAGAGCATTTACGGCACGGCGAACTCGCCTTACTTCTTCACCTCGGCCCAACTCGCCGTCGATGTGCAGATGTGGTTGGACAATCCCGGAGCAAACTTCGGCTGGATGCTGCTGGCGAACGACGAGGGTCCGAACTTCACCGCCCGCCGCTTCGGCTCGCGCGAGGATGCCATCAACGCGCCGCAGCTCCTCGTGCAGTATTCCGCAGTGCCAGAGCCCTCGTCGTTGCTACTGCTCGCCGGCGGCGCGGCGCTGCTGACGCGGCGAATCAGGCGGAACAAGGAGCGGAGCCCCACAGCCCGGAGGTAAAACAAAAAGGCGTCCCGTGACCGGGACGCCTGTTCGTTGAAAAGCGGGATGCCGTTACTTCTTCGCCTTCTTCGCCTGCTTCGGCTTCTTCGCTGCGGTCACAGCGGCGGGCGCGGGGGCCGCAGCCGCGCGGTTGAGCGCGAGGGCGAGGCGGGACTTCTTGCGGTTGGCGGTGTTGCGCTTGATGACGCCCTTCTTCACGGCTTTGTCGAGCTTGGAGAAGGCGGCGCGGAGGTCGGCGGGCGCGGTTGCTTCCTTGGCGACGACGGACGCGCGGACGGTTTTCACCGCCGTCTTGAGCTGCGTGCGGACGATGTTGTTGCGGACTTGCTTGCGCGCGCTGTTACGAACGCGGCGACCGGCTGACTTGGTGTTCGGCATAGTAGTTTCTCGTTTAAGAGGCGCGAACCCTAATCAATGGCCGTTCGTTGTCAACGGCTTGTTCCGCGCTACAGCGGCGTTTGCCAGCGCCGACGAACGACACGGCGCTCGCAGATCACCGATAAAGCGCCACGGCTGAATTGCCTTGGCGGTCTGCCGTCTGGTTTCGGTGAATCCGCTCGTTCGCCCGTGACACAGCTACTCAACTTCGTCCGTCTTTGCTCCGCGCTGACCGCGTTCACCCTGCTCGTCGCGCGGAGCAGCGCAGCGGAATCCGACGCGCTGTTCAAGGACCGCGTGCTCCCGCTGCTAGTGAAGCACTGCCACGAGTGCCACAGCCACGCGGCGAAGAAATCCAAGAACGGTCTCGTGCTCGATTCGGCGGCGGCCATTCTCGCGGGCGGCGAAGCGGGGCCGGCCGTCGTGCCGGGCGAGCCGGAGAAAAGCCTACTCCTCAAGGCGGTGCGCCACACCAACCCGGACTTGCAGATGCCGCCGAAGGGGAAGGCGAAGTTGTCCGAGGCGGAAATCGCGGTGCTGGTTGAGTGGGTGAAGCAGGCGCAACCGTTGAAAGAAGCGGTGGGCCGGGCGGGCTTGGACTGGTGGTCGCTGAAGCCGCTCGTGCGACCGGCGGTGCCGAGCGGAGCGGTCAGCGGTCAGCGGTCAGCGGTCAGCAATCCCATCGACGCCTTCATCTCCGCCAAGCTCCAAGAGAAGAAGCTCTCGCCGTCGCCTGAAGCGGATGCGCGCACGCTCATTCGACGGCTGCACTTCGACCTCATCGGTCTCCCGCCGTCGCCGGAGGAGGTGGCGGCGTTCGAGCACCAGTCCCAAATCGGCAATCGGCAATCGGCAATCGCAAATCTCACCGACAAACTCCTCGCCAGTTCCCGCCACGGCGAGCGCTGGGCCCGCCACTGGCTGGACACGATCCACTTCGCGGACACCCACGGCTTCGAGCACGACATCTTCCGCACGAACGCTTGGCGCTATCGCGACTACGTCATCGGCGCGCTGAACCGCGATGTGCCGTGGCAGCGCTTCATCCGCGAGCAACTGGCGGCGGATGTGTTCTACCCGGCCGAGCCGCAGCTTGCGGCGGCATTGGGTTTTCTCGGGGCCGGGCCGCTCGATACCAGCACGCAAAGCACGGCGCCGCGCACGTTCGACTACCTCGACCGCGATGACCTCGTGACGCAGACGATGTCCGCCTTCGCCAGCACGACGGCGCACTGCGCGCGGTGCCACGCGCATAAGTTCGACCCCATTCCGCAGGAGGATTACTACGCGCTGCAAGCGGTCTTCGCCGGCATCACGAAGAGCGACGTGCCGTTTGATGAAGCGGCTGAGACGGGACTTCAGCGGCGGCATTGGCAAGGCCTCGTCGCTGCGGCGGAGGCGAAGAACGCCGCTGCGTTGCTCACGCCGGAGCACGAGCCGGTCGTCGCGCGGTGGGAGGAAGTTCACGGCCAAACCGGCGGCACCGATTGGCTGCCGCTCGCGCTCGACAGCCTCCTCTCCTCCGACGGCTCGACACTGAAGCGCGAGGCGGATGGCTCGGTGTCGGCGGGCGGCAAGCGACCGGAGCGGGATACTTACACGGTCACGGCCACGACGACGTTCCCGAGCGTGACTGCGCTGCGGCTGGAAGTGTTACGCGACGAGCAGCTGCCGATGAAAGGCCCGGGGCGGCAGGACAACGGGAACTTGCACTTGAGCGAGGTCGAGGTGCGGCTGCTCGGGGCTGGCTCGACGAACGCGACGAAGTTGAAAATCAAGCGGGCCACGGCGGACTTCGACCAAGCGGGCTGGACGATTCAACACGCGCTCGATGGCAACGAGAAGACGGCGTGGGGGATTCACCCGCGCGTGGGGGAGTCGCACTTGGCGGTGTTTGAGTTCGAGTCGCCGGTGAAGCTGACGGCGGGGGCGAAGCTCGTGGTGGCGCTGCGGCAACTGCACGGCGGTGGGCATCTCATCGGGCGCTTCCGGCTCTCCGCCACCGACTCACCAAACGCGAACGCGGCGACGGCTCCGCCACTGGTGGCGGCGGGCTTGAAGCTGGCGCGCGCGCAACGCACAGCGGAGCAGCGGCTGGCCATCGCGGCGCACGCGTTGCGGCAGCACGCGCAGGCGGAGTTGGCGAAGTTGCCCGCGCCTGCGCAGGTCTTCGCGGTCAAGGCGGGCATGGAGCCGAAGCCTGTTCACGTCCTCAAGCGCGGCGACATCGCGAAGCCCGGCCAACTCGCGGAACCCGGCGCGCTCTCCGCCCTCGCGGAGTTACCCGGGCGCTTCGCCTTGGCAGAACCAAAGCGTGAGTCGGACCGCCGCGTGGCCCTCGCAGACTGGCTCGCCGACCCGCGCAACCCCCTCACCTGGCGCAGCGCGGCGAACCGCGTCTGGCACTTTCATTTCGGTCGCGGCCTGTGCGACACGCCGAGCGACTTCGGGCGGATGGGGAGCTTGCCGTCGCACCCGGAGCTGCTGGACTGGCTGGCGTGTGAGCTGCGGGATAGTGGGTCGTTGAAGCATCTGCATCGACTGATTGTGACGAGCGCGGCTTATCGGCAGGCGGCGTGTGAGGGTGTGAGGGTGCGAGGGTCCGAGGGTGGGGGAGCAAAATCCCCGTCTCTCTCACGCCCTCACACCCTCGCACCCTCACACTCCACAGACCCCGACAACCGCCTCCTCTGGCGCATGAACCGTTCCCGCCTCGACGCCGAGTCCTTCCGCGACGCCGTGCTCGCCGTCTCGGGGCGGCTCGACCTCACGCTGGGCGGGCCGGGGACGCAGCACTTCACGTTGAGCAAAGGCCCGCAGGCCACGCCGAAGGTGGATTACACGCCGTTCAATTGGGACAGTCCAGGCGCAGGGCGGCGCAGCATCTACCGCGTCGTGTGGCGCGGGATTGCGGACCCGTTTATGGAGGCGCTGGACTTCCCGGACGCGGCGCTACTCCAGCCCACGCGGCCCTTCTCGGCGTCGGCGTTGCAGGCACTCACGCTGTTCAACAATGACTTCGTGCTGCGCCACAGCGAGCACTTCGCGGCGCGGGTGGAGCAGCTGGGGGCGGACACGCCGGCGCGGGTGCACGCGGCGGTGCGACTGGCCTTCCAACGCGCGGCGACGCCGGAGGAGGTGCGCGCGATGGCGGCTTACGCGGAGCAACACGGGCTGGCGGCGCTGGGGCGGATTTTGTTCAACAGCAATGAGTTCTTGTTCATCAACTGAAGCGCACGAGGGGGCCACATCGGGTGGAGCGCGGACGCCCACGTCCGCAGCCGCTGACCCGGAGGGGGGCGTCCGGGCTCCATCGCTTGCGCTGGGTCGTCGCGACTTCCTGTGGCGCATCGGCGGGGGCCTCGGCGGCTTGGCGATGGCGGACTTGTTCGCGCGCGAGGCGTTGGGCGACGGCGCGTTGAAACCCAGGCCGGAGTTCAACGGCGGGTTGCACCATCCGGCGAAGGTCAAGCGCGTCATCCAGCTCTTCATGACCGGCGGCGTGAGCCAGATGGACACTTACGACTACAAGCCCGCGCTCGCCAAGCTCCACGGCCAGAAGCTCGGCCCGACGGAGAAGCCCGAGGGGTTCACGGCCATGCCGGGCTCGATGATGAAAAGCCCGTTCGAGTTCCGGCAGCACGGGCAATCGGGCCGCTGGGTGAGCAGCGTCTTCCCCGAGCAGGCGAAGCTGGTGGACGAACTCGCCTTCCTCATGGCGATGACGAGCAAGACGAACGTCCACGGCCCGGGCACTTACATGATGAACAGCGGCCAGCTCCTGCCGGGCTTTCCGTGCCTCGGCGCGTGGGTCAGCTACGGGTTGGGCCGGCTCACGGACAACCTGCCGCAGTTCGTGGTGCTGCCGGATGCGCGCGGCCTGCCCTACAATCAGAACGGCACGTTCAGCGCGGGCTTCCTGCCCGCCGTGCATCAGGGAACCATCCTCAACGCAGGTGCGCCGGAGCTGGTGCCGGACTTGTTCGCGCGGGAGAAGTTTAAGTTCGCCTCGCGCGCGGCGGACCGGGACGGGCTGGCGTTGCTCGACCAGTTGAACCGCGCTCACGCCAAGGCCAACCCCGCCGACTCGCGCCTCGACGCGCGCATCGCGAGCTACGAGCTGGCGGCGAAGATGCAGTTGAGCGCGCCGGAGGCCTTCGACCTCGCGCGGGAAACCGAGGCGACGCGGAAGGCTTACGGCCTCGACAACAAAGTCACCGAGGACTTCGGGCGGCGCTGTCTGCTCGCGCGGCGGCTCATCGAGCGGGGGACGCGGTTCGTGCAGGTCTGGAGCGGGCCGCAGGGCGCGGTGAACAATTGGGACAACCACGGCAACATCCCGAACGAGCTGCCACCGATGGCCGCGAGCGTGGACCAGCCCATCGCCACACTCCTGCGGGATTTGAAGTCACGCGGCCTCCTGGCGGACACGCTCGTCGTGTGGACCACGGAGTTTGGCCGCACGCCCTTCGCGCAGGGCAACGTGGGGCGCGACCACAACGGCGGGACATTCGTCACCTGGCTGGCGGGCGCGGGCATCAAGCCCGGCGTGTCCGTCGGGCAAAGCGACGAGTGGGGCTACCAGGCGGGCGAGGGGAAGACGTATAGCTACGACCTGCACGCGACGATTCTGCATCTGATGGGCATCGACCACGAGCGGCTGACCTTCCGCCACAGCGGCCTGGACCGGCGGCTGACGGATGTGCATGGGGATGTAGTGCGCGCAATTGTGACTTAGGGAGACGCTGATCAAAGCATTTAACCACCGAGGCACAGAGGACACAGAGAGTGGATTTCACCGGCTTTTCTCTGTGAACTCTGTGTCTCTGTGGTTAAATCAGCGTTTCCTTAAGCCAATTCCCGATGAAACTCGGCGGAATGCGAACCAGCCGACCGGCGCGCGCCTTCTCCCTTCCTCGGAGGAGGGGAGAAAGTGGCCGCAGGCCGGATGAGGGGTGGGGCCGCCAACGCCGACGCACGTAACCCCTCACCCCAACCCTCTCCCCTCCTCCGAGGAAGGGAGAGGGAGCCAGAGCGCGCCGACTGTTCGTCCTGTTCGTGCAGGTGGCCAGCAGCGCGTCTGTTGGGAGGCGTGATTTCCACGCATTTAGCGTGAGATTTTACATCCACACCTCTACCGGCCGTTCGGAACCGGCATTCGAGCCGATGGACGGATGGCGGCAGCCCTCCTTCGTAAGTTTTTACTCAACAGCAACCCCGCCGCAATCCGTTGCAAAACAAGCGGTTGGAAGCCACATCCTGGCGCTTCATGGCGATGGCTTAAAATACTTCAATCACCTGCCCGCCGTTGGCACCGGCGCTGCTATATTCCGGCTCAAACCTAAGTTGGAACTTCGAGAGCGGTTCTCGCAGTCGCCCGACCGGACAAACAAAACAACGTAACAAACACATGAAAATCCAAAGCAATAAGAAAGCTGGGGGCTTCACGCTCATCGAGCTGCTCGTCGTCATCGCGATCATCGCCATTCTGGCCGGCATGCTCCTGCCCGCCCTCGCCAAGGCCAAGGCCAAGGCCTCGCGCATCAAATGCGCCAACAACCTCAAGCAGGTCGCCTTGGGCTTCCGCGTGTTCGCCAACGACAACGACGATCGCTTCCCCTACCGGGTCGCAGCGGCCAGCTACGCGACGATGACCGGGTATTTCCTAGCCGCTAACACTCCGAACGTCGGTCCTCCCACCGCGGTGGGCACCCAAGCCGCCGCTTGGACTTATACCCACTTCCTGACCATGTCCAACGAGCTGGGTTCCGCGAAAATCCTGATGTGCCCCGGCGACCGCAATAAGCTCAACAACATCAAGAGCGACTTCACGACGGGCGCGAACGGCTATAACTTCCCGCTCGGAACCGGTAACAGCGGCGGATCCTACGCTGCCGGATACACTGCTGGGCACGGTAAGGACGCTGCAACTTCATTCAATGTCGTGGTGCAGGCGGACGAAACCCAGCCGAACGTAATTTTGACCTCTGATCGCAATTACCGCACGGCCGACGTAGCGGTTCCAACCACGGGAGCGCCCATCGTTAACGGGCAGACCACGGCTATCAACCCAAATACAGCCGCAGCATCGGCCAACTGGATCACGGACGGCGCCACCGGTAAGGCTGCGCACCATGATACTGCTGGCAACTACGCGCTGTCGGACGGCAGCGTGCAGCAGACGACCGGCTCCGGCCTGACGACCCAGCTGAAACAAGCTTCCTCAAGCTTGGGTGCACTCGTTCACTCGGCCGTGTTCCCGCTCTAGTCGGCCAGCTTAACTGGAAAAACCAATTCAAAGGGCGCCCTTCGGGGCGCCCTTTTTTTGCACTCATGACAGAACCGCCCGGATGAACGCGCGGGCTTCCCGGTTCAAGGCGCAGCGGTCCTCCGCATTTGCTCAGTGCGGCTCGGGCGTTGCCCTATACCTGAACCTGGTAGCCGCCGAGGTAAGGAGGCGGATGCAACTGCGCTCGGACAGCTCCGCCTCTTCACCTCGGCGGCTACAGGGTTCAGGGGCTGAAATCGCGGGCGTTGGCGGGCCGGTGATTTTATCCCGGTGTTCTGGTTCAGCGTGCATCACGGTGCATCAAATCCCATTTCGGAATGAGATTCGGTGGTATGACGAGGGACCGCGACGCGCTTCGACTCCCTCTCCCTTCATCGGATGAGGGGAGAGGGCCGGGGTGAGGGGTTACGTGCGTCGGCGTTGGCGGCCCCACCCCTCATCCAGCCTGCGACCACCGTTGCTCCCCTCCTCCGAGGAAGGGAGAAGGCGCTCGCCGTGGCGTCTGGTTCGCATTTCGCCGAGTGCCATCGGGAGTTGGTATCATTCCCGCATCCGGAAGCCGGGAAACACCACCTCCGTCACCGTCACGGTGAGGAAGACGGCGCTGATGACGGCGTTGAGGCGGAAGAAGGAGTTGTTCACCCAGTTCAGGCTGCGGCGACGCGCGAGAAAGTGCTCGAAGAGCAGACAGCCGAGGACGAGCACCAGCCCGACATAGTAGGCTAGTCGGAAGCCGGCGAGCAGGCCGAACAGCGCCAGCAGCAGCCACATCACCCCGTGCGCCAGCAGCGCGGCGGTCAGCGCGTTCTTCGGTCCCCACGCCACGACAAGCGAGTTCAAGCCATGCGTGCGGTCGAACTCGTAGTCTTGAATCGCGTAGATGATGTCGAAGCCGATGAGCCAGAACACCACGGCCAGCGCGAGGACGAGGGGGAGGATTCCCGTCCAGCCCTGCTCCGCGACAAACCGGCCGAGCGGTCCCGCGCCGAACGTCGCCTTCGCCACCACGAAGCCGAGCTGTCCCTTCACCGCCAGCCAGGCTCCGACCGGCGCGAGCGCAAGCGCGAGGCCCAGCCAGACGTGCGTGTAGCTCGTGAAGCGCTTGGTGAGCGAATAGAAGCACACGAAGAAGAGCGCGACGGGCGAAAGGTAGAAGCACAGCGGGTTCAACAGCCACGCCGCGCCGACCAAGCCCACCCCGGCCAGCAGGCAGAGCGCCCCGGCGCTGAAGAGGGAGATTTGTCCGGCGGGCAGGTGGCGCGTGGCGGTGCGGGGATTGGCGGCATCGAACTTCCGGTCCACGATGCGGTTGAAGGCCATCGCACAGGTCCGGGCGCAGACCATCGCCAGCAGAATGAGGCTGAAGGTGCGCCAGCCCGGCCAGCCACGGTTCTCGCGCGCGGCCACGACCATGGCAGCGAGCGCGAAGGGCAACGCGAAGACGGTGTGCGAAAGTTTAACGAACTCGGCCCACTTGCGGAGGGTTCCAAACATCCCGCTCAGCTTGCGAAACGCCCCGCGTGGTGTCACGCACGCAGTGGTGTGGCAGTTTTCCACGAGGCATATCAACGCCTCCACCGGTAGGCGTGTCCCGCCCCTCACTCATCCCTCGTCAGTTCGCCCGCCGCTCGACCACTTGCACCGCTGCTTTGTTCTTCACGATGCGGTTCGGGCCGACGACTCCGCGCCAGTTCGTGAGGGGATACATCACCGTGCCGCGCCCGATGATAGTGCCGGGGTTGAGCACGGAGTTGCAGCCGATGTCGGCCTTGTCGCCGAGCAGCGCGCCGAACTTGCGCAGACCGGTGTCGTGCGACTGACCGTTGATTTCCACGGTGACGTTGCCGGGGAGGGACTTGAGGTTCGAGAGGATGACGCCCGCGCCGACGTGCGCTTTGTGGCCGAGGATGGAATCGCCGATGTAGTTAAAGTGCGGCACTTGGCAGCCGTTGAAGAGGAGGGAGTGCTTCAGCTCGGAGGAGTTCCCGATGACGCAGCCGTCGCCGACGATGACGTGGTCGCGGATGTAAGCGCCGTGGCGAATCTCGCAGTTCCGCCCGATGATGGCTGGGCCTTTAATCATCGCACCCGGCTCGATGACTGTGCCCTCGCCAATGAGGACGTTCGGGCCGATGAAGACGCTGCTGCCGAAGGCGTGCGGCGGTGCGTGCTTCACGTTCGCCTCAATGTAGGCTTTGAGTTTCTTGAGCGCGTCCCACGCGAACTCGCAGCCGTCGAAGAGGACAGCGTGCTCGGTCTGTGCGAGGTCGAAGAGGGCGGTCGGCTTGAACATGGGCGCAGGCTAGGCAAATGCCTCGGGTGGGAAAACCAAATTTCCTGCGATTGAGAAACCGCGGGGGAAAAGTTCGATAAATGCTCAGGCCAACACGTTCTCGATGACGTGCCCGTGCACATCGGTCAGGCGGCGTTCGATGCCGTTGTGATAGAAGCTCAGGCGCTCATGGTCGAGGCCGAGGAGATGCAGCATCGTCGCGTGCAGGTCGTAAATGGTGGTCACGTTCTCGACGGCGCGGTGGCCAAAATCATCCGTCGCGCCGTAGCTGAAGCCGGGCTTCACACCCGCGCCGGCGAGCCAGATGGTGAAGCCGCTGGGGTTATGGTCACGACCGCTCGCGCCCTTCTGGAAGGTCGGCATCCGGCCGAACTCGGTGACGAACGCGACGAGCGTGTCCTCAAGCAGACCGCGAGACTTCAGGTCGCGGAGCAACGCGGCGCAGGGCTGGTCGAGGATGTTCGCGTGGCCGGGGTATTGGTTCGCAATGGTCTTGTGCCCGTCCCAGTTGCCGACGCCCTCACCCATGGCGTAGGCCCCGTTGAAGAGCTGCACGAAGCGCACGCCGCGTTCCAAGAGCCGCCGCGCGAGCAGGCAGTTCTTCGCGAAGCCGGCTTTGGTCTTGTTCGCATCGTTGACGCCGTAGAGGGCGAGCGTCGCCGCACTCTCACCGCGCGTGTCGCTGACTTCAGCGGCACCCAACTGCATCCGCGCCGCGAGTTCGTAGCTGGCAATGCGCGCGGAGAGTTCGCTGTCGCCGGGGTGTTGTGTGAGGTGCCGCTCGTTCAGGAACTTCACGAAGTCCCGCGTGGCCACGTCGGCATTCTCGCTGATGGACGCGGGTCGTTGGAGGTTTGCGATGGGTTTGTCCGCGTTGAACGGGGTGCCCTGATACGCGGCGGGCAGGAAGCCCGGGGCCCATTGTCGCGTGCTGATTTGCGGCACGCCGCGCGGGTCGGGGATGGCGACGTAGGCCGGGAGATTCTGACTCTCGCTGCCGAGCGCGTAGCTCGCCCACGCGCCCATGCTAGGGAAGCCATCGAGGATGAACCCGGTGCTCATCTGGCTCTCGGCGGGGCCGTGGGTGTTCGACTTGCCGGTCATCGAGTGGATGAAGCAGAGGTCGTCGGACATCGCACCGAGGTGCGGCAACAGGTCACTCGTCATCTTGCCCGTCTGCCCGCGCGGGCGGAACTCCCACAGCGGCCTGACGAGGTTGCCGTTCTCGCCTTGGAACGTGACGAGCTTGTCCTGCCCCGGCATCGGCGTGTCGTGTCGGTTCACCAACTCAGGCTTGAAGTCGAACGTGTCCACATGGCTCAAGGCTCCCGTGCAGAAGACCATCACCACGCGCTTGGCCTTCGGCGTGAAGTGCGGCGGGCGCGGCGCGTAAGGCCGCGATGGGTCTATCACCGGACGGATGGGTGACTTGTCCGCACCGAGCAGGCCGCCTTCCCCCAGCAACGTCGCCAGCGCGACGCCGCCCAAACCCATTCCTCCGAAGCTGAGAAAGTCCCGCCGCTCCAAGCCGCTGCGTCGTATTGAAGTCGGTTGATTCATGCTCATTAGGAAAACGCTGATGCCAAATAAAAGCCTGTAAATAGGGCTTGCAATGAGTATGGCATGGATGCCATACTCTGACCATGAAGATGACGATGCACATTGACGAAGGCATCCTCGAAAGAGTGATGAGATGGAGCGGAGCCGCGAGCAAGACCGAAGCCGTGGACCTCGCGCTCAAGGAGATGGACAGGAAGGCCAGGCTCGCCGAAATCGGGAAGAAAGGTCTCGGCTTGAGCAGAGCCGAACTCCTCGAAGCCGTGGACCCGGGCTACGACCTCATGGCGCTGCGTCTGGCGGAGACGCCGGATGCAGCGCCGCCGCCGGTGGCTCCGCCGCGCGGCCCCGTCAATTACTCCAAGTTGAAGCGCAAGAAGAAGTAGCCTTCCGCGCCTGTGATACTCGTTGATTCCTGCATCTACATCGAACACCTGCGCGCGGGGCGCGACCCGGCACAGGTGTTCGCGCCTTACGCGCAGAACCACGACCTCGCCACCTGCGGCGTGATTCGCTGCGAAGTCCTGCGTGGGATGCGCACGCCGAAATCCCGTGCAGCACTCGCCGGCTACTTCGACTGCCTGCTCTACATCCCCACACCGAACCACATTTGGGAAGCTGCCGAGGACCTGCTCTGGCAGACCGACCGACGCGGTTTCAAGATTCCACTCACCGACGCCATCATCGCCGTCTGCGCGATGAAAGCCGGCGGGGCGGTGCTCACGCGCGACAAACACTTTTCGGCCATCCCCGGCCTGCGCGTGCTGGAGCATTTCCCTGATTAAGGCGCGGTTCATCGGCGAGTTCAGAAGACAGTCAGGAACTCGTTCGCGTTGAACAGCGCGCGGCATAAGGCGGGCAGGCCGTGCGCTTGCACCAGCTTCACACTCGCAGCGAGTTCCTCCGCTGCTGGCTCGCGCGTGAAGATGAGTTGGAAGGCGCGCTTCACCTGAGCATCCGTCCCCTGCCCCCCCTCACGCTCGACGCGTTCAGCGAAGAACTGCGCCTGCTGCACGGCGAAGGGGCTATTCAACAAGTTCAGCGCCTGCAACGGCGTTGTGCTGCTCGTGCGCTTCGGCGTGACCTGCCCTGCGTCCGGGCAGTCGAACGCGCCGAAGGTGTTGTCCAACTCCGTGCGCGGCTTGGCCTGATAGACCAGGCGGCGAAACTCCGCCGGGCCGAAGTCCGCGCGTGAGTTGTAAACCTTCACGTAATTGCCGTTCGCCTCGAAGAGGTCGAAGCCCGGCCCGCCCATCGTGCGGTCGAGCTTGCCGCTGACGGCGAGCATCGAATCGCGGAGCGGCTCGGCTTCGAGGCGGCGCGCGGGGAAGTGCCAGAGGAGGCGGTTGCCACTGTCCAGTGTGGGGGCGCGTGCAAGAGTTGAACTCTTCAACCCTTCAACCAAACCGCCTTGCCGAAACGCCCCACTCGTCAGAATCAGCCGGTGTATGTGCTTCAACTTCCAACCGCTCGACACCAGCTCGCTCGCCAGCCAGTCCAGCAACTCCGGGTGCGAGGGACGCCCGCCGTTCAAGCCAAAATCGCTCGGCGTATCCACCAAGCCGGTGCCGAAGTGGTAATGCCACAGCCGGTTCACGATGACCCGTGCGGTGAGCGGATGCTCCGGTGAGCCAAGCCACTTCGCGAGCGCGAGACGCCGCTCTTGGTCGGAAGCGTCCCCGGCCAGCGAAAGCTTCGGCCCGAACGAGGCCAGTGCCCCCGGCGCTATCTTCTCGCGCGGCTGCATCGGGTCGCCGCGATGCATGCGGAACGTGTCGCTGGGCTTCACGAACCGGCCGGCATAAACCATCGGGAAGGTGCTCGCCGCGGTGAGGTCCGCCTCCAGCTTCTTACGCACGACGAGTAGTTCCGCGAGCTGCGCGGCATCGGCGGGTGGCAGCCCCTCCGCCGAGTAGGTGATGCCGCCCGGTGCCTTCGTGCTGAACGCGAGCCGGTCGTCCGAGCTTGCCACCGGCTGCCATGTCGCGCCGTCGCGCGAGACCTCGATGCGGTAGCGCGTGGCGAGGCGGTCGTTGTAGCGCGGCACGTTGTCGCGGTCGCGGCTCCACGCGACGCGGTCAATCATCTCGGCCTTCGCGAACTCGAGTTGCACCCAGCCCTTGCCGCGCTCGTTGGAAATCCAGCTCCGCTCGTTGCCGTATTGGCCGTCGTTGACGTGCTCCAGCTTGTGAATCGCGTAGCCCGGCAGCGTGCTGGAGGCGGTGGCCTTCGCGCCAGCGGTGGCCAGCGCCACGTTGCGCGGTGTGGCCTCGGCAGTGAACACCTCCAACTCGTCAACGCACGGCTCAAGCTGCGTTGTCTCGGCGATGGTGAACCGCAGGAACTTCGCCGTGACTGGGGCGAAGCGTTCGAGGTTCAAGCCGCGCGTGACCGGCGGACGACGGCTGACGGACGCGTTCGTGCTCGTCTGCGCGCGTGGTTCAAAGCGTTCCAACTGGCGCGTGACAAGCGCGAGCTGCGCTTTCAAAGCATCCGCCTTCGCCGTCAGCTCGGCGTAATTCGCTGGCTTCACCGCGCGTTCGCCGTGCTGCACGCCCGCGAAGCACGCGACCACCGCGTAGTAGTCCGTCATCGCGATGGGGTCGAACTTGTGGTTGTGGCAGCGCGCGCAGTGGAGCGTGAGGCCGAGGAACGCGCTCGCGGTCGTGGCGGCGAAGTCGTTCAAGTCCTCCGCGCGCTGGTTCGCCGTGAGCACCGGGTCGGGGGACTTCACGATGTCCGTCGAGCCACCGACGATGAAGCCCGTGGCCGCGTCCACACCGAACGCGTCACCGGCAAGCTGCTCGGCGATGAAGCGGTCGTAAGGCATGTCGCTGTTGAAGGCGCGGATGACCCAGTCGCGGTAAGGCCAGGCGTTCTTGCGCGTGCCGTTAGTCTCGTAGCCATTGCTCTCCGCGAAGCGCACCACGTCCAGCCAGTGGCGGCCCCAGCGCTCGCCGAAGTGCGGCGAGGCGAGCAGGCGGTCAACGAGCTTGCCGATTGCCGATGGCCGATGGCCGATTTGGAACTCGCGCTCGAACGCCGCGACTTCCTCCGGCGTTGGCGGCAGGCCGATGGTGGTGAAGTAGAGCCGCCGGATGAGCGTGCGCGCGTCGGCGGGAGAGGAGAAGGCGAGTCCCTTCTCCGCGAGCTTCGCAGTAAGGAACGCATCGATGGGGTGACCGACCGCTGACCGCTGACCGCTGACCGCTCTCACCGGCTGCCACGCCCAGTGCTTCGCGGACGTGCCAGAGCCGTCCTCCGGCCACTTCGCCCCTTGGTCAATCCACGCGCGGAGCAGGCTGATTTGCTCGGTGGAGAGCCGTTCGCCTTTCGGCGGCATCAACAGGTCTTTGTCCAAACCAGCAACGAAACGAATGAGCGGACTCTCCGCGCTCTGGCCAGGTAGGATGTCCGGCGCGTGCGAGTCGCCGCCCTTGAGCGCGTCGGCTTTCCGGTCGAGCCGGAGCTGGCCCTTTTGCTTCTCGGGGCCGTGGCAGGAGTAACAGTGCCGGGCGAAGAGCGGCTGAACATCGCGCGCAAAATCCACCGGGCGCGGGGCGGCAGGCGGCAGCTCGGCAGCGACGGCGGTCCAGCTCGCGGCGACAAAGACAATGAGGCGGCACAAGTTCATTCAGCGACGGCGTTTCGACGGCAGTGTGCAACGCGGGCGTCAACCGGGGGAGAAGAATTTTCCGCCAAACGCGGATCGCGCCGCAATTCAACTTGCTGCATCCACCCGCCTTCCCTACACCAAGGCCCATGAACTCCCCCCTGCGCTGGCTTCAGCTCTTCCTCGGCATTCTTGCCCTCACGCCAGCAGCGGGCCACGCGCAGGTGGACCCGGAGAAGCGGCAGCTCTTCCAGGTCGGCTACAACCAGTCGCTCCAAGGGCTGGGGCCCATTGCGGCGTATGCGTATTACTATCTGAACGTGCCCGACTGGCCGCGCGCGGGGCAGACGCTGCGGCTGGCGGTCGCGCCCGTGTATCTGGACGGGGAGCTGGCGTTCCGCGAGGCGCTCGGACCGCACACGGATTTGGCGTTCGGCGCGGCGGGCGGCGGGTTCGCGAACAGCCACTCGGAAGTGCGCGGCGGGCGCTTCCTCAAGGACGAGTCGTTCAACGGGCACGGCGGCGAGGTGAGCGCGAGTGTTTATCATCGCTTCAATCCCGGCGCGCAAATCCCTCTCAACGGCATCGTGCGCGCCGGCTTTCATCATACTCAATACGACCGAAGCAGCCGCACGGCAGGCGCCTTCGCACTCCCGGCGGACACCAGTTCGCTGCGGCTGCGCACGGGGCTGCGCTGGGGCGGACGCGAGCCCTTGCTATCGCCAAGCGTGGCGATGGAGTTGTCGGCTTGGCACGAGGGGGAATTCCGCATGAACAGCGGGAGCTACGGGCTGGCAAACGACCGCACGACCGAGGCGCAGTCGCACCTTTTTTGGTCGCGCGCATTGCTGGCTTACACGGTGCCGGAGCGCGAGGATTACTTCTCGGTGAGCGTAACAGCAGGCACGAGCTTAAACGCGGACCGCATGGGCGGTTACAAGCTGGGCGCAGCGCTGCCGTTGGCGGCGGAATTTCCGTTGAGCCTGCCGGGCTACTACTTTCAGGAAATCACCGCGCGGCAGTTCGTGTTGCTGGGCGGGCTTTACAGGATGCCGCTGGACGCGCAACAGCGCTGGAGCCTGACGGGTTTCGCGACGACGGCGGTGGTGGATTACGTGGGCGGCATAGGGCAGCCGGGCGACTGGCATACCGGCGTGGGCGGCGGGCTGGGTTACGCCTCCGCCGACCGAGCGTTAGAAATCACGCTGGGCTACGCGTATGGCGTGGACGCGTTGCGCAGTGCCGGGCGCGGCGCGCACACGGTGGGGCTGATCGCGCAATACGACCTCGAAGCGCGGCGGACCCGGAAGAAATCGGCGGACCCGGAGGTGGGGCCGGAGAAATCGCGCGGCCTGCAACGGTTGTTTCGCGGCGTGTTCGGGGATTGAGCGTGGTAAGCAGCAACCCTGCAAATTGATCACGCCTGCGGCGGAGACTGCCCGCCGCCCATCGTCTTCTGGAACTTTGTCCGCTGCATCTCTCCCCAGCCGCGTTTGCCGGTGAGGAATTGCCAGATGCCTTCCAAGCGCCAGAGGTTGTTGAGCTGCCGGTAGCCGAAGTTCTCCAGCACGGCGCTCATCGCCAGCAGCGCGAGGTCGCGCGCGCGGGTGGTGCGCGTGACCATCATCTCGAGTAGCAACGCGCTCGCGCTGAGGAAGACGCCGTAGGTGAAGGTCAGCGCCAGCCACGCGAGGAAGAAATCCCACGTCACCTGGTTCATCCAAAATGAAACCGGCACGAGCAGCAGGCCGGTGAGTTCGATGACGGGGCCGAGGATGTCGAAGAGGAAGAAGTAGCCCATGCCCAGCGTGCCGGCGGGGCCATACTTGGGGTTGAAAACCATCGCGCGGTGTTTGGTGAGGGCCTGCATCATGCCGCGCTGCCAGCGGGTGCGCTGCCGGCGCAGGATGCCCAGCGTCTCCGGTGCCTGCGTCCAGCACACCGAATCGGCGGCGTAGCGCATCTGGTATTTCTGCCCGTGCTCGCGGAAATGACGGTGGAGCTTCACGACGATTTCCATGTCCTCGCCCACGGTGTCGTGGCTGTAGCCGCCGACTTGAATGGCGGCGCTGCGTTTGAAGAGGCCGAACGCGCCGGAGATGATGAGCATCGCACCCAGCCGGCTCCACGCCAGTCGCGCGATGAGGAAGGCGCGGATGTATTCGATGCTCTGCAACAGGGCGAGCGGGCGGGTGGGCAACGCAATCTCGACGACTTGCCCGGAGCGCACGGTGCAGCCGTTGACGATGCAAATGCGCCCGCCGACCGCGACCATCTCCTCCGGCTCCTCGATGAAGGGACGCATCAGTTGCAGCAACGAGTCGTGGTCGAGGAGCGAATCGGCGTCCACAGCGCAGAAGAGCGGGAAGCGGGAGAGGTTGATGCCGGCGTTGAGCGCGTCGGATTTGCCGCCATTGGCCTTGTCCACCACGAGCAGGCGCGGATGACGCGGGCTGCCATAGAGGGCGCGGATTTCCTGGTGCGGCACGGCCGGGTGCCAGACGCGTTCGATTTGCTTCAAGCCCAGCGCCTCGATGAGCACGGCCAACGTGCGGTCCTTCGATCCGTCGTTGATGACGATGACCTCGAAGTCCGGGTAGTGCAGCGCCAGCATCGAGCGGACATTTTCAACGATGGTTTCCTCCTCGTTGTAAGCCGGCACGAGGATGGAGATGGGCAGGGCCACGCCGCTGGTGAGCATCCACCACGGGTCGGTGCGCGAGGCGCGGCGGCGGTGCTGGCGCAGCTCGCGGAAGGCGACAACGAGCTGCACGAGATAGATGACGCTCTGCACCAATAGCAGCGCGAGCAAGCAGCCGTTGATGAACTTCACGAGGGTCCAGAGGAGCGTCATGGGGACAAGGCAAACGGCAAATGGCAAACGGCAAACGGAGGGAACCCGATGTCCGGCGAGCTAGTCAGGACACCTTTTCCTTTTTTCTTTTTCCTTTTGCCTTGGTTCACACCGCCACCCCTTTCTCCCGCAACAGCCCGCTCGCCATGTCCGCCGCGCGCGCGGAGGGGCCGCGGGCAGCCTGACGCAAGCTTTCTCCTCCGGCCTCGCCCAGCTTGAACAACGCCTCCGCCGCGTGGAAGCGCACCCACCAGTGCTCGTCGTGCAGGAGACTGGACAGGCGCGGAATCGCATCCGGCGAGCCGAGCTGGCTGGCGCACTGCGCGGCCTGCGCACGGACTTCCCAGATCGGGTCCTCCAGCGCGGCGAGGATGGCGTCCAGCGAGCGCGGGTCCACCAACACACTCAACGCCTGCATCACGGCAAGGCGCAGCGCGACCGAGGCGTTCGCGGGTTGGTCCCGCTCGGCGTAGGCGCGGCCACGGCGGGCTTTGTGCTCGTGAATGGTTCCGCCCCCGCCGGCTTTCCGTTCGGGCGTCTGAAAGAGACTCAACAGCGCAGGCACAGCGCGAGGGTCACCAATGTGCCCCAACGCATCGGCGGCGAGCATCTGCACCGACACCGGCACATCGCTCTCCAGCACGGCCATCAACTCCGGCACCGCGCCGGTTCCCAGTGAACGAAAAATCTCCTGCACGCCCAGCGAGTGCGTGGCGTCCACGACCGCGAGCCGCGCGACGAGGCCCGCGACGGACTGCACTGCTTGCAAGCGGACGAGGGCGCGGGCGGCTTCCAGGCGGACCTCGACCTGCGGATCATCGAGCGCGCGTTCGAGGGCGCCGATGACCTGCGATTCCTTGAACCAACCCAACACGGCCGCGGCATCCGCACGCTTCCACGGCTTGCGCGATTGAAGCTGCGCCATGCAACGGTCGCGCAAGCCCATCTCGCGCATGAGATGGACAATCTTCTCTGCGAAGTCGCCGCGCACCTTGGGCAACAGCCCGGCGAAGAGCTGCACGAGCAAACGCTGGTCTTCGGGCTTAAGCTGGGCCTTGAAGGCGGGCAGGAACTGCGGCTCCTCGAGGTATTCCAGCGCGAGGTTCATCAGCGATTCGCGGCGGGCGGCATCGCGCCGAGATTGGCGGTTGCGGATGGACTGCTTGACCACGAGGCCCAGCAGGAGTGCCAGCGCGGCACCCGCCAGCACGAGCGAAACCCAATGGATTAGGGTGTAAAAGCCCATCTGGGTGCGGAGCGTAGCGAAGCATGCCGAGGGCGGGAAGAGTGACTTTGGGACAGTGATGAGCCCGAACTCTGAAGTTGAGCCGCGAAAGGGCGCAAAGAAGCCAGAGGAGCCAGGCTGCGGATGGATGGATGGGCGCGGGGAAATTCCAACCCGGTCCGGTTTCGGGTTAGAAACTTGGCTTTGCGTTCTTTCGTGGCCATTCCATTTCGGAACTCGGGATGAAGGCGAGCGGTCACCGCTCGTGACTAATCACTAATTACTTCCGCGTGTGCGCGGCCCGAATGCAATCTCCACAGCAAGCGTGGACACCTGCCGCCACGGGAGATTACTTCCCAGCCTTCTTGAGCACCTCGGCCAAGGTCACTTCAGCCCCGCCGCGGCGCTTGCTCTCATCGGCGGCTTCCATGAAGGCGAAAAGCTCGATGGTCTCCTCGGGCGACACAGGCACGATGCCGGTCTGGAAGGCTTTGATGGCTTCGACCACGAGCGGGGCGTAGCCGTCGTAAGCGCCGATGGGGGCCTCGCCCTTCTCGCCTTTGGCCAAGCCGGTGTAGCCCTTGGCCTCGCGGAAAACGCCGGTGCGCCCGCCCTTCCACTTGCCGATGACTTCGATTTTGCCGTCGGCGGTGGTGCCGCGCTTCACACTCTCGCAGCCGGTGCCCATGACGGTGAAGAGCGTCTCGCAGCCGTGGACGCCATACCAGAAGAGGTCGGGATGGGATTTCTCCAAGCTCGCTGGGCTGGTGGTCTCGGCGTAAGTCACCTTGCCGAGGGAGCCGGCGCGGACGGCTTGCGCGGCCTTGCCGTAGCGGAGGGAGGAGGAACTCCAGACGGGGACGCCGGCTTCCTTGGCGAGGCGGAAGATTTCGAGCACGTCTTTCAGGGAGCCGCCCATGGGCTTGTCGAGGAAGAGGGGTTTCTTCGCCTTGAGGACGGGGATGGCTTGGGCGAGGTGCGGGCGACCGTCCACACTTTCAATCATGACGGCGTCCACATGCTTCACCATCTCGTCAATCGAGTCGTAAATCTTCACCCCGTATTTCTCAACGAGCGTTTTGGTGAAGCCGTCCACGCGCGACGCGCTGGACTCGATGTCCGCGCTGCCGCCCTTGAAGGCCGCGACGACCCTCGCGCCAGGCACGTGGGCTTTGTTCGCGGGGTTGTTGAGGATGTCGGTGAAGGCGGGGACGTGGGAGGTGTCCAGGCCGATCATGCCGATGCGCAGCTCGGCGGCGGAGGCGGGCGACAAAACGGCGAGGAGGAGGAAGCCGAGGGCGAGGAAGGTTCGTTTCATGGTGTGTGGGTTTTTCGGATGCCGGACTTTGACCAAGCGGACGTGGGAAAAATTCGGGTGGGGGAAGTGTTCAGTGTTCAGTGGAGAGACTGGCCGCGCGGTTCCGCCCTCTTAATACTGAAGACTGAACACTGGTTTCTCAACACTCCGCCTTGGAAACCCTATCCGCCCGCCCTTACACTCCGCCCGTGAACATCCGCGTCTGCGAAGCCGACTTACACCTGCACAATCTGCACACGCGGATGCCGTTCAAATACGGTATCGCGACGATGACGCACATGCCGATGGCCTTCGTGCGCGTGGCGCTGGAGGTCAACGGCCGCACGACGCTGGGCGTGGCCGCAGACTTGTTGCCGCCGAAGTGGTTCACCAAAGACCCGACGCGCGACGTGGTGGATGAAATCCACGAGATGCTCGACGTCATCGAGACCGCGCTGGAGACGGCGGAGGGGTTGAGCGCGCCGAGTGTCTTCGACCTGTGGCAGCACCTCTACGACTCGCAAACCGCTTGGGCGACCGCAGAGAACAAGCCGCCGCTGCTCGCCCACTTCGGCACGTCGCTAGTGGAACGCGCGGTGATGGACGCCTTCTGCCGCGCCATCGCGAAGCCCTTCCACCGCGCGCTGCTCGACAATGACTTCGGCATTCGCCTCGGCGAACTCCACTCGGAGTTGGAGGGGTTCTCCCCCGCCGCATGGCTGCCGGCCAAGCCGCACAACGAAATCATCGTGCGCCACACCGTGGGTCTGAGCGACCCGCTCACGGACGCGGACATCGCGCGCGGCGAGCACTTGACCGACAGCCTGCCGCAATCACTCGTCTCGAACATCCGCGTGTATGGGTTGCGGCACTTCAAGCTCAAGATCAACGGCGACCCGGCGCATGACATCGAGCGGCTGCGGCAAATCGCGCGCGGCTTGGAAGCCGAGTGCGGAGAGAGCTTCGCCTTCACCCTCGATGGCAACGAGCAGTTCAAGTCCTTCGCCGAGTTCCGCCAATTCTGGGAGACGCTGCGGGCGGACGAACCGCTGCGCTTGTTCCTCACGAAACTCTTGTTCGTCGAGCAGCCGCTGCATCGCACCGTCGCGCTGAACAAGGCCGCCGCCGCCTCGCTCGCGGACTGGCCGGAGCGTCCGCCCTTCATCATTGATGAGTCGGACGGCGAACTGGAGAGCCTGCCCACCGCGCTAGCGCTGGGCTACGACGGCACGAGCCACAAGAACTGCAAAGGTGTCATCAAGAGCATCGCGAACCGCTGCCTCCTGGCACACCGGCAGAAGCAGTCGCCCGCCCGCCCGTTCCTGATGAGCGGCGAGGACTTGTGCAACGTCGGCCCGGTCGCGCTGCTGCAAGACCTCGCGGTGTGCGCGGCGCTGGGCATCAAGAGCGTCGAGCGCAACGGCCACCACTACAACGCGGGGCTGTCGCAGTTCCCGCAGGAAGTGCAGCAGCAAATCCTCGGCACGCACTACGACCTTTACCACCCCAGCCCCGCCGGCTGGCCGACGCTGACGATTGAACGCGGTCGCATCGCACTCGGCTCGGTGAACGAGGCGGCGTTCGGCGTGAAGTTCCTGCTGAACGCCGGGCAGTTCACGCCGGCGGATGCGTGGGAATGGGAGTGAGCCATGCGCCCGAACCACCGAACCACCGCCGTCGTGCTCGCGCTCGTCGCGGTGGTCTTCGCCGTCTTCTTCCGCACACTGGAGTCGGGCTTCCTGCGCTGGGACGACGACATCAACGTCTTCGAGAACTCGCGCGTCCAAGGGCTGACCGCGGAGAACCTCCGCTGGATGTTCACCGACTTCGAGCAAGCCATCCGCTACAAGCCGCTCTCGTGGCTGGCGTGGGCGCTGGTGCATGAAGTGTTCGGACTGAACCCGTTCGGCTATCACCTCGCGAATGTCCTGCTGCACTGCGCGAATACAGTGCTGCTCTTTTTCCTGCTGCGCCGGCTCTTGAAATGCGGAGTGCGGAATGCGGAATGCGAAATGGAGAGTCCGGCGTGGCTGGATGTGTGCGCGGCGCTCGGCACGCTCCTCTGGGCTGTGCATCCGCTGCGCGTCGAGCCGGTCGCGTGGGTAACAGGATTGCCGTATCACCTCGCACTGTGCTTCGCACTGGTGGCCACGCTGCTCTACCTGCGTTCGCACGCCCCGGAGGCGGAGCTGTCCGCACGCCGCCGTGACTACTGGCTGTCCGTCGCCGCGTTCGCGCTGGCCGTGCTGTCGTATCCCATCGTGCTCGGCTACGTCGCCGCGCTGGTGGCGCTGGACTTCTTCCCGCTGCGGCGGTTCAAACGCGGCGACTCCGCGAGCCTCGTGGATGCCGCCGCGCGGAAGGTTTGGTTCGAGAAAGTCCCATTTCTTCTGCTCTCCGTGGTCCTTGTCGCGGGCACGGTCTATGGCCGCTTCTTCGTCACCGGCGACTGGTCCAAGCCGACGAACCTCGGGGAGTTCACCATGGTAGAACGCGCAATGCAGGCGTTCTACCTGTGGGCCTACTACGTCTGGAAATCCCTCGTGCCGCTGGACCTCGGCCCGTTCTACACCACGCTGCTCGGCAACCGCCCCTTCGCCGCCGCGTTCATCGCCAGCGCCCTCGCCGTGCTGGGCGTGACCGCGCTCCTGCTGGTGCGCTGGCGGCGCTGGCCGGCGGCGCTCGCGTTGTGGCTCGCGCACCTCGGGTTGCTCGTGCCCATGCTCGGTCTCACGGAGCGGCCGCACTATCCGCACGACCGCTACTCCATCCTGAACGGCCTGCTGCTGGCCATCGCCGCCGCCGTGTTGCTGGGGCACGGACGCGACCGCCCTTGGCGACGCCCCGCACTGGTGGGCGCTGGGTTGCTCGCCGCGCTCTGCGTGTTCGCCAGCCACCACCAGGCACGCATCTGGAGGGACGACTTCGTGTTCTTCGAGGAGTTGCTGCGCCGCCTGCCGGCGACCAGCCATTACCGCTCGGTGGCTTTACTCAAGCTCGGCAACGCCCACGCCGACGCGGGCGACGACCCCAAGGCCGAAGCCTGCTACCGCGAAGCGCTGGCCATAGCCCCCGACAGCGCCTTCGCGCAACTGCCCTACAACTTCGGCAACGTGCTGGCCCGCCAAGGCCGCTGGGCCGAGGCCGAGGCCGCCTACGCCAAGGCCGTCGCCGTCGCTCCCCATCACCTGGCCGCACGCAATAACTACGGCATCGCGCTGGCGCGGCAGGGGAAGTTTGAAGCCGCCTTCGCCCAGTTCGACGAGGCGCTCCGCCTCAAGCCGGACAGCGCGGACACCCACCTGAACTATGGCATCGCGCTCGCGGGCAAAGGCGACTTGAGCCGCGCTGTCGAGAGTTTGACCCGCGCCCTGCAACTCAGCCCGCAGAACGCCGAGGCACACGCACAGTTGGCCGAGGTGTTGATGAAGCAAGGCAGGCCGGAACCAGCGCGGCAGCACGCGGCAGAAGCGGAACGTTTGTGGAAAGCAGCCCCGCAGTAATTCCCGGTGCGCCCGCCGCCGGCTGCGAAAATTCGTTCCCGGCTCGGGGTGCAAACACCCCATCTTCGCCTCCCTCTTGGCAGGTATGGCTTGTCCAAGGAAAAACCCGCCGACCTTGCGGGTCGGCGGGTTATGGAAGCTTGCGCTGATTTATGAACGCGCGGCGGGTTTCTTCGCAGCGGTTTCGAGAATCTGCAACGCCACCTGCTGCGGCACTTGCTCAAAGGTGTGCGGTTCCATCGAGTAGCTCGCACGGCCCTTGGAGAGCGAACGGATGGCGGTGGCGTAGCCGAACATTTCCGCCAGCGGCACGTGCGCGTTGAGGACAGTCTGGCCACCCTTGGCGTCAACGCCTTGGATGATGCCACGACGGCGGTTGATGTCGCCGAGGAGGTCGCCCTGATACTCATCAGGCGTGGTGACTTCGACCTTCATAATCGGTTCGAGGATGATCGGACCAGCCGACTTGAAGGCGTCCTTGAGCGCGAAGATGCCGGCCATCTTGAACGCCATTTCGTTGGAGTCTACCTCATGGAAGGAACCGTCAACGACAGCGATCTTAGAATCAATGACCTGATAACCGGCATACACGCCGGAGCGCAAAGCCTCCTCGATGCCGTGAATGACCGCCGGGACGTATTCCTTCGGAATGGTGCCGCCGACGATCTTGCTCACGACCTCGTTGCCCTTGCCCTTCTCGTTCGGCTCGACCGTGATGCAAGCGTGACCGTATTGGCCGCGACCACCGGACTGTCGGATGAACTTGCCCTCGCCCTCGGCGGCCTTGGTGATAGTCTCACGATACGCGATCTGCGGTGCGCCGGAGTTGGCCTCAACTTTGAATTCGCGCTTGAGGCGATCAATGATGATTTCCAAGTGCAACTCGCCCATTCCCGCAATGATGCGCTGGCCGGTCTCTTCGTTCGTGAAGCAGTGGAAGGTCGGATCTTCCTCAGCCAGTCGTTGCAGACCCTCGGACATCTTGTCGCGATCCTGCTTGGTTTTGGGCTCGACGGCCATACTGATGACCGGTTCAGGAAAGGTCGGCGGCTCAAGGGTGATGTCGAACTCCTCGTCACAGACCGTGTCACCAGTGGTGATGTTGCGCAGACCGACGAGCGCGGCGATGTCACCGGCGTAGGCCACGTCGATGTCCTTGCGCTCGCTGCCCTGAATAATCATCAGGCGGCTAACGCGCTCGCGGCGGCGGGTGCGTGGATTGTAGATGTTGTCGCCCTTTTTGAGCTTGCCGGAATACACGCGGAAGAACACGAGCTTGCCGGCGTATGGATCGGTCCAGAGTTTGAACGCGAGCGAGCAGAACTTGTTATTGTCGTCGGTTACGACTTCCACCTTCGTCTCCGAGCCGACTTCGTGGCCGACGGCGGCGGGAATGTCCAGGGGCGACGGTAGGTAATCAATCACAGCGTCCAGCAGCACCTGAACGGCCTTCTTCTTGAAGGCAGAGCCGCAGAGCACGGGCACGAACTCGAGTTTGCATGTGAGGCGGCGAATGGCTGCCTTGAGCACCTCGGGCGCGATAGGCTTCTCCTCAAGGACGAGGTTCTCGATGATTTCGTCCTTGTTCGAGACGGCATCAATCAAAGCGGCGAGGGCAACTTTGGCTTTTTCCTGCAACGCGGCAGGGATGTCCGTCACCTCGTAATTGAGGCCTTCGGTGAGGACATCGCCTGGGCCCCAGACAAATGCTTTCTGATTCACTAGGTCAATCACACCCGCAAACTGGTCTTCAGCCCCGATGGGCAGGAAGATTGGGAACGCATACGCACGGAGCTTGTTGCGCATATCCGCCAGTGCGTTTTCAAAGTTCGCACCGGTGCGGTCCATCTTGTTCACGAACGCTATACGCGGGACGTTATACTTCGTCGCCTGCCGCCAGACCGTCTCCGACTGCGGCTGCACGCCGGCCACGCCGCAAAACACAGCCACGGCACCGTCCAGCACGCGCATGGAGCGTTCCACCTCGGCGGTGAAATCCACGTGGCCGGGGGTGTCGATGATGTTGATGCGGTGCGCGATGTTGTTAAACGCCTTGTAGATGGCTTCCTCACCCGGCTTCGCCGTCTTCTGCGTCCAGAAGCATGTCACGGCGGCGGAAGTAATAGTGATGCCACGCTCACGCTCCTGCTCCATCCAGTCTGTGACAGTATTGCCGTCATCCACGTCGCCGATCTTGTGGATTAGACCAGTGTAGAAAAGGATGCGCTCAGTGGTCGTGGTCTTGCCGGCATCAATGTGCGCGGCTATACCAATGTTACGCGTGCGTTCTAAAGTGTATTCGCGATTGGGCGAATTAACGGCCTTGTTTTCAACGAGGGTGCTCATGTGCAGAGTATGTTAACGATCTCAACAGAAAACGCCCCGTGACGGTATGCGCCGCGGGGCGTCAAGAATGGTTTTGGACTACCAGCGGAAATGCGCGAAGGCTTTGTTCGCTTGAGCCGTCTTGTGGACTTCGTCGCGCTTGCGAATCGCGTTCCCCTGGCCTTGATAGGCATCCATGATCTCAGCGGCGAGCGCTTGGCTCATGGGGATACCCTTGCGGGCATCAGCGAATTTAACGATCCAACGCACCGCGAGGGATGCCTGGCGGTCAGAGGGAACTTCAAGCGGAATCTGGTAGGTAGCACCACCAACTCGGCGGGGCTTGACCTCGAGACGTGGCTTGGCGTTGTCCACCGCGCGCTGGAGAACATCCACCGGACTGGCATCCGGAAACTTCTCCGATAGCGAAGTAAACGCACCGTAGACGATGCGTTGAGCGACGCTCTTCTTGCCGCCTTGCATGACGGTGTTGACGAGGCGTCCGACGAGCACGCTGCTGTAGCGGCCGTCGGGGATGATTTGACGTTTGGTGGCTTGGCGGCGACGAGACATGGCGAGGATTTCTTGTTGAGATTACGCGGCTTTCTTGGCGGGCTTGGGGCGCTTCACGCCATACTTCGATCGACTCACACGGCGTTTTTCAACGCCAGCGGCGTCGAATGTGCCGCGCACGATGTGGTAACGGACACCGGGGAGATCCTTCACGCGGCCACCGCGCACGAGCACAATTGAGTGCTCCTGCAAGTTGTGACCCTCATCAGGGATATAGGCGATGATCTCATAGCCATTGGTGAGGCGGACTTTCGCGACCTTGCGGAGCGCGGAATTCGGCTTCTTTGGCGTGCGGGTCATGACCTGCAGGCAAACCCCGCGACGGAAGGACGCTCCTTCGAGGGCCGGGGACTTGGACTTGTAACGGATCTTTGTGCGTCCTTTACGGACGAGTTGGTTGATAGTCGGCATGCTGTTAAGCCTTCAGGTTTGCGCCCAATCCCTGTTCATGGGAAAGGAGCGCGGATTGTTAGCAAACACGGTGGTCGTGGCAAACTGTTTTTTTACGAACGGGTGCTTTTCACTTTTCAGCCCAGCAGAGAAGCCACAGCATTGGGCTCGGACACGGGGACGTCCTCGACGGGCAACTCCTCGACCATCGGCTTGAGTGTGACATTGCGGTGCATCGGGAAACCCGTGCCCGCAGGGATGATGTGACCCATGATGACGTTCTCCTTGAAACCACGGAGGTAGTCGCTCTTGCCCAAAGTGGCGGCCTCTGTGAGAACGCGCGTGGTGTCTTGGAACGATGCGGCGCTAAGAAAGGATTCCGTTTCCAAACTGGCCTTTGTGATGCCCAGGAGAACAGGAGCGCCCTCAGCGGGCTTGCCACCCATTTTATCGACACGAGCGTTCTCTTCGTCGAAAGCGATCTTATCGATCTGCTCGCCCCATAGGAACACCGTATCACCCGGCTCGGTGATGCGGACCTTGCGAAGCATCTGCCGGATAATGATCTCGATGTGCTTGTCGTTAATCGTCACGCCCTGCACGCGATAGACTTCCTGAATCTCGTTGACGAGATGCTCCTGCAACTCCTGCGTGCCGCAGACATCGAGCAAGTCGTGCGGAACGACCGGCCCTTCCGTGAGTTGCTGGCCCTTCTTGACGAAGTCGCCCTTGAACACGATGACGTGTTTACCAGTGGCGATGAGGTGTTCTTCCTCGAGGCCGGTTTTCGCGTCTTTGACGGTGATGCAGCGTTTGCCGCGCACGCTTGCTCCAAAATCAACGATGCCGTCAATCTTGGAAATTTCTGCGGCGTCCTTCGGACGACGCGCCTCGAAGAGCTCGGCCACACGCGGGAGGCCGCCGGTGATGTCCTTCGTTTTCGACGACTTACGCGGAGTCTTAGCCAGCAAGGATCCGGCAACGATATGATCACCCTCGTTGACAACGATGTGTGCACCAGCAGGAATTGGATACTGCGCGAGCGGCTCTCCGTTTTTGTCCTGGATGATGACTTGCGGGTGGAGGTCTTCCTTATGGTCAATGATGACCATGGCCTCCTGGCCGGTAGACTCCTCAAGTTCCTGCTTCATGGTCACGCCTTCAATAATGTCATTGAAGACGATGTTACCGGCCTTCTCAGAGAGAATCGGTACATTGTAAGGATCCCATTGCACGAAGGTCTCCCCCTTCTTCACCTTGCCGCCGTTCTTCACGGTGATGACGGACCCGATGACAATGTTGTGCGTTTCAAGCTCGCGGCCGTCGTCGGCCAGTAGCGTGAGCGAACCGTTCTTATTCAGAACGATGCAATTCCCGTCTTCCAACTCGACGATGCGCAACTCGTTGAAGCGCACTTTGGCATCGAGCTTCGATTTGATCTGGGGCTGCTTGAAGACCTGTGACGCCGTTCCTCCCAAGTGGAACGTGCGCATGGTGAGCTGCGTGCCCGGCTCGCCGATGGACTGCGCGGCGATGATGCCGACTGCCTCGCCCAACTTGACGGTGAGACCAGTTCCGAGATGGCGACCATAGCAGAGCATACAGCAACCGACCTTCGCCTCGCAGGTGAGCACCGAGCGAATCTTGATGCGGTCGACGTTCGCGGCTTCGATGGCCTTGGCCTTAATCTCGTCAATTTCCTCATTCGCCTTGGCCAGCTTTGTTTTAGGACTGGTCGGATCCACGACATCCTCTGTGGCGTGACGGCCCACGAGACGTTCAGCCAATTTTACAACCACTTCCTCGCCTTCGCGGATTTCGGAAACCCAGATGCCATTCGTCGTGCCGCAATCCACTATGCGGATGATCACGTCCTGCGCCACGTCGACAAGTTTCCGCGTCATGTAGCCGGAGTCAGCGGTCTTGAGCGCCGTGTCGGCGAGACCCTTGCGGGCGCCGTGCGTGGACATGAAGTATTCGACGACCGTAAGGCCCTCGCGGAAGTTCGACAGAATTGGCTTCTCGATGATTTCACCGGATGGCTTGGCCATGAGGCCGCGGATACCGGCGAGCTGCCGGACCTGCGCCTTATTGCCTCGCGCGCCGGAGTCCACCATCAGATACACCGGGTTGAACTCCTTCTTGCCTTGGTTCTCTTGCAAGGTCTTGAGCATAACATTCGCGATTTGGTCGGTGCAATGTGTCCAAATGTCGATGACCTTGTTATAGCGCTCGCCACCGGTGATTGCGCCAGCGCGGTGCTGCTTGTCCACTTGGCCAATTTGCTTCAGCGCGCCCTCAATTTCCTCCTTCTTGGCGTGCGGGATGATCATGTCATCAATGCCGATCGAAACGCCCGCTTTCGTCGCCTCACGGAAACCAAGTTCCTTGAGCAGATCCAACGATTCGATGGTCTTGTCGTGACCCGCAGCCTTGTAACAGTTCCAAATGAAGTCACCGATTTTGCTCTTGTTCACAACGATGTTAGCGAAGCCCATCGGCTCAGGCCAAATCTCAGAGAAAATCACTCGTCCCACAGTGGTCTCAATGATCTTCTTGTCCGCGACACCATAGACCGTCTTTTTGCCGAAATCCGGGTTGGCGAGCAGAATGCGATCGTGCGTCTTCAGGTCACCTTCGCTGTAAGCGAACATGACTTCGTCCTTTGAGCCGAAAAGCATTAATCGCTTCTTAGTCTTCGCCGCCCGCGGTTCAGCGGTGATGTAGTAGCAGCCGAGCGTGATGTCCTGCGTCGGCGTCATGATCGGCTTGCCGGACGACGGGCTGAACACGTTCAGCGGCGCCATCATCAACATGCGCGCTTCGATCTGCGCCTCGACAGACAGGGGCACGTGAACTGCCATCTGGTCGCCGTCGAAGTCCGCGTTGTAGGCGGTGCACACGAGCGGGTGAATACGAATCGCTTCGCCTTCAATGAGCGTCGGTTCGAACGCCTGAATCGAGAGGCGGTGCAAAGTGGGAGCGCGGTTGAGAAGCACGGGATGCCCGCGTGTTACCTCTTCTAGGATGTCCCAGACTTCGGGCGACTGGCGCTCGATCATCTTCTTGGCCGAGCGGACGGTATGAACGTAGCCACGTTCCTTGAGCTTGCGAATAATGAATGGTTCGAACAGCACGAGCGCCATCTTCTTCGGCAGACCGCACTGGTGGAGTTTCAGCTCCGGTCCGATGACAATAACGGAACGGCCCGAGTAATCCACGCGCTTGCCGAGCAAGTTCTGACGGAAGCGTCCCGACTTGCCCTTGAGCATGTCGGAAAGCGACTTAAGCGAACGGTTGCCAGCGCCGGTAACGGCTCGTCCGTGTCGACCGTTGTCGAATAGTGCATCGACGGCCTCCTGCAACATGCGCTTCTCATTTCGGATAATAACCTCGGGGGTTTTGAGCTGGAGCAGATTCTTCAACCGATTGTTTCGGTTGATGACGCGGCGGTAGAGGTCGTTAAGATCCGAGGTAGCGAATCGTCCACCTTCGAGCGGCACCAGGGGCCGCAGGTCGGGAGGGATCACCGGCAGCACCGTGAGAATCATCCACTCAGGGCGCGTCTTTGAAGCGAGGAAGCCCTGATGAAGTTTAATGCGCTTGGCTAGCTTCTTGCGAATTTGCTTGGACTTCGTCTCGGTCATTGCAATTTCCAACTCGCCAATAATCTTCTGCAGGTCGAGTCGCGCCAAGCCGTCGCGCACCCCTTCCGCACCGATCTTCGCGATGAACGCGTCCGCTCCGTAAGTTTCCTTCGCCTCGCGATATTCGTGCTCGCTGAGGAGTTGGTTTTGCTTAAGCGGGGTGTTACCAGCATCAATGACGAGATAGTCCTCGTAGTAAATGACGCGTTCCAGATTGCGCGCTGTCATGTCGAGCATGAGGCCGAGGCGGGAGGGCATACACTTGAAGAACCAGATGTGCGAAACCGGCACGGAGAGTTCGATGTGGCCCATCCGTTCGCGCCGCACCCGAGCGAGTGTGACCTCGACGCCGCAGCGGTCACAAACGACACCGCGATGCTTGATGCGCTTATATTTACCGCACGAACATTCCCAGTCCTTCACAGGCCCGAAAATACGTTCGCAGAACAACCCACCTTTTTCGGGTTTGAACGTGCGGTAGTTGATGGTTTCGGGATTCTTGACCTCACCCTTGGACCATGTCCGCATGATTTCCGGGCTGGCGACTGTGATACTGACGTAATCAACCAGGTTAACCTTGTCCAAGCCTAACAATTCGCGGGCGGTGTCTTTGGCGCTAATCATAACGTCTAGTGCGTGGGTTGTTTGCGTTAAATCAGAGTGCAGCCAGCATGGCCTGCGGGTTGGGGGAGTGCGCGGCTTGGTCCACAGGATTGCTGTAGCCGACCTTCACGTCGAGGCCCAGAGATTGCATTTCCTTCACCAGGACGTTGAACGACTCGGGCACGCCTGCCTCGAGGGCGTTGTCGCCCTTGACGATGGCTTCGTAAATGCGCGTGCGGCCTTGGACGTCGTCGGACTTCACGGTCAGGAGCTCCTGCAACGTGTAGGCCGCTCCGTAGGCTTCCATCGCCCACACTTCCATTTCGCCGAAGCGCTGGCCGCCATACTGCGCCTTGCCGCCTAGCGGTTGCTGGGTGACGAGCGAGTAAGGGCCGACAGCGCGGGCGTGAATCTTGTCCGCAACCAAGTGGCCGAGTTTCATCATGTAGATGTAGCCGACGACAATCTCCTGATCGAAGGACTCACCAGTGTGACCATCGAACAAGTTGGCTTTGCCGTGCTCACCGACGAGCACCTGGCCGACTTCCTTCTTGTGCAATTCACCCGCCTCCTTGAGGTAGCCCCGGATTTCCTTCTCCTTGATGCCGTCGAAGACAGGCGTAGCGAATTTGAGTCCCAGGAATTTTGCCGCCCAGCCCAAGTGCGTCTCGAGAAGTTGCCCGACGTTCATGCGCGAAGGCACGCCCAGCGGGTTGAGCACGATGTCCACGGGTGTGCCGTCCGCGAGGAACGGGAGGTCTTCCTCGGGCACAATCTTGGCAACGACGCCCTTGTTCCCGTGGCGGCCGGCCATTTTGTCACCAACTGAGAGCTTACGCTTTGAGGCGATGTAGACCTTCACCTGCTTGATCACGCCGGGGTCAACGTCCTCGCCTGACTCGGCGCGACCGACTTCTTCGTCGTGCTGCATCTGCAACTCATCGAATTTCTTCTTAAAGGTACCGATTATCTCGTTGATCTTGTTCCGGATCGGCGACGGATCTATTTCGATCTTGTCATAAACCTGGGCCAGTTTGCGCAATAAGGTTTTAGTGATCTTACGGTTGGCGGGAATGATGATCTCACCGGTTTCAGCGTTGGTCACATCAAGCGGAATTTTCTCGCCGAGCAGAATGTTCGAGAGAGCCTCGGTCAGTTGGTCACGGAGGGTCTCAATCTTGCCCTTGTATTCCTCGTCCACAACCTTCTGCGCGCGCTTGGTGTCGTTGGTCTCGGGTTTCACCGGAAGAGATGAATTCATCATGTCTGCCGGCTTCTTCGCCGAAACCTTCACGTCCATGACCATGCCGTAAGTGCCAGACGGGACTTTGAGCGAAGTGTCCTTCACGTCAGCTGCCTTCTCACCGAAGATCGCGCGGAGTAGGCGCTCTTCCGGGGCGAGTTCGGTCTCAGACTTCGGGGTGATCTTACCGACGAGAATGTCGCCGGGTTTTACTTCTGCGCCGATGCGGATCACGCCGTCGGGTCCGAGGTTTTTGAGTGCCTCTTCGCCGAGGTTCGGAATATCACGGGTGATTTCCTCAGGCCCGAGCTTGGTATCGCGCGCGCCCACTTCAAACTCATCGATGTGGATCGAGGTGAACACATCGTCCTTGAGGATGCGCTCGCTGATCAGGATGGCGTCCTCGAAGTTGTAGCCGTTCCATGGCATGAACGCTACTAGCACGTTCCGTCCGAGCGCGAGTTCGCCACCATCGGTGCACGGGCCGTCGGCGATGATCTGCCCCTTCTTGATCGTATCGCCTTTGGCGACGAGGGGTTGTTGGTTCACGCATGTTGCTGCGTTTGAACGCATAAACTTGCGGAGGCGGTAGATCCACACGCCGTCTTCGGGCGAATGTTTAAGCTTCTTTTTGGAGTCAGGGATCTTCCCGTCCTTCGTGATGATGATCTGGTCGCCAGACACTGAGGCGACTTTTCCAGCCTCCTCGGCGATTAGCACGGCGATGGAATCACGCGCGACACGCTCTTCCAAGCCAGTGGCGACGAATGGAGCTTCGGTGATCAGCAGCGGCACCGCTTGGCGCTGCATGTTCGAGCCCATCAAAGCGCGGTTCGCATCGTCGTGCTCGAGGAACGGGATCAACCCGGCAGCTACGGAGACGAGCTGCTTTGGGGACACGTCCATGTAATCCACTTCGTTAGGCTCCATATCGACGAAGTCGCCCTTGCGACGGCATGTAACTCGGTCGGAGGTGAAGTGGCCCTTTTCATCAAACGGCGCGTTTGCCTGTGCGATCGTGAAGCCTTCCTCGCGGTCACCTGTCAGGTAGTCAAGTTCGCCGGTCACTCGGCCCTTCACAACTTTGCGGTAGGGCGTCTCTATGAATCCGAAGTCGTTCACGCGCGCGAAAGTTGCGAGCGAAGCGATGAGTCCGATGTTTGGGCCTTCAGGTGTTTCAATCGGGCAGATGCGGCCGTAGTGGGACGGATGCACATCGCGCACTTCGAAACCCGCACGATCACGTGAAAGTCCCCCAGGTCCGAGAGCCGACAAGCGCCGTTTGTGTGTCAGCTCGGCGAGCGGGTTAATCTGGTCCATGAACTGCGACAGCTGTGATCGCCCAAAGAAATCACGCACTACGGCGGAAAGAGCCTTCGGGTTGATGAGCTTAGCGGGCGTCATCGTGTCGACTTCCTGATCGAAGAGCGTCATGCGCTCCTTCACGAGGCGTTCTGTGCGAGCCAGTCCTACGCGGCACTGGTTGGCCAGAAGTTCGCCTACAGTTCGAACGCGGCGGCTACCGAGGTGGTCAATGTCATCAACGCTGCCCTGTCCTTTTTTGAGCCTGAGGAGATACTTCGTTGCGTGAACCAAGTCAGCTTTAGTGAGAATGCGTGAAGTAGCTGTCTCACCGAAGTTGAGCTTTTGATTAATCTTATAGCGACCCACGCGGCCGAGGTCGTAACGTTTCGAGTCAAAGAAGAGTCGCTTGATAAGCGAGCGAGCGTTGGCGGCGGTGGGCGGATCGCCTGGGCGGAGGCGGCGGTAAATATCCTTGAGTGCTTCCTCCTCGTTCTTGGTGGGGTCTTTCTTGAGGCACTTGATAATGATACCATCGTCCACCGAGGTATCCACCACCTTGATTTTGGTGACCCCCAGTTCGGCGATCTGCTTGACGACCGCTTTTGAGAGAGGTTCAAACGCGCGGGCCACGACGATGTTCTTGTCCGCATCAATTGCGTCCTCAACGAGGACTTTGTTGGCGATATCTTCGAGTGTCTCGGCTTTCTTCACTGGCAATTCCTCGATATCGTAGAACAGTTTGATTATCTCTTCGTCAGTGCCGCGAACAACATCCTTCTTGGGTTTCTCATCCCCATCGAGGAACGCAAGGGCACGAAACAAAGTGGTGGTCAGAAACTTTCGCCGGCGCTTCTTGCGGTCGAGGTAGACATATAGCATGTCACTCGTATCGAACATCGCCTCATACCACGAGCCACGATCAGGGATAATGCGGAAACTGTGGAGTTTCTTTCCGTTCGGGTGAATCGTTTCCTCGAAGGCTAGACCGGGCGAGCGATGGAGCTGGCTGACTATAACGCGTTCGGCACCGTTGATAACGAACGTGCCCTGCGGGGTCATCAGAGGCAACTCGCCCATGAACACTTTTTCCTCTTTCGCTCCGCGCGCCTCATCCCGAAGTCGGAAGGTGACGTGGAGTGGTGCACCAAAAGTCAAACCTTCCCTAATACTATCAAGCCATGAAAGTTTGGGGTCGCCAATTTCGAAACCGGTGTATTCGAGCACGGTCTTGCCATCGTAGCTCTCGATCGGAAAGACTTCGTTGAACACGGCTTGCAGCCCTAGGTTTTTACGCTTGGAAGGCGTCACTTGGGTTTGCAGGAACTCGATGTAGGAGTTGACCTGGATTTCGATCATGTTCGGCGGAACAAGGGGTTCCTTGATCTTGCCGAAGTTGATGCGTTCTGCGTGGCGCGTTGGCATTTGTATTTTCGAGCTGGCCCGGCACTGTCCGGGCATTTTCATTATGGGACGAAAAGAGGCAGCCTTCCAGGTTAGCCTCGGAAGTCCGCTAAAAAATCAAAAATTACTTCTGCAACAAATTGGATCGCTGGGCCGTTCAACACTCCCTCAGGAGGAAGAACGGACGGCGGCTCAGGGGCCGCCGTCCGCTTGAATGACAATGCTTACTTGAGTTCAACCTTCGCACCGGCCTCTTCGAGTTTCTTCTTAGCGGCTTCGGCTTCGACTTTGTTAACGCCCTCGAGGACAGCCTTAGGAGCTCCCTCAACAAGTGTCTTAGCTTCGGCAAGACCTAGACCAGGTTTCACTTCACGGACGGCCTTGATGGTGCCAATCTTGTTGGCACCGGCTTCCTTTAGAATCACGTCAAATGTGTCCTTGACTTCAGCAGGAGCGGCAGCAGCAGCAGCACCACCAGCAGCGGCTACAGCCACGGGAGCGGCAGCTGTCACGCCCCACTTGCCTTCCAACTGCTTCACGAGGTCGGCGGCTTCCAAAACGGTAAGCGCGCTCAAATCTTCAACCAACTTTGCGATATCAGCCATATTTTCTTTCTTTAGTCTCGTCGCCCCCGGAGCCCCGGAGATTTGAGCCAGCAGCCGCCGGCCGACGATTCACTCTATTTGTTTCGTTGTTTTTTCACCCCATTCGCAACGGCGAGCGGGAGATTGTTCAGGCGGGTTGGTCGGCCTTGGCCTTAATTACACGCGCGAGCTGAGACCCTGGCGTGTTGATGAGCGCGACGAGTTTCTGCGCCGGGGCTTGAAGCACCCCGAGGAGTTTTCCACGCAGGACCTCGAGCGACGGCAGTTCGGCGAGAGCGAGCAAATCTGCGCTTTCGAGGCGCTTGTTCCCGAGATGCCCAAACTTGAGTTTGGGTTTCTCGAACTCGGCTGCGAATTTCTTGAGAGTCTTCGCAGCGGCGGAGACGTCCTTCTTCCCTGTGATAACAGCGATCTGGCCCGTCAACGCGCCAGAGAGGTCGGCGAGCCCTGTTTCTTGGGCCGCAATTCTGAAGATGCTATTCTTGACAACATGAGCTTCGGCACCACCATTGCGCAGGCGTGTGCGCAGTTCGTTGAAGTGCTTCACGGTCAGACCCGTGTAGTCCACGACGATGAAAAATGGCGAGGCGTTAAGCCGCGCAACGTATTCGCTGGTAATAAATTTCTTTTCGGCACGCATGGGAATCTGGTGAGTTGAGTTTACACGGAGGCGACGAACTCGCGGGTGTCCACGCGGACGCCCGGACTCATGGTGGCTGAGATGGTGCAGCTCTGAAGGAAGACGCCCTTCACGCTGGCCGGACGCGCCTTGGCGATTGCCTCAATAACCACTCGAGCATTCTCCTCGATGGCGTCAGATTTAAACGTGATCTTGCCAACTGGCACATGTATGTTACCGGCCTTGTCCACTTTGAACTCGACTCGGCCAGCCTTCACTTCTTTTACCGCCTTTGCCGTGTCGTCGGTGACGGTGCCAGTCTTCGGATTGGGCATGAGGCCGCGCGGTCCGAGCACTTTGCCAAGTTTGCGCACCTCAACCATTGCCTCCGGTGTCGCGACTGCAACATCGAAGTCCACCCAACCTTCAGTGCATTTTTTAATCATGTCGTCGAAACCGACGAACTCCGCGCCTGCCGCGCGAGCAGCATCAGCCGTGGGCCCTGGCTTGGCGAAAACGAGAACGCGGACGTTCTTACCAGAACCGTGTGGCAACGGAACCGTGCCGCGAACCATCTGATCACTTTGTTTTGGGTCAACGCCGAGGCGGAAAGCAAGGTCAACAGTTTCGTTGAATTTGGCTTTTTCGAATTTGAGCAGGACCTGAATGGCTTCCTTAAGCGGAAGCATCTTCCTGTCTTCTACTAATTTAGCGTTTTTGACGTAGCGTTTGCTGGGCATTTTGTTATTTGCGGTGCGTACGGACGTTAAGCGCCCTCCCGCGTTACTGGTTTAACCAACGACTTCAATTCCCATGCTCCGAGCAGTGCCGGAGATGAGGCGCACGGCTGCGTCCTCGCTGTTCACGTTTAAATCCTTATGTTTCATTTTTACGATCTCCAATATCTGCTTGCGGGTAACTTTTCCAACTTTGTCCTTATTGGGAGTTTTAGAGCCTGACGCAACCCCTGCGGCCTTCTTCAGAAGGATTGAAGCGGGCGGTGATTTGTAGACTAGGGTGAAGGACTTATCCTGATACACCGTGATGATCACGGGGATAATCAACCCAGCCTGTTCTTTGGTGGCCGCGTTAAATTCCTTGCAGAAGGCCATGATGTTCACGCCGTGCTGTCCGAGTGCTGGACCGACGGGCGGCGCGGGGTTGGCTTGGCCTGCGGCGATGGCTAACTTGATTGATCCGGTTACTTTCTTTGCCATAAGGGGATGGAAATGCTGCTGTTGCTGTCTCTGAACTAAACCGCGTTACGCCTTCTCTACCTGCCAATATTCGAGTTCGACGGGTGTGTTCCGTCCGAAAATGTTCACTGTGACTTTCAGTTTACCACGAGCTGGGTCGATTTCCTCGATAGCACCACTGAAATTCAGGAAAGGACCATCATTGATTTTAATTGTCTCGCCCACTTCGAAGTTGACCTTGGGTTTCTCAGTGTCCTCAGATTGTGAAATTTGTTCTTTAATAACCGCCATCTCGTCTCTGGTCACGGATACCGGGCGGTCACCACCTACGAAACCGATAATGCCAGTTGTCTCACGAATGAAATACCAAGGTTTGTCCAACAGGCGGCGGTTCTCGTCCAACAGAACCATGTCAATATAGACATAGCCCGGATGCAGCTTTCTGTTCGTTACTGTCTTCTTCTGGTTTCGGACTTCTACAACCTTCTCCATTGGGACGAGGACTTCTTTGATGAACTCCTGCATCTCCTCTGTCTTGATGCGTTTTTCGATGTTGTCCCGAACCTTTAATTCCTGGCCTGACAACGTATGAATGGCGAACCACTGGCTTTGCATGGTGTGCGTTTCGTTAAAAGTTGTTGTTCAGCAGGATGATCAACTGGCTGATCACGAAATCAACGCCAACCGTAAACACGGCCATGAGGCCTGTGCTCACGATGACCACTACCGTCGAGCCTTTCAGCTCGGCACGCGTCGGCCAAGTGCATTTGCGCAACTCGATCTTCGTATCGTCGACGTAGTTACCCAGACTGAGCAGGTAGCCCTTCTGCCATGCCCAGAAGAACACGGCGACGGCCACACCCAGTAAAATGTATTGCAACGTGCTCACGACTTTTATTTCGACTGCTTCATCCGGCCTGGCGGAGGGGGAGGGATTCGAACCCCCGTCGGGCGTTAACCCGAAGCGGTTTTCAAGACCGCCGCGATAGACCACTCTGCCACCCCTCCAGCACCGACTGGCAGGGCGTGAGGGACTCGAACCCCCAACCAACGGTTTTGGAGACCGCTACTCTACCAATTGAGCTAACGCCCTACTTCCACTCGGATGTTATTTCTGTGAATTGATACTATTGGGAATATGGGCACAAAACCCATCTTCCCCGTTAATTACGCAGTTTTAGACCACGGCGATGAGCTCGCTCACGCGACCCGCGCCGATAGTGCGGCCCCCTTCACGGATGGCGAAGCGCTGTCCCTTTTCCATGGCGACACCGACGATGAGTTCGATATCCACCGAAACATTGTCACCAGGCATCACCATTTCCACGCCCTCGGGGAGGGTGACGTTGCCGGTCACGTCAGACGTGCGGAAGTAGAACTGCGGGCGATACTTGTTGAAGAACGGCGTATGGCGGCCACCCTCGTCCTTGGTAAGCACATAGACCTCGGCCTTGAACTTGGTCTGGGCCTTGATGCTACCAGGCTTGGCCAATACCATGCCGCGCTCGACGTCTTCCTTCTTTGTGCCACGGAGGAGCACCCCGACGTTTTCTCCGCAACGCGCTTCGTCGAGCAACTTACGGAACATTTCCAGATCGGTCGCTGTCGTCTTGCGCGTCTCCTTGATGCCGATGATCTCGACTTCATCCATCTTCTTGATGATGCCGCGCTCCACACGACCTGTCACGACAGTGCCACGGCCTTCGATGTTGAACACGTCCTCAATACACATGAGGAAGGGCTTGTCAACCTCGCGCACCGGTTCGGGAATAAACGTGTCAACTGCGTTGAGCAAATCCTGAATCGCCTTCTCCCCTTCCGGCGTGCCAGCAAGCGCTGCGGCTGAACTGCCACGGACGATCGGAGTCGTTTCCCCGGGGAATTGATACTTTGTGAGCAAGTCGCGAATTTCCATCTCGACGAGGTCCAAAAGTTCCGGGTCATCCACGAGGTCAACCTTGTTCAGGAAAACCACGACGGACGGCACGCCGACCTGACGGGCGAGGAGAATGTGCTCGCGCGTCTGGGGCATCGGGCCGTCAGCGGCGGAAACCACAAGAATCGCGCCGTCCATTTGGGCCGCACCGGTGATCATGTTCTTAACGTAATCGGCGTGGCCCGGACAGTCAACGTGCGCGTAGTGGCGCAGCGATGACTCGTATTCAACGTGCGACGCCGCGATCGTCACGGTCTTGTTCTCGTCCCGCACCGTGCCGCCCTTGGTGATGTCGGCGTACGAAATTGCGGGGGCTAGGCCCTTGCGGTGTTGCACGGCGACCAAGGCCGCCGTGAGGGTGGATTTGCCGTGGTCAACGTGGCCGATAGTGCCGACGTTCACGTGGGGCTTGGTCCGTTTAAACGCTTCTTTTGCCATTGCGATGTTCTAGTTAGTGGTTTGACTCTGCTGCGTTGTCCGACCGTTGCCGACCGGCCTAAATTCTGGAGCCCATGACCGGGGTTGAACCGGTGACCTCGTCCTTACCAAGGACGTGCTCTGCCAACTGAGCTACATGGGCGAAATTACTTTCACCCGTTGGTCACACAGTTCCCGTCATGACAAAAAAGCACCTGCGCTGCTTGCCCTGCTGTCGTAACCGGGCCGATATGCTCTTAAATCTTCTGACGATTCCTGTGAACCGGGCGGACAAACTATGCGGCAGCCAAATAGAGTCAACATTTTTTCTGGACTTTCTTGTTCCTGCCGAGCTTTTGCCCGACTTTTCCACGTCACCTTCATAAATTCGCGATTTACCTGCGTCGCGTTGGCTCTTATCGTCCGCGCGTGAAACCCGCCCTGCTCTTCGTCCTACTACTCGTTCTCGCTGTCTCCGCCAGTCCTGCAGCCTCATCTTCCGCCGTCCCCACCGACCACGAGTGTCGTCGTGCCACTGGTGCCATTACGCTCGATGGCAAAGCCGACGAGCCTGCCTGGCAGCAAGCGGTCATCATCGATTCCTTCACCGCTTTTTGGGCCAAGCGACCAGGCAAGACCACGACCAAGGCCCGCCTGTTGTGGGACGACCACTACCTTTACTTCCACGCTGAGATGGAGGACGCCGACCTCTACGCCGACGAACGTAATACCAACGGACACATCTGGGACAACGACGTCTTTGAGCTTTTTTTCAAGCCGAGCGAGCAGAGCCACGCCTACTACGAATTTCAAATCAACCCGCTCAACGCGCAGTTCCATTGCTTCATGCCCTCTCGCGGTGCGGGCGGAATGCGGCGGGCCATGAGCTCGCCTGCCGACTCCAAGTTCAACATGAAAACCGCCGTGTTATTGCGCGGGACATTGAACAACTGGCGCGACAACGACGCCGGCTGGTCCGTCGAGGGGCGCATTCCGTGGAAGGATTTTCACCACACCAACGGCGGCCCGAAGGCCGGCGACACTTGGCGCTTCGCACTGTGCCGCTACGACTACTCGAAGAATTATGAATCCCCAGACCTGACGAGCTGCGCCCCACTCACGCAATCGTCCTTCCACCGCTACGAAGATTACTGCCGCCTCAAGTTTGTTGCCCCCAACCACTGAACTCACATGAAGCTCCTCGCACTCGCACTCGCCACGCTGCTCGCTGCCGCACACGGCTCCGCTCAACCCGCTCGCCCGAAGGAATCCGACACCAGCGAACTCGCGCAGCAAGCCATCGCCGCCTATCGCAAGGGCGACATCCCCGCTGCCATCGCGCTCGCCACGAAGCTCACCGAAGCCGCGCCGAAGCAGCCGCAGAGCTGGTTTCTTCGCGCGCAGCTCCACGTCAATCAGCGCCAGCACGCAAAGGCCGCGGCCGATTATTCCGAGGTCATCAAGCTCGACCCGAAGTCCTCGGCCGCTTGGCAGGCGCGGGGCGAAGCTCACTTCAAGCTCGGCAAAATCGCCGACTCCCTCACGGACTTCGACCAGTTCCTCAAGCTCGTCCCCGACCAGAAACCCCAGCACTGGCAGCGCGGCATCTCCCTCTACTACGCGGGCCGCTTCAAGGACGGCAAGGAGCAGTTCGAAATCCACCAGACCGTGAACTCCAACGACGTCGAAAACGCCGTCTGGCACTTCCTCTGCGCCGCGCGCGCGGACGGCGTGGAGCCGGCGCGAAAGAATCTCATTCCCATCGAAGGCGATGGCCGCGTCCCCATGTCGCAGGTGCACCAACTCTTCGCCGGCAAGGCCAAACCCGAGGACGTCCTCGCCGCCGCCAAGGCCGCCCCGGCGCACAACCGCGCGGGCGAGCCGCTCTTCTACGCGCACCTTTATCTCGGCATCTACTTCGAGGCTCTCGGCGACGCGAAGCAGGCGCGCGACTACATCTTCAAGGCCGCCGAGCGCGCGAACGAGAACGGCTACATGGGCGATGTGGCCCGCGTCCACGCGGAGATTTTGCGCAAGCTGGAGAAGAAGTAATTCCCCGCCCTCGCTCCGATGACCTTCCTTCAACCCTTTCTCCTCTGGGGCCTGCCGCTGGTCTTCGTGCCGGTCATCATCCACCTCATCAACCGCCTCCGCCACAAGCCGCAGCCGTGGGCGGCCATGATGTTCCTGCTCCAGGCCACGCGCGCCTCCACCAGCCACGCCAAGCTCCGCCAGTGGCTCGTCCTCCTCTTCCGCACGCTCGCCGTCCTCGCGCTTGTGCTCTTCATCGCGCGCCCGCTGGCCGGCGGCTGGCTCGGCTGGACGCTCTCCCCCGCGCCCGATGTCATCGTCATCGTGCTCGACCGCTCAGCCAGCATGGAGTCGCGTCTCGCCGGGCAAACGGTGACCAAGCGCGAGCAAGCCTTGAAACTCCTCGCCGAGGCCGCGCGCGAATTTCAAGACAAATCCCACCTCGTCCTGCTCGACTCCGCAACGCGCATCCCGCAGCAGCTCGCCAACGCAAAATCCCTGCTCGAACCCACGCTCACCGGCCCCACCGACACCTCGGCTGACCTGCCAACCCTGCTGCAGCTCGCCCACAACTGGCTCGTCGAGAACCGCGCCGGGGCCGCTGAACTCTGGCTCGCCTCCGACCTTCAACGCAGCAACTGGCTCCCCGACGACGAGCGCTGGAAGGCCGTCACCGCCCAGCTCGGCAAGCTCCCCCAAGGCATTCGCGTGCGTCTCCTCGCCTTCGATGACGACCGCGAGCCGAACACCTCCGCCACGCTCGCCGAGGTCTTCCGGCGCGCCCGCCCAGACGGCGCGGAACTCAACCTCGCGCTCGACCTCGCCCGCAACGCCCCCGCCGGCAGCAGCCCAGCGCGCTTCCCGCTCGCCCTCACGCTCAACGGCGTCAAGTCGCAGACCGAACTCGACATGGACGGCGCGGCCCTCCGTTGGCGGCACAAGGTGGACCTCGGCCCGGCGAAGGGTCTCGGCTGGGGCGCGCTCGAACTTCCCGCCGACGCCAACGCCCGCGACAACTCAGCTTACTTTGTCTTCGGCTCCGACTCCGCCCTCCGCGCCACGGTCGTCAGCGACCAGCCCGCGCTCATTCGCAATGCCCAACTCGCCGCGCTCGCCCCCGCCACGCGCCAGCCCGCCGAGGTGCTCACACCCGCCGCCTTCGCCGAGCGCACCGGCTCCAACGCCACGCTCCTCATCTGGCACGCGCCGCTGCCCGACGCCGCTGGCGAGAAGCGCCTGCGCGGCTTCATCGAGGAGGGCGGGGCCGTGCTATTCCTCCCGCCCGGCCGCCCGGACACGGGGAAATTCCTCGGCCTCGGCTGGGCCGACGCGCAGCCCGCGCCCGCCGACAAACCGTTCAAGGTCGCCAAGTGGGAACAACAAGAAGGCCCGCTCGCGAAGACCGACGAAGGCCTCAGCCTCCCGCTCGCCGACCTCGACATCCCGCGTCGCCAGCCCATCACGGGCGAACCCACCGCCCTCGCCTCCTTCGCCGACGGCTCGCCCCTCCTCACCCGCCGCGCTTTGGGCAAAGGCCAGTTCTTCTTCTGCGCCACCGTCCCGCACGACGACTGGTCCACCCTCGGCGACGGCCCCGTGCTCGTGCCGATGTTGCAACGCCTCCTCCAGACCGGCGCGCGCCGCTTGAATCAGGAGACCATGGTCGCGTGCGGCGAACTCAGCGCCCTCGACCGCGCGAAGCAATGGACCTCCGCCGACGGTTCCCTGGGCAAGAACATCGCCCTCCACGCCGGCATCTACCGCGCTGGCGAACGCCTCCTCGCCGTCAACCGCCCGAGCGCCGAAGACGACCGCACCGTCCTCGAACCCGCCCTCGCGAAGCAGCTCCTCGGTCCCCTGCCCTTGCAACTCCTCCAAGAGCGCACCGCCCGCAGCGACGCGTTGCAGGGAGAAATCTGGCGCATCTTCCTCCTCGGGATGCTGGCCTTCCTCTTCCTCGAAGCGTGGCTGGTGTTGCCCAACAAGAAGCCCGCCACCGCCGACCCGTTCGATGTCCCCGCCGGACGCGGACGCGGCCTGGTGGACGTGGCCTGACGCGTCGCCCGCCCGGCGTGACGCCAACGCGGCCTGCGTCGCTCCCTCTTCCAGCGGGAGCGGCCTGGGGTGAGGGAGAAAGGCCGCAAAGTTCTACCGCCTTCGACTCCCTCTCCCTTCCTCGGAGGAGGGGAGAGGGCTGGGGTGAGGGGTTACAGGCTGCGGCGCAAGTGGCCCCACCCTCATCCGGCCTGCGGCCACCTTCTCCCCCTCCTCCGAGGAAGGGAGAAGGAGCGCTTCCCACTGCATCGTGAAGCCGGGCACCTCTGTCACTTCCCCGACTTGCCCAGCAGGAACGCCAACAGGTCATTCAGCTCCGCCGCCGTGAGCGCCTCGATGAAATTCGCGGGCATCAACGAAGTATCCGTCTCGCGGCGCTCTTTGACGGACTCTTTCGGCACGCGGGCCTCCTGACCATTCGCCAACGCGTAGATGAACGCGCCACCTTCCTCCCGCCGGTGCAGGCCGCTCAACGTCTCGCCGTCCTTCAGCACATAGACCGTGGTGCGGAACGCCTTGTCCACGTTCCGGTTCGGGTCCAGCACATCCTCCAGCAGCCGCTCCAGCCCCCGCCCGCCAATGCCGTCGAGCTGCGGTCCCACCAGCGCGCCCTTGCCCTCCAGTTGATGGCAGGCGACGCATGCCTTGGCGAAGACCTCCGCCCCGCGCCCCGCGTTGGCTTGCTTGGCATCGAACCCGGCGCGCTTGGCTTCAATCATCTTGTGCAGCAGCACGTCGGCGGCGGGGAGGCCCTTCACCAGCGCGGCCAAACGCGCCGAGGCATCGCGCGCGGGGCTGGCCCGGAGGCGGTCGGTCAAGGTCCGGTCCTGCAAGAGCCGCGCGGCGATACGACCGGCCTCGGCGGCGGCGAGCAACTGCTCCGCCCCCGCCGCCGTGCTCACGAGCCCCGTGGCAAAGCGCGTCTGCAACCGCGTGGGCGCATTCGTCAGCGCGGCCACGACCACGGCCAAGCCGCGCGCCTCCGCCGCCTCGCCGAGCTGCGCCGCGAGTTCCGCGCGCAAGGTCTCCGGCTGGGCGGCATCGCGCACGAGCGGCTCGACCTGCGGGAGGGCGGCGGCGGCATTCAGCGCCAGCCACGCGCGCCCAGCAGCGGCGCGGACGGCGGCATCCGTCGCCTCGGTGAAGAGCTTGGCCACCACCGGCTCCAGCGTCGCTAGCTTGAGCGACCGCGCCAGCTCCGCGCCGGCTTGCTGGCGGCGGGCGAGGGACTGGACCTCCCCCAAGGTCAGCTCCGGCAAGGCCGGGGCGAACCGCCCGAAGGCCAGCCAGGCATAGGCCTTCCCGTCATCGCCATCCGTCACCTCGATGACGGCCCGCTTCCCGGCCACGTCGGCCAAGTCCCACGTAATCTTCTGCGCGATGTCGTTCCGGGGCACCTTGGCCTCGCGGACGACGCCCTTGGGCAAGGCTCCAACGGCTAGCGCGGCGGCGTAGGACAGTGGATCCCGCCTGTCCTTCCAATGAACAGCACCCGCTTGGGCGGAAGCTTCAGTCAGAGGGTCAGGCGAGACGCGCTGACCTACTTGTGCGGCAGCCAGACGGGTTGGAGTCTGTGAGATTCGAGCCAACTCGTCCTCTGGGAGGGTAGAATCGTCTTCCCGACATGCAGGAGCGTCCTCCCGGGGTGTAGAATCATCCAGCCGACGTGTAGAACCGTCTGCCCGACGTGTAGAATCGTCTGTCCAGCGTGTAGAATCGTCCCGCCGACGTAGTGAATCGTCATCCCGACGAGGCTGGGGAGGCGATTCTACACGTCGGTCACTAGATTCTGCACGTCGGTGGGCTGATTCTACACGTCGGCCGTCCGTTTCAACACGTTGGTCACACGATTCTACCCGTTGGCCTCGTGGTTCAGCCTGATGGAGTGCGGCTTCTTCCTGTCTGGCTAGCAAAGCTACCTGAAGGTAGGCAGCTTCAGTCTGACGTGAGACGAATTCTCCCCCGCCCCGCCCCTCTCCCGCCCGAAGCGGGAGCGACGCAGCCCGTTTTGGTGACAATTCGGCCTCCCGGTGGCCGAGAGCGGGCGGGCACTCGCCTTCTCCCTTCCTCGGAGGAGGGGAGAAGGTGGCCGCAGGCCGGATGAGGGGTGCGGCCGCTTGCGCCGATGCCCGTAACCCCTCACCCCAACCCTCTCCCCTCATCCGATGAAGGGAGAGGGAGTCGGAAGCAGTAGGACGCAGCGCAGCTTCGGCCTTCCCATTCTCCGAGACGAGGCGCAGGCGGACGTGGTTCTTGCCCCCAGCGGGCTGCCCCGGTGTGCCGTCGTGGCCGCTGAGGTAGAAGGCGAGTTGCTTCGGCAAGACGAAGACGGGCGAGCGCAGGACGCCGGTCAGGGTCTCGCCGTGCGGGAAGCTGGACATGAGGCGGGTCTTCTGGCCGTCGGCGCTGGTGCGCTCCTCGAAGGCGAAGGGATTGCGGCCCGGCTGGTCGGGGTTCAAAGGCACGTAGGTCCAAGCGGCTGACTGGGCGGCGGGGGCGAGGAGTTGTCCGGCGAGGTCGGTGCCCCAGGCGCGCAAGTCCGGTGGCAGCGCGCCGCCGCGAACGGTCAGGCCGTCGTGCATCGCCTTGAAGAGGGCGGCTTGGGTGTCGAGGTCGGCGGTGAATTGTTTGCGACCGATGGCGGCAAGTTTCGGCAGGTCGGCGTCCGGGGCGTAGCGGGCGGCGTGGGTGACGTAGCGGGCGAGGACTTCCGCTGGCTCGGTGTGGGTCTCGACGTGGCGGACGAGGAAGGTAGCGGCTTCGGCGTTAGTCAGGCTGGTGGCAATGGCGGCGAAGGCGCGGGCATCGGCGGGCGGGAGCGGCTCGCCGGAGAGCTTGGCGAAGGCGCCGGGCTGGCGGAGTTGCTCGCGAAGGGCCATGCGCAGGACGTGGGTGAGATGGGTGTCCTCGGCGGGGACGCGCTTCTGCAAGGCGAGGAGCGGAGGGAGGTTGTCGGGGTGAGGATTCGCGGCGAGGGCGTCCGCAGCGGCGCGGACGACGTGGGCGCTCATGTCGTTGAGGGCGGTGCGGAGGGCGGCGAGGGGCGCGGCGTTCACGCCGCTGGAGGCAAGGGATGCTCCGGGGCGTGAGGGCGCTTCTGCGGCCTGAAGGCCGCGCTGCGTGAGCACGCGGGCGGCGTGGACGCGGATGGGTTCGTCGCGGTCGGTGAGCGCGCCGAGCAGGGTTTTGTCATCGAGCTGGCCGGCGCGTTGCAGGAGCCACAGGGCGGAGGTCATCAGCCCTTCACGGTTATCCTGCTGCCGGAAACGCCAGCTGCCTTGCGCGGCCTGGGTGAGGAGTCCGTCCTGGTTGGCATCGGGGCGCAGGGCGAGTTCCTCCCGGGCGAGGGCGCGACGGGTGGGGTTCTGGCCAAGGAGTTCGTTGAGCAGGGCGTCGCGACCCGCTCGCGTGAAGTCGGGGAGCCGCCGAGGTGCAGCGGCGGATTCCTTCGATGCGTCGTCGCCGGTCCGGCTCCTGGCCTCGGCGGCTCCTACGGGGGGAACGATGCGCCAGAGGCGGCCGCGGTCGCGGTCGCGCCCCGGATGCAGCAGCGGGACTTCGTAGTGGCCGATGATGCGGTTGTAGAAGTCCGCCACCCACAGGGCACCGTCGGGGCCGAATTGCATGTCCACGGGGCGGAACCAGGGGTCGTCGGTGCTGAGGAAGTCGGGCTTCTCCTTGCCCACGCTGGTGCTGCCGCGCCATTCGAGTTGGTCGCGGTTGATGCGGCTGGTGAGGACGTTCCCGATGAAGAGGTTGTCCTGAAACTCGGCGGGCCACGCGGGGTCGCTGATATGCACGATGCCGCCGATGGCGGTGCTGCCGTGCGAGTGCTGAATGGTCGTGGGCGCGAAGCCGAGGCCGTCGTGCGGGCGGCCGAAGCTCGGGTAGTGTGCGCCGCGCAGGAGTTGGTAGATGGGGGAGCTGTGGCAGTCGGCGGAGTAGAGGTTGCCCAGGGGGTCGAAGGCGAGGCCGAAGGGGTTGACCTGGCCGTGGGTCCAGTGTTCGACGCGGGAGCCGTCGAGGCGGAAGCGATAGACGTTGCCGGAGGGGAGGGAGATTTCGTGGCCGTCGCGGCCCGACACGCGGGATTGGTTGTTGAAGCCGTGGGTGGCGTAGATCCAGCCGTCGAGGCCACGGCGGAAGCTGGCTTGGTTCCCATGCGTGTCGCGGGAAAAGTCGAAGGGGCCGAGGAATTTCTCCTGCTTGTCGGCGACGCCGTCGCCATCGGTGTCCTCGAAGAGCCAGATGTTGGGGATGGACCAGGCGAGGCATTTCCAGGTCATTTCCGATTTCCGATTTCCGATTTCCGATTTGGCGGGACTGCGGAAGGGGTAGATGCCGATGGGGATGTTGAGGTTGGTGGCGAAGGTGGTGATCTTGCGGGCGCGGCCATGGTCGTCGAAGTCGGAGAAGATGCGGATGGTGTCGCGGGCAAGGGCGGCGTTGGTCGCGGCAAAGGGGTATTCGCGCGACTCCGTGATCCAGAGGCGGCCGGCGGAGTCGAAGGCCATGTTCATCGGCTTGCGGAGGTCGGGTTCGGCGGCGACGAGCTGAATCTTGAAGCCGGGCGGGAGCTGAAAGGTTTTCTGTTGTTGCTCCGGCGAGAGCGGTTCGGTCACGCGCACCCCCTCGGTGAAGAGCTTCGGCACGGCGGCGGCGTGGAGCTGCACGACGAGGACGAAGGCCAGCAGGCGGGACAGGGAGTGGAGCAGGAGCTTCATGCGATGCGGGCGTTATGACGAAAGGAGCGGGCCGTCGGAAGGAAAACTTTGACAGGCCGGAGCCGTTGACTAGCCTCGCGAGCGAAATTCAACTGACAGCATTATGAGATTTGGCATCAACACATTCCTCTACACCTCCCCGTTCACCACCGAGAGCGTGAAGCTCTTCCCCAAGTTTAAGAAATGGGGCTTTGAGACCGTCGAGATTCCGGTCGAAGCGCCAGAGCACATCGACCCCGCGAAGGTGAAAGCCGCCGCCGACAAGGCCGGCCTCGCCATCGGCTCGATCTGCGCCTGCATGGGCCCGGGCCGCGACTTCCGCGGCACGGCCGAGGAGCAGGCCACGGCGATGACTTACTGCAAAGCGCTCGTGGACCAAGCCGCCATCATGGGCTGCCCGCGCCTCATCGGCCCGATTTACTCCGTCGTGGGCAAGGCCGACGCCGTGGAGCCGGAACAGCAGAAGGTGGAGTTCGCGCTCGTGGTGAAGAACCTGAAAGTGCTCGCCTCCTACGCAGCGACGAAGGGCATCACCCTCTGCATCGAGCCGCTGAACCGCTTCGAGACCGACTTCCTCAACACCACCGACAAGGGGCTCACGCTCATCAAGGCCGTCGGCGCGAAGAATGTCGTCCTGCACCTCGACACGTTCCACATGAACATCGAGGAAAAGAATCAAGCTGCGGCAATCATCAAGGCCGGCAAGACGCTGGGCCACTTCCACGCGTGCGGCAGCGACCGGGGCACGCCCGGCGGCGACCACATTGATTGGAAGCCCATCGTCGCGGCGCTGAAGAAGATTGGCTATCAGGGCGACGTGGTCATCGAGAGCTTCACCACCGACGTGAAGGTCATCGCCCGCGCCGCCGCCATCTGGCGCAAGATCGAGCCCAAGCGGGACGACATCGCCGTGAAGGGACTAGCGAACCTGAAGCGCCTCTTCGGCAAGAAGTAGTCCGCACTCAAGTCATTCAGCGCAAAAGCCGCCAGAGTGATCCGGCGGCTTTTGGCGTTTGTTACCAAATCGGAAGGAAGTCCGGCGAGATTGCTGAAGTCCGCGCCGCGCTTTGATTCCCTCTCTCTTCCTCGGAGGAGGGGTTACGTGCGTCGGCGTTGGCTGCCCCACCCCTCCTGCGAAGGAAGGGAGAAGGCGCAGGCCGGGCTCAGAACTGGAGCCGCGTGTCTTCCTTGAGCAAAGCGTCGAGGTTCTTCCACTGCGACTCGTTCATGGTGTTGAACGAGTGCAGATAAACCTTCACCACCTCGGCGGAATGCTTGGCGAGCAGCGTGTCCACGGCGGACTTGAGCTTCGCGTCGTCCACGGATTCGGGCAGGTCGTCCACCACGCCTTCTTTGTGCGCGATGCCGACGCCCTCGAGGAAGTCAGCGAGGACGGACTGGTGCCCCTTGAGTAGCCAACCGCGCAGCAAAGTGCCGGCGGCGAGTTCCATGCCGGGCCGGCAGAGATAGGCGATCATGCCGGCGTGGCGGGCCGGGCGGGCCTGCTTATCAAGGAAGACAGTCCGCACCTTGCGGGTGGTGGCAACGGCGTTGACGGTGGCGCGATAAAGCTCGCGGTTGTGGGTGTGGGCGTGTTCGAGGATGTCCGCCGCCAAGATGGGCGGCATGAACCCGAAGAGTTCGTGGGAGGTCAGCATAGGTGTCCGTTCAAAACCGAGCGCGGAGTGTAGTGAGGACGATTCAAACTGCAAGCCCCTCGGACAGCAGTGGTGAAAACAACGACTACTCCCGACAGTTCACTTGCGCCGTCTTCTCCGTCTTCTGCCCGGCCAGCTTCATCGGCGGCGCAGCCCCGTTGCTCTTCGGCAGACCCAACAGCCGCTGCGCTTCGGTGAGCAGGAACTTCGGCTCCATGAAGGGCTGGAAGCTGATGTCCTGCCAGCGAATGAGACCCTCGCCATCAATGAGGAACGTGCCGTGCAGCGGCTGGCTCTCAAAGTCATCGTGCGCGCGGAAGGCCTTGAAGGTTTTCAGCGCGGAGTCCGAGAGCAGCGGGATGGGGAAGCCTCCCGTGTATTTCGCTTTCTCCGCCGTGACGTTCAGCCCCGCGACGGTGTCGGTGCTCACGGCCACGATCGATATGCCCGCCTTTTTGAACGCCTCAGATTCCGGTGCGAACGCCACAAGCTGCTCGATGCAATGCACACAACCCGCGCCGAGGTAAAAGATGACCACGACCGGCTTACCTCGAAACTGGCGGAGCGAAACTTTTTTTCCGTCTCCATCGGGCAATGAAAAGTCCGGCGCGGCGGAGGGCTGCCAGCGGAACGGTCCGAGTGACGCGAGGCTTGGGCGCTTGCCGAAGTCCGACGCGCGCGTCAGCGACGGACGCCAGTCGGCGGTGAGTTTCAAATCCTTCGCCACGGGCGCGAGGCGGCGGAACACGGGCGTATCGAGGTCCGCCTCCGGGCTCAACTCGCGCAGCTTGTAGAACGCATCGAACGCCTCGCGGAACTTGCCGCTTCGGTAGGCGAGGTCCACGTAGTTCGCGAGCGGCTGCACCTGATTTTCGCCGGACTTCATCGCTTCTTGTGCGAGTTGCTCGGCTTTGACCTTGTCGCCAGCGGCGAAGTGGAGTCGGGCAAGGCGCTCTTTTGGAATGCTATTGGTTCTGGTCAACTGTTCCTTCGCGACGGCGAACTGGCCTTCCTTCAACGCGACGAGAATGCGCAGCTCGGCAACGGCTCCGGCGATGGAATTGGTGCTGGCCGTGGCGAGCAAGGCGGCCCCGCCGCCGTAGCCCCCAGCGGGTGCGCTCTTCTTCGTGTCGGACTTCGCGGTGGAGGCGGGCGCGGCGGGCGAGTTGGTGGGAGCGCGGACGCCTACGTCCGCAATCGGCTTGGCGGGCGAGGGAGAAGCTGCGGGCATGGGCGTCCGCGCTCCCGTCGGAGGCGCATTCGTCGAAGGCTTCGTATCCGCAACAGGCTTCGCCGCCGGAGCATTCGTCGAAGGCTTTGGCGTGACTTTCTTCGCGAGCGCTTCGAGCTCGGCGATTTGGTTTTTGCCAGCCGTGAGGTCGCCCGTGTGGAGCGACGCAAGGCCGAGCGCGTGGAAGCGGCGGGCCTCGTGATCATTGTTGTCCGTGCGCTGAAGATAAACGGAGCCGCCGAGCGCGAGGAGTTCGTCCCAAAGCTCATAGCGGACGAGCGTTTCGAGCAACCGCTGGTAGCCGTAGGTCGAGCTGCCCTTGGAGAGCGTGTTGAACTTCGGATGGCGCGGCAGCTCGATCATGTTCTTCGCCAAGTCGACCGCGCGACGCACGGCCCCGATGTGGTTGAGGTCGCGAATGAGCCACTCGTTGTTGTGCGCGAAGTTGTGGATTTGATCGGGCAGGACCGAGTTCCCCATCATGTAAGCGTGGTCCACGCGGGCGCTGGCTTCCTGCTGCCACGCGGCGTCCGAGTAGCGCTTCAATGCCGAGTAAGTGTGCCCGCTCATGTGCCACATGTGCGCGATGCCCGGCGCGGAGAAGCCGTCGTTCGAGGCCGACACAAGCGCGTTCGTCGCACGCGGGCCGTCGTCCCAAAGGTGAATGCGATAGTGGTTCGCCGGGTGGAGCGGGTTCGCGGCGAGGATGGCATCAAGCAGCACGTCCACGTTCTTCTTGTCGCCGTAGGGCACGCCATTACTGCTGTCCTGCCAAAGGCGCACGGCGAGAAATGCCTTTGCTTCGAGGTCGGCGGGGAAGTCCTTCACGATTTGCTGAAGCGCCTTCTGGTATTCCTTACGGCGCTCCTTCTCATCCTTCTTCTCATCGCGGTAGAAGTTGGCAAGCGCGGCAATCCACTGCCGCTCGCGCGGGCTGGCAGCGGCCTGATACTTCTCCGCCGTTTTGATAAACTCCTTCGCCCGCTTGGGGCTGTTCGCCATCGCCATGCCCCAGTAAGCGCTGGCGCAAAACGGGTCCAGCGCGACGGCCTGCCGAAAGGACCGCTCCGCCTCGAAGTAAAAGAAGCCGTGGAGCTGGCCAATGCCTTGGTCAAAAAATTTCTGCGCGAGCGGGTTTTTCGTGCTGATGGGGAAATGCACGTTGCCCATGCCGGGCATGAGATGCGCCTGCTGGCGTGGGCCCTCGTTGTAGGCGTCCCCTTGCACCGAGTGGCCGGCGGGTTGGTCATGGTCCGCGCGCGCGGCAAACGCGAAAGCGAGACAAGCAATGGCGAGAAGCAGAAAACGTTTCATGTGCTCAAGCGCCGACGGCTGGGTGTTCCGAGCCATTCAGCAAGTGCCCCACAGTGCGCCTCCGCATCACTTCAGACAAGGAGCGAACGCCCTACCCTCATCTTCTGCGCCTTTGCGTTGAAACCCGCCGCCGACTTGCGTTTAACTCCCCGCGCTCATGTGCGCCATCACCGGCATCGTCCACTTCGACCGTCGCCCCATCGCGGAATCCGAACTCGTCACCATGCGCGACGTGATGGTCAACCGGGGCCCCGAGCACGGCGGCCAGTGGCTCGGCGGCCACGCGGCCCTCGGCCATCGGCGGCTCCGCATCATTGACCTCTCCCCGCTCGGCAACCAGCCGATGACCAACGAGGACAGCACCGTCTGGGTCACGTTCAACGGCGAGATTTACAACTTCCACGCGCTGCGGAAGGAGCTGGAAGCCCGGGGCCACCAGTTCCGCTCCCACTCCGACACCGAGGTCATCGTCCACGGCTTCGAGGAATGGGGCGAGGGTGTCGTCGCGCGCATGGACGGGATGTTCGCCATCGGCATCTGGGACACGCGCAGGGACACGCTGCTGCTCGCCACCGACCGCTTCGGGAAGAAACCGCTGTTCTACTCGCACCACGGCGCGACCGTCCGCTTCGCCTCCGACAGCAAGGCCTTCTGGTCGCTACCCGGCGCGCAGCTCACGGTGAACCACGCGGCCATTGACTGCTACCTGCACCACCTCGCCGTCACCACCGACCACACGATTTACAACGATGTCAGCAAGCTCCCCCCCGCGCACTTCAAAGTCTTCGAGCGCGCCAGCTCCGGCGAAGTCCGCGCCCGCGAGGTGCGTTACTGGCAGCCGAACTTCCGCGACAAAATCAACGTCACCGAGGCCGAGGCGCTGGAACGGATTGACGCCGCGCTGATGGAAGCCGTGCGCAAACGTATGATTGCCGACGTGCCCCTCGGCGCGTTCCTCAGCGGCGGCGTGGACAGCAGCCTGGTCGTCGCGATGATGAGCCAGCTCTCCAGCAAGCCGGTGAAAACCTTCAGCATCGGCTTCGAAGAACAGGACTTCTCCGAGCTGGAATACTCCGACGCCGTCGCCGCGCGTTACAAAACCGAACACCAGCAAATCCGCCTCAAGCCCGACGTGCTCGAAATCCTCCCGTCGCTCGTGTGGGAATACGGCGAACCCTTCGCCGACTCCTCCGCCATCCCCACCTACTACGTCTCAAAGGCCGCGAAGGAGTTCGTCACCGTCGCGCTCACCGGCGACGGCGGCGATGAACTCTTCGGCGGCTACGACATCGCGCGCGCCTCCTTCCATGCGATGCGCTACGACGCCTTCATGCCGGGCTTCGTGCGCGGCCCGTTGGAAGACTGGCTCTTCGCCGCCGAGCGCACCGGCTTCGCCCAAAAACTAAAAACCCTCGCCACGCACGCCAGCCCCGACCCCGCGCGCCGCCACGGCTACTCGATGGCCTTCAACCAGCGCCAGCGCGAGGCCCTCTACACCGACAGCTTCCGCGCGAGCCTTGGCGCGCACCGCCCGTGGCACATCTACGAGCGGCACGCCGCCGCGATGGCCGAGCTGAACCTCCTCGACCAAAACCTCTACCACGTCCTCATGGCGCGCCTGTCCAACGACTACCTCGTGAAGGTGGACGTGGCCTCGATGAAGGTCGCCCTCGAGCTCCGCAGCCCCTTCCTCGACACCGACCTCTGCGCGCTCTCCAGCTCCCTCGACCCGTTGCTCAAAGTGAAAGGCGGTGTGCAAAAGTATCTGCCCAAGAAACTCGCCGAGCGCTACCTGCCTTGGGAAGTCATCTACCGCCCGAAGAAAGGATTTAGTCTCCCCCTGAAACACTGGCTCCGCACCGACCTCGCCCCCGTGCTGAACCGGATGCTCCCCGACGGCAACCTCGTGAAGTCCGGCTGGTTCAAGAAGTCTGAAATCCAGCGTCTCATCGCCGAGCACACGAGCGGCGCGGCGCAACACACCCACCGCCTCTGGTCCCTGCTCTGGCTCGAACTCTGGCACCGCATCTTCATCGAGCGCTCAATGACGGGGCGGGAAAACCTACGCACGTAGGAGACGACGTGAGGAGTCTCTAACTTCCTTGGCGGAAACGAGTGAGCCTCCTCACGTCGTCACCTACGGAAATGCGGCGCTGAAACCGCCGCAGTCCAAACGCTGGCGCGACCTCCCACAGCCTCCGGCCTCGCGAAGCGTCTGGACTGCGGCGGCTTCAGCGCCGCTTTCGCGCGCGACCAAACCGAGAACGACAACCCATTCACCGCGCCGCCGTCACTCGCTCGGACTTCACTTCCAGCCCAGCCCAGTGAGCGAACTCGAAGCTCCAGCCGTTCGCCGCGTTCTCCAGCCGGAGCGTCACCTTCTGTCCGGCAAGCGGGGTGAGGTCCACGGTCACGGGGTGCCAGACTTCGCTGCCGTGGCGGGCGATGAGGTGCTTGTGCAACGGCTTGCCGTTGGCGAGGACGCGGAGCTCCCAGTCGCTTTTCTCGTGCGCGGCGACGAGGAACTTCAGCGTGGTCTTATGGCCGGCTGGAATCGTCAACTCGCGTTCGAGCACGGCGGGTTTCTCGCGGTCGAAGGGGTGCGTGAGCAGGACGTTTCGTTGGCCGGCGAACTCAACCAGCTTCGCGGGCGTGCCCTCGAAGTCCGGGGCGATGACGCGCCACTCCGGGTTCCACAGCGCCACGGACTCGTGGTCAATGGCGGCAGCTTTCTTCGCGGGCGGCTTCGGAGCGTCGGCACCGTGGCCGCTGTCGTTCTTCCAACTGAACGGCGCTTTGTCGCCGGGCGGGTTCAGGAGGTAGGCGATGAGGTTGCGGAAGTCGGCGTCGGGCATTTGCTCCAGACCCTCGGCCATCACGCTCAACTCGCTCACGCGCAGCTTGGCGATGTCGCTCTTGGCCACCACGTCTTCCTTCGGCCCGGCGCTCAGGAGGCGCACGCGCGTGTCGGTGTTCTCGACCATCCGCCCGCTCACGCTGCGGTCGTCCTTGGTCGTTATCTCCACCATCTCGTAGCCCGCGCCGATGATTTGGTTCGGGTCAATGATGTTGGCCAGCAGCGCATCCAGGCTGCTGCGGCCCACGCCCGTCAGGTCGGGACCGATGTCCGCGCCCTCGCCGTGGAGCTTGTGGCAGGTGAAACAAATCTTCTTTGCGACCTCGTGACCGGCCTTCAAATCCGGCTGGCCCTTCGCGCCGAGAATCATGTCCTTCTTCGCGGCGATGAGTTTCAGCTTGTCCGCGTTCGCATCGCGCACGCGGCCGAAGATGGCGGTGGCGCGCTTGGCGAGCATCCCGTAATCCGCCTCGCTGCGCGTGAGCGTGCGGATGGTGGCGGCGGGAATGTCGCTGGCGAGAATGCGCTTCTGCTCCAGCTCGCTGAGGAGTTGCGAAGCCCAATTGCCGCGCGAGGCCAACGTCTCGGCGGCAGTGCGGCGGGCGGCGGGGCTGAAGTTTTTCCACTGGACGAAGAGCGCCTCGGCGGTCGTCTGCCCGCCGAGCTGGCTCAGGCCGGCGATGGCTTCGAGCACGAGCGGCTCGGGGTTGCCGGGTGCGATGGCCTTCATCAACGCTTCACGCGCGGCATCGTTCTTGAGCTGACGCGCGGTCTGCGCGGCCTTCAGTCGTTCGTCGAGCGGAGCCTTCGCGTTGTTCACGAGGGCCAGGCTGGCCTGCATCGCACCGGCGTCGCCCCAGAGCGCGCCGAGTTGGCGGGCGAAGCGCGCGACGTCTTCGCGCGGGCTGGCGAGGAGCGGCTTCAGCACGGCCTCGGTGGGCTTGGCGGGCTTAAGGGCCTTGCCCTTCTGGCCGTCCGCGAGGCCGCTGAGGGCGGAGGCGAGGAGCGGGTCGGTCGCGGGCAGGCCGCCGAGGAAGTCGAGTGCGCCGTCGAGTTGAGCGGGGTTCTGCAAGTCGCAGACGCGGCGCATGGTTTTGTAAGCCAGCGTGCCGGCGAGCGGTGCGGTGCGGACTTTGTTCAACAGGGCGAAGGCGAACTTCGGGTCGCGCGCCACGAGCGGCTCGGCGGCCATCCAGACGAGGTGGTTCAACAGGAGGTCCGTGGCCGTGGGCGTGGCGGTGATGAGCGCGGCGAGAATCTCGGCGATGGCCGACGCGTTCGGCTCGCGCTGCGGCTTGGTGTTCACCGTGAGCGAACCCGAAGTGAGCTGGCGGCACGCGGTCGCGACGGCGACGCGCACGGTGGGTTCGCTATCGCTGGCGAGCTGGCGGAGGAGCGCGAGGTCCTTCGCGTTGCCGAGCTGCTGCTCGCCGATGAGCCGCGCGGCCCAGGCGCGGATGGCGGGCTCTTTGTCCGCAGCGGCCTTGGGAAGCTGGTCGTCTGCGAGATAGCCGGAGCTGTGGAGCGTCCAGAGCGAGGCGAGGCGGGTTTCAAGTTCGCTGCCGCCGGCGAACTGTTTTTGCAGCAAGCCCATCACGGTGTCGTCGCGGCGGTCGTTGAGGACGCGCTGCGCTATCTTGCGCTGCCAGATGTTCGGGTGCGCGAGGCGCTCCACGAGTTGGGCGGAGCTGAGTTTCGCGAGGTCCATGTCGCGCTGCGGGCGGCTGGCGATGGGCTTGCCCTTTTCGTTGCCGGTGTGAACCACGCGCCAGATGCGGCCGTGCTCGCGGTCCACGCCCTCGGGGTCGGCGCGGGCGTTTTGGTAGCAGGGATACTTGTCATACCAGTCCATAATCCAGAGCGCACCGTCGGGGCCGACCTGCTGGCTGACGGGCATGAACCAGCCGTCGTTGGCGCGGATGAAGTCCTGCTTGAAGGAGCTTTTGAACGTGCTGCCGTTGGGCGTGAGCGTGTCCTGATGCACCGCGTTGTCGTGGAGGTTGCCGCAGAAGATGGTGCCGTAATGCTCCGCCGGCCACTGGTCGCCGAGATAGACTTGGATGCCCGCGTAGGCCGCCATCTTGTGCCGATGGTCCACGATGCTCGGCAGCAACTGGTAGGCGTAGGGAAACATCGGCTGGCCGCCCTGCCGCACGTAGATGCCGCCGGGGGCCATGTGGAACATGTGGTCAATCACGCACGCGCTGAGGAAGGCGTTGCCCGCGCGGTCGAAGTCCACGCCCCACGGATTGCTCGTGCCGTCGGCATAGACCTCGAACTTCCGCGTTTGGACGTTGTAGCGCGCGACCGCGGCGTCCATGCGCACGCTGGGGGCGGTCGGGTTTTGCGCGTCCTTCACATCCGCGCGCGTGAAGACGCCGTGGGTCATGTAGAGCTGGCCGTCGGGGCCCCAGGTGAACCCGTTGAGCAACTCGTGGCGGTCCTCCAGCCCGAAGCCGGTGAGCAACGTCGTCTGCTTGTTCGCCTTCTGAAACGCGCCGATCCCTGCGAGCGCAGGGGCGTTCGTGTCTTGCAGGAAGAGGACGTTCGGTGCCTGACCGAGGAACACGCCGCCGTGCCCGACGAGAATGCCCGTCGCCAAACTGAAACCGTCGGCGAAGACCGTAACCTTGTCCGCGCGCCCGTCGCCGTCGGTGTCCTCGAGAATCTTGATGCGGTCGCGCCCGCGCTCACCGGGCTTCGCGCCGAGGGGATACTCGTAAAGCTCCACCACCCACAGCCGCCCGCGCTCGTCCCACGTCATCGCGACGGGGTTGACCACCTCCGGCTCGCTGGCGAAGAGGCGGATTTCAAAGCCCGGCGGCAGCGTGAACTTCTTCTGCGCTTCCTCCGGCGACAACGCGGGCGTGGTGGCCGGCGCGTGCTGACCGGACATCTGTTTGCCCGGCGGCGCGTTCTTGTAAGTGGGGAATCCGAGGTTCTTCGGCGGCACCGTGTAGTCAGCGGCGGAGAGAGACCCGACCAGTATGAGGGTAGACGCGAGCGCGAGGCCGGCGGAGCGGAACAGGTTCATAGCGAGGAGAACTTAGGAAACGGATGGCGCGGCTCCAAGCTTCAAACGCGCTGCCTGCACCCGGATTTCAGGTTTGAACAATCGCCGCGCACCGGTGCCTAATGGCACGGAACGCTCGGCACCAAACTGGAATGTATTCGCTCTCAACCTGCTGGAATTCGCATCGGCACACGGATGGTCGCGCCATGTTGCAGGAAATCGCGGCGCTGGGCTTCGACCACGCAGAGTTGAGCCACGGCATCCGCGTAAGCCTCGTGCCCGGCATCATGGACGCGGTGGACGCGGGGGAAATCCGCATCTCGACACTGCACAACTTCTGCCCGCTGCCGATGGGGGTGAACCACGCGGCGCCCAACGTGTATCAATTCACCTCCGCAGACCGCCGCGAGCGGGAGAGCGCGCTAAAGCAGACGTTCAAGACGCTGGACTTCGCGGTGCGCATGAAGGCGCGGCTGGTCGTGCTGCACATGGGCAGCCTGACGGAGATGAAGCCCAAGGGCGGGTTCCTCGGCCTGTTCGGTCCCGACGATTTCACGGACACGCTGCTGGACATGATTACGGCGAAGGAACACGAGTCGCCGAAGTTTCAGATGCTCATCGCCGACGCGGTGGACCAGCAGGAGCGGCACAAGGCGGGGCCGATGCAGCGCACCGCCGAGGCACTTCAGCAAATCGCAGCACGCGCGGCAGAGCTGGGGTTGCTGCTCGGCATCGAGAACCGCGAGGCGCTGGAGGAAGTGCCGCTGGATGGCGAGATGGCGCAGTTCCTCAAGAAATTTTCCTCCCCCACCGTGCGCTACTGGCACGACACGGGGCACGCGCAGATCAAGGAACATCTCGGCTTCCTGCACCACGTCACGCACCTCGGCCAACTCGCGGACCGGCTCGGCGGCTTTCACATCCACGATGTCGCGTTCCCCGGCAGCGACCATCGCGAGCCGGGCACTGGCTGCATTGATTTTGCGGCGCTGAAGCCATTCGTGAAGCCGGAGCACATCAAGGTTTTCGAGTTCAGTCCCGGGCTGAAGACGGAGGAAGTGAAACGCGGCGTGGCGCACGTGAGGAAGCTCTGGGACGTGTGAAGCCCGCGCCTTCATGGCTCAAGACGCTCGTGCAACTCGCCGTGTGCGGAGCGCTGCTGGCGTGGATTTTCCAGGCAATTTTCTGGAAGGAAGGTCAAGACGCGTGGGAACGGGAGAAGCGCACTCCGGTATGGCAGGAGTTGACGCGGTGGGAACGGCTCGAGATTTCGTGGACGCACGGCCCGCGTGAGGTGTGGAGCGTTATGTCGCGCGTGCGACCGGGGCCGTTCGTGGTGTCGCTAGTGTTGATGGGCGCGACCATCTTGCTAGGCATCGTGCGGTGGCGGCAGGTGCTGCGGGTGCATGGGCTGGACTTGTCGTTTGCGCGCGCGGCGGAGATTTCGCTGGTGGCGCATTTCTTCAACTCGTTCCTGCTGGGCGCGGCGGGTGGGGACTTGATGAAGGCGTATTACGCGGCGCGGGAGACACAGCACAAGAAGGCCGAGGCCGTGGGCACAGTGTTCGTGGACCGCATTCTCGGGCTGTTCGCGCTGCTGGTGTTCACGATGGTGGCGATGGCGGCGAACCTGCCGCTGCTGCGAGCGGACCCGCTGTTCCTGAAGCTGGCGGGGGCCATCACGGTGATGTTCGTCGGATGTGCGGCGGTGCTATTCCTCACGCTGCGCGGCGGCGTGTCGAAGGGCCTGCCGCAGGCGCGCGAATGGCTGCGGCGGTTGCCGAAAGGAGATTTTCTGGAGCGGTTGCGCGACTCGCTCAAGCCGTTCGGTAGCGACCGGGCGTTTCTGGTGAAGAGTTTTGGCGTATCGCTACTGCTGTGCGGCATGTGCGTGCTGCACGTGCAATCGCTGGCGTGGGGGCTGGGGCTGGAACTTTCGTTGCGGCACCTCTTCGCCATCGTGCCGATGATCACCTGCATGGTGGTGCTGCCGCTGACACCGAGCGGGTTGGGTGTGCGGGAAAATCTCTTCGTGCTGATGCTGGCGGTGCCTTTGATCGGCGTGGAGCACACGGCGGCGCTGTCGCTGTCGTTGCTCTGCACTGCGGGGAGTTTGTTCTGGAGCCTAATCGGCGGCGCGGTCTATGTAAGCTTGCGGAGCAAGCGTCGGCTGGACGATCTCACGCGCGCAGAGGTCCGCGCAGAGTAACTGTATCTCAAACTGCGGCCGGGGCGTGGGAGTCTGAAGTTGCCTGGTTCTGGAGGGCACGTGCCCAGCCATCCGCCACCAGTGTCAGGAAGTAGAGCAGAATGGATGCCTTTTCCAGCGGGAAGTCCCATCGCGCGTGAAGGAGGATGCCGACCATCGCTGCGCATCCGCAGTAACTCAGCACCCACTGCGCGCTGCCCCAGAGGACCGGCATACGAAAATGATCGCGCAGGCCCAGCCATAGGCCACCGCCGATAAGCCATATCCAGAGCGCCAGCCCCCACCAACCCCAATTGGCGAGGTATTCGTAGTAGTCGTTGTGCGCGTGCTGCCAGAAGCCTTCTCCCTCACCGACCAATCCGAAGGCCTCCATATACGGCGGCAGCGCCATCTGGAAACAGTCCGCGCCATGCCCGAGCACCCCGGTCTCCCGCACCAACTGGTGATAGACTTCAGACGGGTAACGCTTTTCGCTCATTTCCACCACGGTGTGCAAACGAGCAAGTTTCACTTTCCAATCCGAACTCAACGCCACCGCCATCAACGTGCCGGCCACGGCCAGCATCAAGGAAACTTGAACTAGGCCCGCCTTCCATGAGAAGTGCTCACGCGCGGTGCACCACCACGCCCAGAGGAAACGCGTCCCAATCAGCGATGCTATGAACACCGCCAGCCCCCAGCCTGCGCGCGAGGTGTTCATAAACAGACCAAACAACAGGCACAGCGAAGCCAACACCCAGCCCGCGAAACGGAGGGGCCGCCCGCGCTGACTAGCTGCGGCGAGGGTCCAGCCCAACACCAGTGCCCAGCCCATACTCATGAGCGAGGCTGCGTTGCCGTGGTAACGGTAGGTGGCAAAAGTGGTCCGAGATTGGGCCACCGTGCTGTCCCACACCCACTCTCGCCAAGCGGGTCCACCGAGATGCAGCACAGTCCCCCCTATGGCCACAGACACCGCCGTGCAAGCCAGCGTTAGCCACACTCGTTTGCGCCAGACGGGGCGTGACATGAGGTCACAGGCGAAGAAGAAGAAGGCCGCCATCGCCGTGAAATTCAGCATCGCCCGCTGCGCGAAGAACCGGTCAATCGCCCCAGGCCAGCCGGGCAGCGGGGGATTGTCCCAGATGCGGGTAACCGTGGTCCAAGTGCGATAGACGTGAAACGAATGGGCGTTCCAAGCCATCCACCAACCCTGCAACAGCAACAGTGCGAGCAACACCGCCGGCACCCATGCCACCCGCGGCCAGCGCCCTCGCCAAACGCAACCAACCAGCCAAAAAACCATCAACACCGCGCTGAATTGGTTCAGGATCGAACCCGTAAGCACCCGCGTGCAGCCGTAAGCCCACGGCGCAAACACCAGGATGACAAGAAACATCCAGCGCGGGATGTCGCCGAGGGCACGGTCCAGAGTCATGGGAGGTTCACAGTCTGGCTTCGCCCAAGCGCGCGGCGAGCGAATGCATCAGCGGATGGACAGCTCTTGCTGAATGCCGAATTTTTCGATGCGCTTGCGCAGCGTGGCGCGCGTGATGCCCAGCAGCTTGGCCGCCTGCACTTGGTTGCCATGCGTCTCCGCTAGGGCACAGATGACCAACTCGCGCTCGACGGCTGGCAGCACCTTGAGCTTGCTCTGCGCGCGGGCCCACGTGAACAGCGCGCGGGCCAGCGCGGGTATTTCATTGGCCGCCTGCGGCTCGCCCAACCGCACAGGCAGCGCGGCGGACACCGAAGCCGCCGGCACAACTCGCCCAGCCACAAGCTCCGTCGGCAAATCGGCCAGCATGATCGCCTCCGACTTGCCGACGACTAGAGCGCGCTGAATCACATTCTCCAGTTCACGCACATTGCCGGGCCATGAGTGCCGCTCCAACGCTACAAGCGCGTCAGGATGGATGGCCCCCGGCGAGCGTCCCTGGCCACGCGCAAATTTCCGAAGGAAATAGTCCACAAGGAGCCGGATGTCCTCCCGCCGCTGCCGCAATGCTGGCAACTGGATACGCACCACATTCAGCCGGTAGAATAAATCCTCGCGGAAAGCCCGGCTGGCCACCGCTTCCTCCAATGGTTTGTTGGTGGCGGCAATGACGCGCACATCTACCTTCACCGGTTGATTGCCACCAACGCGATCGAATGAACCGTTTTGTAACACGCGCAGAATCTTGGTCTGCGTCGGCAAACTCATGTCGCCAATTTCATCGAGAAACAGAGTGCCACCATTGCACTGCTCAAACTTGCCGATGCGCTGCGCCGTCGCGCCCGTGAACGCGCCCTTCTCGTGGCCAAACAACTCACTCTCCAAGAGGTTTTCTGGGATCGCCGCACAATTGATCGCAAGGAAGGGCTGTGCCGCGCGGCGGCTGTGGGTGTAGATGGCCCGCGCTACGAGTTCCTTGCCCGTGCCGCTCTCCCCCGTAATCAGCACAGTCGCATCGGTGCCCGCTGTTTGGCCGACGAGTTTAAAGACCTCCTGCATCGGCGCACTGCGGCCCACGACTCCGAGATCGTAATCCTCGGACTCCAGCAAGGGCTGATACGAAACGTTCTGCCGCATGGTGCGTGCCGCCAGAAACGCATCTGCGACGAGTTGCTTGAGCTTGGGAACATCGAACGGTTTGAGTAGGTAATCGTAAGCGCCAAGCTTCATCGCCTCGATGGCCGTCTGCGTGGTGCCGTATGCAGTCATCATGATGACCGGGAGGCGGGCATCGTGTTGTCGCAGGCGACGGAGGGTCTCCAAGCCATTCATACCCGTGCCCATACGAATGTCCATGAGGACAAGATCTGGCTTGAGTTTTAGGACCCGTTTTAACCCCTCCTCTCCACTGGAAGCGGTGTGCAACTCGATGTCGGCGGAATCGAAAATGCGCCGGAAAGAGTATTGCACATCCGCTTCGTCATCAATCAGGAGCAGCTTGTCCATCAAATGGAAGGCTAGCAGAGAATTTCGAGCAGTGAAGAGACAAAAACCTTCGAACTCCCCGAAATGACTAAATCAACCCTTGGAAGAAGTGGCACCGTAGACGCCCTTCTGGCCGTAATACTTGTTGCCAGAATAATAGTAATAGTAACCGGACCCTGCGCTCTGCGGGAGGAAGTTCAGCACCACGCCGGAAGGTTTACCACCAGCCCGCCGCAACATCTCCAACGCACGGAGCACGACGCGATACGATGTCTTGCGGGCATTGGCTACCAGGCAAACTGTGTGCGCCTCCTTCACGATCAACAGCGCGTCGCTCACCGCATTGATGGGTGCGTTGTCGAGCACCACATGGTCGAACTTCGCCGACGCCTCTTGAATCAGCTTCTTGGTCCACTGACCGGACAACAACTCCGCAGGATTGGGAACCGTAGTCCCGGCAGTCAGAAGAAACAAATTGTCAAAACGTGTTTTCTGCACGCAAGCCTCTAGTTGCGCCTTGCCAAGCAGCACGTCCGAAACCCCAGCGTGCTCACCCTCCACTCCGAACGACTCAGCCAGCGTCGGTTTGCGTAGATCAAAATCAATTATGAGGGTGCGCTTGCCCTGCTGTGCATAGGCAACCGCGTAATTGACGCAGCAGAATGATTTTCCCTCCGACGGCACCGCGCTCGTGAAGAAAACGACTTTGCGGTCTTCCTCACGGCCGAGCAAGCCGAGCGAGGCTCGCATACTACGGAAAGCCTCGGCGCATAGCGATTGGGGATCATCGCTAATGAATAATCGACCTTTGCCATCCTTGATCAGTTTGTTTTTTGGCACTGCCCCCAGCACCGGCAACCCTAGAAGTCGTTCTGCCTGGTCTACCGATTTGATTGTCGTGTCCAACTGCACCAACAACCAAATCATTCCCACGCTCAACGCGATACCCATAGCAACCGACGCCATCAAAATCGTCTTCTTATTCGGACGAATTGGGAATTGTGGCAGGTTCGCCGGCTCGATAATGCGAACTTCGTTTTTGTCTTTGTTGCCGCTGAGGCTGTCCAATTCTCGTGACCGTTGAACCACCGAGTCATGTTGCTTGCGATAGGACGTTACATCCGCTTGGAGATGTTCAAACCCTGATCGTTGACTGTTTAGTAGACTCAACTTTTTTTCCTGCTCCTTGACCGCGAGTTCTAGGCTCTTTTCCTTTTCCTGTGCAGCCTGAACCTGTTGATTGAGACGAAGGGGTGCCTTGAGCACCTCGGCCTCAAACTGTTGCCGAATCGTTTCTAGTTCACTGCGTGCTTGTAGCATGGCCGGGTGCTTCTCTTTATAACGCAGTTGGTGGTTTGCCAGTATCGCCTCCTGCGCCTGCAACTTTTCCTTGAGCGCAACCACCTCCGGAGCTCGCGAAATGGAAGGCAGTGTCAGCAATTCGTTCAATTTAGAACCAAGCCGTCGTGTCATTTCGTAGTCCCTTTCCACGTCGCGACGTTCATCCGTTGCTGCCGTGCGGCGTTCGCTCAACGCCTTGAACTCATCCGTGACAATATTCTGACTCTGGATCAACGAACTGCTATTTGTCTGAAGATATTGCTCAACAGCTCGTTCCGCCTTGAGCAATCCTTCTTTGATGCGCTTTTCCTCGATTACCAAAAATTGACCAGCGTTGGTTCCTACGCCCGCGCGGTCTTCTTTTGTTTGTTTGACGTATTCATCAATCACCGCTTGGGCCAGTATTTGTGCAAGCGCTCCATCGCTGGTCTCCACCGTCACGTCGATCAGACGCGTCATGCGGCGCAGGCGTGAATCCACAGCCCCACTGAGAGCTGACACGATTTGTTCCTCGGATGGGGCGTTGCTTCCTGTCGAAAAGTAGGGATGTTTGGTGAGATTTTGAGCCACCACAACCCGCTTGAGAATTCCACTGCTTCGGACATTGTTGGCAATCGTATTGAGTATATCGACCCCCCCCTTCTCCCGTCTTTCAACATCCTCAATCTGAAGGACTTTCTTTTCGCCAAAATCCAACTCAATCACCGCTTTGCTCTGATACACCACGGGACTGTGCGCACAGATCCACACACCAACCGCAATCGCGGCTGCCATGATACAGGCAATTAACCACGATTTCTCGAGAACCGTTTGCCAGAGTTCACGATTCAGCGAAAACCCGGGATCGGACGACGGTTCTGCTCGTTGTTCTTGATTGAATGGTTCCATCCCTTAAAAAACGGTTTGCCTGACATCAATCATGTCGCCCGGCTTGATCTCGAAAGGCTTGGCTTTCGAATCGTTCATCATCTGCTTCACATCCAGCTCAAATTTTTCGTTCTTCCCATTTACGAGCCGAAGCACCGTTACGCGGTTCTGATTCGCGACTCCTGTGAATCCTTCTGCAATAGCTATGGCTTGCACAATACTCACTTTTTCACCTTCAGGAATCTCGTGGTTTCCTGGTTTCTTCACCTGACCAAGAATCGTAAATTTCATCTTCGGCTTTGCCAACTCAGGCGCCTTGTTGGTCCGTGAACTCTGAACAATCACTATGTTCACATGAGCCGCACGCAAATAATCCTTCTCATACAACTCACGAACTAACTCGCGAGCTTCAGCTACCGACCGCCCACCCACCCTCACACTCTGTATCAATGGAAGCGACACAGTGCCATCTTGATCCACCCGCGTTTCCGTGTCCAAATCCGGCTCTTTATAGATTGCAAAACGGATCAAGTCATTCGCGGCGATGACGTAACTAGTGTTGGTGCTCTCCGCAGCAACCGTCACCGCAGGCGATACGGTCTGTGACAACGCGCTACCAACATTCAGCAGCAACGCAGCACAAAAGAGAGCGGCCACCCAAACTGTGGTCTGGATGGCCGCCCAAACGTGAATTAACTTCTTCACGAGCCGTTAGAACCGATAGGACAGCTCGAGGCCCAACTGGCTGTTGTAGAAGTCGTTGCCGTTGCCAACCAAATCCGAGTCATTGCGACGGTATTGATAGAACACAGTCGCCTGAGCGCGCTCCATGAAGCGGTAGGACACCGAGGGTTTCGCAAAGACATAAGCGTCATCACGCAGACCTGCAGCACCTGCCACCGTCGTCGCTGTGTAGTGACCGAGGGAGTATCCACCATCAATGCCAACAGTTACATTCTCCCAAAGGCCGTGCTTCACGCCGAGGTTAAGGGACGTTTCCTCATTCAACTGACCACCATTGGAGTTCGAGACTTTGGTCCCGCGTGAACCAGTCAACGAGACAGTCGTCTTGTCCGCCGCCTTCCAATCAGCTCCGAGCTCGAAGATCAGACCGTTCGGGTCTTTGGCTCCAACGCTTTGGACGTTACGATGCTCGAAACCAACGGCACCGCGAATCGTGGTCTTCTCAGTCGCACGCCAAGCCAAACGAGCTTCACCCTGTTGGTAGGAGCTGTTAGGGCTGCCGGCTCCGTCGACCTGCAAGTAACCCATGGTGGCACCCACACCGACGGTGACCTTGGGCAGAATCTGATAGTCCAGCGTCAGGGAGGCAGACCGATCCGTCGAGTCCACTAGCGGAGCTTTGTAATCACCAATGACTTGCTCAAGGCCCAGTCCGAGGGTGGTTTTGTCACTCACTTCGTAGCTGGCGCCCAACTCGGTGGTATAAGTCTTGCGCTTGACGCGGCCGTTGGCGGCCAAACCTGCGGCACTCGCGTCCGACGCAGAGTCCAGCTTCTGGCTGGCGGAGAGAGAGAGGCGATTCAGCTTGCCGCCGAACTCGATTGATCCGTTGTGGTCCACTGCGTCCGAACCAGAATAGTCCGTGAAACGGGTGACAACGGCGCTGTAGTTCGCATCGAAGTAGGCGGACTGACGGGTGGCGGCATCACCGGCGTTGAGACGCAGGCCAGGGGTGATGGTGTGGACGAAATCGTGGTCGCGGCCCGGGTTTCCCTTGTTAGGAACAACGCCCTTGGCCTTGTGCTCGAGGAAGATGTTGTCGTCATAGACAACGGAGTAGGTAGCGTGAGGGCGCACGTCGACGCTGCCGATTTTGAAAAGGGGCGCCGCCTCTTGAGCGGATGCTCCAGCCAGACTTGCGACCATTGCCATGCCTCCGAGGGCGATTGTTTTTTTGTTTGTCATAGTGTTTCTCTTTAAATCTTGCCGAAATCTCTCACTCTTAGCTGGCCGAAGCGGTTAGCGGGTTCCCTTGATCGGCCGTAGGTGCTACTGTTTGCACCACCACTGTGCTTGCGGCAGCCACTGCTGCGGTCTGAATCGTTGCAGTTTGGGCAGGCATAGCGGCCACCAACGCCGCCTGCAACGTGGGAGCGATGGACAGCGCAACCGTAATAATTTGAGCAGCGGCAGCGGGAACTTGGGCCACGAGAGTGGTCAACACTGTCGTAGCGGCTGCACCTTTGGTTCTTACGACGAAGGAGGCGATCGACTGAGCCAGTGCTGCTCTTGCAGCGGGCGGGGCGGCGGCGATCATTGCAGCGGCGGCGGTCGCCAGGGTCGTCCCATCGGTGGAAGCGAGCAGCGCTTGTTGCGCAGCTGTCAAATTCACAACGTCTACCGCCCTCATAGCTGGGACTGCAGGGAGGTTACGCGGCCTCGCCGTTGCCACATTGGCTTCCATCATCGTTCCGAGAATTCCCACCACAAGGAGGGCCTTCAAAGCTGTTTGTTTGTATTTCATTTTATTTGTTAAAGTTTCTTCCCGACTGCCCGCAGACGTTAAGCAAACGTTCAAGCGCCTAGCAACATTTTTTAAAAATTATTTTGAACCCTCCACTTGCTCCCTGTTCAGGTTGCTTTATTCGGCTTCCACGCATCGACCCGCACCACGCCTGCGCGCCCACAGATCGCGCAAACCAACACGCCAACACTCGCTCGCCTGACCACGCGTGTGGGGTTCGCCTGCCGGCTGTTTGGCACCACGCCACGGGAGAATTTGTTCCTCACGCTGAGCTCGATGGCGGTTCTTTTTTGTTATCTGAAGGCTGCGCTGCTGTGGTCTCAACTGGCTTCAGCTCCGCAGCATTCGCCGCTAGGTTCTGCTCTGGAGTCCCACCCTCGGGGGCGGCGGCTGCTCGGACTCGCGAACCGCCGCCTGCGCTTCATGAATCTGTCTCGGCGGGCGGCGGCGCCGACTTCGGGTAGCCCTTCGCGGACGCTGGCTGCAACTCGGCACTCACAGAGCGCCGCTGCCAACGCAGTGGGTTTAACCCCTGAAATCCCGGCGGCTCGAATGCTCGTGGCCGGCTTCGCGCTGGGCTTCAGAAGCTCAGCGTCTTCACCGCGCTGTCGGTGCTGCCCACGGAGTTTTCCGCGCGCGTCTTGAACTCCACCGTCTGCCCGGCCAGGAACGGCCCGACCGTCTGCCCCGCGAGCAGGACCGGCGTGGACTGCGTGAAATCCGCGTCCACCCCGACGATGCGCCACAGCAGCCGCAGGCTCGTGGCGTGCGACCCGCCGCCGCTGGTGTAGGTCACGTTCGCGTTCAAACCGCTCGCCGTGGCGGTGGCGATCCCCAAGGCCGTCGGCGCCCCGGAGGGCTGCTGGCAAGGCCAAGCTCCAACCCGGGTTTCCGCGACCCCGCTGGGGTCGGAGCCCGAGGGCCGGCAGTTCCGGGGGGAGCGTCGCTGGCGGTCCTCACCCCCGGCTAAGTTCCCGCATCCCTCCGGGATGTCCGCCCCCAAGCCCGCCCTCGGCTCCGTTCACTCCACCGAAAACAGCGTTGCACATGACGAATATGCACCCTGCTCCCGGCTGGACCTTGCCGCGCGGAGTTGGAAAAGGCCTACGAGTGGTCCGGCGGCCGTTCCTTGAGCCAAGGCAGGTGCTGCAAGGGCGTCATCGGCCACCGCGCGCGCTCTGCCGCGTCCGGCAGAGCACAAACAGCAGCCGACACGATGCGAGCGGTGACGGTAGAGCCTTGATGAGCTGGCCACCTGCACGAACAGGACGAACAGTCGGCGCGGCGCGCACCTGCGCTCTTCCTCGGCGGAGGGGAGCAGGTGGCCGCAGGCCGGATGAGGGGTGGGGCCACTTGCGCCGACGCACGTAACCCCTCACCCCAACCCTCTTGTATGTTGCTTTCCATCTTCCTTGTTTGGCGTCAGCCAAACAGAAAGATGGAGCCGTCCTCCCCCCTGCAGGGGGGAGGACGGCGGCGCGGGCGCGCTCGTT
>CALQJI020000015.1 GCA_943330855.2 Klebsiella pneumoniae
ATGCACGGTAAGGGCTCGAACGGAGAGGTTTTCAGGCGGCCCCTCAACCCAACGGGTTCCGTGCAACGCCGGAGAACAACCCCGCCTGTTTTCCCCTCTAAAAGCTGCTTTCTCGGGTTTCTACCCACTAAGTTCCCCGAATACCCCAAGCCGCGCACGCCCAAAGTTTGCTGACGAACCTGAGCCTGTTCCTGGGCGGACTCAAGAACACTGCGGAGCAGTTGAGCCCAGGCCAGTGCAGGGAAGGGATATGGGTCAGAATAGTGACCCCGCTACTCACCCCGAGAGCCGCCTTGCCCGCTCCGAGCGGGTGACCCAAAGACCGCCGGCAGAAAGAACCGACAAAATCAGACCCAACGGCGTGACTCAAACCCGCTGCGCAGACGGAGCGTGTCTCCGACCGCCGGTTTTAGGTTGATGGGCTTCCCGCACGCACACGTCAGGAACACCGACCATGAACCGCCCGATGTTTTCCCCCGTGATGAGCCGCCGCTCGTTCATCACGGCGTCCACGACGGGGCTGGCGGGGTTGAGCTTTGGTCCGGCTGCGTTCGGCTCCGCGAACCTCGCACCGCGCAAACACCCGGCGAAGTCCACCATCCTCTTCTTTCTCTGCGGCGGCTCCTCGCACATTGATATGTGGGACATGAAGCCCGCCGCGCCGGTGGAGTATCGCGGCGAGTTCAATCCCATCCGCACGTCCGCGCCGGAGGTGCAAATCTGCGAGCACCTGCCGATGACGGCGAAGCAGGGGCATCACCTCGCCATCGTGAATGGCCTCACGGATTACGGTCGCGCGACGGGCGACCATCACGCGGGCTATTACTACAACCTCACCGGCCACGCGCCCGACGACACGTTCCGCCGCGAGGGCAACGACCGCCGGCCTTACGCGACGGACTGGCCGCACATGGGCTGCGTCATTGGCTCGAAGCGGCCGCCGCATCCGAAGATGCCGCAGGTCATCACGCTGCCGTTCAAGCCGAGCAAAGCGCCCTACACTCGGCCCGGACAATTCGCCGGGCGGCTCGGCATGGAGTTCGACCCGTTCTTCGTCGCCGGCAGCCGCGAGCGGCCCCTCAACTTCTCTGCGCCCACGCTCACCATGGACGCCAGCATCACCGCCGGCCGCATGGGCGATCGGCGCGCGTTGCTCGACGCCGTGAACGCCGCGCGCCGCGAGCTGGACCACGAGGCGGTGGTCAACAACTACGTGCGCCAGCAGGAGAAAGCCTTCTCCCTCCTCGCCTCCAGCGCGACCGCCGGCGCGTTTGACATCGCCACGGAAAAGCCCGCGACGCTTGAGCGCTACGGCCAGACCGTCAACGGCACGAGCCTCGTGATGGCGCGGCGGCTCGTGGAGGCCGGCGTGCCGTTCGTGACCGTGTTTTGGGCCGAGGACGATGAAGAAGTGGCGAAGAAATGCCTCAGCGGCGGCGGCTGGGACACGCATGGGAACAACTTCAGTTGCCTCAAAGAAAACCTCCTTCCGGAGTTCGACCGCTGCTTCTCGGCCTTGGTTGAAGACCTGCATCAGCGCGGCCTGCTCGACTCCACGCTGCTGCTCGTGACCAGCGAGATGGGCCGCAAACCCAAGGTCGGCGACCCGCGCACGCGCGGAAAGGTCGCGCCCGGCCGCGACCACTGGACGGCCTGCATGAGTGTCGTGATGGCGGGCGGCGGCATCCGCGGCGGGCAGGTTTATGGGAAGACCGACCCGCGCGGCGAGTATCCTGCGGACAATCCCATCGGCCCCGAGGACATCGCCAAGACCGTGTATCACGCGATGGGCATCGAGAACCTCGAAGCCACCGACCTGCAAGGCCGCCCCTACAATCTCCTCGAGGAAGGCCGCCCGCTCGCGCCGCTGTTCAGTTAGGCGCGGGCCCCGTCCCGCTGTCCCCACAAACGGGGCAGTCCATCCGCCGCGCGAGTTTCAGCCTGCGGAATTCCAGCGTCCCCAAATCCATCACCAGCCGCACTCCCGCGCGCGGTTCGCCCAGGCCGGTGAGCAGCTTCACCATCTCAACCGCGCCGAGGTAGCCCGCCGTGCCGCTCACCGCGCCCAGCACCGGGAAACGCCGCCGCCAGTCCGGCGGAATCTCCGGCACGAGGCATTCCAGGCAGCCAGTGCGGCCCGGGATGAACGTCGTGACGTGCGCTTCGAAGGCATCCACGGCGCACTCGACCATCGGCTTGCGCGCGGCCACCGTGGACGCCCAGCGCCGCGCCACCGTCCACTTGGGCAACCGCTCCGCCAGCGCCGTCACCATCGTCGGCAACAGCGAGGGCGGGGCGGAGGTCGGCGGGTTTGTGGTGAGCGATGGGGGGCCTCGCTGGCTTCCTGCCAGCATGGCGCGCGGCGCGGATGAACCCGGTGGATGCGCTGAGGGCTGAATGAAACGTCCAAGGTTTCATCGCCGAAGCGCTCCGGTCCACGACTTCAGCACTCTGGTCTGCGGGTTTCCGGCCTTAGTCGAAGGATTTCCTTCCCCGGTCGGAGGCTTTCGTTCCCCGGTTGAAGGCTTTCCTTCCCCGGTTGGAGGCTTTCCTTCCCCGGTTGGAGGCTTTCGTTCCCCGGTCGGAGGCTTTCGTTCCCCGGTTGAAGGCTTTCGTTCCCCGGTTGAAGGCTTTCGTTCCCCGGTTGAAGGCTTTCGTTCCCCAGTCGGAGGCTTTCGTTCCCCGGTCGGAAGCTTTCCTTCCCCAGTCGGAAGCTTAAATAGCCCTCTCCAAGGCTAAACCCATGACCAAGGCTCGCCGCCTCCGCCCCAGCGCCTTTGCCGTCTTCCGCGCGGAAGTCGTGGAGAGCTTCGTCATGGCGATGGCGGCCCTCGCCGCGCATAAACTTCGCTCCGCCCTCACGCTCGTGGGTGTCACCGTCGGCGTGTTCAGCATCATCCTCGTCATGACGCCGATGCGCGGCCTGCAACAGAACATCGAAACCGAGTTGAGCGGGCTGGGGGCGAACACGTTTACTATCGAGAAAATGCCGGCGCTGAACTTCGAGGGGCCTTCGGGCTGGGAGACGTTCCGCCGGCGCAAGAACCTCAGCTTCCAGCATTGGTATGCGCTCCGCGACCAAGTGGGCATCTGCTCGGTCGTGGGCATCGTCTTCGGCACCTACCCGGCCATTAAGGCGGCGAACTTGGACCCCGTGGAGTCACTGCGCTACGAGTGAGGTCAGCTTTTAGGGACGAGCGGCGCGTTGAGATGTGGGCACGTTCTCACGTCTTTAGTTCGCGTTTAGCGCAATTAAGCTTGGCAATATTTGGTCCGGTTGCTACTTACCCGCCGCGATAAAACCCATCGCGTTTCCCAATTCCGAATCCATCACTGATCCATGCCTGAAGTTGAAATTCCCCAAGAGACCGGCAGCAAAGAAGACAAACGCGTCGGCATCAAGATCGCCATCATCGCGGTGATCATGGCCATCGTGTCTTCCTACGGGAAGAACGCCGCCAACGACATGATCATCAATGAGGTCAAGGCTTCCAACGGCTACGCGTGGTATCAGGCCAAGCGCATCCGTGGCGCGCTCAATGACCAGGCTGTCTCCCAGATTGATCTCGATTTGCTTGGCACCCCGACCGATGGCCAACGGGAGGCAATGGGCAAGCTCAAGAAAAAGCTCCAAGAGAAGAACGCCGAGTATAAAAAGGAGAATGACGAGATCCTCAAGGATGCCGACACCACCAAGGCCGAGGCTGCGCTGGCCGGTAAGAAGAACGATGCGTTCGACCGGGCAGAGATCGCGCTCCAAGTCGCCGTGGTGCTCTGCTCGCTGACCTTGCTCACGGGCAGCGCGATCTTCTCCCAAGCGGGCGTTGCTTTGGCTGCGTTGGGTGTGGTGCTGGCGGGCATGGCGTTTTTCCAAAAGCCCGACGCGCCGAAGTCGGAGGCGCAGCAACCGCCCGCTGTGACGGCTCCCGCAGTGCCCGCCGGAGGAGCCGCTCCGCCTGCGAAGAAATAATCGGGTGGCAACCCCGGGCAGCACGACAGCCCGGGGAACTCGATTGGCTTAACTTTCATCCCGCCGCTGGCCCGCTGACCCAAAGTCGGTCGAGGCCAACGGAGGCCCCATTCGTAGGTGGGGATGCCGAGCGTTCAGCCCGATTACTCCTCCAACTCGTAGCGACGCAGCCCGCTCAACTGCCCCAGCACACGCAAGGCGAAGAGCGGGTTGTTCTTCAAGTAACGCGGCCCTAGCCGGCGCGGCTCCTGGCACAGCCGGTAAAACCACTCCAGCCCGCTGCCTTGCATCCAGCGCGGGGCCTGCGACTTCGTGCCCGCCAGCATGTCGAACGCCGCCCCGACGCCGAGCATGAGCGTCGTGTCGAGCTGCGCGAGGTTTGCCACCATGAAGCGCTCCTGCTTCGGCGTGCTGAGGCCGACCCAGAACATATCCGGTTTCGCGGCGGCGACCTGTGCGGTGAGCGCGGCCTGCTCCACATCGTTCAGCGGACGGAACGGTGGCTCGTAGGTGCCGGTGACTTGGAGACCGGGGAACTTCGCGGTGAGCACGGCGCGCAGGCGTTCCGCCGTGCCATTCGCCCCGCCGTAGAAGAAGTGCCGCCAGCCGCGCGCCACGGACTCGCGCATCACCAGCGTCATCAAGTCCGGGCCATACACGCGGCCCATCGCGCGGTGCCCGGCCAGCCGGCCCAGCCAGACCATCGGCATCCCGTCGGGTGTGTTGAGGAGGGCGCGATTCAGGATGCGCCGGAACTCCGGGTCCTCCTGCGCCTCGCTCACGCCGTGGACACCGGTGACGCACACGTAGCCCTTGCGCCGCTCCGCCACCGCGTGCGTGAGAGCCGTGAGCGCGCTCGTCAGGTTCAACACGCTGACCCCGACGCCAAGGACGTTTACACGGGAGGGTTGAGAGTCAGTCACGTTTAAAAAACCAATTCGCGATGGCTACCGAGGTGACAGGGAGCGCACCCAATTGCGCACCGGCTCACTTTCCCACTTTCTCACCCGCTCCGCTCACCAGCAGAACCCTTCATATTTCGTCGGCAGCTCCTTCAAGTCCGCCCAGCCGTTCACGTCCAGCACATGGTGGTTCGCGGTCACGAGCTTCTTCAGTTCGGCCAGCGGGGCGCACTTCTGCGCGGCCACGATGAGGCCGCGCTCGCCGATGGCGCTGTCGAGGTCGGTGTGCAATAGGCTGGCGAGGTGCGGCATCTTGGAGTCAATCACCCGCTTGTTCGCGCCGACGAGGGCGGCGAGGTTCAGCGCGGGGTCGTAGATGCGCAGCTTGTAGCCGCGACCCAGGAGCGCCTGCGCCACATCCACCATCGGGCTTTCGCGCAGGTCGTCGGTGTTGGACTTGAAGGATAGGCCGAGGATGACGACTTCGCGGTGCTCGGTCTCGATGATGAGTTGCAGGAGGCTGGCGAGGTGGCGGTCGTTGCTGGTGAGGAGATTTTCCAGGAGCGGGAGGCTCAGGCCGTTGCTGCGCGCGAGGTTCGTGAGCGCTCGCACGTCCTTGGGCAGGCAGGAGCCGCCGAAGGGGTTGCCGGGCTTCAGGTAGTAGCTGGAGATGTTCAGGCGCGTGTCCTGGCAGAGCAGCGCCATGACGGCGCGCGAGTCCACGGTCAGCGATTTGCCGACGCGGCCAATCTCGTTGGCGAAGGTAATCTTGGCGGCGTGGAAGGCGTTGCAGGTGTATTTCACCATCTCGGCGGTGGGCCAGTTGACCACGGCGGCTTTCTCGCCAAAGAGGTTTTTCATCAAGTCGGCTGGCGGCGCGGAGCCATCGCGCGAGCCGACGACCGCGAGCGAAGGCGTTTCAAAGTCCGCCACCGCCGTGCTCTCGCGGAGGAACTCGGGGTAGTAGAAAACTTGCAGCATCCCGCGCAGGACGAGGTCCGCCAGGAGGGCCTCTACGAGCTTCTCCGTGCTGCCGGGCAGCATGGTGCTGCGGAAGACGAGCGTGTGGTGCTTGGGCGACTTGCGGAGCGCGTCGCCGATTTCGCGGGCGACACCGCGCACGTAGTTGAGGTCCAGTCCGCCCGCCGCGTTCGACGGCGTGCCGACGCAGACGATGGACAGTTCGGTGTCAGCGATGGCGTCGGGGCAACTCTGCGTGGCGCGGAGCAAGCCCTTGGCCTTCGCGCCCTTCAGCAGTTCGTCCAAGCCTGGCTCGACGATGGGCGGGATGCCGTTGTTGAAGTCCTCGACCTTGGCCGGATGCACGTCCACGCCGACGATGTAATGGCCGTGGCTGGTGAGGCACCCCGCCGTGACCGCTCCCACGTAGCCCAAACCGAAGATGCTGATTCTCATGCGTCGCGGGAGGCTAGGAAACGGCGAATGAAATGCAAGGCTGCGAGGGCGTCAGCAATTTGAGCAGGTGGCAACTCCGGCGAAATGCACTGTCCGCCTGCCTGCTTCGGCGGCTACAGGAGTTCCTTCATCACTCGGCCGCTGTTGGCGATCATCATCGGGCGTCCCTCGGCGGTGTGCATCTCGTCCTGTGGGTCGAGGCCGAGCAGGTGATAGAGCGTCGCGGCCATGTCCTCGGGGCCGTAGGGCGTGTTCGCGGGTTGGGCGGCCCACTTGTCGCTGGCACCGACGACGCGCCCGCCCTGAATCCCGCCGCCGCCCATGAGCACGGTGAAGCAGGGGCCCCAGTGGTCGCGCCCGGCGTTTTTGTTGATCTTCGGCGTGCGGCCAAACTCGCCGCTGATGAGCACCAGCGTGTTATCGAGCATGCCCCGGTCGGACAGGTCGCGGAAGAGTGTGGACATCGCGGCGTCGAGCTTCGGGAGGAGAGCGCCCTTGAGGGTGTTGAAATTGCCGTCGTGCGTGTCCCAGTTTGCGTGGTCAATCGTCACGCAGCGCACGCCGCTCTCGACGAGGCGACGCGCGAAGAGGCAGGACTGGCCGAGCGTGTTGCGCCCGTAGTCATCGCGGAGTTTGTCCGGCTCAGAGGCAAGGTCGAAGGCGCGCTTCGCATCGGGAGAAGTCATCAGGTCGAAGGCGCGCTGGCTGAAGACACTGACGTTGCGGGCACCGGCGTTGGCGGCGGTCTCGGCGGCCTTTTGATACCGATCCACTTGCGCGAGCAACTCACGGCGGGCTTCGAGGCGGGGCGCGCTGATCAACATCGGCGGCGCGAGGTCGGGGACGGTGAAGTTCGGCGCGCTGGGGTCGTTCTCGATGACGAAGGGCACCGCCGCCGCGCCGAGATAGGCCGAGCTGCCGCTGGGGTGCATCCCCGGCAGGCAGACGTAGGGCGGCACGGAGCCGCGCGGCCCGAGCTTTTGCGCGAGCACGGAGCCGAAGGCGGGATGTTGGTTGTTCGGCTTGAGCCCGGCGTTGAAGCCCGCCGACGGAAAAAAGCCCGTCAGCATATAGTGGTCGGCAGGACCGTGGTCGGAGGAACGGTGCGCGAAGGAGCGGACTTGTGAGAACTTGTCCATCACGCGGGCGACGCGGGGCAGGTGCTCGCAGACGTGGACGCCGGGGAGGTTGGTCGGAATGCCTTTGAAGTCGCCGCGCACTTCGACGGGGGCGTCGGGCTTGAGGTCGAACGTGTCAATCGTGCTCAGGCCGCCTTTGAGGAAGATGTAGATGAGCGACTTGTCCTTCGCGGCGGACGCCGCGCGGGCGGAACCAGAGAGCAAACCCGCGAGCGAAAACTGGGTGCCAAGCACGCCTGCCGCTCCGATGCGGAGGAAGTCCCGGCGAGCGAATCCGTCGCAGAAGGTGGAAGGAGTGTTGGGCATGAACGTGTTGAACTGACGGGCACTCCCCGGTGCCATTCAACCGGAAACCAGAGCGGCAACCGGCACGCAGCCGCAGAGTTGAGGCGCCGGATTTCTCGGAGAAGGAGATCGTCCTGATTTGTCCGCACCGTCCGCCTTCCCAGTTCGGCGGCGACGCGGTGCCTCAGGGTTTCCGCAATTCCTGCCGTCGAGGCGCGCCGGGCAGTTCCTTGAACTTGATGGTGATGGACAGGTTGCGAGCCTCGGACCGGCTGCGCGTGTCCTGCACATTGAGCGCGGCGTGAGCCTTGCCCAATTCCCATCCGGTGCTGATGAGCGAGATGCGGTCTCGAGCCGAGTCATCGAAGTAGAACGTGTGCCCGTCCTCGGCGAGCCGCACGTCGATGGGTTGGCGGTTGGACGCGCGGCCCTGCTGGACGAACTCGATTTCCCTGCGCTCGCCGCGCACGAGGTCAAAGCGCACCGGCTCATAGGGCTGGTGCTTCCCGTTGATAGCCACATGGCCGCCCTCAATGTTCACGGTGATGACATCGCCGTAGCGGGCCCGGGCGTAAGCCTCGCGGGTGAGTGCCTTCTGTCGTTCGGCGGCCGCAGCTTCCTTCGCCCGGCGTAGTTCCTCCTCTGCTTCGCGCTGAACGCGACGCTGTTCGTTGAGTTGGGTTTGCTGGCGTTGATAATCAGCCTGCTCGGTTGGTGAGAGTGCCATCCACTGCGCTTCGCTCAAGCCCATGGGGAAAGACTTGCACCCGACGCAAACGAGTCCCGCCAACAACAGAGTAGGAATGAGTTGTTTCATAAAGCGCAGCGTAAACACGTTCTTGATTCGTTCGTGGGCCGATGCTTTCCGGCGTCTCTCCGGCAGCGCCTGCACCCGCTCCAGCGCCGGCTGACAACTTCGCCCCAAGTCCTTGAATTAGCGTCCCAGCAGCTTCCGAAGTTCCGCCACCGCTCCGTCCGCCGTGATGCCATACCGCGCGAGCAGCGTTGCCTGGGAGCCATACTTATCCGGAAACACATCCGGAATCCCGATGCGCTTGAAGCGCTTCGGCGTATTGAAATTTGCTTCTGCCAGCGTCTCCGCCACCGCGCTGCCAAGGCCGCCGATGATGGTGTGTTCTTCGATGGAAAGAATCGCTGGCACGCGGGCCGCCTGTGTGAGCAGTGCCTCGGTGTCGAACGGCTTGACCGTGTGCATATGGAGCACTCCCGCACTGATGCCGCACTGCTCAAGCTGCGCCGCTGCGGCCAATGCGGGCTGAAGCGTGATGCCCGTCGTGACGATGAGCGCATCCGATCCTTCGCGGACGAGCAGTGCCTTACCAACCTGAAAACCCAGCTCTGGCCGCGATACGATGGCGTCCCCGCCTTTGCCCAGCCGGATATACATCGGGCCGTCCCAGTCGAGCGTCTGCGGCATGAGACGTTTCATTTCCTCGGCGTCGCAGGGAGCGACGATGGCCATGCGTGGCAAAGTGCGGAAGAGGGCGATGTCCTCGATGGCCTCATGCGTCGGGCCGAGCGGCGCATACACCACCCCGCCGCCGCTGCCGATGAGGCGGACGTTGGTGTGATGCAGGCTAAGGTCGAGGCATACCTGTTCGTAGCAGCGGCGCGTGAGAAAGGTGGCGATGGTGTTGATGTAGACAACCTTGCCCTCCAGAGCTAGCCCCGCAGCCATCGTGACGAGGTGAGCCTCGCTCACGCCTTCCATGAAGAACCGCTCCGGCATCTCGGCCTTGAATTGCTTCAGGGTGCCGATACCGAGGTCGGAGCCGATGAAGACCACGCGCTGGTCGCGCTTGGCCAACTCATACACCGCGTCGAGACTCGTCTTGCGCATTAGCGGTCGCCCTCCAGCGCGGTGAGCAGGGACTTAACCTCGTCCTCAGTCACCTTGTTCTTGTGATGCCAGTTCAAATTGTTCTCCACGAACGGCACGCCCTTGCCCTTGATCGTGTGGCAGATGATGGCGGTGGGCTTGTCTGCGTGGAAGGGGGCGCGAGCCAGCGCCGCGCGCAGAGCCGCTACATCGTGGCCGTCCACTTCTTCGACGGCCCAGCCGAACGCACGCCACTTGTCGGCGAAGGGGTCGAGATCGAGCACTTCGTAAGTGGTGCTGTAGCTCTGCTGCTTGTTGTAGTCCACGAGCACCGTGAGGTTCGACAAGCGATGCTTCGCGGCGCTCAACGCCGCCTCCCAAACCGAGCCTTCGTTGGATTCGCCATCGCTGCAAATGGCGAAGACCCGATGCGCCGTCTTGTCGATTCGCGCGTTCAATGCGAAGCCGACGGCGAAGGACAATCCGTGGCCCAGGCTGCCCGTGCTGGCCTCGATGCCGGGGATTTTTCCGAACTCGGGATGCCCACCGAGCATCCCGTCTGGCTTGCAAAACCGCCACAGTTCGGCTTCGGGAAAGAAGCCCTTCTCCGCGAGGAGCACGTAAAGCGCGAGGCAGCCGTGGCCCTTGCTGAGAACAAAACGGTCGCGTTCCGGCCAGCGAGGGTTCGTCGCGTCGTAGCGCAGCACGTCGTCGTAGAGCACGCGCAGCATCTCAACGAGGCAGAACGCGGAGCCGACGTGGCCGCGCCCGCCGCGCTCGATGGTTCGCACGATTTGGCGGCGCAGCGCGAGGGAGCGCTCATCCAGCTTCACGGTGTTGACCGGCGGCGGTTTAGGTGAGGAAAGGGTTGCAGTCATACTGCTGTTGGATGCGGCGCAGCATCGCGCGGGATTTGGTGAGCTGTCGGCGTTGCGCCAGGTCGCGGTCGTTAGCGGCGCGGGCGAACTGCCGGCGCTGGAGGTCGGACGGAAGGAATTCGTTCAGCAGAATCAGGCACCACTTGAGGCCGAATAGTGGGAACACGGCCTCGACGCGGCGTCGAAGGCTGGGCTGATCTGAGAAGCGGGAAAAGATTCCCGTGGCGAAGCGGCGCTTGAGCGCGGCGGTCGCGGGCTTCGCCGGATGCAGCAGGAAATCCACGATCATCTTCGCGGGATCGTCCCAGCCGAAATACTCGAAGTCGAGCCAAACGATCCCGCCTTCCCGCTGCCGCACTGCGTTATGGAAGCCAAAGTCCGATGGGCTGAGAGTGCGATCTGCGTGCGACAGTTCACGAGTGAATCCGCCGCGCGGCAGCTTCGCTCGGCTCCATTTCAACAGGAGTGCCAACGCCGGATCAAACTCGTCGCGGAGAAACGTCTGGAGTGCGGCGAGTTGTTTCGTGCTGCCCTCCGCCGCCGAGAGTCGCTCGCGCCGACGGAGCAGCACGTCCACCATCGCCGCGACGGAGAAGCAGGCTTCCGAGGCCGGGCCGATTTTCCGACAATCGGGCTGTTCCGTAAGACCGCGAAGGCGCGCGAGGAAATCAACGAGGGCGTCAATGTCCGCCGCCCGAATTTGCCCCGGTTCTCCGCCGGGGATGAATTCATAGAGTGCGACGCCCGTGCCGCGATGCGCTGCGAGCGGTTGTGGCACGTCACGAAAGCCGTGTTTCCACATCAGTCGGAGCGCGTCGAACTCGACGCCGATTCGGTCGCGCGGGTCGTTGGGATGGCGGAAGCAGACCTTCACCGCCACGTCTCGTCCGCCGTCCAACTGCGCCCGGAACACGCGGCTGTTGCGCCCGCCCGCGAGGGGTTCGAGCGTTATCACCCGCGCTCGCGACAGGCGCTCCACGGTGTCGAGCAGGTCGGCGGATGCCGATTCAGTTGGCGCGGGCAAAGACATGATTTTCAATCTGCGCCCAGCTCGTGAGGACCTTCAGACCTGCGGGCGCGGCGGACTGGCGTTGTGGGGCAAACAGGATTCTTTCCGCGCCGGCTGGAAACTCTGGCTCACGAAAAACCTCCTCCAAGTCATCAATAAAGATCGTGCAGCCGAGCGCGCGGATGTGGCCGATCTTCTCCAGTCGGGTGGCGCCGAAATGAACGTGGTCGCGGGGCAGGGCAGGGGAGGTGGAGTCGAAATACCCCGCGTCCTCCAGCCAGCCGATGGCGGCCTCATGCAAGTCGTGTGGCGGACCGAGCACTGGCTGGCGGGTTTTGTGGCTGACGATATGGACCGCAAGCCCAGCGCGGTGGCAGCGGGCGAAGAAGGCCTTAACGCCGGGGAAGCCCACAGCCTCGCGGATGCGCGGGCCGTAGACGAGACCCTGTAGCTCGGTCCATTTCTCCTCGCCACCGAGAAGACGTAGGTGGTCGCGCACGGCGGTTTTTTCCATCGGCACTGAGCTGGGAATTAGCCCGCGTTCGACAGCGATGCGGTGGAACAAGGCATCGTAGCTGACAATGGTGTTGTCGAAGTCAACGCCGATGACCATGGGATTTTTCCGACCGCGTCACGACACCTTCAGTTCCTGCATCCGCTTGATGTTCGAGTAGAGCGTGTGCTTGAACGGCTCGGGAATCTTCCCGGCGCGATAAGCGTTCACGATGCTCTGGATGGCGTCTTCGATGCCGTATTGCACCTCGAAACCGAGCACCCGCTTCACCTTGTCGGAGTTGACGTGGTAGCTGCGGTTGTCGTCGCTGGGCGTGTATTCCAGCTCGATGGTCTGGTCGCCAATCGTGTCGCGCACGAGGAAGGCAATCTTCTCAATGGCGAGGTTTTGGAAGCCGATGTTGAAAGCCTCGCGATCCACCTTCGCGGCGGGCGCGGCGAGGAAGGTCAGGTAGGCGCGGACCATGTCCTTGATGTTCAGGTTCGGACGGAGCTGCTTGCCGCCGAAGATGCGAATCTTGTGATTCACCAGCGCGTGGATGGTGAGGATGTTGACCGAGAGGTCCAGGCGCAGGCGCGGCGCGTAGCCGCACACAGTCGCGGGGCGAATGATGACGCGGTCCATGCCGCCCACGTCGGTGCGGGCGAGCAGGTCACGCTCGCAGTCGAGCTTGAAGCGCGAGTAGTCGGTGAGCGGAAGTGGCTCGGCGTCCTCGCGCACGTCGGGGGTTTCCTTCACGCCGTAGATGCTGGAGGAACTTGCGTAGATGAAGCGCTTCACACCGGCCCCAATCGCGCCGTTCATCAGCCCGGCGAAGCAGTCGTAGTTGATGGATTTGCCGAGATTCGGGTTCAGCTCGAAGCTCGGGTCGTTGGAAATGCAGGCGAGGTGAATGACGGCGTCCACGCCCTTCATGGCTTCGCCGACGCGGTTGGAATCGCGCAAGTCCACCTCCAGTAATTCCAGCTCCGGGCGCTGGGCGTAGTCGCCGAAGACCTGCTTGCCATACCAAAAGGTGTCGAGCACGCGGACGCGATAGCCGGCGTCGAGCAGCGCCGGCACGAGCGCGCTGCCGACGTAGCCGCCGCCGCCGGTGACGAGGATGGTTTTGTAGCCGTTGGGATTGGAGTGACTCATGGGAATGCTCAGTCTGCGAAAGCGTTTCGTCGCCTACTTCATCAGCGACGTGAAGTGGCGGAAGAGGCTGGTCGGATCAATGAAGCTCCGATGGCCCATGATCATGCACGCCTCTGCGCCGACGACGTTGGCGATGAAGCCGAGCGTCTCCGCCGGGATGCCCAGCGCGGCGCAGGGCGCGGTCACGGCGAACACGGCGTCACCTGCGCCCACGCGGTCCACGACACGGATGGCGAAGGCGGGCACTTCGGCGATGACTTGATTGCTGTCGCAGCAGTAACAGCCGGCGCCACCGCGCGTGACGAGGAAATATTGGCTACCCACGCGGGCCGCTGCCGCGCGCGTGATGCCCGCGATGTCCTCGGTCATCTTGCGCGCGTCGAGTCGCACCTCGGGCTCGCCGAGCGAGACGAAGTCGGCGCGGGGATACTTGGAGATGAGGTTGAAGCCTCGGTTGCCCGCGTTCACCTGCACGTTCACGGCGAGGAATTTCGCGCGCGCACAGATGAGATGCACCGCGCGCTCGGTCAGTAATCCGTGCCCGTAGTCGGCGACGACCACCACGTCGTATTGGGGCAGCAGTTCGTCGAGCTTTGTGAGGAACTGCTCCTCCAATTCGGGCGTGAGGCGCTCGTTCCGCATCTCATAGACCTCGAAGAGCTTGGCCGACAGGTGCTCCTCGAGGAACCGCCGCTTCACAATCGTAGGCGCGTCGGGCAGGCGGAGGTAGTGGGGGCGGACGTTGCTGTTGAGCTTCGACTGGATGAAGTCTTCGTGAGAATTCACCGTGCCCAATGCGCTCAAAAGACCGACCTCATCGCAGAAGTTCGAGACGTGGTTGGCGATGGCCAGCACGCCGCCGGCGTAACGCTCGGTGCGGTTGTGCAGAGCGGCAAGGACCGGCTCCTTGCTGGATTTGCCCAGCACGCTGCAGAATTGATACTCGTCAACAATCGTCTCGCCGATGACGAGGACCTTTTTCTTCCGAATCGCCTGCAAGTGCCCGATGACTTCCTCCGGTGGATGCTCCACGCGGAAGCGTTCGAGGAAGTCCTTCGTCTTCGGCGTGAAGACATCCATGAAGCGGTTGATGAGCGTGGACGCGCTGAAGGTCTCCTCGTCGGTCAGGTGCAGCTTGCCGCCCCCGGCCACCACGGCTGCCTCCTCGTCGGAAATCGCGGTGGTGTGGTCGCGCTTGCCCTCCTCGCGGACCATGCCTTTCACGTAGAGCGAAGGACGGACAATCTTGATGGTCTCCACCGCAGTGGGCCACTCGGTGACGGCCACGAAGTCCACGCACGCCAGCGACGCCAGCGCCTCGGCGCGCAGCTTCTCCGGGAACGCCGGTCGGTGCGGCCCCTTGTTCACGAACCGGTCAGGCGTGGTCGTGACCACGAGCACGTCGCCGAGTTGCTTGGCGGCTTCGAGGTGCTTGATGTGCCCGATGTGCAGCAGGTCGAAGACCCCGTGGCAGTGAATGATGATCCTCCCGGCGACGCGGTGGGCTTCCAGCGCGGGGCCGAGGTCGTGAACGCGGAAAATCTTCTTAGCCGTGGCTTCCATGACAATTAGCGGTGCAGACGATGAACAACGGGCATGGCGAATGCAATTCTTCTCAAGCTTGAGCCGGCGGATTCACCCAGCATGGGCGATCGAATGACGCCAGCGGGAGTATTCCAAACTGAAAGGGCGGAGCTCCTCCCCCCCTCTCCGCCTCCATGCCGCTGCTTTCAGCCAGTCACGGTCAATGCCAACAGGTTCGAAACAGGTGCCTGAGCTGGACGCGGACTTCAGCGCCGGGGCCGTGTCTGGCCAGCAGAGTGGAACTGGAGTATCTGCCCCACATCGGTGAACTTGAAGTAGTTGGTGGGAATTTGAAACAGGGCCTTGGCGAGGACGTTTTCAGCGATGCTTTCCACCGAGCGGATGCGGACGGTGATGAGGCTGTCGCTCACGTCGAACTGAGCCTGTGCTAACTGCGGAACGGTAGCAGAAGTCTCCCACAGCCGGACCGGGCGTTTCTCCCCAGTCGTGTAGGTGAGCGTGGCTTGGTATTTCTCCATGCCATTGGCGGGGTCTTTGCCGAGCGAGGTTTTGTCCAAGCGGATCAGCGCGGGGATGTCCTCATCGGGTAGCGCTTGGGTGATGTAGGCCTTGGCGTCCGGGAAAAGCTGCTGCGTGAGCCTCATGTTAATGGCGGACATGGTCAGCGTGGTGACGCGGTTGATGCCGGCGGCGCGGAGCGAGGCGAACGGCCCGGTGCTATCGATTCGCGTGGGCAAAGCACTCAGATCAAGTTCTGTGCGCACGCGGCCGTCGATGATGTGCAATGTCAATGGGAGTGTGGTGACCTCGACCTTGCCCGCGTTGGTGACACTCAACTCGAATTCACCAGTCGCCGTGATGGACTTCATGTCGGCCAAGAGCCTGGCCAGCGAGGTGTCCAAGTTGAAGGACCGAGGTTGCACTCGAATGGATTGCGTCGGCAGTTGCGGCGCTGGCTGGGCCGGTGCCAGCAGGAAGGGATTCGGGTTGGCCGGGCTTAGGGAGCGCGCGGGAACTCCAGAGCGTGACGGCACTTCGATGCGCTTGGGATTGGTTTGCGCGCTGGTGGCGAAGGCGAAGCCGCATAGTCCGGTGAGCAGGGCTGAAAAGTGAAGTTTCATGCGTCGCTGGGTGTTTCCAGCGTGGCGCAGCGTAGTGAATCTCCCGGTGACAGCCAGAGGAATTTCAGCGCGCACCTCAGCGGGTGGTAACGGTCCTCAGCCCGGAATGACGACGAATCACGGCTCTCCTGAATGCGGCGGGGCATTTGCGTCTGGGCTGGAGTTTCCCCCTGTCCCCTTCACTCTGCGCCACCAACGGTCATGAACACCAGCCCCACCATCCCTGAAGACGCGCACGCGGTGCGCGCCGAAGTCCGCAAAGCCTACGCCGCCGTCGCCGCACGCGCGGCGAACTGCGGGCCGAACGCTGCCTCCACCTGCTGCGGTGGCGGTGGCCCGCCCGCCATCGGCGCGCAGACACTGGGTTACAGCGCTGAGGAAATCGCCGCTGCGCCCGCCGGTTCCGACCTCGGGCTGGGCTGCGGCAACCCGCAGGCCATTGCCGCGCTGCGCCCCGGCGAGACGGTGCTCGACCTCGGCAGCGGTGCGGGCTTCGACTGCTTCCTCGCCGCGCGCGCCGTCGGCCCGACGGGCCGCGTCATCGGCGTGGACATGACGATGGCCATGGTGCTGCAAGCCCGCGCGAACGCGGCGAAGGCCGGCGTCCACCACGTCGAGTTCCGGCTCGGCGAAATCGAGTCCCTGCCCGTGGACTCGAACTCAGTGGACGTCATCCTCTCCAACTGCGTCATCAACCTCTCGCCCGACAAGCCGCGCGTCTTTCGCGACGCCTTCCGCGCACTGAAGCCCGGAGGCCGCCTCGCCCTCGCGGACACCGTGCGCACTGCGGACTTGCCGCCGGGCATCCTCGCCGACCTCGCAGCCCACTGCGGCTGCGTGGCCGGTGCGGCGTCGGTGGACGAACTGAAAACGATGCTCCGCGCCGCCGGCTTCGTGGACCTCCGCATCACGCCGATAGACGCGAGCCGCGCGTTCATCCACGGCTGGCTGCCGGGGAAGAACCCGGGGGATTACGTGCTGTCGGCGAGCATCGAGGCGGTCAAGCCGGAACGAGGGGAATGATGAGCGCCCCGACGACCTTGGTGCTCCTGCCTGGGCTGGATGGGACGGAAGTTTTCTTCGCCCCGCTGCTCCGGCACCTGCCGACGTGGATCAAGCCGGTCGTCATCCAGTATCCCACGGCGGGTGCCAACGATTACAGGCACTTGTTGGAAATCGTGCGCGAGCAGGTGGCGCCGTTGAGACGCTTCGCGTTGCTGGGCTGGTCCTTCGGCGTGCCGCTCGCGCTCATGCTCGCCCACCAACGGCCGGGGGATGTTTCCGCCGTCGTGCTCTGCGGCACCTTCGTCACGCCGCCGCGGCCCGGGCTGGTTCCGTTCCGGTTCGCACTCCGCGGCCCCGTGGTGGCGACTGTCCGCGCGCTGCGTCGCACTCGGCTGTTGCTTCCAGGTTATGCGACTACCGAGCTGCGGTAGGCCAAGTCGGTGACCTGGAACCGCGTCGATGCCAGCGTCCTCGCAGCCCGCTCACGGGCTGCGCTGGGCGTGGACGTGCGGACCCAACTCCGTGAGTGCCGCACCCGGCTGATGTATCTGGCGGCCACGCGGGATGAAGTCGTGGGTCCACGCAGCCGCGATGAAGTTGTCGCCCTTGCGCCTCAGCTTCAGCTCGCCGAAGTGGAGGGGCCACACCTCGCCCTCTTCACCAATCCGCGACCGGCGGCGGAGCACGTCGCCAGGTTCCTGCGGGAGAACTGACTCCTTCAAAGGCAGAACCCGAGGGGCGTGCTCAACGCAAGTTAGCCCGGCAGGCGCCAGCGTCCGCAGCGCCGCTCCGAACACTGAATACCTCCTCGTCCCGCTCGCTCACCCCACCGACGGCGCGACCAACCGCCCCGCCTTCACCACGCCGCCTTGCAACACGGCGAGGATGTTCCGGCGGTCTTCGAGGAGCGTGATGTCCTTCAACACGTCGCCGTCCACGAGCAGCACGTCGGCGAGCTTGCCCGGTTCGAGGGTTCCGAGGTCGTGCGCGCGGCCCATGATTTCCGCGCCGGTCTTCGTGGCGCACTTGAGCGTTTCGAGCGGGCTGAAGCCGACGTAGTTCACGAAGAAGGACAACTCCTTGGCGTAGTCGCCGTGCGGGTTCCAGCCGAAGCCGTAGTCGCCGCCCATGCCGATGCGCCCGCCGGCCTTGAGGATTTTGCGATAGCTCGCCGCGCCGCCTTCGAGCGTTTCCTGATGGCCGTCAATCACGCGCTGCGACAGGCCGAACTCCTTCCCACGCACGATGCTCGCTTGCTCGAAGTAAAGCCCCGGCACCACGGGCACGTCGCGCTTCAGCAGCAGCTCTAGCCCCTCGTCATCAATGAACGTCGCGTGTTCCACCGAGTCGTAGCCGGCGCGCAACGCGTTCTTGATGCCTTCGGTCGCGCGGCAGTGGCCGGTGACCTTGAGCTTGTGGTTGTGCGCGGTCTGCACCACGGCGTGCATCTCCTCGAAGGTCATGCAGAGCGTGTGGTGGTCGTTCTGGTCGGGCCACGCGGCGTCGCCGGTGGGGTAAGTCTTCACCCACTCGACGCCGTCCTTCACGAGCGAGCGCACGGCCTTGCGCGCGTCCTCCACGCCGTTGATGCAGAAGACCAGGCCGTCCATGCCAATCTTGCGGAAGTCAGGATTCCAATCCATCAGGCCGCCCGCGCTGCAAATCTCGCGCCCGCTCGCGACGAGGCGCGGGCCGGGGATGAGGTCTTCCTCGATGGCTTTCTTCAGCCACACATCGCAGTTGAAGAGGCAGCCGCCGGAGCGCGCGGCGGTGTAGCCGCATTCGAGGACGGTCTTGCAGTTCACCGAGGCGAGGAGGGAGACGTATTCGACGGGGAATTTGATGTCGAGGTCCTCGAGCTTCTCGATGTTGAAATAGGTCGCGTGGTAATGCGCCTCGACGAGGCCAGGCAGGATGGTGCCGCCGCGCGCGTCAATGCGCCGCGCGTCCGGCGGCACGGCGGGCGCGTTGGCTGCGGGTCCGGCGTAGGTGATGCGACCGTCAGTGATTACCAGCGCGGCGTCGGGCACGGGCGGGGAGCCGGTGCCGTCGAAGAGTTGGCCGTGGGAGATGAGGGTGGTGCCGGGGGCGGTTTTCATGGGAGGGGAGGGAAAAGTGATTAGTAATTAGCGCTTAGTCGGCGGGCGTAGGTTCCACTAATTACTAATTACTCTCGGGCTTCGGCTATTTCGTCTTCGCCACTTCAGCGATTTGCTTCTCCAACTCCGCCCACTTCGCCTGCGCCTCGGCCACGGGCACGCCCTTTTTCATGCCGGGTCGCAGGTGGCCGCATTCGTTGAGCCACGCGTCCTTCATGAGGCCTTGCCGTTGCGCAATGAGCTTGAGCAACTCCGCGCCGCGAGGGTGGATGGACGCGATGAAAGCCACGCCGTCCTTCGCCTCGGCGAGCTTCTCGGCGGGCGCATCGAACGCGCGGAGCACCTCGCGCGCGATGAGCCAGTGGCCGATGGGGTTGATGTGAACGCCGTCGCCCGCGAGCTTGTAGGCCGGGTCGCGCTCGCGCTCGGCGGCGATGAACTTCGCCATCGGGAAATGCGCGTCCACCACCACCCAACCCTGCGCGCGCTGGCTCACGAGCCATTCGGAGTAGCGGTCGAGCACGGTGTTGTAGCCCTCGAAGGGCTGCTTGTATTCGGCGAGGCCGGCGGGCAGCAGCCGCGCCTTGATGGGCACGGGGTCGAAGACCGGCGGGGTGATGTGAATGACCTTCGCGCCGATGGCTGCGGCCTTTTTGCGGAGCAGCTCCATGCCCTCGCGATACTTGGCGAAGCGCTCGTCACTGAGCGGGTAATACATCCCGCAGTTCATCCCGTAGCACGCGACGATGAGGTCGGGCTTGGCCTTGGCGAGCACGCGATTGAGCCGTTCGTGGACGGTGGGGCGCGGGAACTGCCCGCCCGCGTGGCCCGGCTCGCTGAGGCCGCTGACGGTCTCGCTTGGAAGACCGATGTTGATGAACTCGATGGCGCGGCCGGGGTGCTCGACGCGGAAGGCTGCCTCCAAAATGTCCACATAACCGCCCGCGTAAGTGATGCTGTCGCCGAGAAAGACGACGCGCTTCACGCCGTCGAGGAGCGGCTTGTCAGCGGCGGAGGTGGTGGTGAAGGCGGCGAGGAACAGCGCGGCGAGGAATGGCAGTGGCTTCATGGTGAATCAGTGGCGCGAGCGTAAGCGGATGGCTCGGCTGGCGGCAAGTGCGCGTCGCAGAGTTGGCCAACTCGCATGTGCACCCAGCTTCAGCCGGTTGAACCCGCCGTCGCCGAGTGAAAAACTGTTTAAACAGTTTTCCACTGCGCCACGTAGAACGCCCGGCCAAAGCTGGGTGCTGATGAGAGCTCGCTTTTTCCACAGCAGCCTTCGCGCACCCACTACCGCAGCACCCCCCCCTGCGCCTTCAGCCAGCGCTCCGCTTCCTCCCAGCGCGGGAACGCCTCCGCCACGTGCCGCCAGTAGCGCGCCGAGTGGTTCATCTCGCGCCGGTGCATCAGCTCGTGGACGCAGATGTAGTCCCGCACCAACTCTGGCGTCTGCACCAGCCGCCAGTTCAGCGAGATGGTCCCGGCCCGCGAGCAACTGCCCCAGCGCGACCGCTGGCTGCGCACCGTGACGCGTTGGACGGTGACGGCGAGCGACGCGGCGAGTTCGAGTAGGCGCGGTGGAAGCTCCTTCGCCGCGAGCCGCCAGAGATGCCGCTCGACGGCAGGGCGGAGGTTCGCAGCGGTGTCGCGGAGCAAGACGACTTGGTCGGCGAACAGCACCAAGCAGCCACTCGCGTGCGGCTCCAGTTCCAACGCGACGCGCTCGCCGCGAAAGAGGATTTCTGTCCCGTGCTGCCACTCGGTTGCGCGATGCGTGCGCGGCGGCTTCGCGAGCTGCTGCTCCAGCCAAGCCGTCTGCCGCTGGGCGAACGCGAGGGCCTCCGCGCGGTTGCCGGAGCGGGGCACCGTGACGCGCGCCACCCGCTCGGGCGTGAGCCGCAGGATGTAGCGCCGGGCCTTGGGATTGCGCACGAACTCCACCGGCAGCTCCGTCCCGCCTACGCGCAACGCCGCCGCCGGCGGCGCGGCCGGGCGCACGCGGTTGAGGAGGCGGGTGAACAAGTCGAGTTGCACGGCGGGGAGCGTTCGCAGACCGCGAGCCGGAGGCGAGCCGAAAGCGCACCCGGTAGGGTGAGACTTCGTCGACCCCCATCTTGAGCGCAGCGAGCGGAGCGTAGCGAGCATCTCGGGCAGCACCACACCAGCCAAAAACTTCGTTTCACTCGCGCCTCCGACGTCGGCAAAGGGAGGCTCGCCCTACCGGGATGCCGCCGCGCTGCCGTCAGCCGCCCGACGGTTTCAAAAACTTCCGAGCGAGCGCGATAACGTCCTCGCAGACCGCCCCGCCCTTCCGCTGGAAGTGCTGCGCGTGCGTGGCCACGAAGGCTTGTTCCTCCGCGTTCAGCGGCTTCGCACTGAGCACCACCACCGGCACGGCCTGTCGCTCAGGCCGACGCCGCAGTTGAGTGAGGAACTTAAAGCCGTCCATCTCCAGCATCATCAGGTCTAGCACAATGAGCGCAGGTAACCCCGACTCCATCAACGCCAGCGCCTTGGCCCCGCTCTCGGCTTCCAGCACCTTGAACCCCTCGTGCTCCAACGCGCGCCGGAGAATTTGCCGGATGACGGGGTTGTCATCCACGACCAGGACAGCCCCGGCAAGCACGGGCGCGGACGTGGTGTTTGCTTTGAATTTCACCCCGGCGAAACGCTCGGGCGGTGCGTTGGATTCGTTGTGGTCCGTGCTCATCTTCAGAAACTCCCGACCGCTGAACCGGAGCAAACTCGCCGCGAACACACGTCGCGGTCCGGGATATTGCTCACTCGCCAAGGGCCGTGCGCTCTGCGATACACCACCCATGAAGCTGCTGTCCATCTCACTGACACTTGCGCTGACTTTCGCTCTCTGCGAAGCGGCGGACAAGAAAGCCACCGACGCCAAAGCCCCCGCGAAGAAAGCCCCGCCGGCGAATCTCCAGCCCAACCCCAGGAAGCTCAACCCGCCGCCCGGCGTGGTCGTGCCCGCCGACGTGAAGGCTGAACTCACCGCCGGAGCCGCCGCGCTGGGGAAGGAGATTGAGGCCTTGCGCGAATCACTGAAGGCCAAGCCCGCGCTGCTCGCCCTCCTGCCCGACGTGCAGATTTACCACAACGCCGTCCGCTACGCGCTCGAGGACGACATCTTCACCAGCACGAACCAGTTTAACTCCGCCCGCGCGCTGCTCAAGGTCGGCTCCGAGCGCGCGAAGCAGCTCGCCGCCGGCAACGCGCCTTGGAATACGAAGGCCGGCCTGCTCGCGCTCAAGAAGGAACTCGAAGGCAAAGCCAAGGCGCCGGCCACGCTCACGCACATCCCCGTCGTGCGCGGCTACGTGTCGAAGATTGACGGCTCGGTGCAGCCTTACGGACTGAAGGTGCCGGTGACTTACCTGACCGGCGATGACAAGCCGCGCCGCCTCGACTTCTGGCTGCACGGGCGCGGCGACACGCTCAACGAGATTGCCTTCGTCGAAGGCCAGTCGCGCGCGGGCGGCACGTTCCTGCCCGAGGACGCGTTCGTGCTGGACCCTTACGGCCGCTTCATGAACGCCTTCAAGTTCGCGGGCGAGACGGACGTGTGGGAAGGCCTCGACCACGCGGCGAAGCACTACCCGATTGACCGCAACAAGCTCGCCATGCGCGGCTTCTCGATGGGCGGCGCGGGCGCGTGGCATCTTGGCGCGCATCACCCGGACAAGTTCGCTTCCGTCAATCCCGGCGCGGGTTTCGTGGACGTGAAGCACTACCAGAAGCTCGGCGACAAGCTCGCCACCATCCCGTGGTGGGAGCAGAAGCTCTGGAACCTCTACGACCCGCTCGCGTGCCCCATCAACCTCGCCAACTCGACACTTGTGGCCTACAGCGGCGAGGACGACGCGCAAAAAGCCGCCGCCGACCTCATGGAAGCCGCGCTGCTCAAAGACGGCGTGAAGATGACCCACATCATCGGCCCCAAGACCGGCCACTCCTACGAGAAGGATGCGAAGGTGGTCGTGGCCAAGCTCGTGGACGAGGCGACGAACAAGGGCATCAACCACCAGCCGAAGAAGGTCACGCTGGTGACGCACTCACTGAAGTTTAACAAGGCGCACTGGGTGACGATTGATGCGCTGGAGAAGCATTGGGATGAAGCGCGAGTGGAGGCCGAAGCAACGGTGAGTGGCGCAAGTATCAAGACCAAAGGTGTCTCCGCCCTCACGGCGCACTTGATAACAACCAAGGCCAAAACCATGGCCTCCGTGACGATTGACGGCGAGCGCCTCGCGACTTCGTCTATCGCCTCGCTCGTGAAGGTGGACGGCAAGTGGCGTGTGCAATCGGAAATCGGAAATCGGAAATCAGAAATCGCCAAGCGCCCCCACCTCCAAGGCCCCATTGACGACGCCTTCATGGACTCGTTCGTGATGGTGCGGCCCACCGGCCAGCCGTTGAACGCCGCCGTCGGGCAGTGGGCGAAGACCGAGCTGGCGGAGGCCGCGTTCCACTGGCGGCGCTACTTCCGCGGCGAGCCGCGCGTGAAGGACGACTCCGCCATCACCGATGACGACATCAAGAACAGCAACCTCGTCCTCTGGGGCGACCCGTCGTCGAACAAGCTCCTCGCCCGCATCGCCGACAAGTTGCCCATCCAATGGAACGGCAAGGAAATCAAAGTCGACGGCAAGACCTACGACGCCACCAAGCACGCGCCCGCGTTCATCTTCCCGAACCCGCTGAACCCGGCGCGCTACGTGGTCATCAACTCCGGCTTTACCTTCCCGCAATATGCCGGCGCCTCGAACTCGCAGCAAACCCCCAAGCTCCCCGACTGGGCCATCCTCGACCTCAGCGTCCCGCTGGCCGACCGCGTCTTGGGCAAAGGCGTCGTCGCCGCCGACTTCTTCGGCGAGAAGTGGGAAGTGAAGTGAGCGGAGAATGGGGCCAGCCGGAGCGCCAACTTTGGCTATGCTTCCTCGCCGTCATTTCCACCTCACTCCCCGCCCAAAGCTTCCGCGATCCGGCTGACCAGCCGTTTCGCCGTGCGCCCATGTCCGTGGCGGCGCGCAGCGTGGTCATACCGCTCGCGACGAATATCCACCTCGCCTTCGACACCGAGACGCTCCGCACGCACACGGCTTGGCGCGGGCCGGCGCTGAACTTGCACGGCGCGCCCTACGACGGCGCGGCGGGACGCTTCCTCGCGGACTTCGCCGGCGAGTTCATCTTCACCAACCCGCCGCTCTTTCCGTGGGCCGGCGGGAAGCCCGCGCGCAACATCCTCACCGACTTCCCGTCGAAGCCGCGCTTCCTCGGCGTCAGCACGCGCGGCGGCGTCACGACGCTGATGTATGAGCTGCCGCTCGACGCCGAGGAGGTCGTGCGCGTGCATGAGTCGCCGTCGGTGCAGTGGGTGGACGGCGTGCCGGTGGTGGTCAGACGTTTCGAGCTCTCGGCGAGCTACATGGACCTTGAATTCACCGCGCACATGGAGCCCGGGCGCATGACGGCCATCGGCCAGAACTCCGCTGCGATGGGCATCCTGCGCGAGAAGGATTTTCTCCTCACCGCGTTCCGGGGCCGTCCGCTGCTGGGCTGGAAACCCGCGACAGCGCAGGCGGATTACGTCATCGAGCTGCACCGCGAGAAGAACGGCGAGAGCGAAGTCATCCCGCGGCACGTCACCGGCGACGAGACGCACGCGGTCGTTCACATCCCGTCGCATCGCGGGGAAATCTCGTTTGAAGTCCTGTCCGTCGTGTGCGCGGACAAGGCGGAGGCGGAGCGGTTGTTGCCGAAGCTCATCCCCGCGCGCGTCGCTCCGCCCGAGCTGATGCGCGTCTCGGAGCCGCCCGCCGCCGCCCCGACGAACCGGCTCGTGCTCTTCGCCGGGTCCACAAACGCGCCTTCGCCTGTTGTCACCAACGCCGGCTTCCGCATCGAGTCGCTGCCGCTTCCCCGTAGCCGCCGAGGTCAGGAGGCGGAGGGCAACGAACGCCAAAGGAATCCGCCTCCTCACCTCGGCGGCTACGGCGACTCCGTCACCGGCCTCGACTTCCTGCCCAGCGGCGACCTCGTGCTCTGCACCGCGCTGGGCGAGGTCTTCATCGTGTCGCAACTAGCGAGCCCGACGAACGCGCCGGTGTGGCGGCGCTTTGCGCGCGGCCTGATGGAGCCGGGCGGGCTGCGGGTCTTCAGCGGCGAAATCTTCACCGCGCAGAAGTGCGAGCTGACGCGCCTGCGCGACACGGACGGCGACGGCGAGGCGGACCTCTTCGAGTGCGTGAGCCAGGCGTGGGGCTTCAATGGCAACGGGCGACAGTTCGCCGTCGGCCCGGTCGCGGACAAGGAAGGCAAGTTTCACGTCCTCCTCGACGGGCGCGGCAGCCGGTGGGAAGTGCCGTTCCGTGGTTGGGACGCGCGGTTCAGCCGGGCGGGAAAGGACTTCGAGGGCTGGGCCAGCGGCTTCCGGTCGCCCGGCGGCAGCGGGACCTTCGGCGGTGAGGTTTTTGTGACTGACAACGCGGGGCCGTGGGTGCCTGCGGCCAAGTTGATTCACGTGCAGGAATCCAAGTTCCAAGGCCACCCTTCCACGCAGCCCGCGCCGCAGGACCAGTTCAAGGAGCCGAAGGAATTCGCGCCACCCGCCGTGTGGTTTCCGGCGCGGCTGGCGAAGCAAGTGGCGGGCTTCGCGACGGTGCCCGAGAGCTGGAGCGCGTTCGCCGGGCAAGTGCTCGTGGCCGATGGTGAAGGTCGCTTGTTGCGCGTGCAGTTGGAACAGGTGAACGGCGAGTGGCAGGGCGCGGTGTGGCCCTTCCTGGAAGTAGCCGCCGAGGTGAGGAGGCTGACGGCAGCGACTCCACCAAGCGCTCCCATTCCGCCCGCTCACCTCGGCGGCTACACCCGCCTCGCGTTTGCGACGGACGGCGAACTCTTCGTGGGCGGAGCTGCTGGCCCGAGTCGCATTCGGCCCATCGGTCCCATCGCATTCGAGGTGAAGTCGGTGACGGCATTGGCGGACGGCTTCGAGCTGACCTTCACGCAGCCGGTGGACGCAGCGAGCGCGGCGAAGGCGGCGAGTTACGAAGTCGCGCAGTTCAACTACCGCCACGAAGTCGGCCCCGGCGCGGAACACGACTTCGACGGGCCGGTGAACAAGGCATCGGCGCTGAAGGTATCCGCCGTGAGCATTGCCGCCGATGGCCTGAGCGCGCGGCTCAAGGTGCCCGGCCTGCGCGCGGGCTTCGTCACGAGCGTCAGCGCCGCTGGCGTGCGCAGCGCGACCGCGCAACCGCTGCGCCACGGCACGTTCTTCTACACGCTAAACCAGTTGCCGAAGTGAGTTTCGACCGGCGGAACTCGAACCACAGAGACACAGAGGACACAGAGGGGAGCGGCATGCTGGGTGCAAACGCACACAGACCGAACATCCACGGGCTCCGGATTTCCTTCGGCCTTCAGAGGCGTCTCTCTCTGTGTCCTCTGTGTCTCTGTGGTTATCTGCCCAAGGCCCGCACTTGCCCGTTGTCACCGGCGGCGGCTTCGCTACCCTTCCGCGACATGAAGCCACTGAGTTTGATTCTGCTCGGCACCACGCTGGCCGCCGCCCCGGTCCACGCTGATTTCAAGTCCGACATTGCCGCCATCCGCCAAGTCGGCGCGGAGGGGAAGGGCAACCCGCCCGCTGCCGCTGCGTGGAAGAGCCTCGCGAAGGCCGATGCCAAGTCGCTCGTCCCGCTGCTCACCGCGATGGACGATGCCAATGACCTCGCCGCGAATTACCTCCGCTCCGCCGTGGACGCCATCGCCGACCGCGAGCTGGCGGCGGGTCGCAAGTTGCCGCAGTCGGACTTGGAGAAGTTCCTCGCGGAGAAGCAGCACAATCCCCGCGCGCGGCGGCTGGCTTACGAGCTGATTGCCCGCGTGTCGCCGGCCACGGGCGAGAAGCTGCTGCCCACGTTCGCCAACGACCCGAGCGTCGAGCTGCGACGCGACGCGGTGCAGCAGTTGATTGACGCGGCGGACAAGGCGCTCGCGGCGCAGGACAAGGCGGCTGCCACGAAGGAGTTTTCCCACGCGCTGACCTACGCGCGCGACGAGGCGCAAATCAAGAAGGTCGCGGGCGAGCTGCGGAAGCTCGGGCAGGCGGTGGACCTGCCGAAGCACTTCGGCTTCCTCACGCACTGGAAGCTCCTCGGCGCGTTCGACAACACGAAGCTCGTAGGTTTCGACACCGCCTACGCGCCGGAGAAGGCGGTGGACCTGGCGGCGACTTATGACGGGAAACTCGACCAAGCGCGCTGGGTGGATGTGGCGACGCCGCACGACTACGGGATGGTGGATTTTAACAAGTCGTTCGGCGACCTCAAGGGCGTGACGGGCTACGCGTTCACGGAGTTTAACGCGGCGGCGGCGGGTCCGGCGGAGCTCCGGTTGGGCTGCAAAAATGGATGGAAGGTGTGGTTTAACGGCACGCTGCTCTTCGGGCGCGACGAGTATCATCGCGGCTCGCGCATCGACCAGTATCGGCTGCCGGTCACGCTGAAGGCGGGCAAGAACACCATCCTCGTGAAGGCCTGCCAGAACGAGGAGGTGAAGGACTGGACGAAGGAATGGGAGTTCCAGCTCCGCGTGTGCGATGCGAGCGGGACGGCGATTTTAGCGAAGGATAGGCCGGCGACGCCGAAGGGCGGAGTGGACAACACCAAGGCAGACACGAAGAAAGGAACAAAATAATGAAAGCCGTTATCGTCGCATCACTCGTCGGCGCTTTGTGCGCCCAGCTTCATGCCGCCGACTGGCTCCAGTTCCGTGGCCCGGGCGGCACCGGTATTGCCACCGACGCCAAGCTCACCACGCAGCTCGACGAGAAGAGCGTCGCTTGGAAAATCAGCTTGCCGGGGCGCGGTCTCTCCAGCCCGGTCATCGTCGGCGACAAGGTGTTTCTCACCGCGTCGAGCGGCACGGAGCAGGACCGGCTGCACGTCCTCTGTTTCAGCGCGAAGAGCGGCGCGAAGCTGTGGGAGCGCCAGTTCTGGGCCACGGGCCGCACGATGACTTTCCCCAAGACCTGCGTCGCCGCCAACTCGCCGTGCAGCGACGGCCAGCGGCTCTTCTGCCTCTTCTCTTCGAACGACCTACTCTGCCTCGACCTCGACGGCAACGTGCTCTGGCTGCGCGGGCTGACGCGCGATTATCCGAACGCGAGCAACAGCCTCGGCATGGCGGCCTCGCCCATCGTGGTGGGCGACACGCTCGTGGTGCCGGTGGAGAATGACAGCGAGTCGTTCGCGGTGGGCATTGATGTGGCGACCGGAGCGAACCGCTGGAAGAACAACCGCCCCAAGGTTGCGTGCTGGGCGACGCCCGTGGTCGTGCCCGACGCGAAGTCCGGCCAGCCGCTCGTCGTGTTGCAATCCGGCCCCGGCCTGAGCGTCGTAAACGCGCGCACGGGCCAAGAGGCGTGGTATTTCACCGACGGCGCTTCGACGATGTCGTCGAGCGTGCTGGTGGGCGGCGTCTTGTATGTGCCCTCGAAAGGCATGACGGCGATGAAGCCCGGCGCGGCGGGCGCGCACCCGGAAGTGCTCTGGCAGAACGCCCAACTCGCACCGTCCACCGCCAGTCCGGTCGTGCTGGGGGACAAGGTGTTCACGTTGAACGCCGCTGGCATTCTCAGCGCGGCGGCCCTCAAGGACGGCAAGCGCCTCTGGCAGCTCCGCACCACGGGGCCTTACAGCGCCACGCCGGTGGGGGTCGGCAAGTTCCTCTACCTCGCGAACGAGAAGGGCCTCGTGCAAGTCGTGGACACCGCCGCTCCCGAAGGCGCGGTGGTCAGCTCGCTCGACTTGAAGGACACCTTCATCGGCACGCCCAGCATCGGGGCGGGCGCGCTCTTTATTCGTAGTGACAAGGCGCTGGTGAAGCTGGGTGGCTCCTGAGTCCTCGCGAAGTTGCCCCACCGCTCGTCCGTCAGATTCGCCAACAACTCAGTCATGTCGCTCTCCCCGGACCAAGCATTCGCCGCCCACCTCACGCGCCGCCAACTCTTCGGTCGTGGCGCTACAGGGCTCGGGGTTGCCGCCTTGGCCTCCCTGCTCAAACAAGATTCCAACGCCGCCCCTGCGGCTGGGAATGCCTCCGGTCTCCCCGGTCTTCCGCACTTCGCCGCCAAGGCCAAGCGCGTCATCTACCTCTTCCAGAACGGTGCGCCGACGCACGTGGACTTGTGGGACTACAAGCCCAAGCTCCAAGAACTCCACGGCCAGCCCGTCCCGGAGAGCTACGTCGCGGGCAAGCGCTTCAGCACGATGACTGGCGCGCCCAGCGGCAAGCTCATGCTCCAGCCCGTCGAGCCGTTCGCGCAGCACGGGCAGAGCGGCGCGTGGGTGAGCCGCTTCATGCCTTACACGGCGGCCATTGCAGACAAGTTGTGCTTCATCAAGTCCATGCACACCGAAGCCGTGAACCACGCGCCCGGCATCACCTTCCTCCTCACCGGTTCCGAGATGCCCGGACGCCCCAGCCTCGGCGCGTGGATGAGTTACGGCCTCGGCCTCGAGACGCAGGAGTTGCCCGGCTACGTCGTGATGACCTCCATCAGCAAGGACACGAGTTGCGGCCAGATTTTCTACGACTTCTACTGGAGCAGCGGATTTCTCCCGACTCGCCACAGCGGCGTGAAGTTCCGTGGCAGCGGCGAGCCGGTGCTTTACCTGAGTAACCCCGACGGCATGTCCGCCCAAGTCCGGCGCGGACTCCTCGACGACCTTGCGCAGCTCAACGAACTGAAACTCCGCGAGTTCGGTGACCCGGAAATCGCCACGCGCATCGCGCAATACGAGATGGCCTACCGGATGCAGACCAGCGTTCCCGAACTCACCGACCTCTCGAAGGAAACGGACGCCACCCTCGCCCTCTACGGTCCGAACGCGAAGCAGCAGGGCACCTTTGCCTACAACTGCCTCATGGCCCGCCGCCTCATCGAGCGCGGGGTCCGCTGCGTGCAGGTCATGCACGCCGGCTGGGACCAGCACAACTCCCTCACCACCGAGCTTTACAGCCAGTGCCGCGACACTGACCAACCCAGCGCCGGCCTTGTCCTCGACCTCGCGCAGCGCGGCCTGCTGGAGGACACGCTGGTCATTTGGGGCGGCGAGTTCGGGCGCACGCCCTTCATCCAAGGCGACATCAAGGAACGCAAGCGCTGGGGCCGCGACCATCATCCCTACGCGTTCACGATTTGGATGGCGGGCGGCGGCGTGAAGCCCGGCATCACCTACGGCGAGTCCGACGACCTCGCGATGAACGTCGCGAAAGACCCCGTCCACGTGCACGACCTCCAAGCCACGCTGTTGCACCAACTGGGCATCGACCACGAGCGCCTGACCTTCAAATTCCAAGGCCGCAACTTCCGCCTCACCGACGTGCATGGGCAGGTGGTGAAGGGGATTTTAGCGTAAGGGGAGGGGCCTACGCTTGGAGCAGGGTCCTCATCCACCCCTCGATGGTTACGAAAGCCGGGCCGGTCGCCTGCCGGCCCGGTTACAGCACGCGCTGGGCGGCGAGCTGGGCTTTGAGCAGGTAGCTCAAGGACTTCACACTGAGTTCTACGAAGGCGAAGGGTTTCGCGATGAGGTCGTTTGCGCCGCTGAGGGTCGAGCGAGCGCGGCTTTGGAAGTCGCTCAGGCCGGTGACGAAGATGACGGGGGTGTCCTTGTAGCTGGGTAGGGCGCGCAGTTTCGTGCACAGCTCGTAGCCGTTCATGTCGGGCATATCCACGTCCAGCACGATGAGGTCGAAGTGGGTCTCGCGGGCTTTCTCGAAGGCGGTGGACCCACTGTTGCAGGCGATGCCGCGCACCCCGGCCTTTTCGATGGAGAACAGCACGGCGCGCCGGGAGATTTCCTCGTCGTCCACGGCGAGCACGACGGGATCGAAGGCGGCGAGGCCTGGCAGGCTCGCGGCCTTCTCCAGCAGCGAGGAGATGAAGAAGAGGGTCTGCGTCGAAGTGCGCGTGGTGGAGGCGTTGATGTTGGCGGGCTTGTCCTGCATTTCCTTGAGCAGTGCCTCGTAGGCGGCGGAGATGCGCGCGATGACGTCCGCGCCGACGAGGCCCGCGCCGCCGGTGAGGGCGTGGATGTGCCTGTAGAGTTCGCCGACGGCGGTGGTCTTGGCGGCCCGGTCCTCGGTTTTGAGGAAGGTCTGGTGGAGGTCGCGGATGGCTTGGCCGAACTTCGGGAGGCTGGCGAGGAATTGCCGACGGTGTTCGATTTGAAACGCATCTTCGTCGCGCGTGGCGGGAGCTGTCGTAGGCGACGGGGCGGCGGGCCGAGGGGCGGCGGCGGATGAAGGGGTTTTGGGTTCCAATTTCGCGAGCAGCTCGTGGAGCGTCTCGGTGAGCTTCTTGGGGCTGGTGTTGGATTTGGTCAGCACCGTGGTCGCGCCCGCCTTCCACGCGGAGTCGATGACGGTGGTCATGTAGGCGTTCGAGAAGACGATGATAGGCAGGTGCTGGAATTCGGGGGTCGCGCGGACGCGGGCGAGGATTTCCAGTCCGTTGAGCTTGGGCAGCATCAAGTCCAGCAGGACGATGTCGGGGCGGAAGGCGAGGATGCGCTCCAAGCCGGTCTGCCCGTCCTCGGCGACTTCGACGTTGAAGCCTTCAGCGGAAAACTTCTTCGAGTAGATGCTCCCGATGATGCGGTCGTCTTCGATGATGAGGAGCTTTCTCATGCGCGGGGTAGGGTTGTTCAGCGCTTCAACTGCGTTTCCAAGAACGTTTTGATGCGGGTAAATTCGCAGCTCACGATGTCCAGTTCGGCAGCGGCTCCGTCGAGTTGACCGTCTTCCCCCATGCGTTCCAGTGCGCGCAACGCGGGCACCACGCCGTCCATGCCGCAGGTTGCGTTCGCGCCGGCGGCACTGTGCGCGACGCGGCGGACTTCGGGTGCGTTGCCCGCAGCGAGTGCGGTGCGCATGATTTCAATCTGCCCGGCGGTCTGCGTGATGTAGAGCTCCACGAGTTCGGCGAGACCGTCCTCGCCGCCGGCTAAGTCCGTGAGTTTGTCGAGGTCCACGGGCGGAAGTTCTTCGGGTGATGGCGTGTGGGCTGGGTTTGTCATGGTGGGGGAGGGGAGGGACAGGGCTGACTTTGGCCGACGCGTGGCGGGCGGTGGCTCGCTGACTTTTGGGGCAGGTGCGGCGGTGCGGACCAGAGTTTTGCCCCATTTCTCAATCATCGCCCGCAGTGCGTCGGGGCGGACGGGTTTGGGGAGGTAATCATCCATCCCGGCGGCCATGCAGCGCTCGCGGTCGCCGACCATCGCGTTGGCGGTCATGGCGATGATGACGTGCCTTTGCAGGCGCGCGCTGCCGGGCATCTGCTCGAACTCGCGGATGCGGCGCGTGGCTTGCAGGCCGTCCATTTCGGGCATCTGCACGTCCATGAAAATCACGTCGTAGGGTCGGGTGGAGACGGCGGAGACGGCTTCGGCCCCGTTGTGTGCGATGTCGGCGAGGTAGCCGCACTGCTGCAGCAGGCGCAGGGCGACCTTCTGGTTCACGGCATTGTCCTCGGCCAGCAGGAAACGGATGGGGAATCTATCTGCAAGGGTGCCCTCAGCGGGTTTGGCTGCGGCGACCGCTGCGGCGGGCGCACCGGTGATGGCGCGGACGAGCGCCTCGCGGAGGAGTCCGTGCTTGATCGGTTTGGCAAGGCAGGCAGCGAAGTTGCCGCCGGTTACCTCCAGATCATCCTTTCGGTCGGCGAGGGCGGTGAGCAAAACGAGGGGAACCTTTTGCAGTCCGCTGAAACGACGGATTTCCTTGCCCAACGCCGCGCCGTTCATCTCTGGCAAATGCCGGTCGACCACGGCGATCTCGAAGCGTCCGCCGCCTTGAATCCATGCGAGTGCTTCGGCAGCGCTGCCGGTGTCCTTCACTTTCAATCCCCAGCGTGCGAACTGCTGCGCGAGCGATTGGCGCTGCGTTGAGTTTTTGTCCACGAGGAGGATAGTCACGCCCCGCAACTGCGGCGGCGGCTCCGGGGGGCGGTCGGGTGCGGGCTGAAGTGAGAGGGTGAAATGGAACGTCGAGCCGCGGCCCGACGTGCTGCTCACCCACATGGTCCCGCCCATGAGATCCGCGAGGTTTTTGCTGATGGCCAGCCCGAGGCCGGTGCCGCCGTAGTGCCGCGTCGTGGAGGTGTCCACCTGGCTGAACGATTTGAAGAGCTGGCCCAGTTTGTCATCCGGGATGCCGATGCCGGTGTCGCGCACGGAGAATTGCAGGAGGAACGGGAGGCCGGTGTTATCCACCGGAAGTGTCGCGCCGTCTTCGCCTCTCGCGTGCCGGAGGTGGATGGCGACTTCGCCCTGGTGCGTGAACTTCACTGCGTTGCCCACGAGGTTGACTAGGATTTGGCGTGCGCGCGAGGCGTCGCCCACGACCATTTCGGGCACGTCGTCTTCGAGATGGCTGACGAGGTCTATGCCTTTCTGCGCGGCGTTGGGGGCGAGCAGGTCCAGGGCATCTTCGACGCACTCGCGGAGGTTGAAAGGTTGCGTCTCCAGCGCGAGCTTGCCGGCCTCGATTTTCGAGAAGTCGAGGATGTCGTTGATGATGGCGAGCAGCGCGTTGCCGGAGGTTCGGATGGTCTCGGTGAATTCGCGTTGATCCGGCGTGAGCTGGGTATCGAGCAGGAGGCCGGTCATCGCGATGACGCCATTCATCGGCGTGCGGATTTCGTGGCTCATGTTTGCCAGAAATTCCGATTTCGCCCGGACCGCGCCCTCGGCGGCGGCACGCGCGGCGTCTAGCTCTTTGTTCGCACGCGACAGTTCGCGTTGTAGGCGGTTGGAGGCGAGTGTGGAGCTCACCCGCGCGCGAAGTTCGGCGATGTCGAAGGGCTTGGTGACGTAGTCCACAGCGCCCTGACGGAAGCCCTGCACTTTCTCTGCGGTGCTGCTGCGGCCTGTGAGTAAAATCACGGGAGCCGTGTGGATGTCGGGGTGTTCCTTGAGTTGCTGGAGCACGGCGAAGCCCTCCATGTCCGGCAAGCCGAGGTCTAGCAGCACGAGGTCGAACTTATGCTCCCTCGCCAGTGCCAAGCCGCTCGCGCCATCGAAGGCCGAGGTTACGCGCACCTTGTTTTCCAGCAGGCAACTCGCGACCGTCTCCTGCATATTAAGGTCGTCTTCAATGAACAGAACTTTGAACTCCAAGGGGTTCATGTGAGGTGTGGAAAGGCTTTCAATACCGTGAGGCTAAAACACAGCGCGGTGGCTATTCCAGCGCATTTTTCCCCGCCCGAGCGAGCCGGCGCATCGCGACACGCGCCGCCTGCGCTGCGGACCTGGAAACACGCTTGCTCGCCTCCGTCACGGTCAGTAGCGTGGCAATCATGGAACCGAGTGAGAATCCGTTGACGCCTTCGTCCCAGCCAACGCCACCGCCGATCGCGCCTCCAGCGGCCACCCCGCCGCCCCCGCTTCCGGCTGCGCCCCAGCAGTTCTGCGTGCCGATGAAAGCTCAACCACCGTGTCGCAGCCGGGCGTGGATTTGGCTGCTGCTGTTGGGCGTGCTGGCGGCGGGCGGGGTGATGGTGATGAGTCTGGGCCTAGGCTTCGGGGGCGGGCATTCGCGCGCGGGAGGGCTCGCTGGGAAGTCTTATCAGGAGCAGGCGCTGACGCACAAGGACACCAGCGACAAGATCGTGGTGATAGATGTGCAGGGAATTATCACGAGCCATGACCTCGACGGGTCGGGCGATATGGTCGAGCGCGTGAAGGACCAGTTGGAGTTGGCGGAACACGATGAGCAGGTCAAGGCCGTCATCCTCAAGGTGGATTCACCCGGCGGTGAAGTGCTGGCGTCGGACGAGATTTACCGCGCCATCCAGGCGTTTCAGGACGGCTCCAGCAAACCGGTGGTGGCGCAGATGGGCAGCCTCGCGGCGTCGGGCGGCTACTACGTGAGCGCGCCTTGCCGTTGGATCGTGGCCAACGAGTTGACGCTCACCGGGAGTATCGGGGTGATCATGTCGGGGATGAACTTCCGCGGCTTGATGGACAAGGTCGGCATCCGCCCCGAGGTCTATAAGAGCGGGAAGTTCAAGGACATGATGAGCAGCACGCGCCGGCCCGAGGACGTGCCCGCCGGTGAGCGTGAAATGATGCAGGCGCTGATTGACGAGACATATTCCACGTTCAAAGGCGTGGTGCGCAAGGGGCGCGCGGAGTCGCACGTCGCAAACAAGAAGGCCGGCGACGAGAAGGACAGCCGCGAGTTGGCGAGCGATTGGGAAACGTATGCGGACGGGCGGATCTTCTCCGGCAAAGAGGCGCATCGCTTGGGCTTCGTGGACGAGTTGGGCAACTTCGACGTGGCGGTGAAGCGCGCCAAGAAGCTCGCGGACATCAGCGAGGCGAACCTCGTGAAGTATCAGCAACCCTTCGCGTTCGGGAATTTTTTCCGACTATTGGGTAAAGCCGAGGCGCCAGCAGTGAAGGTGGACCTGGGTTTCGACTTCCCGCGCTTGCAGGCGGGGCGGATGTATTTCCTATCGTTCAACGTCGTGCAGTGAAGCCACCGAAGGAGCAGGATTAGGATCAAGATCAGGAGCAGGAGACGGTGACGGTTCTCCTGCTCGTAATCATAAGCCTGATCCTGCTCCTCTCCCTCCCCCATGAAAAACTTCACCGTCATCACCCACCCGCTCATCCAGCAAAACCTCACGCGCCTCCGCGACCAGGCCACGCAACCGGAAGAGTTCCGCCGCGCGCTCGGCGAAGTCGCAGCGCTGATGGTGTATGAAGCCACGCGCACCTTCGCCACGCAGCCCGTGACCGTGCAGACGCCCTTGGAGAAAACTCGCGGCTACCGGCTCCGGCGCGAGGTCTTGCTGGTGCCCGTGTTGCGCGCGGGCTTGGGGATGCTGGACCCGATCCTGCGCCTACTTCCGCATGCGCGCGTCGGCTTCATCGGGCTGAAGCGCAACGAGCACACGCTCGAAGCGGCGACGTATCACAAGAGCTTGCCGGAAGACTTGAGCGGCTTTGAGATCATCCTCATGGACCCGATGCTCGCGACCGGCGGCAGCGCGGTGTCGGCACTGGACCTCATGGCAGAGCGCAAGGCGAAGCGCGTGCGGTTGGTGAACCTGCTGGCCGCGCCGGAGGGGATCAAGTTCGTCCACCAGCACCATCCCGAGGTGCCCATCTTCACCGCCGCGCTGGACCGCAAGCTGAACCACCAAGGCTACATCGTCCCCGGCCTCGGCGACGCGGGCGACCGGCTGTTTGGCGTGTGAGTGCGGCGGGCGCCGTTCGGCGTTGGAATTTTTCCGAATCGTCCGTTGCCTTCCGCGCAAAACCGCCTATAAATCCGCCGCCTGAATTCCAGTGGGCGGCGCGCGCGACTCCGGCTGAACTGAACGCGCCTTCGGCAACGGCTGTCAAAGCCACCAACAATCTCGGGCAACTGAACAACTGAACAAGTCATGAAAAACTTCGCGCAAATGGGCAAACGGTTCTTCCTCCTCATCGCAGTGAACCTGCTGGTGATGGTCACGCTCTACATCGTCCTGAGCGTGGTGCTGCACTTCTTCCCGCAGTTTGGCCGCGGGGGCGGCGGCAACTGGCTCGGCTACTTCGCCATCTTCAGCCTCGTCTTCGGCATGGGCGGGGCCTTCATCTCGCTCGCCATTTCGCGGATGATGGCCAAGTGGATGATGGGCGTGCAGGTGATTGACCCGAACACGAATGACCCCGAGGCGCGTGAATTAGTCCGCATGGTGCATGGCTACGCGCAGCGCGCTGGGCTGCCCGCGATGCCTCAGGTGGGCATCTACGATTCTCCGGAGGTCAACGCATTCGCCACCGGGCCGACCAAGTCCCGCTCGCTCGTGGCGGTCTCCACGGGCCTGCTCCACCAGATGAACCGGACCGAGACGGAAGGCGTCATCGCTCACGAAGTCGCACACATCGCCAACGGCGACATGGTCACGATGACCCTCGTGCAAGGCATCATTAACGCTTTCGTCATGTTCCTCTCGCGTGTGCTGGCCTTCCTCGCAGCCCAAGCCCTGAGCGGCAACCGCAACAATGACGACCGCCCCAGCCTGAGCCACTCCATCTTAGAAATGGTCCTCGGCATCATCTTTCAAATCTTCTTCACCCTTCTCGGATCCATCGTGGTCGCGTGGTTCTCCCGGAAGCGCGAGTTCCGCGCGGACGCCGGTGGGATGCTGCTCGCAGGCAAAGCCCAGATGGTGGGCGCGCTGCGCGGCTTGCAGCGCATCTACGATCCTCGCCACGCCGCCGAGGGCAGCCCCGGCTTCCAGTCGTTCAAAATCTCTGGGCAATCCGGCGGCTTCATGGCGCTGCTCTCCACGCACCCGCCGCTGGAGGAGCGCATCGCGCGCTTGGAAAATCTGGGGCGCTGAGCGGTGCGGAACGCGGTCGGGAATTCTGCTTGCCGCGCGAGACAACACTGACGAATTCTTCGCCTTAATATGGCTGCGCGAAAATCCAAGGCGAAGAGGACCAAGCCGCGTATCTCCGTGCCCCCTCCCAGCAAGCCCGTGAGCAAGCCTGCGCACAAAATTGAGCGTAAATCCGCTCCGTCCAAACCCGCTCCGCGTAGGCCCGCCGGTCCCTTCAACGTCTTCCGCCCGAGTCCGCGTCCTATTTCGCAGAAACCGCCGCCCGCCGTGTCGGAGATCCCCGGCGCCGCCATCAGTGTGCCGCGCGTGGAGTTGCCCACGTCGCGCGAATCCTCCGAGCGCATCCGCACGCCCTACGACGGCGAGAGCGCCATCCGCCTCTACCTCCGCGAAATCGGCCTAGTGCCGCTGCTAACCGTCCAAGAAGAGATCGTGTTGGCTGCCAAGATTCAAAAGGGGGACAAGGCCGCCCGCGAGTTGATGATCAAGGCCAACCTCCGCCTCGTCGTGAAGATTGCGCACGACTACGACTGGCTCGGGATGCCGCTGCTCGACCTCATCAACGAGGGCAACATCGGCCTGATGAAAGCCGTCGAGCGCTTCGACCCCAAGAAGGGCGGCAAACTCTCCACCTACGGCGCGTGGTGGATCAAGCAGTCCATCAAGCGCGCCCTCGCCAACCAGGGCAAAACCATCCGCCTCCCCGTGCATCTGGTGGACAAGATTTCCAAGCTGCGCCGCGTGGCCATGAAGCTACAGGAAGCTTTGGGCCGCGAGCCAACCGACGAGGAGGTCGCTCAGGAAATGGGCATGACCGCCAGTCGGGTCGCTCAACTCCGCACTGCCGCCATCCGCCCCGCTTCTCTCGATGCGCCCGTCGGCGATGAGGGCGATTCGCACCTCTTCGGGGAGATCATCGAGGACGAGCACGCGGAAACGCCCTACGAACAGTTGGAGGAAAAGACGGTCACCGCCATGCTGCGCGAGATGGTCAAGACTCTGGCACCGCGCGAAGCGACCATCCTCACCTTCCGCTTCGGCCTCGATGGTGGGAACGAGCGCACGCTCGCGGAGGTCGGCCAGAAATTTCACGTCACCCGCGAGCGCATTCGCCAGATTCAAAACATCGCCCTCCGCAAAATGCGCCGGATGATCGAGAAGCGCGAAGCGCAGACCACTTCAACCCCATGAGCCACGCCCCTGTTACCCCTGCCGACCTCGCCGCTGCCATCCGCAACGTGCCGGACTTTCCCAAGCCCGGCATCCAGTTCAAAGACATCACCCCCGTGCTCGCGGACGGACGCCTGTTCGCCGGGACAATTGACCTTCTCTGCCAGAGCTACAAACCCGGCGACGTGGACGCGGTGGTAGGAATAGACGCGCGCGGCTTCATCTTCGCTGCGGCTGTGGCGCTGCGGCTGGGCGCGGGTTTCGTGCCCGTGCGCAAACAGGGCAAGCTCCCCTACGCCACGCACGAGCAGAGCTACGACCTCGAATACGGCTCCAACACCGTGGCCATCCACATTGACGCCGTGAAGCCCGGGGCCCGCGTGCTCCTCGTGGACGACCTTCTCGCCACCGGTGGCACGGCCTCGGCGGCGGTCCATCTGCTGGAGAAAATTGGCGCGAAGATTTTGGAAGTTCACTTCCTGATCGAGCTGCCGTTCCTCCAAGGACGCAGCAAGCTCAAGGGGTATCCGGTCAAGTCCCTCGTGGTGTATTGAGGGAGCCCGCGCGGGCACGCGCCTGCCTGACGCAGCCGGAGTTCCGGTGACTCGACGGCGAAGAAGTTTTTTTGGGGTTGGCCACCAATGTCGCCCTCAATTCCTGGCCGAACACGCCCTTCGTCATCCTCAACCCACTGTTGCGGACGAACACGTTCGTGGCTGCGCGTGCGAGAGGAGTATCAGCAGGGCTTGGGCAGTTGCGCGGAACTGGCGCGACGGACACGGCCTGGGCGCGGGCGCGGTGTCCTCCCGGTGCAAGCGCGAGAAATGGCGCATGGCCGTGCCCCAACTTGACCAAAAGCTGGACCAACGTCTTGTCCAATTGACCACGGCCAAGGCTGAAACCCTCGCCGAGCGCGCGGCGCGCTTCCGTAACCGGACGCTGACAGAATCCGAGGAGTGGCTGGACCACATTCAGCGTGCCAAGGCGCCCGTGGTCGAGAATGACACGCAAGGGCTGAAGGAACTCGTCGGCGCGTGGCAAATCCCCGTGCAGGTCGGGGCGAAGCTGCTGCACTTCGATGAACCGTCCGTGGAACGCCCGCGCATCCTCATCGGCATCGTCGGCGAACTCCGGGAAACCATGCGCCGGCAATCCCCGCACGAACCGCCGCCGATAGATGTGGCCACGGCGAGTGCTGGCGAGTGACGCGCCGGGCCGTTTTGCAGGCTCCCCAACCCGGAGCTTCCCCGCCGTCACTGACAAGCCTGAACACCTTTGAAGCGGTTGGAAGTGTTAGCAGTGGGCGTTAGCAGTGGTGCCATTCCGAAACTCGAAAAATGCCTAAACCCTTGATTCTATTGATCGAAAAGTGAAGTGGTGGCTGCGGCCGGAATTGAACCGGCGACACGCGGATTTTCAATCCGCTGCTCTACCAACTGAGCTACACAGCCAACTCTCTCATTCTGCGAGGTTCGCAGCGCGAACGACGTAGTAAACTACAACCGTTCAACACCACCACTTTATGCGTTGCCAAAAAGAGCCGACAAGCAATTTCGCCTGTCGTCTCGTTGAAATTACGGTGCTCACCAGGAGGTGTTTCGAGGTCCGGCTTGCGAAGATTGAACTTTGAACCGCCCCGCCCGCTCCTTATAAGAGAACCATGCTGCCGACGTTACTCTCCGCGGGCGGGCCGGTTGTGTGGCTCCTGTTGCTCCTGAGCGCGGTGGCTATCGCTGTGTTTGTCGAGCGGGTGCTTCACTTTCACCGTGCGCAAATCAACTCCGCCGAGTTCCTCGCTGGCGTCCGCACGGTGCTCAAGCGCGACAATATCGTCGAGGCGCTCTCTATCTGCGATGCCACGCCCGGGCCCGTCGCACGCCTCGTGAAGAACGCCATTCTCAGCCGCGAACGAGGACGCGAGGGCGTGCGCGAGGCTCTGGAGGATACGGGGCTTCAGGAAGTTCCCCGACTCGAGGAGAAGCTCAACCTCCTCGCCACCATCGCGCAGATCGCGCCGCTGCTGGGCCTGCTCGGCACCGCGTTGGGCTTCATCAAGATGTTTGGCGTGATGGAAAAGGAAGGTCAGTTCGCCCATGCCGCGCTGCTCACCGGCGGCGTTTGGCAGGCGCTGGTCTGCACGGCAATGGGGCTGGCCGTGGCGATTCCCTGCTACGTCGGCTACAACTACCTCATCGGTCGCGTGAACCAAATCGTCCTCGATATGGAGAAGTCGTCGAACGAAATCCTGAACCTCGTGACGGGCGAGGGGGGGAAAGCAGCGAACAGTGGTCAGCGGTCGGCGGTCGGCGAATAACCACGACACTCTTTCTCCATTCATCGTTCGGCATTCCCATGCGATTCCACCGCCACGCGCGCATCTTCCGCGGCCAGCTCGACGCTGCGCCATTCGCGGGCGTGTTTTTCCTCGTCCTGATCTTCATCACGTTCAACTCGCAACTCGTCTTCACGCCTGGCGTGCGCGTGGAGCTGCCGGTGGCGGACGGCTTGCCGGGCACCGCGAATCCGACGCTCTCCGTGGTCGTGGACCGCAGTGGACAATTTTACTTCGAGAACCAAGTTGTCACCGAAGCTGATCTGAAGGGACGGCTCCGCACGGCTGCTGACAAAGCAAAAAGCCGGGGCGCGCAGCTCACGCTCGTGGTGCTTGCGGATATGCTCACGCCCAACGCTGTGCTTTTCCAACTCGGCGAGCTGGCGCGCGAGGCTGGCATCCGCGAGTTGTTGCAGGCCACGCGCCCGCGCACCACTCCGGCGCCGCTCAACGTCTCTCCGCCATGAGTGGGGTTGCTTCTGACACTGCCGTTTGGTCCCGACGGCGATGGGGCACGGTGGTCCTGGCCATTTTTTCCCTGCACATCGGGGTGCTTTTTTTGGTGTCGTCACGCGCAGGGAAAGTTCAGCCGCGCGCGCAGTCACGAGCTTCTGTCCACTGGCTGACCGACCCTCTGGCTGCACGCAGGACGCTCGATGTCCTCCTGCTCACCGACCCGGCGCAGTTTGCGATGGTGCATGCGCGGGGCTTCTCCGGCGCGGCGTGGCTGCGGACGCAATCGCCGGGGTTCCGCCCCACGGAGTGGAGCGATGCGGAACGTTCGCTCGCGCAGCCCACCGAGCTTTTGGGCGGCGCGTTTCGGCAGGTGTCCACGGTGGGCGAGCCGCCCGCGTTTGACCCCGCGCGCAAGCCCGCCGCCGCGCCGCCCGCCCTCGCTGTCCCCCAACCGCCGCTCCGGGATCGTTCGCAGTTGTTCGTGGAAGGCGCGGCCCGTCTGCGCCCGCTGGTGCAGCCTCCACTGCTCAAATCCTGGCCCCACTCCGACGTGCTCGCGGACACGCGCGTGCAGGTGTTGGTCACCGCAGAGGGGCTGGTCTTTTCGCCACGCTTGGCGGGTAGCACCAACACGAAGGATCCGGTGCAACGTGCCGCCGACCTTCACGCGCTGGAGTTGGCCCGACAATTTCGTTTTGAGCCGGCGGTGAAGGACAGCCGTGCTTCCATCGAGGGCTTGTTGATCTTTCAATGGCACACGACCGCGCCGCCCGCGCCTGCAACGCCGTGACATGACGCCCGACGCCGTCCTCTTCGCCTATGTGGTCGTGTTGATGGGAGCCGTGACCGCCGTCGGCGTGTTTCATGAGCGTCGGCGTCGGCGCTTCGAGCCGGAGCCGACCGAGGACCACATCTTCCGCTGCTCGAAGTGCAGCTATGTCTACACCGATGACGAGGATGTGGAGTTGTCGCGCTGTCCCCAATGCGGTGCGTCGAACGAGGTGGTGGAGTTTTAGGGACGGAGGGGAGAGAACGCACGGCCCGCCAACTGCCGCTCCGTTTCATGGGTAGGACAGAGGACGGCCTGCGTTCGGACTGACGCTCGTCATCCGACGACGGGACGCTTCTGACTTCGGACTTCCGCCCTCTGCCCTCAGTTCCCCGTCTTCACCTCGACGACATCATGCGCGCCGGCTTCCTTTACACCGGCGGCGGTCACGCGGATGTAGCGGGCACGCTTGCGAAGCTCGGACAAGTTCGTCGCCCCGAGGTAGCCCATGCCGGACTGGATGCCGCCGATGAGCGTGGCGAGCGTCCGCTCCAGCGGGCCGGCCACTTCCTTCAACGCCTCGACACCTTCCGCTGCGACCTTGCGCGTGGCGTCAGCGGTCGAGTGGCCGTAGCGCGCGGCGGAACCGGCCTTCATCGCGGCGAGGCTGCCCATGCCACGGTATTGCTTGAACAGCTTGCCGCCGATTTCGAGAATTTCCCCCGGTGCTTCGGCACAGCCCGCCAGCACGCCGCCGCAAATCACCGCCTGCGCCAGCGTCAGCGCCTTCACGATGTCGCCGGACTTGGTGATGCCGCCGTCGGCGAGGAGGGTGACCTTCTTCTCCGCCGCCGCGCGCGAACAGACGTAGAGCGCGGTCATCTGCGGGATGCCCACGCCGGCCACGACGCGCGTGGTGCAAATGGAGCCGGGCCCCTGGCCGACCTTGATGATGTTCGCGCCCGCATCGGCGAGGAAGCCCACGCCCGCCGCGCTGGTCACGTTGCCGGCGATGATGGGTAACTTTGGAAACGCGTCGCGCAACATCCGCACGGTGTCGCCCACGCCCTTCGTGTGGCCGTGGGCGGTGGAGACCGCGACCGCGTCGAGCCCGCGTTCCACCAACTCGCCGACGTGCGCGAGGATGCGGTCGCGGTCCAGCTCACCGAAGGCGTTGCGCGTGGCGCTGACCGCGGCCCCGCAGACGAGGCGGAACTGCGCGTCGCGCGCGGGCTTGAACTGCGCGGCGCGCTCGGAGGTGATGCGCTCGATGTCGCTCATCGTGAAGAGGCCGCGCAGCCGGTCCGTGTCGTCCACCACGAGCAGCTTGTGGATGCCGGGATGGTCGTTGAAGAACTTGTCCGCCGCCGCGATGGGGTTCTTGCCGAGCTTCTTCTCCGTCAGCGTGAAGACCTGGTCGCGCGGCGTGAGCGCGTCGGCGACCTTGCGCTTGGCGTAACGCGGCTTCACCACGCTGCTGGACAGGAGGCCGAGCAGCTTGCCGTGTTCATCCACGACGGGGAACGTGCTGAAGGCAAAGCGCTTCTCCTCGATGCGCGCGAGCACGTCGCCGATGAGCTGGTCGGGCGAGACCTTGATGGGCTCCTGAATCAAGCCGTGGACGTGGTTCTTCACCCGGCTGACTTCGGAGAGCTGCTGCTTCTCCGGCATATTGTAATGGATGAGCCCCAGCCCGCCGTTCAGCGCCATCGCGATGGCCATGCGCGCCTCGGTCACGGTGTCCATGTCCGAGGAGACGATGGGGATGTTCAGCTGAAGGCTATCCGCCAGCTTGGTGTCGAGCTGGGTGTCGCGCGGGAGAATTTCCGAGTAGAGCGTGGCGAGCGTGATGTCGTCGAAAGTCAGCGCCGTGCCGGCCTGGTTCGGGAAGAAACGTTCCGCAGTCTGGTAAAACTCGGAGTCGAGGGAAGTGGCGGCGTTGGAATTTGCCATGCCATTTAATGCCCGGCGCGAGTAGCGGGTGGCAAGCGGGAACTGCGGTTGAGCCGCTGGGTGAAGTGTCGCGCCAACCACCTTCCACCGCATCCGAAACAACCCGCCCTCGTTCCCTTGCGGCTCAGTAATTCCGTTTGCGCGCCTTCACGCGGAGGGGCGGCGCTTGGTTGGTGGGCGAGAGGTCCAGCGTCACCCCCGGCTGCCAGACGCGCTCCAGCCGGTCCACCACCAGGCCGCGCTGGATGAGTTCCACTTCATGGTTGAAGGCCAGCAGCGTCACGGTGCCGGGCAGGTAAGTTGCGTCTTGGAAGCGCAACTCGCCAAACGCGGGCTTCGTGTTCGGCTGCGTGAAGCGCACAGTGACAGGCCCGTTCGTCAGCCCGCCCTGCTCGCCGGGGAAGCGCACCTTCACGTCGCGCACACCCAGCGTGGGCTGATTTACGAGCAGGTAGGGCGTGCCGTTGGTTTCCGTGGCGAAGGTGACTTCCCACGGGCCTTTGCGCGTGCGTAAGTGGCTGTCGAGTGCGTAGAGGCTGAAGTAGCCCACCACCGCGATGACGCCGACGATGGCGACGTGCTTGAGGATGTTGTCCGGTCTCTGCATAGGGGCCGGAGGGTTCGACAGGAGTGGGGGACAAGTCAAGCGGGGCGGGGCGGGTGAGAAAGTGAGAGGGCGTGAGTGTGGGCGGGTTGAGCGGGGCAGAGTGACGCTCGGATGCCGTCTCACTTTCCCGCCTGCGCATTTTCCCCATCGGGTGCGCTCACGCGCCGCGCAGGTCGGTCACCTTCAACTGCACGTTGCGATTGCCCCGGAACTCGTTCACCTCGGCGGTGAAGGCGAGGTCGAAGCTGGCAGGTGGCACGAAGCTCTTCGGCACGTTCCACCAGACGGCTTCGCGGATGTCGTTGCCGTCGGTCACATGAAGTTTCAGGTGCTGCTGCTCCTTGCCCATGCGTAGCGGCGCGCGGTGGAGGCGTAGGCCGGTGGCGCAGAACTGAAGCGCGGGATTGCCCATACCGGTCGGCGCGAGGCGGTCCAGCTCGGCTAGCCGTTCCACGGTCAGTTCGCGCAGCATCACTTCGGCGTCGAGCTTGAGCACGGGTTGAAGCTGGTCGGGGCGCAGCGTGCGGCGGGCGTGGGCGTTGAGGCGGTCGCGGAAGACGCCGACGTTCGCCGGGTCAATGGTGATGCCGGCGGCCATCGCGTGGCCGCCGTGCTTGACCAGCAGGTCGTCGCACTCGCGCAGTGCGGCGGCGAGGTCGAAGCCCTCGATGCTGCGGCCCGACCCGCGCCATTGCGCCGCGTCGCCGCCGAGGATGAGCGTGGGCCGGTGGAACTCGCGCAACACGCGGGAGGCCACGATGCCCACGACGCCGATGTGCCAGAGCAGTTGCCCCTCGACGATGACGAAGTCGCGCGCGGGGTCGAAGCGCGCGCGAATGGCCCCGATGACTTCGTCGGTGATGGTGCGCTCGATGGCCTGGCGCTCGCGGTTGCGGTGATCGAGCGCAAGGGCGATGGGCTCGGCGGTGGCGAGGTCGGGGGCGCGGAGGAGTTCGAGGGCTTCGGCGGCGTTCTCCAATCGTCCGGCAGCGTTGAGGCGTGGGCCGAGCTGGAAGCCGACTTCGTAGGTGCCGATGGTGCCCTCGATGCCAGCGGCGGTCTTGAGCGCCAGCAGACCGGGGCGACGGGTGCTGTTCAGCCGCTCCAGCCCGGCGGTGACGAGGATGCGATTCTCACCGATGAGTGGCACAAGGTCCGCGATGGTGCCGAGCGCGACGAGGTCCAGCAGCGGGCGGATGTCGAAGCCGGCGAACTCGGCGAGCTGAAGTTCGCGTCCGCGCTTCACGAGCGCGTGGGCGAGCTTGAAGGCCAACCCGGCCGAACAAAGCTCGGTGAAATCGCTGCCTGCTTGCTTCGCCAACTGCGGATTCACCAGCGCGTGCGCCGCCGGCGCGGGGTCGGAGACTTGATGGTGATCCAGCACGAGCACGTCCACGCCGCGCTGGTTCAGCCAGCCGATGGTCTCGACGGCGGTCGAGCCGCAGTCCACGGCGAGGAGTAACTTCGTGGCGTGGAATTTAGAAAAGCAGTTCTCCACGCCGTCCTGGCTGAGGCCGTAACCCTCGTCCATGCGGTGTGGTAGGTAGAAGTCCACCGCCCAGCCGAGCGAGCTGAGGACTTCGAGGAGCAAGGAGGTGGAGGTCACGCCGTCCACATCGTAGTCACCGAAGATGACCAGCGGTTCGGCCCGCTCACGCGCGGCGAAAAGGCGGTCCACGGCGGCGGCCATGTTCGGCAACGCGAAGGGATCGGCGAGGGCGCGGAGGCGCGGTTCGAGGAAGCGCGCGACGGCCTCTGGCTCGCTGTGGCCGCGGTTGAGGAGGCACTGCGCGAGCAGCGGGCAGATGCCGAGTTGCTGCGTCAGCGCGGCGGCGAGCGCGGGTTGCGACGGGGCGATGGACCAACGGTATTTCATGGGCGCGGCACGGTGACGGGAAATCCTTTTTTAGACACGGATGAAACACGGATTCAACACGGAGGAAAGCAGCCCTTCGCCGTGGGCCCAATCATTGTTCATCGGTGGCTAAAGCTCGGCGAACAGTTGCCAGGGATGCCGTTTAGCTCAGGGCTACAAGGCTTTCTCGATTTGCTTGTGCCGCTGATTTTTGGCTTCGCCCACGGCGGTCTTGAAGCGTTCGATGCTCTTGAGGTCAGAGGTATCCGCGGGGCGGGGCGGGGTAGGGGTGCCGTTGTTCGGGCAGTTCAGAGCCTGGCTTGGGCCGACTTCCATTTGGCCGCCGCTCTTGGTGGCGGTGACAGTGACCTTGCCGGTGGCGACGGTGACGAAGGTTTGTTTGACGGTGTCCGAGAGGACCGAGAAGTCGGTGCCGACGATGCTGGTGGTCGCGGCGGGAGTGCGGATTTTGAACTTCGTTTTCGACGTGTGCTGGACCGAACCGATGACCCTGCCCATGTCCACCTCGATCGTCGTCGTCGTCTCGCCTACGGCGACGATTCGGACATGACTCAATGGGCGGACGGCGAGGAAGCTGTTTTCACCAAGAATCAGGGTGATGGAGGAGTCGGCCTTCGTGACGATTTCCGCACCGATGGGCAGGCCGATGCGGCGGTTTTGCATTTCCTCCAGTGCTTCGCCCTTCGCGAGGCGGTAGGAGACGGAGCCTTTGAAGTCCGCCACGCGGGCCATCGGCGGGCCGTAGTGCGTGAAGCCGAGGTCGGCGAAAAACACGACCAGTGCAGAGACCATCAGTGCCGTGACATACGCAGAGGCGGTCGCCGCGTAGCCGCACTTCATCAGGAACTTGCCGATGGGCGCGGCGACGGCGAGCAGCATCAGCGCGAGCACGCCGCCGGCGTAAGCGGGGTAGGGGACGTCTTTCGGCACGTTGGGCAGCACGAAGATGTCTGCGGCGGCCAGTCCACCCAGCATCGCGGCGAGGCCCAGTCCGTAGGAAATGATTGCCATCAGCAACGTCCAGTTCGAGGCGCCGAGGCTCTCGGCCATCTTGCGATATGAGAGGATGCCGAACACGAGGCAAAGGCCGACTACGGTGCCGGTGTGCTCTGGCACCACGGGCTCGAGCATGAGCCACGCGGCGGCGTCGAGCATTTTGGAAGGCAAGGAATCGTTCATGATCTGGATGTTATAGGAGGCACCGTGGCTGGCGAGGAGGGGTTCGACGAGAGGGTAGTTGCGGGGCGGCGGACGCCGTGCGTTTAGAGTGCGGATGGCCGTCTCGGCGAGCGCGTTGTTAGCCCGACACGAGTTGTGGACGCAGGCGTCCGCACGCCATCACAGTCAGCGCTCGCTCGCCGGGATATGCACCACCGTCAGCGCGCAGGAGTCCCAAACCTTCGTGCCGCGACTGCAATTCCAGGTGATGAAAAGCGTCTCGCCCTTCGCATCGAGCGCCACGCTGTAGGTGCCGCGCGGCATCACACCATACTTCTGCTCGTAGAACGGATGCAGGAACGCGATGACCTTCCGCGTCCGGGTCTTCGTGTCGTATTGCACGACCGCCGAGTGGTCCGCCTCACTGCCGCCGTGCGCGCCGGGGACGTAGTAGAGGAAGCGCCCGGTCGGGTCGGCGTCGAGGGTTGTGATGTATTGGTTCGTGCCGATGGCTACAGGGCCGAGTGTTTCGATGCGCTCGGTCTTGGTGTGGAACGCGTAGAGCTGCGACTCCGTGCCCTTCAACGGATGCGGCACAGTGTAGATGATTCCCTGCGGCGTTTCGTCGCTCGCGGTGCGCAGGCCGATGACTCCGGGAACGGGCGTGGGTTTACCCGGCTGCGCGGGGTCGAAACGCACGAGGTCGGTGCCGTGGAGGGAGTCTACGTTGAACCAGATGCGCCCGGTGGCTGGGGAGAACATCATGGCGCGTGCTGGGCCGCCGAAGCCGGACCAAATCATCTTCCGCGCCGCGAGATCGTAGGCGAAGAAGGTCACGCTCTTTTCGCCCGCGCGTGTCTCCGGCTCCGTGCCGCCGTAGAAGATGAGGCGCTGCGGGTCGGTCAAGCCGGTGGGGATGCAATGGCCGGGCACTGGGCCTTCCGAGATGATTTCCGCCTTCGCCGTGACAGGGTGGACACGGATGAGCCAGTCGCCTTTGTAATCCTTGTCGCCGTCCGTCGCGCGCGTGCCGCCGCGATGGGTGCCGCAGTAAATCCAGCCGTCGCGCGCGAGGGCGAGCTGCGTGTGAATCTTCCCCGGCGTGTAGCGCCCGGCGGGCAGGCCGAGCAGTTTCTTCACGTCGAGAAGTAGGCGGAACTTTTTCGTCGTGGGGTCGAACTCGTAGATAAACGCGGAGCCACTGGGCGCGAGGTGGTCGCCGATGGAGGCGTAGTATTTGCCGTTGGCGAAGAGGCTGTCGCCCCAGTTGGACCACGGATTACCGCGATGGTCTTGGCCGGGGAAGTAGGCGAAGTCCACGGTCGGTGCGGTCTTCGCGATCGTGACGCCGGGCAACAGCGTGGCGGGTGGCTTCAGGAAATCCGGCGAGGTGTCGGTGACGAGTTCCTTCCCGCCGGGAAGCGTGGGTGGGTAGGAAACTTCCGGCTCGGGCTTGGGTTTTGGCTTGGCGGGCTTGGGCGTGGTGGCCTTTGGAGTCTGGGCTGGCGCGGCGAGGCAAAGGCCCAGAGAGAGGGCCAGCAGGAGGGCGGATTTCATGTGGGGGACTTCGACTTGGGAAGGCGGGCGGGGCTTCACGGATGATTCGTAGCCGCCGAGGTGAGGCGGCGGGGCTTTCGAGCAAAACAAGTTTCCAGACTCGGCACGGTCCGCTTTCTTACCTCGGCGGCTACAACCCGCGCCAAATCATCTCCAGCGCGATGAGGGAGTAGCTCGTCGTTAGCGCGGTTTCCTTTTCCCACCAACGGGCGTTGTCGTTGCTCCATGAACCGTCTTTCTGCTGGAGGTTCATCAAGCGCAGAGCAACGTCTCGCCGCCAGTTCACGCGCTTGCCGTCCTTCGTTTCCAGCTCGTGGACCTGCGCGGCGGTCAGGCCCTTCGTTAGCAGGTGCAGGTAGTAATAGAGCCCCTGCGGCCCCATGCCGGGGTTTTCCTCCAGCGTGTAGTTGGCGCGCAGCCAGTCCAGCACAGCGGTCACACGCGCGTCGTCGCGCTTCAGGTCGGTGTAGATGTAACTGAGCAAGCCCGCGTAGCTCGCGCTGCCGTAGGAACGAAGGGCGACGCGGCCCGTCGCGGAATTTGTGGTGCCGCCCGCCATGCTGTGGCCGGGGTAGTAGATGAATCCGCCCTTGTTCGTCGCGTCGCCGGAGGCCCATGACTCGGGGTTGGAGCCGGGCAAATTCTGGCAGTGCTGGAGGAAGCGGATCGCGGCTTGCCAGTCGAGGTCCTTGGTATCGGCGAGCTTCGTGTCGGCCACGAGGCGCTTGCTGTGATAGAGAGCTTCGAGGGCGATGAGCGTGTTGTTCAGGTCGGAGTGCGCATACTTATTCCCGTAGCCCACGCCGCCATCGAAGGGCGTGTCGAGCCGCCCCTTCTCGCCGAAGTCCACTTGTGAGCCGACGACGAACGCACGGGCCTTGCGTGCGGCAGCGTCGTATTCGGGCCGAGCGGCGGACACGAGCGCGAGGAGGGAGAGCGAGGTGTTGTAGTTCGCCATGTTGGTGGCGTAGATGCCGCCGTCGGGCTTGGCGCTGGCTAGGAGGAAGGCGTAGCCGCGCTGGATTTGCGGCGGGGGATTTTTCAGAAACTTGCCCGACGGCTCGCCGTTGAGCGCGACCAGCGGGAGCGCGGTGACGGCCGGATGGTCGGGCGTGGTCCACCAGCCGTTGGAGTTTTGGTTCGTGAGCAGCCAAGCGATGCCTCGGTCAATGGCGCGCTGGACCTCATGACGCAGCGACTCGTCATGGGCGAACGGCACGGGGAGCAGCGAAGGCTTCGGAGCTTCGGCAGCGAAGGCACTTGGCACGAGGCAGACGACAAGAGCGAGGGCGAATATAATTGGCAGACGCATATCAGTTCAGCAGTCGTGACTGGTTAGCAGACGCGGGTGTTCAACACGAGCGGCAATCAGTCGCCCAACGGTCAACCGGAAGCATTTTTTAGCCATGGATGGAACAGAGTTGAACCACGGATGGGGACAAGCCGCATCCAGCGATTGCCCCGGAACGCGGCGCTCCGGCCTGTTTCCTGATTGCGAATTCCAACTCCTCACCTATCGTCCGGCCCGCCATGACAAAAATGACGTTCGCTTTTTCCTCCACACTCGTCGCCACGCTTGCGGCGGCCACTCTCGCCCAAGCGGCGGATTGGCCGCAGTATCGCGGCCCAAACCTCGACGGTTCCACCTCTGAAAAGATTTCCACCAAGTGGCCCGCCGGTGGGCCCAAGGCGGTTTGGAAAGCCCCGACCACGGACGGCTTCAGCTCCTTCACTGTTAGCGGTGGGCAGGCGTTCACGCTCGTGCTGCGCGACATCGAAGGCACCCCGCAGGAGGTCTGCATAGCGCTCGATGCGAACACGGGCAAGGAACTGTGGAAGACTCCGCTCGGCACGCTGAAGCTCGGCGACGGCGGCCAGGCCGGGGCCAAGGATAACGGCGGCGGCGACGGCCCGCGCTCCACCCCGACCGTCAGCGACGGCAAGGTATATGTGATGTCCGCCAAGCTGGTCTTGAGCTGCTTCGACGCGAAGACGGGCAAGTCGGTTTGGCAGCACGACCTGCTCAAGGACTTCGCCGGTCGCAACATCAGTTGGCAAAACGCTGCTTCGCCGCTGGTGGAAGGCAGCTTGGTCTTGGTCGCAGGTGGCGGCGCAGGGCAGTCCATTCTCGCGTTCAACAAGCAGACGGGGGCCGTGGCTTGGAAAGCTCACGACGAGAAAATCACGCACTCCACGCCCGTGGCCGCGACCATCCACGGCGTGCGGCAGGTCATTTTCTTCTGCCAGAGCGGCCTCGTCTCCGTGGACGTGAAGGACGGCAAGGCCTTGTGGAAACGCCCGTTCAAGTTCGCTGTCTCCACCGCGATGACGCCCATCGTGGCGGGTGACCTCGTGTTCTGCTCCGCCGGCTACGGCGTGGGCGGCGGCGCGGCGCGCATCACCAAGGATGCGTCGGGCTTCAAGGCCGAGGAAACTTGGTTCGTGGCGGGCAACGCTGGTCCCGATGCCGTGGCTAACCACTGGAGCACGCCCGTTTACAAGGAAGGCCACCTCTACGGCATGTTCCAGTTCAAGGAATACGGCTCCGGACCGCTCAAGTGCGTAGAGCTGGCCACTGGCAAGGTCAAGTGGAGCAAGCCCGGCTTCGGGCCCGGCAACGTTATCTTGCTCGGCGACCAAGTCCTCGCGCTCTCCGACGCGGGTGAGCTCGTCGTCGCCGAGGCCACGCCCGGCGCATACAAGGAAGTCAGCCGCGCCAAGGTCCTCGCCGGCAAGTGCTGGTCCACCCCCGTCGTGAGCAACGGCCGCATCTATGTGCGCAGCACGAAGGAAGCGGTGTGCCTCGACGTGTCGGCCAAGTCAGCGCAGCGCTGAACCAAGCCTCTTTCGCAGGCGGGTTGGCCCAGCGTGGTCAGCCCGCCTTTTGCTTTTCCTGCCTGAAATTCCGGAGCCAAACCCAATTTCTTCCGCTCTGCGCCTTTGCGTTGACTGCCGTTTCCAAGTTTAAGTGCTTGGCTCAAGCTGGAGTGAAATTTTCTCCTCGGCCGCGTCCCCGCCCGAGAAAACTCGTTGTCCTCAGTGAGGACGTGCTCACAGGGAGTAACTAGTTTTCAACCTGGATCAGGCTGCCGCGCATGAAACATTCTCAACCAAAGAGCTTCCATCTCGCCCGGACTTCCGCGCGGCGCACACGGCTGGCGCGGACCGCAAATCTCGGAGCACTACCCGCTCTGCATGGCGCAGCAGGTGGAGTTCCTCTCCGTCCCGGCGTCGGTGCTCTGCGGGCGCTCGTTCCTGGCCCCTCCGCGCACCTGCGCTATGAGAACTACGGCAGCGTCGCCGTGCCGACGACGGCCTATTTTTTCATTTCCAACCCCGCCCTGAAGCCGGAGCAGCTTCAGACCTTGGAACTGAGTTTGTCACACCGGCTCACCGAGGGCCTGACCCTCGGGGCAGTGGCGTTTTACACCTTGATGAGTCAGACCATCAGTTCGGCGCGACTTGGAACTACAACGCCCGCTTCCTCCCCACGCCGTCGGTGAACTAGAACGGCCCGCAGGCCGGAGCCGCCTCGCCGGGCACCGTTGGCTTCGGCACGCGGACGCCGGCCTTCCAGATGGTGAACCTCCACGCGGAGTTGCGCAACGCCCGGGAAAACTTCACCCTCTTTCTCCGCGCGGACAACCTGCTCGACCGGCGCTACTACCACGCCGGCTTCGGCGGGGGCTTCAACTTCTACGCCACGCCGCAGGACGCGCGCGCCGTCACCGTGGGGCTGCGCGGCGGTTTATGAGCGGAAGAGGATGCGGTTGGAGCGCCAGCTTCGAACCGGCTTCACGCGTCCGGACAAAGAACGTGCGCGCTTAGGGTTGCGAGTGGTGGAGTCGGCGAATTTCTGCTTCATCAACTTCCTCGTAACCCCCTACGTTCCCGCGCGTCACCAGTCCCGTGCGGGTTTGGGTTCCGAATGACTTATGGGTGAGCAGCCCGGCTTGGATGTCGCGGTGTGCCTGGCGCGCGTGCGCGAGCGTGATGAGGACGCCGCCCGCGCGCTGGTCGAGCATCTCTATCCACTCGTCATCAAGATTGTCCGCGCGCACCTGCCCCGGGCACTCGACGAAGAAGATTTGTCGCAGGAGATTTTTATGAAGTTGTTCGCCAACGCCGCGCAGTATCGGGGCGAAGTGCCTTTCGCCCACTGGGTGTCGCGCATCGCGGTGAGCACGTGCATTGACCGGCTCCGCGCGCAAAAGCGCCGGCCCGAGTGGCGCTGGGCGGACTTGTCCGAGCGCGAGGCGGACGTGCTGGATGCCGTGCTCCACACCGAGCACGAGCCTGACACCGCACTGGCGATCGACGCGGGCGAACTCGTCGGCAAGCTGATGCAAACGCTCAACGCCGAGGACCAACTCGTCATCCGGCTGTTGGATTTGGAAGAACGCACCGTGGCGGAAATCGCCGCGCAGACCGGTTGGAGCCAGACGCTGGTGAAAGTCCGCGCCTTCCGCGCGCGACGAAAATTACGGAAGCAACTTGAACAGCTCGAAAAACAGAAGCGCCATGAGTGAACCGAAAGAAAACTGGCAGAAACTCGCCCGCCTCGCGCGCCAAGCGCCGAAGTCTGCCGAGTCCGCCGCGCCGTTCGGCTTCGCCACCCGCGTCGGGGCGCGCTGGGCCACCGGCGAATCGCCCGAGCCTTCCACTTGGGATGTGCTGGAACAGTTCTCCCTCCGCAGCCTCGTGGTTGCGGGCGCGCTGATGGTCGCCGTGGTGTTCGCGAGTCACGACCTCGCCACGCCCGGCTGGACGCAGCAATACACCGTGGCCGACGCGACCTTCGACCCCCTCTTCGAGCAATGAGCTGGCTCCGACATTGGAAGGTGACGCTGGCGCTCCTGGGGCTGTTCCTCCTGGGCGCGGCGACCGGCGCCGTCGTGACCCTCAAGGTCGTCAAGCGCTACATCGAGTCCCGCACCAACCCGGAGCGGATGTCGCAGAGTTTGCTTCAGGAGTATCAACGCCGCTTGCGCCTCACGCCTGAGCAGGTCGAGCGCATCCGTCCCATCCTTCAGCGCACCGGGCGCGAGATGTGGGAGCTGCGCACCGAGATGGCCGGGCGCACGTTCCAGGTCATCCGCCTCTCGCACGAGGAAATCGCCGCTGAGCTGCTGCCCGAGCAGCGCGAGGAGTTCGCGCGCGTGAACAAGGAGATGCGCGAGCGCTACCGCCAGCCAGGGCCACCGGCGCCGAAGGGGATGCCGCCGATTAAGGGACCGCGCTTGTTCGGTGCGCCCGGCCCGAAAGGCGAACCGAAGGATTTCGAGAAGGCCAAATGACACGTTTCTCCTTCATCCTGCTTGTCGCTTCCGTCCTCTCGGTCGTCGCCGCCGAGTCCCCAAAACTTTCGGACACCCACGGCAAGCTTCATGACCCGCTCAAGACCGTCGCCGACCGCACGGCCACCGTCATCATCTTCACGCTGCCGGACTGTCCCATCGCCAACGCCTACGCCCCGGAGATAAACCGCCTCGTCGCCGACTACTCCGCGAAGGGCGTCGCCTTCTACCTCGCTCATGTGGACCGCGACCTGACCGCCGCCGCCGCGCGTCAGCACGCGAAGGATTTCGGCCTCCAGTGCCCCGTGCTGCTCGACTCCCAGCACGCGCTCGTGAAGGCCCTCGGCGCGACCAAGACCCCGCAAGCCTTCCTCCTCGGCCCCGATGGCAAGCCCCGCTATCAAGGCCGCATCAATAATCTCTTCGCCGACTACGGCCAGCGCCGGCAGACCGTCACGCAACACGACTTGCGCCACGCCCTCGACGCCGTGCTCGCGGGTAAACCTGTTTTGCAGCCAGTCACCGAAGTCATCGGCTGCCACATCCAAACGACTTCCGAAAACAAGCAGCCATGAACTCACGCCTCCTCCTCGGCCTCACTTGCGCCGCCGCACTCCTCGCCCTCGCCGCCCCGCGCGCGAAGTCCAATCCCAGACCCCAGACGCCAGACCCCAAGCTCATCCCCTACTCCCCGCGCCCCGCGAACACGCTGACCTTCACGAAGGACATCGCGCCCATTCTCTTCGCCAACTGCGCCTCGTGTCATCGCACCGGCGAGGTCGCGCCGTTCAACCTCACGAGCTACGCCGACGCCGCCAAACGAGCGAAGACCATCGCCAGCGTGGTCGGGAAACGCGTGATGCCGCCGTGGAAGGCGGCTCCCGGCCCCGTCTACGTGGACGAGTGCCGCCTGACGGAGGACCAGATTGGAGTCATTCAACAATGGGCCGCCGAAGGCGTGAAGGAAGGCAACGCCGCCGACCTGCCCGCGTTGCCGAAGTTCCCCGACGGCTGGCGCAACGGCGAACCCGACCTCGTCATCGAGATGCCTGAGGCTTTCACCATCCCCGCCGAGGGCCGCGACATCTACCGCAACTTCGTCATCCCCACTGGCTTCACCGAGGACAAGTGGCTGGCCGCCGTCGAGATTCGCCCCGGCAATCGCCGCGTCGTCCACCACGTCCTCGTCCACCTCGATGTCTCCGGCAAGGCCCGGGAGCTGGATGCTAAAGACCCCGGCCCCGGCTACCGCACCGGCGGTGGCGTGGGCTTCCCGAGCGCCGGGCAAATCGGCGGCTGGGCCCCCGGCAACGTCGCGCGTCGCTCGCCCGACGGCATCGGCGTAAACGTGCCGAAGCACTCCGACATCGTGATCCAGGTCCACTACAACTTGAACGGCAAGCCCGAGACCGACCGCACGAAGGTTGGTCTCTACTTCGCCAAAGGCCCCGTGGACCAGCGCGCCCGCCTCTTCCCGTTGGCCAGCCGCATCAACATCCCCGCCGGCGACGCCGACTACCGCGTCACCTCCTCCATGCCCGTGCCCGCCGACGTGACCTTGCGCAGCGTGATGCCGCACATGCACCTGCTCGGCCGCGAGATGAAAGTATTTGCCACGCTGCCTGACGGCACGGAATTGCCGTTGGTCCATGTGCCCGAGTGGGATTTCAACTGGCAGAACAGCTACGCGTTTGCGGAGCCGGTGAAACTCCCGCGCGGCTCGAAGGTCACGCTCGAAGCTCGCTACGACAACTCCGCCGCCAACCCGCGCAACCCAAACTCTCCGCCCAAGGCCGTCCGCTGGGGCGAGCAGACCACCGACGAGATGTGCCTGGCCTACCTGAACTTCACCGTGGACAGCGAGAGCCTAACGCAGGGCAGGGCCGCCCCGAACGTCACGGACATTCTCCGCCAGCTCGGCGAGGCGCGGAAGAAGAAGCAGGACAAGTAGTCAGGGGCCGTCGCATCCCACGGAAGGAATTCAAGTTGGCTCGGTCGTTCTTCCGTGGCGCTCGTCGCTTTTATTCCCGACTACTGATCCTAGCGACACGGGAGCCGACGCGGGCTTCCCAACAATGTCCGAGTTGTTATTCTCGCGCCCGTTCACATGAGCAACTCCGCCGCCGAATCGCCCGCTCCGGTTTCTCCCGCTGCACCTCCCAGCCCGCGCCTTATGTCGCTCGATGCGCTGCGGGGCTTCGATATGTTTTGGATTCTCGGCGGAGATTTCGTGGTCACCACGGCGGGCAAGATGTCCGGCGGCAACGAGCAGACGTGGACACTCTTCGGCTGGCTCGCGGGCCAGTTCCGGCACAAGGAATGGGATGGGTTCGCGTTCTATGATCTGATTTTCCCGCTGTTCGTTTTCATCTCAGGCGTGTCGGTCGTCTTCTCGCTCACGAAGGAAACGCAGCTCCACGGGCGGGCCGGCGCGCTGCAACGTGTGGTGCGGCGCGCGGCGCTGCTCTTCGTGCTGGGCATCTTTTACTCCGGCGGGTTTACGAAAGAGTGGCCGGAAATCCGCGTGCTCGGGGTGTTGCAACGCATCGCGCTCGCGTATCTCGGCGCGGGGTTGGTCTTCTGTTTCATCGGTGCGCGGATGAAGGCGCTGGCCGCGGTCATCGCGGGGATTCTAGTCGGCTACTGGGGGTTGATGAGCTTCGTGCCGATCCGCGACATCGCGTTGGACAAAGCCAAGCTCGCCGAGCTGGCCGAGAAGGCTGGCGACGCGCGCGGGGCCATCGTGTTGAAGTCCGAGACGAACCCATCCGCGACGAAGAACAGCCGCGCGTGGGCGAAGGCGGAGGAGTTGTTCGCCAAGACGACGGCCACGACGACCGGCCAGTTTGCGCCCGGCCACAACCTCGCCAACCACCTCGATTTCCAGCTTCTGCCGGGGCGCAAGTATGACCTGTTCTACGACCCCGAAGGCATCCTCAGCACGCTGCCCGCGGTGGCGACGTGCCTGCTCGGCGTGCTTGCCGGAGTGTGGTTGCGACGCGAGGACTTCTGCGACCAGTGGAAGGTGATTTATCTTCTGAGCTTCGGCGCGTTGGCGGTGCTCGTGGGCTTCGCGTGGGGGATGTCGTTCCCCGTCGTGAAGAAAATTTGGACCTCGAGCTTCGTGCTCGTGGCGGGCGGCTACAGCGCGATGTTGTTGGGCGTGTTCTATCAGGTCGTGGACGTGTGGCAGTGGCGCGCGTGGTGTCAGCCGTTCGTGTGGATTGGCGTCAACTCCATCACGATCTACGTGGCGAACAACCTCCTTCAGTTCCGTGCCGTGGCGAACCGCTTCGTGGGCGGGGACGTGAAGCGGTGGCTGGACGTGAACCTCACCGACGGCGCGGGGAACCTGGCCATCGCGGTCGTCGGCTTCGCACTCATCTTTTGGTTCGTTAGTTTCCTCTACCGACGGAAGATTTTTCTGAGGCTGTAGTTCAACCCCCTGGCTGACTCCGCGTTTAGCCCGTGTTCCATCCGTGGCTAAAAGTTCAGCAGCTACAGCAAACACCCGGTTTGACGGGAATCCCCGATCCGCGTAAATACATTGTCGTGACACCGCACGGTCAATGGACATACAGCAGGAACCGGATGGTTTATGGAATTTGATTGGGCAAATCCTTCGTTCGCCCCGGCGGGTGAGCTGACGCAACTGGACGTGGAAGAGTCCTTCGAGGACGCGTTCGTGGTGCGACTGCTGCCTGATTCGGCGCGGTTCGCCGGGCAGGCGCGGTATTTCAACTTGGGCCGCTCGGCGCGCGGGGTGGGCGTGCTCAGTTTGTATCGCACGAACGGGAAGCAGGTGCGGGTGATTTACGCGCGGGAGTTTTTGCAGGAAGAGCAGTTCTTCTACAAGCGGCGCGTGACGCAGTTGCTGGATCACAGAGACTAACCATGACGGCCATTTCCAACTGGGATGCGGTGCCCGCCTTCAGCAGCGAAGAGGAAGAGGCGGACTACTGGCGCGAGCACCGGCTGGACTTACGGCTGATGGACGCGGCGCTGGTCGCGGGTGCGGAGTCCACGGAATCGGTGACGGTGACGTTGCGGATGGATCCGCGGATGCTCTCGCGGATCAAGCGGCTGGCGCGGTCGCGGTTCTTAAATTATCAGAGCATGGTCAAGCAGTGGTTGAGCGAACGGATGGAGCAGGAACTTCGGGAACGAGGCATGAAATGAAGACGACAACGAACAACTTAAAGGCAGGGCAGGGGACGCGGGCGTTCACGCTGGTGGAACTGCTCGTGGTCATTTCCATCATCGGTATCATCGCCGCGATGTCGGTTGCGGGCATCCGCTCGGCCTCCATGAAACGGGATCAGTCGGCGGTCGAGGCGCAGAAGGCAAAACTGATTTTGGCGTTGGAGGACTACAAGGGGAAGTTCGGGTCCTATCCGCCGGATCGTCCCGGGACGACGGTAACCAATGCCGTCTGGAATCCGCTGGCGTATGAGTTGGGTGGCATGCGGCGGTCGGGGGTGAATTTTCAGGCCGAGACTGACCCCAGTCACGTCGTTACCCCGGCGATGTTGCTCTCCTATTACGGCCTGACCGGGCTGTTGAACGCCACTCCGTCCGCGACGGTGCGCGGCAAGTCTTTCCTCAATCTCAAGGGGGGAGCCGGCAAAACGGCGGACTACGTGGTCGTCACCAATGGCGTGCCTGGCATGCCCCCGGTGATGCTGCTGAAGGTTGCGGCGGACCATCCGGCCTTGTCCGAGAACGTCTGGCGCTATCGTTCGTATCCCACCAACGGCCACAATCCGAAGAGCTACGACCTGTGGGCGGAAATTAAGAAGAGCAACGGCACCACCAACACGATCAGCAACTGGAAGTGAACCTGAATTTACCCATGAAACATCATCCTCATCGCACTCACCCACGGCAGCGAGCCATGACGCTCATTGAGCTGCTCGTGGTCATTAGCATCATCGGCGTGCTGGCCGGTCTCATTCTTCCAGCCGTGGGTAACGTGAAGAAAAAGGCCCGCGTGGTGCAGGCTCAGAAGGACATGGCGGACATGAAGGGCGCGATCAGTGTCTATCAGCATGATTACAGCCGTCTGCCGGCCTCTGGGGCTCCCGTCGCGCCTGATGTGGTGCAGGGAGCCGGCATTGCGGGCACGGATTTCACCTTCGGCACGACTGGCACTGGATACGGGACCAACGTTTACAACAACGGCAACGCGCCTGGCAGCTACCAACAGAGTAACCGTGAGTTGATGGTGATTCTGACCGCCTCTGGTTTTACCGGCTACACGCCACATTCCTCGGTGCAGTTAGACAGGCGCAATCCGCGCAAGACCGGCTACTTCAACGCCAAGTCCTCGGGGGCAAGTGGTGCCACCGCCGGTAAGGGGTTGGGCGATGACGGAGTGATGCGCGACCCGTGGGGCAACCCCTACATCATCGCATTGGACCTGAACTACGATGGGTGGGTCTCGAACTCGGTTTACAACCACAACACCGTGAACAACGGCGTCACCCCGAGCACAGGTTTGGTGCGGCAGGGCGCGGCGGGCACGCACACGTGGGCGTTGAAGGACTCGGTGATGATCATGTCGTTCGGTGCGGACGGGCAGTTCGGCCCAAGCAGCGGCGCCCCGGTGGTGGCGGCCGCTGCGGCCAATGCAGATCCCAACAAAGACAACGTCCTGAGCTGGAAATGAGTTTATGAAGCTCGCCGCCAATCTTGTAGCCGCTGAGGTCACGAGGCGGGGCGTATGGGAGGCTGAAAGTTCCGCCTCCTCCCCTCGGCGGCTACGGGAGCAAGTGGCGTTCACCCTCATCGAGATGCTCGTGGTGCTGGGCATCATCGGCATCCTCGCGGCGATGACGCTGCCTTCCTTCAAAAACGCGGGGAAGGGGAACGTGACCGAGTCCGCCATGCGGCAGTTGACCGACCATCTGGCGCTCGCGCGGATGAAGGCCATGACCCAGCGGACCAAGGTGTATGTGGTGTTCTCGCCGGACCTTAATTACTTCTTTGGCGCCAACCCGCTGAGTGTGACCGCATCGAACTTTCTGAGGACCAACATTGCGGCGAACAACTTGGTCGGTGGCCAGCTTACGGCCTACGCATTGTATTCGCCTCGGATGGTCGGGGAACAGCCGGGCCAGAGCACGCCCCGCTACCTGTCGGAATGGCATGATCTGCCCGCAGGCGCATTTATTCCGGCGGGCGCGTTTCGGAACCCAGCCATCTTCCACAACGCCTTCGGTGCGCCGCTTACCAACGTGATGGTCTTTCTCGATGACAGCTACGCTTTGGGCGGCACGGTTCCTTTGCCTTTCATTGCTTTCGACGAATCCGGACGGCTCTTCGGGCGCACCGCGAACGTGATGTTGCCAATCCTCGAAGGCAGCGTGATGCACCCCAAGGACACCAACGAGATGAACCTTGTCGTCAACACCGACGCAGTGGAGACGGCCGCTCCGATCTCGTCTGGCGGCATCGTGTCGGGCGTAGAGTATCTAGTGGCTGGCACGGTGGGGTCGCGGATCAACTATCCGTCCGTCGGCCTCATCACCGCCGGCCAGACCTTCACCGGCACCGCGACGACTACCTACACCGTCGCCGCAGGCGCACCCCGCGTGGTGCAACTCTACGGCGTGCGGATTGATTGGGTGACAGGCCGGGGCAAGGGCATTCGACCGGAGCTACAATGAACTTCACCCGCAAACCCGCCGCCGTGTGTCCCGTAGCCGCCGAGGTGCGGAGGCGGACGCTGGTGCGTTCGAACGACTCCGCCTCCTTATCTCGGCGGCTACGGGGGACAGAGATGCCCGCCCGCCGGACGCGCGCCTTCACCATGGTGGAGGTAGCCCTCAGCCTCGCCATCGTCGCCTTCGCGATGGTGGCCATCATCGGCGTGATGCCGATGGGCTTGAACGTGCAGAAGGAGAACCGCGAGGAAACCATCATTTCCCAAGACGCGGCGGTCATTCTCGAAGCCATTCGCGGCGGCAACGCCAGCGCGAACATCGCTTCGTTGCCCGCCTCCTGCCTGCAGATGCAAGGCATTCACCCGACGATTGTGCCGAACGCGACGGCCACCGCGTTGGACATTGTGCACAGACTCAGCATCCCGCGCTGGGACACGGGCTATCTCACGAATTTGGTGCAAGCCCACTTCCGCGCCATGAGCGGCAACCTCGCGGACACGGCGACGGCCGGTTCGCAGATGTCTTTTAGCTACGTGCTGACCTCCGAGGTGACGAACTACACCGCCAGCCCGACGATGCCCACCAACGGCGTCGCGTTCCTCACCAACAACCTTTACGAGGTGAAGCTCACCTTCCAGTGGCCAGTGTATGATGGCGGCGCCGGCGTGTTCCCCACGCGCGTGGGCGAGAAGCGCCTCGTGGTTCGCACCTTCGTCAGTGGACAACTGGTCCGGGAAACCAACGGTTACTCCTTCCGAGGCGTGACTTACCAAGGCCAATGAACTTGTCCGCCGCCAACTCTGTGCCTCAACTACGTCGGCGGGTGCGCGCCGTCACCATCCTCGAGTTGTTGGTGGCGGTGAGCCTCATCTCCTTCATCATCCTGGCGCTCTACCAGATGTTTGACACTACGCAGACGCAGATGCGCCGCACCGTCCGTGAAGTGGACAAGTTCGAGTCCGGGCGCGCGGCAGCGGAGCTGATCAAGCGTGATTTCGCACAGATGGTCGCCGGGAACTCCACCGCCGGTGGCCTGGCCGCCAACTTCTTCGCCGGCACCAACTTTGGCGGCACCGACTGGTCCGCCGGTGCGTTCGTGATGACCAACAACGGCACCAACATCGTGCTGCAGAACACCCTGCAAGTGGCCTACTTCGTCTCCTTTGATCCGGCGGCCACCCCCACCAACTGGACCGCTGTGGCCTACCGCGTGGCCAGCAGCACCAACCCCACGACCATTGCCGGCTACGGACTGGGCACGCTCTACCGCTGGTCGGTGAACTCAAACCGCTTCTCCACGAACTTGCAGAACACCTACTTCAGCGGCCCGCCCGTCAGCTCCTTCCAGCGGATTGCGGACAACGTCGTTCACTTCCGAGTCACCGGCATCACCAACGGCGTGGCGGTGCCTGTGAACGGCTACCTCACCAACACCAGTCTCCCCTCCCACGTCGAGATTGAGCTGGGCTACCTGGACTCGCGGACCGCCGAGCGCGCGCGCGGGATGCTGCCCAACACCAACGCCGTGCGGGCCGCCCTCGCCACCAACGTCGCCAACGTCCACCTCTTCCGCCTCCAGATACCCATCCGCCCCGGCCAGCAATGAAAACGCGTTTCCAAACCAACCTGGGCGTGCAGCGGAAACAACCGGTGCACGCGGTGCCAACTGCGGCCGTCGCCGGCAACGCTCGCCGAAGCCGCTCGGAGATTGCCAATTTGCAATTTGCAATTCGCAGTTTGAAATTCCCGCAAACCCCCCGCTCCGGCGTCGCCCTCGTGGCCACGCTCATCATGCTCTCGCTCGTCACCTTCATGGTGGTGGCCTTCCTCAGCGTGGCCCGTCGCGAGCGGCAGTCCGTGGCCGCGAGCCTCACCATCAACGAGGCGCGCGCCGCGATGGAGGCCGGACTGGGCCGAGCGCAGGCAGACATCGCCGCCCGCCTACTCACGTTGGGCGACCCGTGGAGCTACGGCCTGATGGTGCCTACCAACTACCAGAACAGTGTGTTCAACGCCGCCGTCATCCCCGCCAACATTAGCCCCACCAACGTCAACGACGTCCTCGCCCTTCAGGCCGCCGGCCAGCCCACGCCGTGGCTGCTGCATTTGGGCAACCTCCAGTATGACCCGCGCGCGCCGGTGTTCTCGACTTACTTCACCAACCGCACCCCCTACAACCTGCTCGCCAGCGAGACGAACTTGGGCCGCTACTACCTCGACTTCAACCGGGACACCATGTTTGAGAGCACGGACAGTTTTCAGACGGGCGACCCGCAGTGGATTTCCATGCTCGAGTATCCAGGCGTGCCGCACAGCGCCACCAACCAGTTCACCAGCCGTTACACCTACCTCGTGGCTCCGGTGGGCAAGACGATGGATCTGAACTTCATGCACAACCAGTCCAAGCGCTCCAATGGCGTGGTCACGGCCGAGGGATACTTGCGGAACCTCGGGGTCGGCCCACACGAGCTGAATCTTTCCGCGATGCTCACGGAGTTGAATCCGTTCTGGATCTACAACTACAACACTGGCGCGGGCGTTTCTGGCACCGGGACACCCAATGACGCCTTCACAAACGCGCTCCGGCTCGTGCTCTTCCGGAATAACAACGGCTTCAACAATCTCGACAACTTGACCGGTCAGTTTGGAGCGGGACCTGCCCTGAACCTGGCCAGCGCGCAGTTCGACGTGTTTGGCGACGGCCCTTTGATGGCAGCCTCCAATCTGACGGCCAACGTGGAGGTGACGAACTTCCCCCGGCCCGGCGGCAATAACACCAACGCGCTGGCGCAGCGGTTCTTCGATCTGAACGAGCTGTTCATGACCACGCGCGGCTACTCGGCGACATTCCAATCGAACCTGAACCGACTTGGCACCAACGACATCACGGCAACCCCCGCCGGTGACGCTTCCCGCCGCACTTACTACAACCTCCTCTCCACTCTCGGCGTGGAGTCGTGGCCGCAGACGGACAAGCTGAACCTGAACTGGCTGGGCACGCGGTTTCTCTACTTCAGCAACTCCGCTCCCGGCGCCTTCTACGATCTGACTTGGTCGAACGCGCCGAGCACTTCCGTCGGCGGGGAATACTTCGGGTTTGTGAACTGGACGGCGGATGAGTTTTTCAACACCGCTGCCGAGCGGATGCTCCGCGCCAGCATCACCCCCTCCGTCCTGTTCGACACCAACTGGACCGGCTTCGGCGGTGGCGGGGCCAACGTGCTCCTGACGAACTACTACTTCGGCAACACCTTTGTCGGCATCAGCAACAACGCGACCCTCAGCGTCACGAACATCCCCATCTTCCCCGCGAGCTACTACACGCCGGAGGTCCACCGCATCCTTCAGCTCGCCGCGAACATCTACGACGCCACCACCACGAACGCCGCTGCGCCAGCCTACCCGACGCTTTTTCGCCCGGTGTTCGGGTTCAATTCCAATGGCTGGCCGAACACCGACCGCATCTTCATCAAGGGCTACTTCAACAACGGCACGGATGCCACGACCCTCCTGAGTCTCCCGGAAGTGGACTTGAGCGATCCCAACAGCCGGCTGCAGATGTATTCTACCGCCAATTCCAACCTCGGTGGCTCCGACTTCTGCCTCGTCCGGGGCACCCCCGTCGTCATCGGCGCGCGGAAGGGCTACCCGAACTTCAACGAGTTTGCGGTGCAGTCGCTCCTGTCGGTGACCCGTCGCTTGGAGTTCGTGAAGACCAACGCGACGAACATCGGGCCGATGAATGCCGCCGGTCGCCCGCTGACTTGGACCAACCAGTCCCTCATCCTCGGGATGACGAACATTTTAGGCTTCGAGGCGTGGAACTCCTACACCGGCGCGTTCCCGCGTGCGCTCCAATTGGTGGCCACGAACGTCTCCGATGTCACCGTGGGCTTCTTTGTGAACCGGCATCTGACCACCAGCGCCGCGCAGTTCTCAGCGACGAACTTCCTGCTGCTCTACACCAACCGCACGGTCAACGGCGTCGTGTCCAACATGGCCGCGAGCGCTTGGACCGGCACCGTGAACCCGAACGGGAACTTCAAGAGCTTCTTCTTCACCAACGCCCCGCAGTTCTCCAGCAACGCCGCTGCGGGCTACGCCTTCGCGACCAATTATCCGCCTTTGCCAGGCTTCACAAACGGCGGCTTCGCACCTGCCAGCGCGGTCGTCCCCGGCCTCGCCATCTTCAACCGCACGAACGGCTTTCCTGACCTGCGGCTGCACATCACCATCACCAACTCCATCCGCTACGCGCTCATTGAGCCGGTAGCCAACCGAGTGGTGGACTTCGTGAACCTCGGCAACATGATCATTGGCACGAATATCTTGGCGCCGATGCCGGTGGTGGTGGCGGCAGGAAAACTGTTTCGCGCCGCACACGGGCTGCTGGATGGGATGGAGGTGCAGTTCTACACCACGGGGACTTTGCCGCCCCCGCTGTTCCCCAACACCTCGTATTTCGTGCGGAACGCCACGCTCAACGACTTCAGCGTGGCGAGCATCTCTGGCGGCGCTGCTATCGGCCTCGGCTTTGGTCTCGGGTCCAGTTGGGTCATCCCGCCGACTGAAGAAAACCTCGGCCTCGCGCTGGGCACCGGCGGCACCAACAACGGTGGTTCCTACTGGCTGACCACTGGACGCGTCGGCGGTGTGATGAACCCGACGGCGGGCATCAGCAACCAGATCGCGATGTGCCTCGATACGAACATCAGCGTCGGCAGCTCGAACGCGTCTGTCTGGCGGCAATACAGTCTCAACACGCCGGTGCTGCGCGAGATTGACCGCTTCCGCAAATGGATGGGCACCACCGGGGTTTTGCCCTTCAACCAAGCGATGAATACAAACGTCACCTCCATCCAGTCGCCGTTCAATCCGACCCGTGTGGTGTCCTTGAGCGCGACCTGGGAGGCGAACGACCCGCTGGTGCATTACACGTTGGCGGACTTGGAGAACCAGTTCCTGCCGCTACTGATCACCAACCATCCGACGCGCACGGCCATCGCCCCGCCCGGCTCCCTCTACCGCGTTGATTTCCTGATCAACCGGTTCTTCACGAACTACGGCGTCAACTTCGCATTTCAGCCGTGGGGCACGGTGCCGGATATCACGCGTTACGCGGCCTATCAGAACATCGCGAATTTCCGCACGGCGGAAGGGCAGGGCTACTACGCCGTCGCGCCCCCCGCCTACGACCAGCGGCTGAAGGACGCCGGCGTTTTCCGCTCCGACCAGTGGGATTTCCCGCAGCGCAAGTTCGCCAACCTCGGCTGGCTCGGGCGAGTCCATCGCGGGACGCCGTGGCAGACCTTCTACCTCAAGTCCGACGGGCCCAATCCGACCAACTGGCTTTACTGGGCGCACAGCGTCGAGACCAACCCGACCAACGATTGGCGGCTCGCGGAGGTCTTCACCGCCGCCATTGACTCGGACGCCACGCGCGGCCTGCTCTCAGTGAACCAGACCAACCCCGCCGCGTGGTCGGCCCTCCTGTCCGGCACGCTGGTGCTGACGAATACCAGCGTGAGCATTCCCGCGCAGGCGATGCTGATCGCCCCCGCTTCCAGGCAACTCACCAACATCATAGGCGGGCTCACCAACGGCCTGTTGAACGCGAAGCTCTCCGTCCCGATGTGGATTCCGACCGCGAACTACAGCTCCAACGATGTGGTGGCCTACTGGTCCGCTCCCTACTCGGTGCTTCCTGCGGATGCGACGACGCAGACGAAGCGCTATTACCGCGCGCTGAATGCTACGAACTTCGTTTTGGCTCCGAACGTGAGTCAAAATCCGTTCGTGCAGACATCCACGCCGAGCTTCTCCTACACATATTGGACGAATGTGAATTACTGGGCGGGATCCCCGGTGGCCTATGCGGCGGGGGATTACGTGATCTTCCGTGATGTCTCCTACATCTCTTTGGGTGGCGGTAACTCTGGGTTCCGGCCCGACGTCTCGCCCACCTTCTGGGAGCCCGCACCGCTGCGCTCCTTCACTAAGCTGGGCTATGTGCTGCGCACCCCGGAGTTGAGCGTGCAGTCACCGTATCTCAACGCGGGCCGCCCGTGGCAGACCGGCACGGCTTACCCCGTCGGCACCCGTGTTTACTGGCAGGGCTGGTATTATCAGGCGGTCGGAACGGGTGCCCCTGCCAATCAGCCGCCGAACCCCTACCTGAATTACGCCGATCTGCGCACGCTGGTGCAGACTTACTGGTGGCCGTTGGAGTCGCCGCCGATCGCGCGCAACGGAGCCACGGTGGACCCCCTCACCGACGTTTTCATCGAGCGCATCCCGCAGCAGACGCTCGGCCTCATGCACTTGGAGCCCAGCCCGCGCGTGGCCATCTACGCCTATGGCCAGTCTCTGAAACCCGCCGAGCGCGGCGTGTATGTCGGCGGCGGCCCCTATCAAGGCATCACGACGAACTACCAGGTGACCGGCGAGCAGGCCTCCCGCTCGGTGGTGCGGATTGACGGACTGGCGGAGCCGGGTCTGCTGCCGCCTTCGCGTCTGCCCGCTCCGCCGCACTTGCCCGTAAGTTGGGTCACGCCCGTGCCGCCGTTGGTTTTTCCGCGCTTCATCATCGAAAGCTTCAAGCTAACTCCGGCTGATTATTGAGGGTCTGACTTTGGAATTTGTGACTGCGAACGAAACACAACCAGCGCCCTCCGGGGTAGCCGCCGCGGTAAGGAGGCGGAGCATGAATTCGGAATTCGGAATTCGGAATTCGATATGGAAGGAATCCGCCCCCTCCCTCCCGTTCAGCAATAGACCGTATTGCTCACCTTCCCGCGACCGCCGTAGTGTGTTGGCACCGTCGCGCACCCGCGTATGAAAAGCCGATATTGGTTCCTGATCAGCCTGCTCCTCTTCGGGCTAGCCGCGCTCTGCTGGCAACACGGCGACCGCGTTCGTCTGCGCGATCAGCCCCGCGACAGCGCGACCAACGCCACAGCCAAACCCACGGTTTGGGAGCGCTTCACCCGCCTGCCCGACGTCCTCGCGGGCCGCACCACGCCGCGCGAACCCGCCGCGACCGCCGCTCCCGGTGTGCCGGAACTCCTTTCCCTCAACCGCGACCCCCGCCTCCCGTTCCGCCTCCGCAACTCTCAGAAGCCCGACGCCGAGTTCTTCCGCAGCGAGACCGCCGTGCTGCTGCGCAACGCGCTCGTCGAGACGCAGGAGCCGCTGGATATGAAAATGCCGGCGCACCTCCGCGCCGGGGAAGAACCGGGCAGTTGGCTCGTGCAGGCGCGCGGGGCGATTGACCAGGGTTTCCGCGACGTGCTGCGCGGCGCGGGCGCGGAGATCGTCAGCTACGTGCCGAACAACGCCTACCTCGTGCGCGGCAGCGCGAACTTCGCCCAACAACTCCGCGCCTCGCGCCGCGTGCAGAGCGTCCTGCCCTTTGAGCCTTACTATAAATTGGACATGACACTCCTCCCGCTGGCCGTCCGTCAGGACGACTTGCCCGAGGGCCGCTGGCTGAACGTGGTGCTCTTCTCCGGCACGCAGGAGAAGGCGAAGGCCGACCTGCTCGCACTCGGCGCGGAAGTGAAGTCCGAGCAGCGTTTCCCCTTCGGCCATGTCGTCACCATCGCCCCCCGCGCCGACAGCCTCGTGGCGCTCGCGCGGATGCCCGCCGTGCAGAACATTGAGGCGTATCACGCACCGGTTCTGATGAACGACCTCTCTCGCGTTCGACTGGATGTCTCCACAAACACCACGTCAACCGCGCCCGGCGGCAACTGGCTCAACCTCACTGGCAGCGGCGTCACGGTCGGCCTCGTGGACTCCGGTATTGACCTCGCGCACGGTCAGCTCGCGGGGCGGATTTTCTCCAATCAGAACAGCCCCATCAACGATACGAATCTCCTCAACCCCGGCCACGGCACGTTCATCGCCGGCGTCATCGTCGCCCGGGACACCACAGACAGCGCTGCCGTGAATGGCTCGCTCAACGGCACGACCTATCGCGGCATCGCCCCCGGCGCGCAGGTGTATCCGCTCTCCCTCTTCCACACCGACTACACGAACTACGGCAACGTCTGGCTGATCACCAACACCGCCCTCGCCACCAACATCAACATCGTCAACAACAGTTGGGGCTACCCCGTCTCCGCCTACGACATCAACTCTGCGCTCTTCGACGAGGCCGTGCGGGATTCGCAGCCCTTTCTCCCGCACGACCAGCCCATGACCCACGTCTTCTCCGTGGGCAACTCCGGCAATGCCAACACCGGCGGCACCGGCGGCACGGCGGACACCATCGCATCGCCGGCTAACGGCAAGAACGTCATCTCGGTCGGCGCGTCGGAGCAGTTCCGCCTCGTCTTTGGCACGACCAATGACGTGCTCGCCACCGCCCACTCCGACGGCCCCAACCAAGTTTCCGATCTTTCCAGTCGCGGCAACGTCGGCATCGGCATTGAGGGCCCGTCCGGACGTTTCAAACCCGACATGGTTGCTCCCGGCGACTACGTGGTCTCCCTGCGCGCCTCGACGATGGTCGCATCGAACCTGACTGCGAGCGACGCCGACTTGAGCAGCGGCAGTTGGCGCTACGGGCGCGGCACCAGCATCGCGGCGGGCAAGGTCTCCGGCCTGCTGGCGTTGATGCAGCAATTTTTCGCTGCCAACTACAGCAAGACCAACAAGCCCTCGCTCAACAAGGCGCTCCTCATCAACCGAGCCCGCACTCTTAATCCCGTCTATGATTTCGCCGTCAGCAGCCCCATTTCGCACCAAGGCTGGGGTATCCCTTCGTTGAGCAACACGGTGCCCACGGCTGGTTCGTTTGGCTACATCACCAACAATCTCGCCATGGTCAGGCCCATCGTCATCGTCGAGGAGAACGGAATGGGGACCAACAGCCTTGCCTCCGGCCAGTTCCACTCCTTCGACGTGCAGGTGCCGGCTGCCGCTTCCCTGACGAACCTGCTTAAGATCACGCTGGCGTGGACCGACCCCGCCGGCAACCCCGTCTCCTCCGTCAAGCTAGTCAACGACCTCGACCTCTACGTCACGAACATCGTCGTCAGCGGTGCCCAATACGAGGGCAACAACTTCCCCGGCGGCAGCGTCGCCACTCAGCCAACCGTCTCCGGCACACCCAGCGCGCGGGACTCGGTAAACAACGTGGAGAACACCTTCATCCCGCTCACCAACTCAGCCGCTGCCACGACGTTCCGCGTCTATGTCATCGGGCGGAAGGTCAACGTCAACGCCGTCTCCGCGAACACGAACCAGGTCGCCCAGGACTATTCGCTCGTCATCTCCACGGATGACCCCGCGCGAAGCGTCACGGTCCAAATGACCCCTGGCCCTGGCCTCCCCGGTCTTGGGTTTTTTGGCTACACCAATCTGACCGCCGTCGGCATCACCAATGGTATTCCCCGCCTGAACGAGCGCGTCGGCGCGAACTCCCCTCTTTGGAACATCAACGGTCTGAACAACGCCAACACCAACGGCGTGACCAACGCGTGGAATTTCTACGTCTTCACCAACCAGAACTACGCCAGTTCCTTCGCCACCAACACGGTCACTAACATCGTTTCCGGTGTCACGAACGTCACCACCAACGTCGTCGCCCTGCCGCTCACCAACGGCGGCCCGTTCGTCAGCTTCGCCACCTTCCTCCCGCCCAACCTCGCCCGCTCCCGCAACTCCGAGGCGGACGTGGACTTGTTCGTCGCGCGCACGATGACGGCGGGTGCGGTCCCCGGTGCGTCTGGCCTCACAAACCTAGTCCCGGCGGTCCTCTCGGATCCTAACCTGATCCGCTCAGTGCGACGCGGTGGCAACGAACTGATCTCGTTCACCAACTCCGCCCTCGGTGAAGTCTTCTACGTCGGGGTCAAGTCCGAGGACCAGCAGGGCGGCACCTACGGCTTCTTCGCAGCCGCCGGGCTGGCTCCGTTCAGCACGAACAGCACGAACGGCGGCGTGACCATCACCCTCTTTCCCGCGATGGACATTCCCGATGGCACCCCGGAGACCCCCGGCGGCGTGGTGCTCTACGGCATCTGCACCACGAACATCACCATCGCGAGCATCTCCAACTTCGTTTCCTACCTGCATGAAAGTGTCGGCGACCTCGTCGGCACGCTCACGTTCAACGGCATCAGCATCACGCTCAACAACCACACCATCTCGCCCACCGCCGCCTTCCCGCCGCCTGCTGGCTTGGTGACGAACAACTTCATCTCCGACGACTTCCGTAACCCGCCCGACGGCCCCGGCGATGTGACGGACCTGATCGGACAGGACGGCATCGGCCTGTGGATTTTCGAAGTCTATGACAATTCGCCGTTGCTCACGGGCCGGGTGGAATATGCCTCCATCTACCTGCGGCCCTACACGAACCAATACAGCACCAACGCGAACGTCTCCTATCGCACCGTCACCTTGCAGGCCGGCCAGTCCTTCGTGGACTTCCTCGATGTGCCCGTCTCGGCGACGAATCTCGATGTGGACTTCGTGGGCGGCCTCGGGAGCATCCCCGGTCCGGCGGCACTGGGCACCGGCATTGATCTGCTGGCGGGCGTGCCGGGCCTCATCCCGACTTCCTCGAACTACTCCATTGGCACCTTCGACCTCGACGGCACGGACGCCACGAGCTTCCCGCACCTGCGCATCTCCGCCACGAGCGTGAGCAACCTTGTCAGCGGTGGGCCTGCCCCGTTGGGCACGCCGTCGTTGACGCCGGGCCGGTGGAATTTCCGCATCATCAACAACTCCCCCGGACTGGTCACGCTCACGCTGCGTTTCACTCTCGAACTGAACCTTGCCGTGGCGGACAACCAGATCACCTTCACGAACGCGCTGGTCACGCTGCTCGACAATTACACCACTAACCTCTACCTGAACATCCTCGCCGACCGCGTGATTGCCGGGGTGGACGTGGGATTGGCCATCCTGCACCCGCGCATCTCGGACCTCGTCATCCACCTCATCGCCCCGAGCGGGCGCAAGGTGTTGCTCTTCGAGGACCGCGCCGGGACCAACGGCGTGACCACGCCGAACCTCCGCGCCAATTTCTCGGAGAACACGAACTACGTGACCTTCGTGGACACCAACGGAATTTTGCCCTTTGGCTTCTCGAACGTGGGCCGTCTCCTGCCCATCAAGTTCGTCCCCGCGCCTTATTCTGCCGTCGTCTCGCCGCCGACGCTGGTGACGAACATGACCAACCTGCTCTTCGGCCACGCCTCGGTCGCCGGTTCCCTGAAAGAGTCGCCTCGGGCGCTGGCGCATCAGGGAAGTGCGCTTTTCTCGGCAGGCTTGGTCGAGCGCAACGGCACCAACGATGCCTTCATGGTTTCCTACGTCACGCCCATCGTCACCAACCGCTTCTACACCAACCTCGTCACCAACTTCATCGGCGGCGTCGCCGTTTCGACCCAGTTCGTCATCTTCCCGGTCACCAACTGGGCCATCACCAACTTCTGGACCGGCCCCTTCAGCGGCTATCGCGGGGTGAATCCGGCACTCCCGCCGTTGGAGCAGACGCCCGACCGCACCTTCTTCGCCGGTGTGGCGGCAAATGCGGAGGGCGTGGTGGCGGTGGGGGAGACGCGGAATTTCTTCCCGCCGACAGACCTCACGTGGAGCGGTGACTCGAACCGCTACGTCTATGACGTGGACCTCGGCTGCACGAGCGGCACGTTTTCCCTCACGCACTATGGGAACACCAACAGAGCCAGGGTAATTATCGAATACGAGGGCCAGATTTTCTTCGACCTCCTGCCCCTGCTCTATCCCGGCTCACCGACCAACTACACGGCGAAACGCGCGTTTTCCGGCACCTCGCGTTTCATGCGCTTCATCGTCAACCCGGTCGGCACCGTTCCGACCCCCTCGGCGACGAACATCCTGACGCTCTGGACCAATCGGCTGACGGTCAACCGCGCGGGTGGGATGACGTATTCTGCGTCTACGTTCATCCCCAACACCGGACCGTTCCAAGTCCCCGGCACGCCACCAGCATTCGTCTCGCCGACCTTCGGGACATTGCTCCGCCCGCGTGGCATCGCGATGGACACCACGGGCAACGTGTATGTGGCGGACTCGGGGAACAGCCAGATCGTCCGCTTCTCGCAGCGGCTGACGATTCCGGGCGTCGGCACGAACGGCACTTACCTGCCGTTCCTCGCGAACTTGACCGGCTTGGCCAATCCCAGCGGCGTGGCCGTGGCCTCCAACGGCAACATCTATGTGGCGGATACGGGCAACAACCAGATCAAGCTCTTCACTAACAGCGGCGGAGCACCGATCACAGTCTGGGGCAGCACCACTGCGGGTAACACGGACGGAGCCCCCGGCACCGCGCGGTTTAACCAACCTGAGGGCATCACTATCGCGCCGGACGGCACGGTGTATGTGGCGGACACCGGGAACAACGTGATCCGGGCGATTGGCACCAACTTGACGGTCGCCAGCCTGCCGCACCCGACGAACATCGTGCTGTTCACCGCTTATTCCGCCCCTCGCGCCATCGTCGCGTCGTCGTCCTCACAGGGGACGATTGCTGGTTATGTCAGCGGCTTCGGAGCGGCCGGCAGCACCAACCTCGTTATCGCGGACACGGGCAACAATCAACTGGTCTCGCTGACCACGAGCAACGGCACTTGGTATGCCTCGATCAGCGGCACCACCTACAACCAGCCTTCCGGTGTGGCCCTCGACGGCTACGGGAACGTGTATGTGAGCGAGGCCGGCAGCCACCGGGTTCGGAGCGACACAGCGTCACAGACCCTCGCGGGCGACGGGACTGCGGGTAACTTGGACCGAGATTTGGGGCTGACCGGTCGTTTCAGCGATCCCCGTGGCATCGCGGCGGATTACTTCGGCAACGTGTTTGTCGCCGACCACCTCAACGATTCCATCCGCATCGTCTCCCCGTATCAAACAGTGATGCCGACCAACGCCCTCGCCGTCATCTTCCCCTTCACCGGCCCCACGAACTTGGTAATGGGCGTGCCGCCGATCATCCTCACGCGCGGCCTCACCAACTCGGTGTTCGGCCTGGATATGTTCGGCGCAGCAAATCTGGATCGGTTTGTCGGTGTGGCCACCAGCCCGGAGACAGGCACGAACGGGTTGACCACGAACTTCATCTACGCGGTCGGTGACGCGCAGTTTAGCCTGGATCCGGTGTTCCGCGCGAATGTCCGTCCGTTCCTGACCAAGTTCGACATGGCCGGCCGGCCCATTTGGACACGCGGCTACCTGCCGCCCGCAGTCATCGAGGTGACGACGAACGCGGCAGGCGGCATCACCGGTTTCCCCGTCATTTACGGCGGGACGAACTACGCGACCGCCCCGGCCGCATTCCTCAAGACTACGCCGACGTCCCCGTCAGCGATGACCGTGAATGTCGCTGGCGGCACCGTCACGGGCGTCGCGACTCCTGTCCCGACGATCGTCGGGCCGTTCACGGACGCGAGCGTGTTTGTCGCTGCGCCGACTTCCTTTAATATGCCCGCTAGCTCAGTGGCTGTGGCGTATGGAACCAACGTGATTGTCGCTGGCCATAGCAATCTTTTCACCACGGGATCGGCGTTCACCAACAACGTGCCGTTCCTCATGTCCTTGGCGACCACGAACGGCTCGCAGGTATGGGCGGCTGCCTCAACCGACGGCGGGCATTTGAACGCGGTGGCGATCAATGGGGCGAACATCCTCGCCGTCGGCGCGGCCTACTCGGCGGGCAATACTGTGGCCAGCTCCAACCTCATTCAGATGTGGAGCCTGACCGGCACGCAGCTCCTGTCGCTGACGATGACGAACTTCGGCGCGAACCGGACGAGTTGGCTCAGTTCCGTGGTCGCCATCGAGGCCCTCGACCGCGCCTACGCCGTCGGGTCCGTCATCAACAGCGACCGGTCGGTGGACGCGGTGTTGGTCGAGATAGACCTGACGGCGCTGGCCAGCTACGCGACGAACCTGGCGAGCGTGCCAATTGTCTCCATCGTCACCAACAACATCACGAACTACGTTTCCGCTCTCTTCCCGTGCACCAACCTCGCCACGGCCATCACCACGGACGGGGTGGATTTGTATGTGGCCGTGGAAGGTCCTGGCGAAGGGAATCCCAATGACCGCCAAGCCGCCATCTTCCGCTACCGAGCGAAGAATTTTTACCAACCCGAAGAGACGCTTAACACTTTCCTGGGCGAGCGGACGTGGGGCTCGAGCACCTTCTACACAAATGTAGCCGGCGCACCGACCAACTACACGGTGACCAACTCGACGTGGCGGTTGCAGATCGCTGACACCCGCGCCGGTGGCACCAGCACGGTGGCTCAAGTGTTGTCGTGGAGCTTGAACTTCTCATACGCCGCGAGCAACACGACCGCTTTCGCGCTGCCGACCAGCGTGAACAATCCCGTCATCCTGCTCTCGACGACGCCGCAGTATTTCCAGGTCCGCGTGCCTTCCGCCGCCGGGATGGCCACGAACCTCGTCACCGCCAGCGCGCCGGTGAAGGTCACCTTCAACCCCGCCGGCATTCCCACCCCCGGTGCGCCCGGCAACGTCGTGATGTTTGCCGGCGCGTCCACCGGCTCGTTCAGCGTCAGCACAAATGCGAATGCCCGCGCCCGGCTGCGCCCCGGCAGCGAGTATTACATCGCCATCCAAGCGATGAACGCCGGGCCGCCGGTGGACGTGACGGTGCGGGTGGACTTCGACCGCACCGAACTGCTGGCGCCCACCGTCCCGCTGACGAGCGGCACGCCCGTCAACGGCCTCGCGCTGGCGACACCGAACTTCGGCACCTACTCGTTCGAGGTGCCCGGCAATGCCTCCGCCGCGATGTTTGAAATCGTGACTGCCAACGGCGATGTGAATCTCTACCTGCGGCGCTCCAACGGCTCCGACACTTTACCGACGGCGCAGTCATTCGACTATCGCAGCGCGAACCTTGGCTCGGGCGTGGAGCAGATTTTCCTCGTCACCAACGCCGCTTCCGCCGCCGCGCTCAAGCCCGGCACTTGGTATCTCGGCGTGCAGAATGCGGACAACGCCCCGGTGTCCTACACCCTCCGGGCCACAGTCGCGACCACCGCGCCTTACACCGTGGTGACGACTGCGAACGGCCAGATGCAGAGCAGCGTGACCAGCCCCGGCAACGCGCCGAACACGCTCTTCAAGTTCAACGTGCCGGTGAACCAGAAGGCACTCCTCTTCGAACTCCGCAACCTTTCCGGGGCGGGTGACCTGATCGTGCGGAAGGATGGCTTCCCGCTGGTCACCGCCAACGACGGCGCGAATTTCCTCGCTGGCACGCTGCCGAAACTGGTTGCCGTGCGGACGAACGCCGGGCGGCTGAGCTTGGTTGGCGATTGGTATTTCGGGGTGTTGAACCCTGGCACGGCGCACGTCAGTTACACCGTTGCAGTCCGCCAGCCCACCAACGGCGTTCTCCTGAGCAGCACGCCGATTCAAATCTCCTCAACCTCCGGCAGTAGCTTGGTGACGAGCGGGACCAACTTCGGCTTCAACCTCGATGTGGTGCCGGGTGAAACGTATCAGGTGCAATACGCCACGAACCTCGCCTCCACGAACTGGCTGGTGCTGACGAACATCGTCGCGCCGCCGGGAGGCATCATCAACTTCCTCCACTCCGGCGCGCTCTCGAACCGGAACCTCTACTACCGCATCCAAGTGGTGCCGTGAGTCGGTAGCCGCCGAGGTGAGGCGGCGGAACCCCCAGCCCGCAACAAAACTCTCAATGGAGCGCGGACGCCTACGTCCGCAGCTCTCTTCTTCAGTTTCACCTCAGTTGCGGACGTGGGCGTCTGTGCACTGTGTTCAGGGTTCCGAGGGGCGGCTTGCGGACAGTGCGGAACTACGAACCGGCGTTGAGGTGTCGTCCTCTCGCTCGGATGGATACACCTCATCGTAATGGAATACCGACTAAGCTTCGGCCTTCGGTTGTCAGCACTTCAAACGAATCTGGCTTGAAGCGCAGGGTCAGGGTGCCAGTTTCCGTCAGCCGTAGCACGGTGGCTCCGTTGCGGGAGAGGCGCGCGGGCAAGGCCGGCTTCACGCGTTTACTGGCTGGAAAGTCCGCGTCGCTCAGGACGATGACGCGGGTGTAAACGCCGGTTAAAAAGTGCGGCGGGGTCACGGATGTGACAGGGCGGTCGAAAAGTGCAGCGCCTTCATCAACGATGAAGCATGTATCGCATTATGGAAGACTGGACCGACATACGGGAACGGGTGGCCTCGGGCAAGGTGAGCA
>CALQJI020000016.1 GCA_943330855.2 Klebsiella pneumoniae
CCAACGCGGTGACCGAAGGGTTAAACTCTAAAATCCAGAGCCTCAAATCCGCCGCCCGAGGCTTCCGCAACTTCCAGAACTACCGGACGCGCATCCTGTTCTTCTGCGGAAAGCTCGATCTTTACCCACTATGATCCCCGAAGGACGAATTTGGCCGAGGCAGAAAAAATAATCGCTGGTTTTGCACCAACTAAGAAAGCGACCACAGAATTTCGTCCGACCCCTCTTGGGGCTAACCCGACTGCTCCGGTGCCAACTCCCCCAGCGACCCGCACTCAGCCAATCTCAAGCGGAACTGCGTTCGCTGTCACCGAGGATGGTTACATGATCACGAACTTCCATGTCGTGGAGGGCGCGAGAAGGGTGCAAATCAGAACGCAGCGAGGGCTGGTTGAAGCCCGCGTGGTGAAAATCGACCCAGCAAACGACTTGGCGCTTATCAAAGTCGATGCGCAGTTCAAGCCTTTGGTCGTCACTTCAAGCAGAGGAGTAAAATTAGGGGAAACAGTTGCAACGGTGGGTTTTCCGAATGTGGAATTGCAGGGTCTTTCGCCCAAGCTTACCAAAGGAGAAATAAGCAGTCTGGCCGGCATTCAAGACGACCCAAGACATTTTCAGATAAGTGCACCTGTGCAACCGGGCAACTCAGGCGGGGCGCTGGTCAACTTATCAGGGCAAGTGATCGGAGTCGTCGTCGCTCGCTTGAGCGAGCGTGCGGCAATCAAATCCTCAGGTTTTCTACCGCAAAACGTCAATTACGCGGTTAAAAGCACCTTTCTATCGGGGTTTCTGGAGTCCGTCCCCCAGGTAGCCGCCAAACTAGTGGAACCCACCGGTGCGAAGGAACGGCTGATTACAGAGGTTGCCAAAGAATTGGAAGCAGCGAGCGTGATAATTCTCGCCTACTGAACGGGTAGGGCACTGACATGAAGAACTCAACTGCGATCATCGCGATGGAATTCACCACCAAACTTTGGTCTATCGTGCTGATTTGCGCCGCGATTACGAGCGGGTGTCAGCAGAAGGAAGTCCGCGTCGAAGTGCCAATCGAAAAGGTGAAGACTAACACGGTATTCGTGACCAACACGGTCATTCAGACCAACACAGTTTTTCTAACCAACACGGTGGTCAGGACCAACACTCAGATGGTAACGAACATCGTAAGAGTGACCAACGAACTGGTGAAAGAATTCCCACTGGTGGCGAAAAAAATCGTGCCGGTTAGAGCGCCGATCCCGAAGGAATATCAGACCGCGTTGGAAATTGTCGATTCGATGAGGAGTGCAAAAGCAGCTAAGAAGCCTGACGAATTGCTTCAGGGGATTTCTGGTGTCAGGGTGGTCGCCTACGTCTCAGAAAAGCTGGAAAACAAGCTGAGTAAGGACGCGCTTCAGAACAAGATCGAATTCAAATTGCGTCAAGCGGGCATCAAAGTTGATACGGAGTCGCCATATTGGCTAAGTTTCACAGTCGAAGGATTTTGGGACGAGATGGGAATCCGGGCCAACTACAGCGTCAACTTGGAATTGACCGAGGCGATAACAGTCACCCGAAACTCACCGGCAAAGGCAGTTCGCACCGTGGTTCCCACTTGGAGAAAAGGCACTCACGGGTTTGCTGGCGCGAATGTGCTAGAATCCTCAACGATGAACAACGCCGATACGTTTGCCGAAGCATTTGCCAATGCTTTTTTGGCGCAGAATCCCAAGTAATCACTTTGTTCCGATAGGGTTGTGAGGTTACGTCCATTCCCACGTCCATCCGTCCACACTCCCTAGAGCAGCCGGACGGATGGACGACGGTGCGCCCTCACAGCTCGCCCTCACAGCTCGCCGTCCGGCTCCGCCCCCTTGATGCAGATGCAGTGCGTCTCCGGGTCGCGGATGAGCAGCGGTGAGAACCGCCCGCCAATCACCTTGAGCGCATCGTAGGCCGCGCTTCGGCCCACGCCTGCGAGTTCTTGCAGCCGCTCCGCCGCCTGTCGGACGGCGAGCCAGTTCCGCCCGTTGGCGAAGAGTTCGCGCAAGTGCTCCTCGCGCACCTTTGCCTCGCGCCTCGTTCCTCCAGGGCTGCCCGCCTGCCATTCGTTCCAATCAAATCCCTCAATGGGATGAAGCAGGTTGTCCTGTCCCAACTGCAAGGCCGTCTTGGGGCCTTCGGCTGGTCCATTATCGCTTACCTTGAGCCAGACCGCCGCCAGACGCTTCTCGTCAAAATCGTCGGTGACAGCCGGGCAAGTTCGTATCTGTAACTTGAATGAGCCTCAAACTGAGGGCGGGTTTTGGTTTTCCATTTTGAGGTAGATTGTTCCGGTTTCCCAGTCGTCGCTGGTCTCGGCCAGGAGGGCGCAGATCAAGCGGAGGAGGGATTGTTCATTGGGGAAGACGCGGGCCGCGCGGGTGCGGCGTTTGAGATCCTGGTCGCCACCTTGGACGAGAAGGCACTGGCCGTCCTGCACTGCATGGCCGACGAGGTGCGCCTGCAGGAGTTGGCAACACGCCATGGCGTTTGTCGCAGCACCGTTCAGAGCTGGCGCAACCAGCTCACGGAGCTCGTGCGCTCGTTCATGGGGGAAGACTTGCTTCGATTGGTTCAGCGCACGCCGCGCTGGCGCGAAAGCCTGTTCGCCCTGCGTGAGCAGATGGCGTGTCGGTTGGATCGCCGCACGGCGTGAGCACCGCGAAACGAGCCATCCCGCGAGGGGTGGCTCCTTTTTCGATGTCCGGTCAAATGACGCTTGGCCCCTGCCAATGACCCCGTAAGCTCACCGCCAGTGAATCCCACGCAAAAACAAACCACCCTCGAACTGCGGAGCGTCAAAGCTGGATCCCGATTCGTTGGCACGGTGGTCGGCCTCGCGTCATGCATCCTGCTGGCATCCGCCGCACTGGCGGCTGAAGACCGGGCTGTTCGCTTCACCGCGATGGGCTGTGGGCCTTACCTGCCGGAGGACGAGCCGGCACTGGCCCGCTACATCAAGCTGGAGAACGAGCAGCTCACCAGTGAGTTCGTCGTTCATCTTGGCGACATCGTCACCGGCCGGCGCAAGGACTGGGAGGAGGCGCAGTATAAGAAAATCGCCGGCCTGCTTCGCGACGGCAACCGCCTGCCCACCTTCGTCGTCCCCGGGGACAACGAGTGGAACGACATGGATAATCCCGCCGCCGCGTGGAAGATGTGGACGAACAATTTCCTGCACTTCGACCGACAGTGGAAGTTTACCGCACCCGTCGCCCGCCAGCCGGAACGGACGGAGAACTTCGCCTTCGTGCTGCGCGAAGTCCTTTTCCTGGGCCTCAACAAAGTCGGTGGCCGCGTCCACGACACCGCCGAGTGGCATCGTCGCCACGGGGACAACGCGCAGTGGATCAGCAGACAGATGGAGCAGTCTCACGCGGCTGTTCACTCCGCCGTTATCCTCGCGCAGGATGGGCCGGAGAAGCCGGACAATGATTTGCTGATGAGTTTTCGCGCCAGCGCCATCAAGTTTGCCCGGCCCGTGCTCTGGCTCCACGCCGACGGGCACAAGTGGTTCATAAAGACCAACGAATGGGCGCCGAACATCTGGCACGTCCAGACCGACGTGGTCAGCACCAAGTTCCCGCCCGTGCAAGTAACCGTGACCGGCGAGGCGAAGGAACCGTTCCGCTTTGATCGTCGCCTGAACGATGCCCGCTGGAAGGCGGCGCCATAGGGACGTAGCCATGGTGCGGGACAGGTTTCGCGCCTGTCCCTGATCGTCATGGCATAGGGACAAGCAGTTCCTATCAGTCATTAGAAACGAACCGGCGGCTGCGAACCCCAAGTGCAAACAGGAAAACCATCGTATGAATCAACCCCGCTCCGAAAACGACCCGCGCTCGACACGTCGCCAATTCTTGCAGGCCGTCAGCGCCCTTACCCTCGGAGGCGCCGGCGAGCCCGGTCTGGTGCTGGCCGCCGAACCCAAGGCTCCAACCATCAGCGACCCGGCCGGGAAGCAGCCCGCGCTCATGCAGATCGGCATCCTGCTTTCCACGTTTGTCCGTCCGCCGCTGGAAGGCCGGCTGGACGCGGCCAAGGCCGCCGGACTGGTGGATATCCAACTGGCTTTGGATTGCGCCGGCCTGCCCGCGATGCCAGATAAGCTCCCGCCGGACCTGGCTGCCCGCATCCGCCGGGAGGCAGCGGCCCGTGGAATCACCATCGCATCCCTCCAAGGCACCTTCAACATGTGCCATCCCGACGCAGAACATCGGGCTTCAGGGCTGCGACGGCTCGGCGTGCTGGCCGGGCTGGCCCAGGAATTGGGCGTGCCGAGGATTCACCTGTGCAGCGGCACCCGCAACGCCGCCAGCATGTGGCGTCCTCATCCGGACAACGATTCACCCGCAGCCTGGAAGGACATGGTCGCGTCCATGCGCACGGCGGTGGACATCGCCCGGCAGGCGGGCGTGGTCGTGGCCTTCGAGCCGGAGGTCAACAACGTGGTCGATTCGGCCCTGAAGGCGCGGCGGTTGCTGGATGAGATCGGCTCCCCGCACCTGAAAGTCACGATGGACGCAGCCAATTTGTTTCACACGGGTGAACTGCCCCGGATGAGCGAGATTCTCGACCAGGCCTTTGCCTTGGTGGGCAAGGACGTCGTCATGGCACACGCGAAGGATCTGGACCGCGACGGCGATGCGGGACACAAGGCCGCCGGCGAAGGCAAGCTCGACTACGACCGGTATCTTTCCCTGCTGCACGACCACGGGTTCAGGGGGCCAATTTTTCTCCACGGCCTGAGCGAGGCGCAGGTGCCCAAGTGCGCGGCCTTTCTGCGGGAGAAACTGGCGCGGGCTGTCGCAACACCCCGCCGCCACGACCGGTGAACCGGGAAATGCGGGTCGAGGTGCTTCAGCTTTTCAAGGAGCTTCGCCGGGCAAGTGAGCTCGTAGCTTCAGCCGTTGGTGGCTGGCGGCTGGGTTGCTCCCTGAACTAGACCAACGGAGTCGGCAACGAGGGGCGTTCGAATTGAGTTAGCTCGTGCGGTGTTGGACTCGCCAGCGTGGTTCAACTTCCGCACGGATGGATGCCTACGCCGTCAAGCGGTCCCTGTCCTCAGGCGAGAATTGGCTTCACGATCTCTCCATGCACATCCGTGAGCCGGTAGTCACGGCCCTGGAAACGAAAGGTCAGCTTGGTGTGGTCGAGGCCGAGGAGGTGCAGGGCGGTCGCGTTGAGATCGTGGATGTGCACCGGGTCCTTGACGATGTTGTAGCTGAAGTCGTCGGTCTCGCCGTAGGTCTGGCCACCCTTGATGCCGGCACCCGCCAGCCAGATGCTGTAACAGCGAGGGTGATGATCCCGGCCGTAGTTGTCCTTCGTCAGGGCCCCTTGGGAATAGACGGTGCGACCAAACTCACCGCCCCAGATGACGAGCGTGTCCTCCAGCATCCCGCGACCCTTCAACTCGGCCAGCAGGGCGGCGGTGGGTTGATCCGTGTCGTGGCACTGGCTCTTGACGCCGCTGGGCAGGTTGTTGTGCTGGTCCCATCCGCGATGATAGAGCTGGATGAAACGCACGCCGCGCTCGGCCAGACGGCGGGCCAAGATGCAGTTCGCCGCATAAGTGCCCGGCTTCTTCGACTCGGGACCGTAACGGTCGAAGATGTCCGCAGGTTCCTTGGACAGATCTGCGAGGTCCGGAACGGCGGACTGCATGCGGAACGCGAGTTCATACTGGTCAATGCGCGACTGCGTCTCGGGGTCCTGATACTCGGCGAAGTGCAGACGATTCAGGGTGGCGGCATCATCCAGCATGGCGCGCCGGCGCTCCGGGGTGATGCCGGGCGGATTGGACAGGAACAGCACCGGGTCCTTGCCGGAACTGAAGCGCACGCCCTGATGGCGGGACGGCAGAAAGCCTGAGCCCCACATGCGCTCGTGCAGCGGCTGCGCATTCGTCGGGCCGCTGGGGCGGGAAATCAAGGCGACGAACGCCGGGAGGTCGGAATTTTCCGACCCAAGGCCATACGACACCCAGGCGCCGAACGCCGGCCGGCCTCCGATCTGGTGGCCGGTTTGCAAAAGCGTCATCGCCGGGTCGTGATTGATCGCCTCCGTGTGCAGCGAACGGATGACGCAGATGTCATCTGCGAATTTCGCCGTGTGCGGCAGCGATTCACTCAGCCACAAGCCCGACTGGCCGTGCTGATGAAACTTGAACACCGAGGGCGCCACCGGAAATCGCTTCTGCCCGGCCGTCATGCCGGTGAGCCGTTGCTCGCCGCGCACCGAGGCGGGCAAATCCTTGTCGAACTGGGATGAAAGGCCGGGCTTGTAGTCAAACAAGTCCAACTGCGAAGGCGCACCGGCCTGCGTAAGCCAGATGATGCGTTTCGCCTTGGGGGCAAACTGCGGCGGCTGCGTCGCGGCGAACAGCCGCGGGCTGAGCAGGGAGGCCAGCGCAGCGGCACCGATGCCCGTGGCCGAGCGGCCCAGGAAATGACGGCGGGAGAGTTCGTTGTGAAATGGTTGCGGGCTCATGAGTTCACTCCTTCGTGACCGTTTCATCCAGGTTAAACAGCGTGCTGGCGACCGTGGTGTAGGCGGCCAGTTCGGCGAGGTTCAGCTTGGCATCGTATCCCGCAGAGCCGACTGCCAGCAGCAGTTTGGCCGCCTCCATATCCTTGGTGAAATCCGTGCGGGCGCGTTCATACGCCGCTTGCAGAACCTTCAGTTCCGCCGGCGAGGGCGGGCGCGTGAGCAGCAGCCGGAAGCCCGCGATGAGCCGCGTCTCCTCCGTGCTGCCGCCTTCCTTCATCATGCGTTGCGCTAGGAAGCGGGCGGCCTCGACATACGTCGGGTCGTTCAGGAGGTTCAAGGCTTGCAAGGGCGTGTTCGTGCGCGGTCGACGCAGGGTGCAGCTCTCGCGGAATGGCGCATCGAAGAGCAGCATCGCGGGATGCGGGACGGAGCGCTTCCAGTAGGTATAAAGGCTGCGTCGGCGCAGATCATCCCCCTTGCCGGGCACATACGTGTTGTAGCCATTGCCGGCGGTGATCTGTTCATAAAGCCCGGGGGGATGATAGGGCTTCACGGACGGGCCGCCGAGCTGGTCCAGCAGGAGACCGCTGGCTGCGAGCGCCTGGTCCCGGATGAATTCGCCCATGAGCCGGTGGCGCGGACCACGGGCGAGCAGGCGGTTTTCCAGGTCGCGTTCGCGCAGCGCCGGCGTGAGGCGGGAGCCCTGCCGATAGGTCGCGCTGGTGACCATGAGCCGCATCAAGTGTTTCACATCCCAGCCGCTGCGGATGAACTCCTGCGCGAGCCAGTCGAGAAGTTCGGGATGACTCGGGAGCGCTCCCTGCGAACCGAAGTCCTCGCTGGTTTTCACCAGACCGGTGCCAAACACCTGCTGCCAGAAGCGGTTCACGATGACGCGGGCCGTGAGCGGGTTTTGCGAGCTGACGAGCCACTTGGCGAGCCCGAGCCGGTTGCGGGGCAGTTCGGGTGCCAGCGCCGGCAGCACGGCCGGCGTCGCCGCCGTGACGGACGTCCCCGGCTTGTCATACGCCCCGCGCATCAGGATGAACGTCGGACGCGGCTCCTTCTGCTCCTCCATGACGAGGGTGGTGGGAATCTCGTTCTCGGCCGCCGCGACCTGCTTCTTCAAGCTGCCCAGCTCGTCATTGAAGGTGCGATGCTCCGGCTGCTGTGAGATTCGGAACGCCGCGAGCTGCTTGTTCTCCGCCGCCGAGCGGCTTGCTGTGGCCTTCTTGGTGATCGCCTCCACGGCGGCTGGCGTTAGCACCTCAGGCTGCGCCTCCGTGACGAACAGCCGCCAGCGCGAAGGCCCACCCGCATTCTCCACGCCGATCTCGATTTGGACTTCGCGGCTGGCGTTCGTGGGCGCCAGCGCGGGTTCAAATTCAAACACGGCTTGCACCGGTCGGTCCGGCTTCAGGGAAAGGACCGCCCGGGTCTTGCGGTCGTTATCCAGCACCTTTTCGGTTTCCGTGCTCGCCAAGGAATCCCCCCATGCCGTGGCGCGCAACTTGTGCTGCGCCACCTTGAGTTCGCTCCACTGAAAACTGGCCGCGGTTGCCGTGGTGCCGCATTCGAGGCGCAGCGCAGTGATACGTCCGGCGGGCAGACGTGCCGTGAGCTTGAGGGTATTCGGTCGCGTCTCTTGCGGCCCAACTTCCAAGGTGGCGACGGTCGCATCAATGACCGGCGGCTGATCCCCGCCGCTGGCTGTGAGCAGTTGGACCGGCTCCCACTTCACCACTGCCGAGGACACCCGTTGCGACCATTCCTCGATTCCGCTCACCGACCGGTTGGTGAGGGCGCTGAGCTGGTCGTTCACGGTCTTCAGCCTCCCGTTCAGAGCGGCGAGTTTGGCCTCGGTTTCCGGGGAGGGCAGCTTCACGAACGGCGGGGCATTTTGACGGATGGGATTCGCATAAATGCCCACTCCCTTTTCCGGCACATTGTGGAAGAAGGCTTTCAGCGAGTAGAAGTCGCGCTGCGTGAACGGGTCGAACTTGTGATCGTGGCACCGGCAACAGTTGAAGGTCTGACCCAGCCACACCGCGGCAGTCGTCTCCACGCGGTCAGCGGTGTATTCCGCGAGGAACTCCTCCGCGATGATGCCGCCTTCTTCGTTCAGCATGTGATTGCGATGGAAGCCCGTGGCCACCTTCTGTTCGAGCGTCGCGTTGGGGAGCAGATCACCCGCGAGTTGCTCGATGGTGAACTGATCGAAGGGCTTGTTATCATTGAACGCGCGAATCACCCAGTCCCGCCAAGGCCACAGCTCACGGTCACGATCCACCTGATAGCCGTTCGAGTCCGCGTAGCGAGCGGCGTCCAGCCAGTCGATGGCCATGCGCTCGCCGTAGCGCGGCGATTTCAGCAGGCGATCCACGACCTTCTCATACGCCTGCGCCGTGGTGTCCGCGACGAAGGCATCCACCTCCGCGAGCGTTGGGGGCAGGCCGGTCAAGTCCAGGGTGACGCGACGGATCAGCACCGCCTTGGCCGCCTCGGTGGATGGCGCGAGCGCGGCGGACTCCAGGCGCGACAGCACGAAGTGATCGAGCGGATTCCGCGGCCAGTCCTTGCGCCGCACGGCGGGCAGCTTCACCGGGGCAAATGCCACAAAGGACCAATGCTCCTCATACTTGGCACCCTGCGCGATCCACTGCCGCAACTTCAACTTCTGCGCTGAGGTCAGCACTTTGTGCGACTTGGGCGGTGGCATTACTTCGTCCAGATCTGAGCTGTTGACGCGCTTTAGCAGCGCCGACTTTTTCACATCACCTGGCACGATGGCGAAGGCGCCGGACTTCGCCGCCTTGAGCGCTGCCTCCCGCACATCGAGGCGCAGACCGGCTTTGCGCTGCTGCTCATCCGGCCCGTGGCAACTGAAACAGTTGTCTGACAAGATGGGCCTGATCTCCCGGCTGAAGCTCACCGACTCCTGCGCCTGAACGGCCACGACGGCCAGCAGCAGGGTGGAGAGGAAGGTGAGTGTGTGCTTCATGTCGGTTGCTAACGTGTGACGTCTGGCTTGTTACCGAGATTGAAACTGGTTTGCTACAAGCATTGACCGTGAGGTGCCGGCCGTTTCGGGAACAGCTCACCTGCTGGCTGGAACGTCCGGCGGCGAACGCATAGGCAGACCACGCAATAGCCCATCATCCGGGGCTATAAGTCTCTGAGACCAACCCTGCTGTTCGGTCTCGCCGGTGGCAGTCATCCCCAGTTGCCGGTTCCCCCATCCCACCCCACAACCCAACCTACCCTCACCCGGCTGCTCTAGCCGGGTGAGGGTTTTCAGAAAGGAGTCTGCCCCATGTCCATGAACTCTTGGTTCTACGCCGTATCATCCACCCTGCAAATGGCTCCCATCCTGTTCGCCGCTTACAGGGAAGGCGGACAAATGCACCGTGTTCGCGGATGGTTTTGATGCGCTCGACGGCGTCGCGTTTCACGAACGCGGCGTCATCGTCTCCGCACAGCCGCGGCTGCTGATTCTGAAGGGCAGCGACGGGCGTGCCGATTCACGGACCGAATTATGGCGTGGCGTGGACGTGACTGACTCGCACCACGGCGGGATGGTTGCGACCGACCCGCTTGGGCACGTCATCTTCTGCGAAGGCGTGTTTCACCGGTCGCAATTCGAGACGCCCTTCGGCGTAGTGCGCGGCATTGACTCCACGACGTATCGCCTTGCCCCGCGCAGCGGCCGCATCGAACCCGAGTGGCAAAGCATGACGCCGAACCCCTGGAAGGTTTCCTTCGACCGCTACGGAAATATTTCCCAACGCTACGGGGTGGCAAGGAAAGCGTCGCCAAGCTCGTGTTGCAGGAAATCCTCGAGCCCTCCAAGGCCATCGAGGAGAGGTATCGCAACGTGACGCTCGAACTCGGCGACGAAAACTCCCTCTCCGGTCTCATCCTCGCCGAGGACAAGGACAGCGTGACCCTCCAAACCGGCCCGACCGCCGCCCAAGTGCAAAAGGTCGCCAAGACCGCCATCAAGTCCCGCAAACCCTCCGCACTCTCCCTCATGCCCGCCGGACTGCTCAACACGTTGGACAAGGAACAAATCCTCGACCTGCTCGCCTATCTCCTCGCGGAAGGCAAAGCCGACCAAGCAGCGTTCAAGCACGCGCACTGACGCAGAGGCTTCGACCATCGCACGCAGGGGAAAGTGCGGCTTGTCTGTCGCACACTGGGCGTAGTGCGGTTGTTCCCCTGCATCACTGGCCCAGCTTCCGAATCGCTGCGTCCAGCAAGCCCTTGTTGCCGGCGACGGTTTCTTGCTCGCGAGCGGCCTTGAGCGCGGGCAGGGCGGGACGGGCGGTGTCGCCGAGATTCACGAGGGCGCGGGCGCTGTAGTGGCGGACTTTCTCGTCGGGGTCGGTGAGGAGTTGACCGAGCTTCAGAACGCCGGGGGCGGCGATGGGGCCGAGGGGTTCGAGGCAGTGCGCGGACTTGTAGCGGACGAGGGGTGAGGCGCTTTCCAAGCCTTTGAGGATTGCGGGGAGATGTTCCGGCACCGGGGCACCGATGCGAATCATCGCGGCGTGGGTCACGACGCGGACGACGGCGTCTTCGTCCTGCGTGCTGCGAGCCAGGTCGGGGAGCGCCACCTTGGCGTCGGCGCCGACGCGACCGAGGGCGCGGGCGGCGCACTGGCGGACTTCTTTGTCAGGGTCGCGGAGGAGGCGGGTGAAGTCCGGGATGACTTGCTTGGCCTTGTCCCGAAAGTTCCCGGTGGCGGTGCAAGCGACGGCGCGGATGTCGGCTTCGGGGTCGCGCAGGGCTTCGCGGAGGTTGGTAAGAACGGGGAGGGCCAGCTCTTGACCGCCTTCGAAGTGGACGAGCTTCCCGACGGCTTTGAGGCGCACCTCGCGGTCGGGGGATTTCATCTCTTTCACAATCGCGGCAAGGCGTTCCGGAGCGTCGGGCTTCGGAGCGGGGGCGGCGCTGGCGAGGGCGAGAGAAGTGAGAGTGGGCAGAAGCCAGAGCCGGGCGCGGACGTAATACAGGTTCATCGGTCGTCTCCTGACGCTGGTGGGGCCGCGAATAGTCGGCGGGAGTTGGGGCCGCGCTTGGGTCGCAGGCCAGCATGGTTGACGGGACTTAAATGGCAGAGGCACGCTGACTTCATGAAGCTCATCCGTCTGGTCCGCCTGCTGCCATTGCTTTTGCTGGCAACCACTTTGACCGCAGCGGAGCAGGTGGCGGTGTATCGCGCGGGGGACGAATTCATCGTGAAGTTCGACCGGCTGGACCTGCTCCGCCAGCGCCACACCAAGCTGACCGCATCGGTGGAGTTCCTGCCACCAACGACCGGGAAGCCGCTGCTGATTGACCTGCTGGAGCCCGCCCTGCAAGGGGCCGTGGTCATTGATCTGGGCCCGTCCGGCAAGTGCGACGGCGTCACGGTGACGGTGAAGGACGCGACCGGCGCGGTGATAGTGAAGCAAGTGGTCGCCCCCATCCGGCAAATGTCCGCGCCGAGCAGCCTCGCTCCAGGAAAATCCTTCGCCTACATCGAGCCCGGCGCGGAGATGCTCAAGTCAGCGCAAGCCCGCCCGAAAATCCCGCTCCCCGAGGCGGGCCAGTTGCGCCAAGTCACCTTAGCCCCGGCCACGCGGCTCGTCGCGAAGCGTGACATCACCTTCCCCATCACCTCGGGTGTGGACTTGCCGCTCGTCGGTGGCGCGGTGGTCGGACGGCAGACGGCGTTTCCCAAGGACCCCGCGCGGGCCAGCATTTACTTCGCGTGCAAGAAGGCGATTTACGCGGGGACGCGCGTCGAGCGCTGGCAGAAGTTCCTGCTCGAAGTGCCCGTTCAGTCGGCCTGGGGCACCGGACGTGGCGACGAAAACATCGTGCTCAGCCCCGACCAGTTCGAGGTCCACGTCACCAACGAGAAAGCTCCCGGCGGCGCGAACATGCTCGGGGCCGGTGACGGTGATTTGGGCCAGAAGGGCGAGATTGATTCCGACGACCAAGGCCGAATCTATTGGCGGGTCGAGGGTGGCGGGGCTTACGTGGTCCGGTTCAATCCGCACACGAAGAAGTTCGAGCAGCCCCCGGTGCGGCTCGATTTTCAGAAACTCGTGCCCGCCGGCCTGGGCATGTTGAACGACAACTTGTGCAAGGTCTCCTGCACCCGTGGCCGCGTGTTCTTCACGATGTGCAACGACACGCTGACCAACGGCGACCCCGGCAACGCGCATCGTCGCCGGCTCGGCGGCGTCTTCTCCGTCCCGCAGGACTGGTCGGACGCCGCGGCCTTCGCGGCGGACGTGCGCCTGCATGTGGGCAGTTGGGAGACGGCGGCGCACGCCTTCTACAAAGCCCCGCCCAAGGCCGATGCCGACGTGCGCAAGCTCGGCTCGGTCAGCCTCACGGACGCGGGGTTGTTCATCATCAACGCCGGGCCCAAGTATGAGGGCGGCCCGTGGCGGCTGGACCTCGACGAGCGGGGCAACACGCGCTTCTTCGGCGAGGTCAATGCCGTGTCCGACACGACGACGAAGGATGGCCGCCGGCTTTCGCCCACGCAGTTCGTCACCGTGCAGGGCATTCCCAAAGGCCGCGAGCTGAACCCCGGCACCGGCGGCGGGCGGAACCTCATCCGTTTCTCCCAAGGCGAAATTACCTTTCCTCGCGCCTCCGTGCGCTTGCTCCTGATGGACCGCATCGAGGGCCTGACGCTGCGCGCCGAGCGCAAGGGCGCGTTCCCCACCTACGACGGCGCGCCGCCCGGCCTCCTGACCGTGCGCTACGACCTCGTCGCGAAGCTGCGCGCCGCCCCCGCCGCGCAAGGCCCGCTCGCCGCCTCCCTCACCGGCGGCGCGAGCATGGGCCCGGCCTTCCTCGTCTCCCCGATTCCCGGCGAGCCGGGCCGGGCCGTCGCCGTGTGCGAGTATGCTGGCTATCCGCTCTCCGTCCTCGACTTCTCGGCGCTCGTGACGAGCCAGACTGTGACCAAGACCTTCCTACCGCCGCAGGCGCCTGTGCGCGCCGGCCTCGGTCCCTACAACTCCGCATGGGTCCGGGACGGCGATGAACAATGGCTCTACCTCAGCGGCTACACCGGCCTCTCGCGCATCCTCTACGCCAAGGCCGGCAAAGCCCTGCCCACGATGACCTCCGACCTCTTCAACTCCCGGCTCGTCCAAAGCAGCACCGACGGCCACGCGCGCACCTCCATGAAGAAGATTGACGCCCTGCTGCCCGTGTTTGGCGGACGCCTGCTGGACGCGGGCTACGGGCTGGACGGTCGCGGCGCGGACGCCTTCTCCACGGGCGTGGAGTTGTTCGACCCGCATCGGCTCGGGACCAGCCAGACCAACTCGGCGGCCAGCCAGACCAGCGCGCACCTGAGCCGCTGCTTCGCGCTGAAGACCGTGCGCAGCCGCCTGGTCTGGAGCGCGGCGGACGGCAGCGTGCGACAAGAGGTCTTCGCGGCGAGCGGCTCGATTCGCAAGCAGTTGATTAACGAATTGAAAGACCCCGCCACCGGCCCCGCGAACCTCGACGCCAAGGTGTTCCTCTACGAAATCTCCGAGCGCAACGGCCTGCGCGGGCTATACGGCTTCTCCCTGCCGAAGCTCGACCACGAGCGCGCGGTCGATGGGCATCTGTTGCTCTCCCCGTGCAACCGCTTCCTCGTGCTCATGACACAGGATGGCGCGCTCTACTCCTACAGCCTGGCCCAGCGGCGCTTCGTGGACGGCCTCCGCCTGCGCACACCGGGCGGCGAAGACATCCGCCCCATCGAGTTCAAGCGTCCGAGCGAAATCATCTTCACCGCGCCGGACGGGCAAATCTTCTTCCTCACCGAGCCGCTGGAGCCCACCGCCAGCGCCGTCCATTTCCAGCGCGTCCAAGTGGGCGACGACGGCCGTCTCACCCTCGCGCCCCACCTCGGGATCACGTTCGACAGCCGGGAAGGCCAGCAAGACCTGCGCGGCATCGTGCGCTGCTTCCTCCCCACCCCGGCCCACCAGCCCGGCACCTACGACTTCGTGCTTGGCTACAACCAGTCCACCGTCCAGCCCTTCGTGCGGGTGATACAGGGGTTTACTGCGATGACGGCGGGGCGGTGAACGTCGGAAGCAGCTTGTGGTGCTCAAAGGAAAGCTGGCAGAAACGTTTTACGTAAGCGAGCCACTCTGAAGCCTTCAGGTTCGACCGTTCCGCTCAAAACTGCCTTTGCAATTGATGTAACTGACACCTCTTGGGGACTGCGCCAATGGGATCGGTGAATCCCACGCCGTCAGCAGTGGTGTGATTTGGACAGGGGAGCTGTGACCTCACATTCCCTCCCCAAGGCACGGATTCCGGATCAAGCCAGAACCCCCTTCACCACCTGCCCATGCACGTCCGTCAGGCGGAACTGCCGGCCTTGGTAGCGGAAGGTGAGTCCCTCGTGGTTGATGCCGCAGAGATGGAGGAGCGTGGCCTGCATGTCGTGAACGTGGACCGGGTCGCGCACGATGTTCCACGCGAAGTCGTCGGTCTCGCCGACCGTGGTGCCACCTTTCACGCCGCCGCCCGCCATCCACATGCTGTAGGCGCGACCAAAGTGGTCGCGGCCTTTCGGATTCGCCGGGTCGCCTTGGCCGAAGGGCGTGCGCCCGAACTCGCTGCCCCAGAAGACCAGCGTATCGTCCAGCAGGCCGCGCTCCTTCAGGTCGCTCACCAGCGCGGCGGCGGGCGCGTCCGTATCGCGGCACTGAGCTTCGAGCTGCGTGAAGAGGTTGCCGTGCTGGTCCCAGCCGCTGTGCATGAGCTGCACGAAGCGCACGCCCCGCTCCAGCAGCCGCCGCGCGATGAGGCAGTTGTTGGCGAAGGTGCCCTTGGTCAACACATCCGGCCCGTAGCGTTCGAGGACGGACTTCGGCTCCTTCGAGAAGTCCAGCAGGTCAGGCACGCTCGCCTGCATCTTGAAGGCCATCTCGTATTGCGCGATGCGCGTGTCGATCTCCGGGTCGCCGTAGTCCTTGAGGTGCGCGGCGTTCATCGCCTGGATGTCGTCGAGCAACACACGGCGCTGCTCGCGGCTCATGCCCGGCGGGTTGTGGAGGTAAGGCACCGGGTCGCCAGTGTTGCGGAATCGCACGCCCTGATAGCGGCTCGGGAGGAAGCCGCTGCCCCAGTAGTAGTCGTAGAAAAGCTGGCCGCAGGTCTTGCCCTTGTCCGAGGAAGTCATCGCCACAAACGCCGGCAAGTCATTCGCCTCGCAGCCCAGGCCATACGCCAGCCACGCGCCCAGGCTCGGGCGTCCGGGCACTTGCGCACCGGTCATGAAGAACGTGACGCCGGGCGCGTGGTTCACCGCCTCAGTGGTCATCGAGCGCACGACGCAAATGTCGTCCGCTAGCGCCCCGATGTTGGGCAGCATCTCGCTGAACTCCGTGCCGCACTTGCCGTAGCGCTTGAAGGGTTTGATGGCCGGCTGGATGGGCCACTTCTTGTAGCTCGCGGACATCGTCGAGAGCCGCGTGGTGCCGCGCACGCTCTCGGGGATGTCCTGGCCCTTCATCTTTTCCAGCATCGGTTTGGGGTCGAAGAGGTCGAGGTGCGACGGCCCGCCGCCCTGCCACAGGCACACGACGCGTTTTGCCTTCGGCGCGAAGTGCGGCAGGTTCGGCAAGCCCGGCTGGCCGGAGGTCGCGGCGCTGGCGAAACGGGGTCCAAGAAGCGAGGCCAGCGCAATGCCGCCGATGCCCTGCGCCGCCGAACCGAAAAGCTGGCGACGGGTGACGCGTTGGTGATTGGTGAGAAATTCGGGGAGCATTGGTTGAAGGGGTTATTCGCGCGTGAGCGCTTCGTCGAGATTGAAGAGGGCAAGGCACACCGCCGTGAGCGCCGCGTGTTCCGTCACCGCGAGCTGCGGTTGCTTCGGCGCGGCCCCGACCGCCACGACCTGCGCGGCGGCCTTGGTGTCGGCTGCGTAGAACTTGAGTTGCTTCTCCAACATCCGGCGCAGGACGGGGACTTCATTCGCCGTCGGCTTGCGTCCGAGCACACGGCGGAAGGCGAAGTTCAGCCGCGCGTCGGCTTCCGCACTCGCCTCCAAACTCCGCGCCGCCAGCACCCGTGCGGCTTCGGCCCAGGTCGGGTCGTTCAACGTCGTCAGCGCGTGGAGCGGCGTGCTCGTCAAGGACGCGCGCACCTTGCAGGTCTGGCGGTTCGAGGCATCGAACATGTTCGCCGGCCCGATGGTCCGCCGCCAGAACGTGTAGAGGCTGCGACGATAGAGGTCCGCGCCAGTGGACGCAGGATACGTGAAGTCGCGTTCCTTCGTGATGGCCAGCGTCTCCCACACATCGTCGGGCTGGTAGGGATAAACCGGCTTGCCACCCACGCGCGCGTCGAGCAGCCCGCTGGCCGCCAGCGCCACATCGCGCAACACCATCGCCGGCGCCCGGAAGCGCGCACCCCGCGCCAGCAGCCGATTCTCCGGGTCGCGTTGCAACAGGTCGCGGCTCACGCGGCTGCTCTGGCGATACGTCGCGCTCGTCACGATGAGCCGGTGCATTTGCTTCATGCTCCAGCCGCGTGCGCGGAACTCGACCGCCAGCCAGTCCAGCAGCTCGCGGTGCAACGGCACTTCGCTTTGCACGCCGAAGTCCTCCGCCGTCTTCACCAGCCCCGCGCCGAAGAACGTCTGCCACATCCGGTTCACCTGCACGCGCGCGGTGAGCGGATGGTCCGGCACGAACAGCGATTGCGCGAAGCCCAACCGGTTCGTCGGTGCGTCCTTCGGCGGCGCGGGCAGGAAGGCCGGCGTGGCGAAATTCACCTTGTCCTTCGGCTTCAAGTATTCGCCGCGCTCCAGCATGAAGGTCTCGCGCGGCTTGTCATCGCGCATGACCATCACGCGCGGCACCTCTTCCTTCCGATACTTCTCCGCCTGCTTCTTTAAGTCCTCCACCACCTTCGCCGCCGCATCCTTCGCCGCGATGCCCGGCCAGACCTTCGTCTCAAACTGCGTGCGAAGTCCGCCTGCCAGTTCCTTGCTCTGCGCGGCGCTGCGCTTGTCACTCGCCATGCGGAGAATGGCCGTGAGGTTCGCCGGCAGCGGCTTGCCATCCGGCGTATTGGACTCCGCCGTCAAGCCCGTCGTCCACGCGGCGAGCGCAAGTTCGAGCTTTTCCTTCGCCTGCCCGTTCGCCTCGGCGACCTTCACCTTCGCCTCGTGCGCCGCGAGCCAAGCCTTGTTCTCTTCCGTGGGCAGTTCGGCAAACGGCGCGGCGATGCGCTTGGGACCGGGGCCGCCGCCCGCGAGGCCGTTTTCCGAGACCTGATTGAACGCCGACATCAGCCCGTAGTAATCGCGCTGCGTGAGCGGGTCGTATTTGTGGTCGTGGCACTGCGCGCACGCCAGCGTCAGCCCGAGCCAGGTCGTGGCCGTCGTGTCCACGCGGTCGAAGAGGATGTTGAAACGCTGTTCCTCCGCGATGGCCCCGCCCTCGCCGTTGAGCAGGTGATTGCGATTGAAGCCCGTGGCAATGAGCTGGTCATCCGTCGGCTTGGGCAAGAGGTCGCCCGCCAGTTGCTCGATGGAGAAGCGGTCGAACGGCAGGTCCGCATTGAGCGAGCGCACCACCCAATCGCGCCACACCCACTGGAACGTGTCGCCGTCCTGCTGGAAGCCGTTGCTGTCCGCGTAACGCGCGGCATCGAGCCACGGCAAGGCCATGCGCTCGCCGTAGTGCGGCGACTTCAGCAGCCGGTCCACCAGCCGCTCGTAAGCGTCCGGCGCGTTGTCCGCGACGAAGGCATCCACCTCCTCCGGCTTCGGCGGCAGCCCGAGCAAATCCAGCGAGAGCCGGCGCATCAGCGTCGCCCGGTCCGCCTCGGGCGACGGCGACAACCCCGCCGCCTCCAGCTTTGCGAGCACGAAGCGGTCAATCGGATTTTGGACTTTGGACTTTAAACCTTGAACCTCTGGCAACGCCGGCCGCTGCGGCGCGGTGAACGCCCAGTGCGCCTCATACTCCGCGCCCTCCGCCACCCAGCGCTTCAGCAGTTCCTTCTGCGCGGCGGTGAGCGTGCGATTCGACTTCGCCGGCGGCATCACGTCGTCGCGGTCGGTGGTGAACACGCGCTTCACCAGCTCGCTCTCCAGCGGCTTGCCCGGCACGAACGCCTTCCCCTTCAACGCCTCCGCGCGTTCGTCCAGCCGCAAGTCGCCCTTGCGATGGTTCGGGTCCTGTCCGTGGCAGTAAAAGCAGTTCTCGGAAAGGATGGGCCGGATGTCGCGGTTGAACTCGATTTTGCCCGGGGCAGTCGAACCGGCCTGCGGACTTTGTGCGAAGCCAAAACTCGCCGTGGTAGCGGCAACCAGGAACAGGACAATGCGTTTCATCGGAAGCACCGGCGCAGCGCGTCGCGGCTGCGGCTGAAGTCTTGGGGTCAGACTGCTGATTGGGCGAACGGTCGCAAAGGATTTCGGCATTCGGCCTGTCAGACTATGCCTGCCACCGGAGATTCAGGTCAGTTCCAGCACCACAGCGCGCCCGTGTTGCTCCCCCCATGGGCCTTGAAGCCGAATGTGTCAGCGGGATGGCGATTTCGCCACCGTGGTGGGCGCTGCGGTGAGACTGGCGACCCCAGAAGTGCCGTAGCTGCTGCCCGCAGGGGCGAGCCTTGACTCGGTGCGCAACGGACGAATAGCGCAAACGCATCGATACATTGAACCGAACCTGGACGTGGCCACCTCAACCTCCAACTGTGACCGTTGCGGCGCGGGCATCACCAGCGTCACCCATCGCGTCAACTGCGGGTATTGCATGGGCTGCTACACCGGCTACTCTCAGGCATTCTACCTCCCAAAAACCCTGAGCGGCCCCGCCGACGCCGCAGCCGTAGCGGCGGAACTGAACCGGCGGGAGAACTGGCTCCTGTTAGAACTTGCAACCCTGAGGAAGTCGTAGGGTGACGCCCGTGGCGACAACGCGGCGGGCTCGGTTAAAACCCTTTTCTGAAGGCGCGGTTTTGTGCCATCGTGCGCGCAAAATGCGCGCTTCAATTCTTCTTTTGTTCGCCTGCCTCTGCGGGGCAGCGACCACGCAGCCCGCAGAACTCACCATCACGCCCGGAGCCGGGCCGTTGCGGCTGGGCATTCGCGGTCAAGTGGGCCGCGAGCACATCCTGCAAAGCACGCCCACGCCTACGCTCACGAACAGTTGGGGCGAGTTGGTCACGCTCACCACGACGAATAGCGATCATCCGTGGTGGGACAGCGCGTCGGCGATGACGTCGTTAAGGTTCTACCGCGTCGTCGCACCAGCGACCGCGAGGCCGCCGTTCTTCGCTGGGAATTTCCAGTTGGTGGATCACACCGATCGTTCCCGCGAACTGGCTTACTACAACAATTACCGCGCAGTGGTGCTCGTCTTCACCGCCGTGGGCTGCACGAATTCGCAGGCCAGCTTGTCCACCATCAAGACGCTGCGCGATCAATTTGAGCCGCAAGGCGTGCGCTTCCTGCTGCTCAACGCCAGCCGAGACGAGGGGCGCACGAACATCGCGGCCCAGGCCACGGCGTTGGCCATCGACCTGCCGATCTTGAAGGACGAAGGCCAGCTCGTGGCGCGCGAGCTGGGTGTGCGCGCCACCACCGAGGCGTTTTGTTTCAACACGACGAACTGGATGCTGTTCTATCGTGGCGCGCTCGATGACCGAGCGGATTTCAGCGCGCCCCGGTTGCCGACGACTCAGAACTATGTGTCGAACGCGCTGGCCAGCTTCCTTGCCGGGCGTGTCATCACCCCCAGCCGCACGGTGCCGCCGGGTTGTGTCATCCCGCTGCCAGTGCAGACCAATTTCACCTACGCGACGGACATCGCACCGCTGCTCCAAGCCAAGTGCCTCCGGTGCCACAGCGAAGGCAACATCGGCACGTGGGCAATGACGAACCACTCCATCGTCAGCAACTTTTCGCTCGCGATCAAAAACGAAGTCCTCGCCCGGCGGATGCCACCGTGGCACGCGGACGCGCAATACGGGAGCTTCACCAACGACAACTCGCTCACGCCGGACCAGGCGGCGCTGCTCGTCCAGTGGATCAACGACGGCGCACCGCGCGGCCCGGGGGCGGACCCCCTCACGCTTACGCCACAGTCCACCAACGTTTTTCCCTACACTTGGCCGGCCGCGCTCGGCACACCCGACGTCGTGCTGCGCATTCCGACACAACGTCTTCCCGCCTTCGGCATCGTGAACTACGTGTATGTGAACGTGACGAACACCTTACCGCAGGACGTCTGGTTGCGCGCGGCCGTCGTGCGGCCGAGCAACCGTCGCGTCGTTCATCACTGCCTGGTGTATTTCGGGAATAACAGCGCGTTCAACGGGCTGGACGGTTACTTCGCTGCCTACGTGCCCGGCATGGAGCCCGTCGCCTTTCCCGCTGGCACCGGCAAGCTGCTGCCCGCCGGCACGACGTTGAAATTTCAGCTGCATTACACCACTACGGGGCAGGCGGAGACGGACGTAACGGAGCTGGGGCTTTACCTCGCGACTGCGCCGCCCGCCGCCGAACTCCAGACCAAGTCCGCCTACGATCTGCTGTCATTCACCGGCATTCCCTTCTTTGGAATTTCGCCTTTCTCCATCCCGCCGAGTGCCGCCGATTATCCTGCGGTGACGGCGAGCCTCACTCCGTCCACGACCAAGAGCGTGTTGCTGCACGAGATCAACCCGCACATGCACTACCGGGGTTCGCGGTTCAAGTGCGAGGCTGTGTATCCCGACAACTCCCGCGAAGTTCTCCTCTCGGTTCCGAAATATGACTTTCACTGGCAGACGCTCTACCGCTTGACCCAGCCCAAAGTGCTGCCCGCCGGGACGCGGCTCGAATGCAGCGGTGCGTTCGACAACTCCGCTCAAAATCGCGACAACCCCGATCCCTCGGCCACCGTGACTTTCGGCGATCAAACCTACAACGAGATGTTCATCGGCTACGTGAACTTCTCGGTCATTCCGTGAGTGCCTGGCAGAAAACCATTGTTCTGAAGAATCGCGTCGCTCGGTAGAGGTGGCACTAAATTATCGCAAGGAAGCATCAGCATCGGCGCACGACGCGCTGGACTCGCGCAGGATCTTCCCGGGCGAGGCTACACCCGTCAGCTGCGCCGAATCAGAACTGTCCCGCTTAAAAAGCCATTAAACATTGATGATTATGCGTATCGGGTGATGTGGAAGTGGGTGGAAGTTGAGCAAGAGCCTGTGGAATTCGCATTTTCTGGTTCCTCGACGTTTGTAATGGGTATCAATAGTGAGGTAACTCCAGTTTGCCAGCGACGAAGTAGAGGGCGCGCCATTTTTGCAGTTCGGCGTCCAGGAATTTGGCACAGTCGCTGACTTGGGTGGAACTGACGGCGGTGCCGCAGAGTTCCTCGACGATGGTGGAGACTTTGCGCGTGGAGACGCCCTGGACATACATTTCGGCCATGGCGAGTTTGAGGGCCGGCTCGGAGCAGAGGCCCTTTTCCAAAGCGCTGGGATAGAAGGCGGTATCGCCCCGGACTTGCGGCACGCTGGAGGTGATGGGGCCGACACGGCTGGCGAGGGTTTTGGTTTTGTAGCCGTTGGCGCAGCCCTGGCGGGTGGCGGTGCGCTCGTAGGGTTGGGCTTGGAGGACTGCATGGCGTTCGACGCGCATGGCTTCGTTGACGAGAAGGCGGAGGCCTTCGGCGAAGCCGTCCTGGCCTTGCTCAGTCAGAAGTTGAAGGACGTTGTCCAAGAGTTCAGGATCGGTGTGGTGGGCCATGTGGTTTTGGATGTTGGATGTGTTTGTCGACACCCCAACAGGGAACCAACGTGGCCCGTCCTCGACCAGTTTTGAGCACGCGGAGCAGGATTGCACCGGCGTCAACGGTGTCCGTCCGTGTCGAAATGCCAATAAATATCTACATTCCTTAAGTGAAATCGAACCGCGGGTTCGAACCCTACCTCTTCCGCCACTTTCCAAACGCCTGTCCAACCGTGGCCAAAACTCGGCCTCTCACCCCCGCATGAACCCACCCTTGCCCGACCAGCTTTGCCTTCACTGCGGCCTGTGCTGCGATGGGACGCTCTTCCGCGATGTAGAGCTCCAGCCCGGTGACGACGCGGAGAAGCTCCGCGCGCTGGGCCTACCGATTCCGGATCCAAGTTCTGGGCTTCGGGTTACGAGTTTTCGACAACCGTGCGCCGGGTTATGCGCTGACCTAGCGTGCCGTGTTTATGCAGACCGTCCGACGCGTTGCCGCGAGTTCGAGTGCGCGCTGTTCAAGGATGTCGCGTTGGAGAAAGTCGAGTTGCCCGCCGCGCTGAAAGTAATCCGCCAGACCCGGCAGATGGCGGAGAAGGTGCGGCGCCTTCTGCGCGAGCTGGGGGATGCGGGCGAGCGTGTGTCGCTGGCGCGGCGCTTCAAGCGCGTGAAGCGGAAATTCGACGCGGGCGAGCTCCCCGAGGGGCTGGACGCGGAGACAGCTTACGACTTGTTCGCCGAACTCAGCCTCGCAGTGCACGCGCTGGATATGCGGCTGCGCACGAAGTTTTACCCGGACCCGAGCGATGGGTAGGACCGGCTGACTCGGCCGGAACGATGCAATTGCCCAGGAGCCATCCGCTTCCACGACCGCGACGGCCACCGAACTGTGAATGCTCTCGGCTTGGACAAACTCGGCGGTGCTCCTCGTTCCTTGCGCCTCTGCGTTCAACCCGAATCCCGAAGTTCAGGCGCAAAAGGGCGGAAAGAACACAAAGGAACCGAGAAGGAAATGACTTGGTCAGCAACAATTCCCACTCGGAAATCGTTCCTGTCAGAAGTTATACTTTGCGCTCTTGGCGACTTTTCGTAGCCATTCCATTTCGGGACTAGGGTTCAAAATGAAAAGGCCGCGCAAGCTGCGCGGCCTTTCGGGGAGTTTCTGTGCGACCGGCTTACGCGAAGAGCTTCGTGACGGCTTTGGCCTTCACCAGTTCGCGGGGCTGGTTGAGGTGGTTCATCACGATGGTCTCCGGGTCGATGCCGAAGCTGTGGTAGATTGTGGCGAGCAGTTCGGCCGGGTGGACGGGGTCGGTCACGGGCGCGGAACCGGTCTTGTCGGACTCGCCGTGGACGTAGCCGCGCTTGATGCCCGCGCCGCCAATGACGCTGGTGTAACAATACGGCCAGTGGTCGCGGCCGTCGGCGCTGTTGCCGTTGCCGCTGGTGCTCACGCCCTTCACCGGGCTGCGCCCGAACTCGCCGATAGCGACGACAAGCGTCTCGGCGAGCAGGCCACGGGAATCCAAGTCCTCGAAGAGGGCGGAGAGGCCAGCGTCGAGGAGCGGGGCGCTGTCTTTCTTCATGCGGTCATTGAGGCCGACATGCACGTCCCACGAGTGGCGGTCGGAGTTGGCGACTTTGGGCCAGATGAGTTCGACCACACGGGTGCCGGCCTCGACGAGGCGGCGGGCGAGGAGGCAGCTTTGACCGAAGGTGTTGCGACCGTAACGGTCGCGGAGTTTGTCGGGTTCTTGGTTGAGGTCGAAGGCTTCGCGGGCGCGACCGGAGACGATGAGCTTCATCGCCTGCTTGTAGTATTCGTCGAGGTTGTAGTTCTCAACGGCCTTCTCGATCTCGGGCATGGCGTTGCTCAGTTCATCACGGAGCTTGCCCCGGCGCTGGAGACGGACGGAATACATGTCCGGGCGGAGGTTAAGGTCGTCCACCTTGATCTTGTCCATCTTCGTCATGTCGAGGTCATCGCCATCAGGGAAGAGGGTGTAGGGGTCGTAGGCCTTGCCGAGGAAGCCGGCGTTGCCGCCCTTGCCGACGACGTTCGATTCCTGCAACGGGCGCGGGAACATGACGAACGGGAGCATCGGCTCGGTGGGGGGCTTGAGGCGGATGATGTTCGAGCCGAAGTTCGGGAAATCCTTCGGGCTAGGCGGCTCCAGCTGGCCGGACGGGCTGACCTTGTCGGTCGTGTAGCCGGTCATGATCTGGTAGATGGCGGCGGTGTGGTTGAAGAGGCCGTTGGGCGTGTAGCTCATCGAGCGGATCATGGTGAACTTGTCGTTCACCTGCGCGAGCTTGGGTAGGAGTTCGGTGTATTTGACCCCGGTGAGCTTGGTGGCGATCGGCGCGAAGACGGACTTCACGTTGTCGGGCACGTTGTCCTTCGGATCCCACAAGTCCAAGTGCGACGGGCCGCCCTGGAGGTAAATCATGATGACGCTCTTGGCCTTGCCCCAACCGCGTCCGCCGGTGGCGGGGTTGGCCAGGGCCTGGAGCTTCATCGCGCCACCGAGCGAGAGGCCCATAAGGCCGGAGCCGCCTATGCGAAGGATGTCGCGGCGGGTGATACCAAGATGTTTGTCGCAGAGGTCTTTGCCGGGTTCGCCAGGGATGCGGATCATAAAGGTTTTGGTTCGCCAATTTTCTAGTCAGGAGTGGACGCGAATGCAAGCGGTGGGATTGAAAGAAGTTTTACATCTTGCAGCGTGGGTAGGGCTGCTCGCACTACGGCGCAGCGATGAAACTCACCACCAGCTTCCCATCCTCCCAGTTCCACACGCGCACCTCGCCGTTGTGCGCGCCGCTCGCCAACCACTTGCCGGACGCATGCGCGGCGAGCGCATAGAGGCGGTCGCTGTGACCGGTGAAAGCCCGGACGAAGGAGCGATCGTCGAGCTTGTGCTGCCGCACCTGTGCGTCCACCCCGCAACTGAACACATGGTCGCCCGCCAACAGCACGCGGAACAGCTCGCCTTCCGCGCCGGAGATTTTGCCGGACTTCTTCGCGTCTTTCGCGGCCCAGAAATGCACGTCCCTGTCGCGCCCGCAGGAATAGACGGACTTGCCATCCTCCGTGAACGCGACGCCGGACACGGGGGCTTCGTGGCCCATGTAACTGGCCTCGATGTCGCCGGTGGCGAGGTTGAAGACCCGCGCCGTCCGGTCGCGGCTGGCGCTCGCGAGGTGCTTGCCATCGGGGCTGAACGCGAGGCCCAGCACCCAGTCCGCGTGCTGCTGGAGGAGCCCGAGTTCCTTGCCATCGGGGATGGAGAGAATGCGAATGGCATTGTCCGCGCCGCCTGCTGCGAGCCGGCTGCCGTTCGGTGCGAAGGCCAGCGTCATCACGGTATCAATCGTCGTCGCGAGCACCTTCGCGACCTCGCCGGTCGTCCCGTCCACGAGTGCGACTTCGCCGGATTGACCGGGCGAGCCGCCACCGACCGCGAGCCACTGACCTTGAGGATGCCACGCGAGCGCCTGGATTCTTTGCGGCATGTTTTTCACACGCCGAAGCAGCTTGCCGGTAGCCGACTCCCAGACCGTAACTTCGTGATAACCGCTGGCCGCGAGTTGCCTGCCGTCCGGGCTGAACGCCAGCGCAGCCACGGGCACGGGCCGCGCGTAGCTGGCTGGCGGATTCGGATGCGGGACGCGCGGGATGATGGACGCGAGGTGCGCCTTCGCGTCCGGCCCGTCGAACTTCGCACCCTGCTGAATCCACTTTTCGATGAGCGCGATTTGCGTCTTTGGCAAGGGGTCGTCCTTCTGCGGCATCCGGTCGTCGGTGTCGGTCGTGGTGAGCAGGCGGAACAGTTCGCTCTTCGCCGGCTGGCCGGGCATGACGGACGCGGACTTGCTCGCGCCGGGCTTCAACAACGTCGCGAAGTTATGGAGCTGGTAATTGCCCTTTGCCTTCTCCGGCCCGTGGCAGGTGATGCACTTCTTGGCGAGAATCGGCGCGATGTCCCGGGTGAAGCTCACCTCGCCCGGTGCTGCGCCAGCAACGGAAGCCAGCGCGCACACAGCGAGTCCGATGCAGAGCCAACGCCCGGTGGCGGGGAACAAATAGGAATGTCGCGTCATCTGGCTGCCGACTGTGGTTGTGCGCGCATCTTTCTGCAACGGCGGGCAGAGGGCAGCCAAATGGATAAGTGGACGGACCTCGCCCTGCTGACCGCTGATTGCTGATTGCTGACTGCTGATTTCTCCCCCTACGCTCTGCCGCGATGCGCCTGCTCGACCGCTACCTACTGCGCGAGTTGATGATTCCCCTGCTTTACTGCTTGGGCGGCTTCCTCATTTTCTTCGTCTCCGCCGACCTGATGAATGAGCTGCCGATGCTCCAGGGCAAGGGCCTCAACGGCTGGGACATCGCAGAGTTCTACTTCTTCAAGCTGCCGGAGCTGCTCCCCACCGTGCTGCCGATGGGCCTGCTGCTCGCGCTGCTTTACGCGCTGGCGCAGCACGGCAAACACCACGAACTCGTCGCCATCCGCGCGGCGGGCGTGAGCCTGTGGCGGCTGGCCGCGCCGTATCTGGTGGTGGGCGTTGTGTTCAGCGTGGCACTGTTTGTCGCGAGCGAAATCATCGGCCCGCGCGCGGAAGAGGCGAAGGACGACGTGTTGAACCGCTATCAAACCAAGCTCGCCCAACAAACCGAACTCCAGTGGCGACGCGACGTGAGCTTCAACAACGACGTGGCCGGCCACGAGTGGAAAATCGGCGCCTACGGCCTGCTCTCGCAAGAGATGCTCCGCGTGAACGTGACGTGGACCGGGCACGACGGCATCCGCCGCATCCTCTTCGCCAATCGCGGCGCTTACACGAACGGCGTCTGGCACTTCACCGACGTCGAGCTGTGGGCTTACGAGCCGCCGAACATTGACCCCTTCCGCACACGAACCAACCTCATGGTGTTCCCTGAACTGAATGAATCGCCACGCCTCATCCGCAGCGAAATTAAAGTCAACTCCATGAACGCCGTGCGGGCGGCGAAGAAACTGCGCTTCAGCCTCGCCGAAATCCTCGACTACCAGCGGCTGCACCCGCGCCTGACGGGCAGCAAGGCGGACGAGTTGAGCACCCAGTTCCACGGGCGCCTAGCCGTGCCGTTCACCTGCTTCGTGGTCGTCTTGCTCGCGCTGCCGTTCGGGGCCGCGCCGGGCCGGCGCAACGTTGCCATCGGCGTGGCGGCGAGCATCGGCATCGGGTTCGCGTTCTTCGTCCTGTCGAAACTTTCGCTCGTGCTGGGCACCGGCGGTCACGTCCCCGGCTGGGTCGCGGGCTGGACGCCGACAGTCCTCTTCGCCGCCGTCGGCATCGTGCTGACGCAGCGGCTGCGCTGATGAGCACCGAATTCGAACAACTCCGCGCCCGCTGCGAGCGGCTCGAACTGCTCAACCAGGTCGGCCACGTCCTCCACTCCACGCTCGATGCGCAGGAGGCGCTCCAGCTCATCCTGCGCGAGGCCGTGCGGCTTATGCGCGCGTCCAGCGGCTCCGTCGTGCTGGTGAACCCGACTTCGCGCTTCCTCGAAATTCAGGCCGCGCACGGCCTGCCGCCAGACCTCGCCAACTTCAAGCTCCCCATCGGCGTGGGCATCACCGGCTGGGTCGCGCGCACCGGCAAGCCCGCGCGCGTCGGCGACGTGACCCGCGACCCGCGCTATGTGCGCGTGCGCCCTGAAGTGCGCTCAGAACTCGCCGTGCCGCTCCTGCTCAACAACGAGGTGCGCGGCGTATTGAACGTAGATTCCGAGCGCGCCGACGCCTTCACGGCGGACGACCAGAGCTTACTCGAAGAACTGTCGCTGCAATCCGCGCGTGTCATTCAGAACACCTGGCTTTACGAGCAACTCCGCCTCAAAGCGCGGCTCTTCGAGTCGCTCGCCAGCGTCAGCCAGACCATCAACTCCACGCTCAACCTCGACGACGCCCTGCGCGTCATCACCCGCGAGGCCTGCCAACTCATGGACGCGAAGATGGCCTCACTGCTCCTGCTCGACGACAAGCGCGAGTGGCTCGACCTCCGCGCCAGCCACGGCGCGGGCGCGGACTACCTGACCAAGCCGCGCTTGAGCGTCGCGGAGAGTCTCGTCGGCAACGTCGTGCGCCGCCGCCGCCCCATTCAGGACGAGAACGTCCAGACCTCGGGCCGTTACCAGAACATCCCGATGGCCCGGCGCGAGGGGCTGGTCTCGCTGCTGAGCGTGCCGCTGGTCTTCGGCGGACAGGCGTTGGGCGTGCTGAATGTTTATCGCGGCGAGCCGCACATTTTCCCGAACGAAGAAGTCCGCATCCTCGCCGCGCTCGCCGAGTTGTCCGGCATCGCCATCGAGAAGGCCCGGCTCTACGAGCGCATCGTGGACGTGGAGGAACAGCTCCGGCAGAACGAACGTCTCTCCGCGCTGGGCCTGCTCGCCGCCGAGGTCGCGCACGAGATTCGCAACCCGCTCACGGTGATGAAGATGCTCTTCCACTCGCTCGACCTGAAATTCCCGCCCGGCGACCCGCGCACGCAGGACAACAAAATCATGGGCGAAAAGATGGACCACCTGAACCGCGTGGTGGAGCAGGTGCTGGACTTCGCGCGCAGCACGGAGCCGCGCCTCGCGCCTGTGAACGTGAACCAACTCCTCGACGACCTCAGCCTACTCACGCGCCACAAGCTGCGGCAGCAACGCGTCGAAGTCGTGCGCGAGCTGGCCCCGCAGCTCCCCGCCGTCCTGGGTGACGCGACCCAACTGGAGCAAGCCTTCCTCAACCTCACGCTCAACGCCGTCGAGGCCATGCCGGAGGGCGGGCGGCTCGCCATCACCACACGCGCGCTGCGCCAGCCGCGCACGCGCAAGGAGCCGACGCATGTGCGCATCGAATTCACGGACACCGGCGCGGGTATGACGGAGGAGCAGCAGCAAAAGGCGTTCAGCTCCCTGCTCGCGACGACGAAGGCGAAGGGCACCGGCCTGGGCCTCGCCATCGTGGCGCGCGTCATCGAGACACACCGGGGCGAGGTGAAGGTGAAGTCGGAGCTGGGCAAGGGCACGACCTTCACCATCACGCTGCCGGTGGGGTGAAGGAGCACGGACGCCCACGTCCGTTTCATTGCTGCGGACGTGGGCGTCCGCGCTCCACTGCGCTACGCCGCCGCTTGCGCGGGCCGACGCTGGACCAGTGGCGTGGTTTCCCCACGCACGACGGCGGCGGTGATTTTCACGGCCTCCACTTCGTCGTCGCCGGGGATGTCATACATCACGTCGAGCATGAGCTTCTCCAGCAAGGCACGGAGGGCGCGGGCACCGGTGCCCTTCTTGATGGCCAGCGCGGCGAGTTCGCGCAGCGCGTCGGGCGTGATTTCCAGCGCCACGTCTTCCATGCCGAGCAGCTTGCCGTATTGCTTCACGAGCGCGTTGCGCGGCTCGGTGAGGATGCTGACGAGCTGTTCCTCGGTGAGTTCCTCCAGCACGGTGGTCATCGGCAGGCGGCCAATCAGCTCGGGGATGTAGCCGAAACCCAGCAGGTCTTCCGGCTCGACCTTCGCCAGCACTTCGCGCTTCTCGACGGAACTGAGCGGGTGCTGCACGGCGCTGAAACCCATGACGCGGTTGCCCAGCCGACGCTGGATAACCTTATCCAGCCCGACGAACGCGCCACCGCAGATGAACAGAATATTGGTGGTGTCCACCTTGATGTATTCCTGATGCGGGTGCTTGCGACCGCCGGTGGGCGGGACGTTGCAGATGGTGCCTTCGAGCATCTTGAGGAGCGCCTGCTGCACGCCCTCGCCGGACACGTCGCGGGTGATGGAGACGTTGTCCGTCTTGCGCGCAATCTTGTCGATTTCGTCCACGTAAACGATGCCGACCTGCGCACGGCCCACGTCGTAATCGCACGACTGGAGCAGGCGGAGAATGATGTTCTCCACGTCTTCGCCCACGTAGCCGGCCTCCGTGAGGGTGGTCGCGTCGGCGATGGCGAAGGGCACGTCGAGGATGCGGGCGAGCGTGCGGGCCAGCAGCGTCTTGCCGGAGCCGGTGGGGCCGATGAGCAGGATGTTGCTCTTCTCGATTTCCACGTCGTCGGCCTTAGGGTCGCGTGCGGCGGCGGTTCCACTCGTGGCCTTTCGCTCGTGGATGATGCGCTTGTAGTGGTTGTGAACCGCGACGGCCAAGGTCTTCTTGGCGTGGTTCTGACCAACGCAGTAGCGGTCCAATTCGGCCTTGATGGCGGCGGGCTTGGGGATTTTGAGCTTCGGCGTCGTGCGCTTCGTGTCAGCGGCAAGCTCCTTGTCGAGGACGCCCTTGCAGACGTGGATGCAGTTGTCGCAGATGTAAACGCCCGGGCCGGCGATGAGCTTCTTCACCTCGGCGTGGGATTTTCCGCAGAAGGAGCAGAGGGTGAGGTTGTGCGGGCGAGCCACGAGGGGAGTTGAAAGCTGAAAGTTGAGAGTTGAAAGGCCGCCGGCTTACGCGACCACGCTGCTCTTGTCGGGCAGGCCGGGGAGGTCTTTGCGCGAGGCGACGACTTCGTCCACGAGACCGAACGCCTTCGCTTCTTCGGAGGACATGAAGTTATCGCGGTCACAGGCCTTCTCGACAACTTCGATGCTCTGGCCGGTGTGCTTGGCGATGATGGCGTTCAGGCGCTGCTTGAGCTTGAGCATATACTTGACGCGGATTTCCACGTCGCTGGCCTGACCTTCCGCGCCGCCGAGCACCTGGTGAATCATGATGTTCGCGTTGGGCAGCGCGTGGCGCTTGCCCTTCGTGCCGCCGCAGAGCAGCACCGCGCCCATACTCGCCGCCTGCCCGATGCAGTAGGTGTTCACGTCGCAGGTCATAAACTGCATCGTGTCGTAAATCGCGAGGCCAGCCGTGACGCTGCCGCCGGGGGAATTGATGTAGAGATGAATGTCCTTTTTCGGGTCGTTCATCTGGAGGAAGAGGAGCTGCGCGATGATGACGTTGGCGACCATGTCGTCCACCGGGGTGCCGAGGAAGACGATGCGGTCAATCAGCAGGCGCGAGTAAATATCATAGCCGCGCTCACCGCGACCGGTTTGCTCGACGACCATCGGTACTAATAAACTGTTTCTTGGCTCGTTCATTTTGTGTGGGGACGGTAACGACCAGCCGAGCCGAGCGCAAGGACGGCAGCGGTGATTGGAAATGAAATTCTCCGGAGAGCAGAGCACTGGCTCCGCGAGTTTTCCGCTTGCCGCGCCGGGAGTTCACCGTCAAACACCTGCGCACTACGCATGAAAAAACTCGATCATTGGACGCTCACCCTCCTCGGCTTCGCGCTGCTCACGCTCAAGGCTCACTCGCAGGATATGCCGCTCTCGATGCTACTCGTCGAAAGTGAAGGCTGGAAGTTGGTCTCCGAGGGCCACGTCTTTACCGACGCGCCGTGCGCGGATGCCAAGGGCAACTTCTACTTCAGCGACATGAGGAGCGCGCCGCCGACAGTCTGGCAGGTCGCGCCAGACGGGAAGAAGACCAAGTTCCTCGAAGGCACGTCGTGCAGTGGGTTGAAGTGGGGACCGGACGGGCGGCTCTACGCGTGCGTGGGCAAGGACAAGCAACTCGTCGCCTTCGAGTTCCCCGGCGGCAAGAAGACGGTTGTCGCCGAGGACGTGCAGCCGAACGACTTGATCGTCACGCACAAGGGACACATCTACATCACCGAGACGGGCAAGAAACAGGTGACGTTCATCAACCCCAAGACCGGCGAGAAACGTGCCGTGGACACCGGCATCGCCGCGCCGAACGGCCTGACACTGTCTTCCGACCAAGGCACCCTCGCGGTGTCCGATTCGCGCGGGCAGCACGTGTGGGCCATGCGCATCGAGACGGACGGCAGCCTCACGCAAAAGGAGCCTTACATGACCCTCCGCACCGAAGTGGACGTGAACGCGAAGAGCCCCGACGGCCGCTCGCCCGTATACAAAACCGCCAGCAGCGGCGACGGCATGACCAGTGACGCACAGGGCCGCTACTACGTGGCCAGCGCAGTGGGCGTGCAGGTGTTCGACCCCACGGGCCGCATGAGCGGCGTGCTGCCCAAACCGTCGGAAAAATTCATGACGAGCTGCGGCTTCGGCGGGCCGAACATGGAGTTCCTCTACGTGACATGCGCGGACAAGGTGTTCGTCCGCAAGACCAAGGCGAATGGGAATTTGTTCTTCCTCCCGCCGCCGAAGGACGTGCCGCCGGCAAAGAAGAAGTAGCTTTCGAAGCCATTGCATCCCCCCATGAAACAGCTCCTCACTCCCCTGCTCTGCCTCGCCCTCGCCACGCCGTTGCTCGCTGCCGAACCGAAGGCCCCCTCGCCCGACGACCAATACAAGAAGCTCACGCCCGCCTCCGAGGAACAGCCCGGCGTCCCGAAAGGCACGCTCACCGAGCACGAGTGGAACGACAGCAAGGTCTTCCCCGGCACCGTGCGGAAGTATTCCATCTACGTCCCCAAGCAATACGACGGCAAGACGCCCGCCGCCGTTTACATCTCGCAGGACGGCGTGCTCTACAAGGCCCCGACCGTCTTCGACAACCTCATCCACAAAAAGGAAATGCCCGTGACCATCGGCATCTTCATCCGGCCCGGCACCAAGCCGCTCAAGCCTGGTGAAGTCGCGCCCAAGCGCGCCGATGGCAAGGCCGCGCCGCCCTCCAACCGCAGCTTCGAATACGACAGTCTCGGCGACCAATACGCGCGCTTCCTGTTGGAGGAAATTCTCCCCGAGGTCGGCAAAAAATTGAACCTCTCAAAAGACTCCGAACAACGCTGCATTGCCGGCAGCAGCAGCGGAGGTATCTGCGCATGGACGGTGTGCTGGGAGCGGCCCAACGAGTTCCGCAAGTGCTTCACCACTGTCGGCAGTTTCACCAACATCCGTGGCGGCAATAAATATCCCGAGTTGGTCCGCGCGGCGGCGAAGAAGCCCATCCGCATCTTCCAGCAAGACGGCTCCAACGACATCGTCAACCAGTTCGGCTCGTGGCCCGAGGCGAACAAGGCGATGGCCGCCGCGCTAAAGGAAAAGGGCTACGACCACGAGTTTGTCTTCGGCGAAGGCGTCCACAGCGGCAACCACGGCACCCAACTCTTCCCCGAGGCGATGCGCTGGCTGTGGCGCGACTGGAAAAAGTGAGCCCAAAACGCATCCGCTCGACGCGTGCGTTCGCGCCAACAAACTGAGATGCGCGCCCAATGCAGACCCGCGCGCTTTTAGTATTTCCAAACCCCCGACCTTCCGCTTCAGTCTCGCGCCTCTATTGTCATGGCGACTCCCTTTCAACCCCAGTCTTGCATCGCACGCAGCGTGGCCAATCTCCCACGCTCCGGCATCCGCGAGTTTTTCGACATCGTCCAGAGCCAGAAGGACGTGATCTCTCTTGGCGTCGGCGAGCCGGATTTCGTCACGCCGTGGCACATCCGCGAGGCGGCCATTTACGCGCTGGAACGTGGCAAGACGACTTACACGTCTAACCTCGGCCTGCTTAAACTCCGCGAAGCCATCGCCGCGCATCTCGCCCCACGCTTTGGTGTCCGCTACGACCCGAAGACGGAAATCCTCATCGCCGTTGGCGTCAGCGAGGCGCTCGACATCGCTCTGCGCGCGCTCATCAATCCCGGCGACGAGGTCATCTACCACGAGCCGTGTTACGTCAGCTATTCCCCGAGCATCGCCATGGCGCACGGCATCCCCGTCGCGGTGAGTTGCCGGGCAGAGGACAACTTCGCCGTCCGCGCGGAGGCGATTGAGAAGGCCATCACGCCCAAGACCAAGGCGCTGATGCTCAACTTCCCGACGAATCCCACCGGCGGCACCATGACCCGCGCGGAGTTGGAGCGCATCGCCGCCGTCGTGCAGCGCCACAACCTCGTCGTGCTCACCGACGAGATTTACAGCGAGCTGACCTTCGAGGGCGAACACGTCTCCATCGCGTCGCTGCCGGGGATGATCGAGCGCACCATCTTCCTGCACGGCTTCTCGAAGGCCTATGCGATGACCGGCTTCCGCATCGGCTACGCGTGCGGGCCGGCGGAACTCATCGATGCGATGATGAAGATCCACCAATACTCGATGCTCTGCGCCAGCATCATCAGCCAAGAAGCCGCCCTCGAAGCCATCGAGCATGGCGAGGCGGACACGGCGGAGATGCGCGAGCACTACAAGTTGCGCCGCAACTTCATCGTGAAGGCGTTCAACGACATCGGCCTCCCATGTCACCTGCCACGCGGAAGCTTCTACGCGTTCCCTTGCATCCGCAGCACGGGGCTCAGCTCGAAGGATTTTGCCTTCCGCCTCTTGCAAGAGGAGAAGGTCGCGTGCGTGCCCGGCGGCGCGTTTGGCCCGAGTGGCGAGGGTTATCTACGTTGCTGCTTTGCCACGGCGATTGATCAGATTCAAATCGCCGCTGACCGCATCGCGCGCTTCGTCGCGAAGGTGAAGCGCGGGTGAAGCCTGCTTCCGCCTGTGGCCGCCGAGGTTAGGAGGCGGACTCGGTCAGCGCGAACGAAGCCGCCTCCTGACCTCGGCGGCTACGCTACCCAACCGGCTTCTTCCAAATCGGCACGACGCGCTTCATCTCGTCGATGAGCCACTGGCACGCGGCAAACGACTCACCTCGGTGCGGCGTGACGATCTCCAGCCACAGCGAGGCTTCCCCAACCTTGACGATGCCGATGCGGTGAACGAGCCGCACGGACTCCACTGGCCAGCGCCGCTCCAACTCATCAAAGAGTTGCTGGAACTGGTGTTCGGCCATTGGGCGGAAGCACTCGTATTCGATGGCGGTGATCGGCTGGCTCTCCTCGCTGCCGCGCACCACCCCGCTGAAATACACCGCCGCGCCCATGCCGCAGCTCATGCGCCGTGCAGCGATGAGCGCGGATTCGTCGAGGGGGTCGGGCGAAATGAGGAGGGAGCGGAGCAAGGAAGTGATTAGTAATTAGTGATGAGTGGGTCAGCCGCCTTGGACCGGCGGGAAGAGGCTGACTTCATCTCCATCCTTCAGCACGTAGTCACGGCCTTGATACTCCACGCCGACAGCGATGAGGGTTGAGTTCTGCATGGCGATGAGCTTCGGGAAGCGGGCTTGGAGGCGTTGGAGCAAGTCGCCAATCGTCGCGGCGACAGGCAGCTCCTCGCTGGCCTGCCCGCAGCCGGTGAGGTCTTTGAAGTAGGACCAGAATTGAACTCGGACGGTCATCGGCAGGTGACAGTTGCTAGGTGCCAGGCAACACGGGGCGCGTCGAAGAAAGCGGAGGTGCGGGCACGCCGATGGCCCCGCTTGCCACTTGCCACTTGCCACTTGTCACTTCCCATACATCTCCGGCTTCAGCACCCCGACGAAGGGCAGGTTGCGGTAGCGCTCCGCGTAGTCCAGTCCGTAGCCCACGACGAAGAGGTCCGGGATCTCAAAGCCGGCGTAGTCCGCCTGCACATTGGCCACGCGCCGGGCGGGTTTGTTCAGGAGCACGCAGGTCTTGATCTGGCGTGGGTGGAGCTTCTGAAGTTTGGCGATGACGGTGGTGAGCGTCTTGCCGGTGTCGAGGATGTCATCCACGAGCAGCACATCGCGGTCGCGCACATCGAGGCGGAGTTCCTTGGTGAAGACCAACTCGCGAGAGACGGTGCCGCTGCCGTAGCTGGACACGCCGATGAAGTCCAAGCGCAAGGGCATATCCAAACTACGGATGAGGTCCGCGAGGAACATGATCGTGCCGTTGAGCAACGAGACGACGACGAAGTCGCGCCCGGCGAAGTCACGTTCAATCTGCTTGGCCAGCTCCCGCACGCGCCGATGTATCTGCGTGCGGCTGATCAGCACGCATTCTATTTCCTTGCGCAGCCTCGGCGGTGCGCGGCGGACGAATGAGAGGGGCGATGGTTTGGCCACGGGGGGATTGAAGCAAGAGCGGTTAGCGGGTGGCAGATAGCGGATAGCGAGGAGGGTGCGGCGAATCTATCTTCTATTCTCTATCCGCTCGTCTCTCCTCTCGCACCGGCGGCACGCTATCGGCGTGGCGGGTGAAGAGCGCGATGCCGAGGAGGAAGAACGCGCTGACGATGGCCGCCGTGGTGACGTAAAGTCCGGTGAGGGATGGCTCGTAACGGAACTCGACCTCGTGCTTGCCCGCGGGCACCTGCACGCCACGCATGAGGTAGTTGCAGCGCAGCAAGGTCGCGGGCTGGCCGTCCACGATGACATTCCAGTTCGGCGAATGCTTGTCGTTGAGGAGCAGCACGGAAGGCGCGGACGCAGTGGCTTCGAGCCGGATGCGCTTGGAGGAATAGGCGAGAAACTTCACATCGCCAGCGTTGGTGCTGGACGCAGTCGGCGGCGCCAGCGGCGCGGAGACGATGACGGACTGGTGCGGGTTGAAGTTGGCGTTAGTGAGGAGGCTGAGGACTTCGGTGTCGTTGGTCGTGGCGATCCAGCTCGTGAACAACTTCGCGCGGGGGAGCGCCCCGGTGAATTCGATCAGCGCAAACTGCCCGGCAGCGTTGGTGGCAACGGTGAGTTGCTCCAGCGTCGTGGGATTGAGGATGCCCGGCTTGGGAACGATGTCGAAGGGCGTGTGGACGCGAAAACGGCCCCGGCCCGAGTCGAGCTGCGCAGCAATCGAGTTGATGAAGTTCGGATTACTCACCCCGAAGAAGAAGCGGGTGTTCGTGAGTTCCCAGAGCCGGACGATGTGGTTTCCCGGCCCCATGAGCGCCTCGCGATACGCCTTGTTCTCAGCGGTGGAGCGGGGTTCCTGTGTGATGTCGAGAGTCTGGATGTCGTTGTAGGGAAACAGGTGCTGCGTCCACTCCAAGCCGTAGAGCTGCTGGAAGACGGAGAACTCCTTGCCGATTTGGAAGGGCAAGGATTGCACCCGGTTTTCGTGGGGAGTCTGCTTGAGCAGCTCGATCACAGGGTTGCTGAGGTATTTCTCCTGATAGTTCCAATACACAATCCACGGCGCGTTCGCCCGCGCGAGGTCCACCGTGAGCATTAGCCCCAGCGTCACCCCCGCCCAGCGCGCACGGCTGCCAGACCAGTAGCCACTCAGCGCCACCACGACCGCGCCGGCGGAGAGGGCTAGGAAGAGCACGAAGATTCCGACCTCGCCGATGCTGTGCGAGGCGATGCTTTTGGCCATGTCCTCGTTGAAGGCCACGGAGACAAGATGCTTCTCCAGTTCCTTCCGCGCAGAGCTGAAGAGCAGTAGCCCGAGCAAGCTCCCGGCGACAACCAGCCCGGTGACGACCGTCCACGTCCGCTCGAAGCCCCGCACGGTGTCCCACCAATTCTTCACCTGCTCGGCGAGCGGCTGCTGCGCCGTGGCCGTGGCTTTGACAAACTGCCGCGCCAGCGCATGCAGCCCGTAGCCGAAGAGCACGAGCAGCGCGAGGTGGAACGGATGCATGAACTTCACCGGATTGCGGATGGTCGAGGCGTAAGGCAGCGAATAGAAGAACTGGTAAAATGGCGCGTGCCTGCCGAAGGCGAGTAGCAGGGAAACCAGCGCGATGGCCGCCCAAAACCACACCAGCCGCCGCTCCACATCCGTGAACGCTCCCTGCTTGCGGCACGCCTGCGCGAGCGCCCACGCGGCCAGCAAGCACACCAACACCCCGCCGTATTCGCCCGAGCCGGAATGGCGGTGCATCTGGGGATTCGCGAGTGCGGCTTTGGCTTCCGCGTTGCCCTGCTCGGCAGCGGCCTTGATTGCGGCGAAGTTCGGATTCTGCCCCACCGTTCCCCAGTAGGCATTACCTTCCGGCACATGCATCCGATAACCGAACAAGCCGGGGATCAACACGCGCAGCGTCTCGAGCTTCGGCAAACTCCACATCGTCGCCTCCGCAAAGCGCCGGTCTTTCGATTCCTTGTCCTGCGCCATGCCGACGATGCCCTTGACCTGCGTGCTGATGAGCGTGCCCAGCGAGTAAGTGGCGATGAAACCCGCGCACACCGCCACGAGCGCGACGCGCCCCACGCCCTGCGCCAGCAACGATGGGGTCGTCCCCTGCCCCGCCGCCCACGCCAAATAAATGGCGAAAGCTCCGACCACGAGACTGAAAATCGCCCCCGTGTCGAAGCCCTCCATCACGCCGACACCCGTGGCGAAGCCGGCGAGCATCGTGAACACCAACGTCCGCCGCCGGGTTGACGCCATCAACGCCGCCAGCGCGAGGAACACCGCCGCCGTGCCCATCACCCACATGGACAAACCCCATGCGGCAACGGAAAAGCGGTCTCCGTTCAACGCCGCCGCAATGCCGCCGACCGTGCACACCCATGGAGCAAATCCGCACTGCCGGAAAAACACCCACGCAGCGCAGCCCAGCAGGAACAGCGACAGCGGCGCGAAGACCTTCGCCATCATTACCGGCCCCAGCACCGTCGCCACCAAGTTCGAGGGCGTCGGCGCGGAAGACACGCTTTCGGCACCCACCCAGTTCAAGTCATTCCAGACTCCGAACACCCCCCCCGGCAACCGACCACACGCAGCGCTATTCGCTCCGAGGGGGCCGTCGTTGGAGAAGACGATGTATTCCGGCAGGAAACTTTTGACGAAGAGCAGCGCGAGCACGGCCACCAGCGCAGCGAGCAACGTGAGGAAAGCGGCACGGCCATCGGGCACCGGCGGAGCGGCGGGGGGAGGAATCGGGTTCGCCATGAGAATTGCGACGGGCACTGTGTCCGCCGACGCGCGACGGTAGCCGAACCGACTTTCGTTCCAAGCGGAAACTCGGGGTCTCGCAGCCAGTGGGCGCATCCGTGATTTGGCGTGCGCGACCTCCGACGAGAGAACCATCGGCCACCCCCATCCAATACGACGAGATAGCTGGGCCGCAAGTCGCAGCGTGTGCGGTAACTCTCCACGCCTCCCCCGCGTCTGTTGCCGCGTTGCAACGTCCCCAAGTTCCCGCATAGTGCCCGCACAATTTGCCATGAACACACGCACACTCCTCGCGCCTGTCGCCGTCGCGCTCGCGCTGCAATTCAGTTCCGCCCGGGTTTTGGCCTCGCCGACGGAGGACGCGCAACAAATCTTCGCTACGTCAGGCGTGAAAGGCGGCATCGTCGTCCAGCTCGGGCTGGGCGATGCAACGTTGACCAGCGCGCTGCGGGCAAATGCCAGTTACCAGGTCGTCGCGCTGGACGCGGATGCAAAGAAAGTCGCGGCCGCGCGCGAGGCGATTTTCGCACAGGGCAAATACGGCGCGGTCAGCGTCGAGCAGTTCACCGGCACGCAGTTGCCGTTCATTGACAACCTCGTGAACCTCCTCGTGGCCGAGAACCTCGGCAGCGTGCCGCGCGTCGAGGCGATGCGCGTGCTCGTGCCCAACGGCGTGCTGCTCACCAAGGCCAACGGTCAGTGGCAAAAGTCCGTGAAGCCCAAGGACGCCAATCTCGACGAGTGGACGCATTACTTTTACGACGCGAAGGGCAACACGACCTCGAAGGACAAGGTCGTCGCGCCGCCCGAGCGGCTGCAGTGGGTCGGCTCGCCGCGCTGGTCGCGCCACCACGACCGCATGAGCAGCCTCAGCGCGCAGGTTTCCTCCGGCGGCCGGCTCTTCTACATCATGGATGAAGGCTCGCGCATCTCCATCCTGCTACCGGCGAAGTGGAACCTCATCGCGCGCGACGCGTTCAACGGCACGGTGCTGTGGAAGCTGCCCATCGCGTCGTGGAACACGCACCTCTGGCCGCTGAAGTCCGGCCCCACGCAACTCACGCGCCGGCTCGTCGGCGACAGCGACCGCGTGTTCGTCACGCTGGGCATCGAGGCACCCATCAGTTGTCTCGACGGCGCGACGGGCCAGACGCTCTTCACCTGCGAAGGCTCGCGCGGCGCAGAGGAATTTGTGCAGGCGAACGGAATCATTTACGCGCTCATCAACCCGCGTCCGTGGGTGCTGGAGGAATTCGCCGTGAAGCAGCAGAGCGACCAAGGCCGCGTGGTGAACGAATACAACTGGGACCAGAAGCCCCGCGACCTCGCGGCGTTCGACGCGAAGACCGGCAAGCTGCTTTGGCGCAAAACCGACCAAAAGATTGCGCCCATCACCATCGCCTGCGACGGCACGCGGTTGGTGTATCACGACGGCGATGCGCTCGTGTCGCTCGACCCGAAGACCGGCGCGCAGCAGTGGGCGAGCGACAAGGCCAGCAAGCGCACGCTCTTCGAGTTCAACTATTCGCCGCGCGTGCTGCTCTCCGGCAACACGGTGCTCTACGCGGGCGGCGACGGCGCGCAGCGCGGCATTGATGCCGTCACGGGCAAGACGCTCTGGCAGGACACGCACGAGAAGTCCGGCTACCGCTCGCCGGAGGATTTGATTGTCGCGGGCGGGCTCGTGTGGAACGCGGGCACGTTGCAGGGCAACCAGAAGGGCGAGTTCAAGGGCCGCGACCTACGCACCGGCGAGGTGAAGAAGCAGTTCTCGCCTGACGTGCCGGACGGGACCTACTGGTTCCACCATCGCTGCTACATCGCGAAGGCGACGGAGAAGTATTTGATTCCCTCGCGCACGGGCATCGAGTTCGTGGACCACGAGAAGCAGCACTGGGACCTCAATCACTGGGTGCGCGGCGCGTGTCTCTACGGCGTGATGCCCGCCAACGGCCTCACCTACGCCGGTCCGCACAACTGCGCCTGCTACCCCGAGGCGAAGCTTGATGGCCTCAACGCGATGGCCGGTGGCGCGGGCACGCCGCATCCGATTCGCGCGGAGGCCACGCGCCTCGTGAAAGGCCCGGCCTTCGATTCCCCGCTCACCGCCGACGCCGACGCGAAGGACTGGCCCACCTACCGCCATGATGCGAAGCGCAGCGGCAGTTCCGACCAGCCACTTCTGCCCGACCTCGCCAAGGCTTGGGAGGTGAAGCTCGGCGGCCCGCTCTCCGCGCTCACCATCGCGGGCGGCAAGGTCTTCGTCGCGCAAGTGGACGCGCACACGGTCCACGCGCTCGACCACGCCACGGGCCTGCCGGCGTGGCATTTCATCGCCGGCGGGCGCGTGGATTCGCCGCCGACCTACTGGAAGGGCCGCGTGTATTTCGGCGGCAAGGACGGCGTGGTGTATTGCCTTCGCGCGAGCGACGGCGCATTGGTCTGGCAGTATCGCGCCGCGCCCAGCGACCGCCGCCACGCCGCGCACGAGCAAATGGAGAGCGTCTGGCCGGTGCACGGCAGCGTGCTCGTGGAGGACGGCAAGGTCAGCTTCGTCGCGGGCCGCAGTGTGTTCCTCGACAATGGCCTGCGCTTCGTGCGCCTCGATGCCACGAGCGGCGCGCTGCTCGCGGAGCAGACTTACAACCACATCGACCCCGAGAACGGCAAGGACTTCAACGACCGCCACAAGACCCTGCAAATGCCCGTGGGCTTAAACGACATTCTCTCCAGCGACGGCAAGTGGACTTACCTCCGCACGCAGAAGATTGCCGCCGACGGCAAGCGCGTGGACATCGGGCCGGTGAGCAACAACGCCATCGAGCAGGGCGCGGCGCAGAAGGGCGAAGGCTCGCACCTCTTCGCACCGATGGGCTTCCTCGATGACTCGTGGTTCCACCGCAGCTACTGGGTCTATGGCAAGAGCTTCTCCGGCGGGCACAACGGTTATTATCAGGCCGGCAAATACGCGCCCTCGGGTCGCATCATCGTCCACGACGACAAGAACGTTTATGGCTACGGCCGCGAGGCGCAGTATTTCAAGTGGACCACCACGATGGAGCATCAGCTCATGAAGATGCCCAAGGACGCACCCGGCGTCGCTGCGGACCTGACGCTCGCCACGAAGGCCGGCAAGCAGGCCGCGAAGCAGGCGGCAAACGCCGCTCCCGCCGCCACCGGCAACGCGCCGCTCGTCGTGAGCTACGCGCAGACCGAGAAGAACAACATCGCGGGCAAGCCTTTCACGCTGGAGATTTGGGCGCTGCCCGACGGCAAGGACGGCGTGCTCATCAGCCACGGCGGCCCGCAGAACGGGGCGGGGCTGATTCTCGAGCAAGGCAAGCCCACCTTCGTCATCAACAGCAACTCCACTCGCTCCCGCGCAACGGCGACCGCGCCGGTGCTGGAAGGCTGGCACCACTTCGTCGGGGTGCTCGAAGCGGACAAGACTATGAAGCTCTACGTGGACGGGCAGATTGTCGCGCAGGCGAAGTCCGAGTTCATCCCCGCGCAACCGAAGCAGCCGCTCCGTCTCGGCGGCGACGGCAACAACAACCTCGCAGGCGAGACGCTCGACGCCAGCTACACCGGCATGATGGACCAGTTCGCGATATATACCCGCGCCCTCACCGGCCTCGAAATCCAAGCCCGCCTCGCCGACCCAACCGCGAAGACCGACAAGTCACTCGCGCAGTTCTCGTCGTTCGACAAGGGCGACGCCCGCGACGAGGCCGGCACGAACCACGGTGTCTCCGGTCCCGGCATCGAGACCGGCAAAGGCCGCAGCGGAGCCGCGCTGTGGTTCCGTCGCGCGCCGGGCGCACCCGCGCAAGTTGCCGCGAAGGGCAAGGCCGCCAAGCAAGCCGCAAAAGCCGCGACCACGACGCCTTCTCCCACGAACCCCGCGCAGCCCGGCCAGCCCGCGCCCCCGCAGAAAGGCACGTTCGTTCAAAACGACTGGCAGCGTTACGTGCCCATCATCACGCGCGCGATGGCCAAGGCCGGCAACTCGCTCATCGTGAGCGGCGCGGAGGATTTGGTGGACGAGGAGTATGCCTTCGAGCGCCTCGCCGCGAAGGACAAGAGCATCCTCCAACAGCTCCAGGAGCAGGACGACGCCCTCGAAGGCAAGCGCGGCGCCAAGCTCTGGGCCGTGGCCGTGGACAACGGCAACCAAAGCACCGGCATGGACCTCGCCAGCCCGCCCGTCTGGGACGGCATGGCAGTGGCGCAAGGCCGGCTGTATGTGTCGAGCCTCGATGGCGTGGTGAGGTGTTTTGGGAAGGCGAAGTAAAAAACGAAGTAATTATGACCTCACTCCGACTCGCCTTCGTCCTCGCGCTCACCGCCCTCACCGCAACCGCCGCCGACAACTGGTTCCTCGCCGTTGGACACGGCGGGCATCGGATGCTTTCGCGCGACGGCCTCAAATGGGAACTGCACCAAGAATGGGGCAAGCCCGGCCACGACCAGAACGACCTCAACCTGACCGTGAACTTCAAGGGTATGTTCCTCGCCGCCGGCGGCTACTTCAGCGGGCGTGTCACCGCCACGCGCGACGGCCACGCGTGGTCCGACGGCGTCATCCCCGGCAGTTCGCCCATCTTCGGCCTAGAGATTTTCGGTGACACGCTTTACGCGGTGGACCTGCGCGGCAAGGTCTTCAAGACCACCGACGCCGAGAAGTGGCAGCTCGTCGCCAAGCCCGAGATGCCCACGCCCACGCACTGGATTCGCGCCTCGACGCAGGGCAACGGACTCATTGTCAGCTCCGGAGACTTCGGCCCCGTCACCACCTTCGAGCCCGCGACCGGCAAAATCACCGTCACGCAGATGGCCGGGCAGGTGGACAAGCAGGCGGGCCTGCGCCGCGTGGCGTTCGGCAACGGCGTGTTCGTCATCGGCGGCCAGAACGGCCTGCTCGCGGTGACGAAGGACGGCGTGAACTTCCAGAACAACGCCACCAACGCCGCGCGCGCTGACATCCAGTGCGTGCTGTGGACTGGCAAGGAGTTCCTCGCCACGACGCAGAAGGAGGCATATCGCTCGCCGAACGGTCTCGACTGGCAACCCGTCGCCGCCCCCGTCCCGCGCCAGATTCGCCTCGTGAACAACTGGCTCTACGGCTATGGCTGGCCGCCGCACAAAATCTCCCGCAGCACCGACGGCGTGAAGTGGGAGCCCGTCCCGAACGAAAAGGAATGGCAAGCCAAGTCCTTCGCCCACGGCCCGCTGAGCGGCGGCGAACCGCCGAAACTTCCGCCGGGGCCGAAGCCGAAAACACCGGAGGCAAAATGATGAATCAATCACCAACGCTGGCAGGGCGCGGTGTCCTCACCGCGCCGGTCGCGTGTCCGAACGTCGCGACGGCGCGCTCGGGACAGACACGCCCTACGCGCGCTCTCCTTCGTCATTGGTCATTGGTCCTTCTCCTCGCCTCGCTCACCTTCGCCCGCGCCGCCGTTTGCTGCACCGTCCCCGTCTTCCGCTACGGATTGGACAACTGGCAAGCCGACGCCTTCCGCCTCGAATTCCCCGCCGCCGCGACGCAGGACGCCAAGCTTGCCGACTTCTTCCGCAACCTCGGCACCGCGCTGCCCGTGAACTTGGAGGCCAAGCCCGGCTCCGGCACGGAAGCACGCCTCCTCTTCCCGCATCCCGAGGAGGCAACTTCGCCCGTCGTCTGGACCGGCGCGCTCACGCCCGCGAGCCTCGCCACGCTGACCGACTCACCCGCGCGCAAGGAAATCGCCCGCCGTGTCCTCGCAGGTGAATCCGTCGTGTGGGTGCTCGCCGAGTCCGGCAACAAGGCCGAGGACGACGCCATCGCCGCGCGGGTCGAGAAGCGGCTGCGCTACTTGGAGCAAGTCGCCATTCTCCAGCCCATTGACCCGAACGACCCGACCAGCAAGCTCGGCCCCGGCCCTGCCCTGCGCGTGAAGTTCTCGCTGCTGCGTGTCCCCAGCGCTCCAGCCGAGGCCCTCCTCCTCAAAATGCTCGCCGGCCCGAAGCCCACCGCCGAACTCACCACCGGCCCGTGGCTCGCCGCCGTCTTCGGTCGCGGACGCGTCCTCGGTGCGTGGCCCGCCACCGACTTCGGCGACGCGGAAATCGAGGAAGCCTGCCTCTTCCTCCTCGGCGCGTGCTCCTGCCAGGTCAAACGCCAAAACCCCGGCTGGGATATGCTGATGAATGTGAACTGGACGGAGGAACTGCGAGCTGCTGCGGAGAAGGCCAGCAGGGCCGCAACTGCAACAGCGACTGCCCGAGTCACCGACACGGGCAGCAATCACACGAACGAAGTCCAGACCGTGACCATCACCAGCGCTCCCACCGCGCCGGTCGTCGAGTCGAAGAGCGGCGCGCCAGTGGGCCTCTGGATTGGAGCCGGAGCGTGTGTGGCCATCGGCCTGTTCCTGTTCGCCCGTCGGAGCTAATCTGTTTTCCACGATGAAGAAACTCGCCGCTCTGCTCTTAACCATCGCAGCCCTGCTCGCGGCGTTGGCGCTGCTCCAACGCAAGGGCACGACATCATCGAGCACTGCCACCGCGCTCACGGTTTATTGCGCCGCTGGCTTGAAGCAGCCGGTCGAGGCCATCGCGGCGAAGTATCGCGCGGAGTTTGGCGTGGAGGTGCAGTTGCAATACGGACCCACCGGCGCGCTCATCAGCAATCTCCGCGTCGCCAAGCGCGGCGACCTCTTCATCGCTGCCGACGACGGTTCGATCGCCGACGCACGGAAATTCGAGTTGATCCGAGAAGTCCTCCCGCTCGTGCGCCAACATCCCGTCATCGCCGTGCGCGCGGGCAACCCGAAGAACATCCGCACGCTCGCCGACCTGCTGCGCGACGACGTGAAGCTCGCGCTGACCAATCCCGATGCGGCCAGCATCTCCCGCGTGTCCAAGGCCGCGCTCGGCGACACTTGGGCCAAGCTCGCCGCCCGCGCCACGGTGATGAAGCCCACCGTCACCGAGATTGCCGCCGACCTTTCCCTTGGCGCCGTGGACGCCGCCATCCTCTGGGACGCGACTGTCCCGCAGTTCAAAGGGCTCGTCGCTGTGGAAGTGCCGGAGCTAAAAGACCGCGTGGAGAACGCCAGCGCCGCTGTCCTCGCGTTCTGTCCGCAGCCCGCCGCCGCGCTGAAGTTCGCCCGCTACCTCGCCGCGCCGGAGAAGGGCGGCGCGGTGTTTCAATCGCACGGCTTCCAGCTCGCGGACGGCGACAAGTGGGCGGAGAAACCCGAGTTAATCCTCTACAGCGGCGGCGTGAACCGGCTGGCGATTGAGAAGCTGCTGAAGCTATTCGCCGACCGCGAGGGCGTGAACGTCACCACCGTCTTCAACGGCTGCGGCGTGCTATGCGCCACGATGAAGACGATGGACTCCGCCACCTCGCCGCGCTTCCCGGACGCCTACTACGCCTGCGACCTGTGTTTCGTGCCGCCGGTCGCCGCGCAGTTCCCCGAGGCCTTCCTGCTCACCGAAACGGAGATCGGCATCGTGGTGCGCAAGGGCAATCCCAAGAATGTGAAGACCCTCGCTGACCTCGCGCAGCCCGGCCTCAAGCTCGGCCTGTGCAACGCGGAGCAAAGCACGCTCGGCTTCATGACGCGCGGGATGCTCAAGCAGACCGGCCTGCTCGACTCCGTTCGCAAGAACGTCGTCGTCGAGGTGCCCACGGCGGACTTCCTCATCAACCAGATGCGCGCGGGTGGCTTGGAGGCGGCGGTGGTTTATCGCGTAAACGCCGCGCCGCAGGCCGAGCACCTCGAGTTCTTCCCCATCAAGCACGAGGGCGCGAAGGCGATTCAGCCCTTCGCCGTCCGCGAGCGTTCGCCGAACCGCCAGCTCGCGCGACGGCTGCTGGACTTGCTGAAGGCGAATCGTGGCGAGTTCGAGGCCGCCGGCTTCCAATGGCGCGGCAACGAGCCGGCGCTCAAGAGCAAGGACATAAAGGTGCCGGAGTATCTGCTGGAGAAGTGAGCTGGTAGGGCGAGACTCCGTCGAGCCCCACTTGCCGACGCAGGAGGCGCGAGCTTAGCGAGATTCTTCGTCATCGCTGCCACCGCCGAGATGCTCGCTGGGCTCGCCTCGCTCCGCTCGAGATGGGGTTCGACGGAGTCTCGCCCTACCAGCTACTTCGTCTCCCAAACCACTTTGCCGCCCACCATCGTGAGCAGCACCTTGGTCTGCGCGATTTTGTCCTCCGGGCACGTGAGCAGGTCGGTGTCGAGGAGGGCGAGGTCGGCGAGCTTGCCGGGTTCGAGCGAGCCGGTGCGTGTTTCTTTGAAGAGCAGCTTCGCGTTGTTGATGGTGTAGAAGCGCAGCGCCTGCTCACGGCTCAGAGCTTCCTCGGGATGCAACTGGCCCTCATGCCACTTGGCGCGACGCGTGATGGCGGTGGCCATGCCGAGAAAGGGGTTGTAGGGATTCACGCTGCGGAACGAGCCGATTTTCTGCATGTGGTCCGAGCCGCCGCCGACCACGCCGCCCGCCGCGAAGATGCTCTTCAGCGGCTGGAAGTAACGCAGCCGGTCGTAGCCGAACTGCTTCGTGAGCGTGCGGGTGTCGAGGTAAAGCCACGCGGGCTGGATGTCGAGGACCACGCCGAGGCGCGCGGCGGTCTCGACGGATTCCTTGCTCATGAAGTTGCTGTGCGTGACGCACGCACGGGTCTGGCGGATGGGCAAACCTTCCTTCGCCAATTCGTCGTAAACCTCCATCAGCGTGTGGACCGCGCCGTCGCCGACGGAGTGCGCGGTGAACTGGAGGCCGCTCTCGACGGCGGTGCGGACCATCGGCTTGAGGCGGTCCTTGGGAATGAACAGCACGCCGCGATACGTCGGGTCCGTGATGGAGTAAATCTCGCTCAAGCCCCACGGCTCCCTCATGTAGGCGCTGCCCGTGAGCATCCCGCCGTCGAGGAACATCTTGATGCCGATGATGCGCACCCAATCGTCGTTTTCCGTGTGCAGCGGGTGCTTGGCCACGGCGCGGATGCTCTCCTGAATCTTCGCCAACTCGCCGAGCGAGCCGACGCCTTGCGACGCGCTCACGCGCACGGTCAACGCCCCCGCGTCGCGCAACTTCGCGTAGCTCTCGATGGCCCCGAGGCCGGCATTGCGGTCGCAGATAGTCGTGATGCCGACGGAGTTGTAGTCCTTGAAGAGCGCCACAAGCCGCTCAGTGCGCTGGGCCTCGGTCGCGCTGCGCGCACCGGTGTTGCCGGTTTTGAAGTAGTTGCCGGACGTGCGGAGGATACCCGTCGGTTCACCGCTCGCGTCCCTCTCGACCTTGCCCGGCACGCCGGCGGGAATCTGGAAGTTGCGGTCAATCTTGTTGAGCTGAAGCGCCAGTGAGTTGACCGAGGCGTCGGGGCCGGTCTGGAAGGCGACGGGATGCTTCGGCGCGGCGGCGTCCAGCTCGGCGCGCGTGGGGTAACGCTGCTCCTTCAGTCGTGTGATGAATATCTGTGAGGTCGTAATCCACTGGCCCTCCGGTGCGATAGCCGCGCGCGACCGGATGTAGGCGAGCACGTGCGCAATGGACTCCATCTCGGGCATCGCGTGGTCGAACTCATACATACTCGCGCCGCTCGGGTGCGTGTGGGAGTCCATGAGGCCGGGGATGACGAGTCGGCCCTTGGCGTCCACGATGCGCGTGTTCGGACCGGCGAGTTTGGCGATGTCCGCGTTGCTGCCGACGGCGAGGATTTTGTCGCCGCGCACGGCGATGGCTTGGGCGAGGCTGAACTTCGCGTCCACGGTGGCGACCTTGGCGTTGCGCAGGATGAAGTCGGCTGGCTCGGCTGCGAGCAGCGTGACCACGGCGGTCAGCAGAAACACCGATGGCAGAGCGCGGAGAAATTGGCGTCGAAACAAACGGCTGAACATGGTTTTAATAATGCTGACATGAGTGCGCGTGGACAAATGGAATCTGGTTGGTGGAGCGCGGATGCCCACGTCCGCAGCCGATGCGAGCCGTGGCGCACGGGCTGCGGACGTGGGCGTCCACGCTCCATCCGTTTGGGCGGACGCAGCCTGAACTGGGGCGCGCTAGCCTGCGCGGTGGTTTTGCTGGCGTCGCTGTTGCCCGCCTCCGCCGCCACGCTCATCTACCGCACCACCTTCGAGTCCTTCGAGGGCTACAACCCCAGCTTCACCTTGAGCGGGCAGAACAACTGGACGCACGAAGGGTCCGGCGGCAACGGCCTGGTGAACGGTTTCATTCCCGGCGCCGGCCAGTCGGCTTACATCGGCTTCACGCCGCCCAGCCCGACGGAGTTCACCAGCGTCTGGCGACCGGTGAATCTCGCGCCGGTGCCAACGAACCTGAGCGTCGTGACCTTCTCCGTCACGATGCTGGTGATGGATTCCAGCAACGGGCGGCGCGACGACTTCCGCTGGAGCATCTACAACACGAACGGCGCGCGGCTCGTCTCGTTGGACTTCGATAACTCCACCGAAGGCATCAACTACGGGCTGGACGACGGCGCGGGTTTTGCCGCGACGGGCCGCCAGTTCACGCGCGGTGCGGTGCATGAACTGACCCTCACCATGAACTTCCCGCGCAACCGCTGGCAGGCCGCGCTCGACGGCGTCGTGCTCACCGCGCCGCTGCCGCTCACCACAACGGGCGCCGCGCTGAACCTCGGCGACATCACCGCAGTCTGGGCCATCCGCACGCTGGGCAACGCGGGGAACAACCACCTCGTGTTCGACAACTATCAGATTGCCGGCGAGTCGCGCGTCTCGGTGCCATCGCTGCTTTCCGCGACGCGGCAGGGCGATGGCTTCCTGCGCCTGACCGTGCAAGCGGAACAGGCGACGCGGAACGCGATCGAGGTCTCGACGAACCTGACGCGGTGGGACGCCGTAGTGACGAACAGCGCGCTGGACGGGCTGTTCGATGTGCTGGATGGCGCGCCGCAGACTTTGCCACGGCGTTTCTACCGAGTGCGGCTGGCGGAGCCGTAGTGTAGTGCCGGCGGTTTGCAACCGCCGTGATGCGCGTTGGCTGGGTGAACGCTTCTTGTCTGACTATTGCCACGGACGGCGGTTACAAACCGCCGGCACGAGCTCCCGCCTACTTCGTCTTCGCCTTCTTCTTCGCCTCGCCGCCGGGCGCGGGCCAGGGCTTGGTCGGGTCCATCCGCTTGTAATCTGCTTCCGTCGGGCCGCCGCCGAATTGCTTCCAGTAGAGTTCAGCGAAGGGATTGAGTTTGGGACCGACGACCTTTTCGTTCACTAGGAGCGGCTGGCAGTCGGCCCACCACTGGTCGTAGGCGGTGGCGAGTTGCTTCACCACTTCGGGGTTTTGCGCGGCCACGTCGGTCTGCTGGCCGGGGTCGGCCTTCACATCGAAGAGCTGCCACTTGGGCTCCGCGCCGCCGTTCGGGGAGATAAGTTGCCAGCGCGTGTTGCGCACGCTGCACATGGCGAACTTCGCGAGGTTCGGGTCGGACATCTTTGGCCAGCGACCGAGATGCGTGACTTGAACGCGGTCGGGCAGCGTGCCGGTCGGCTTCTCCAGCAAAGACACGAGGCTGCGGCCCTCGACTTGGGGTTTCACTGCGTCGGGGATTTTAGCGCCTGCGATTTCGGCGATGGTCGGGAAGAAGTCAATGTGCGCCGCGAGCACGCCGCAGTCGGCGGGTTTCAGCGTGCCGGGCCAGCGCCAGAAGGAACTCGCGCGCGTGCCGCCGAGCCACGTGGTGCCTTTGCTGCCGCGCATCCCGGCGTTCCAGACGGGCACGCCGGCGGTGCCGCCGTTGTCATTCATGAAGATGACAAGGGTGTCTTTCGCGATGCCCCACTCGTCGAGCTTGGCCAGCACCTTGCCGACGTTTTGGTCAATGTTGTGGACCATGCCGAGGAAGCTCGCTGCTTGGTCGCTCGGGGCCTTGTCGGCGTAGAGGGCTTTGTCCTCGGGGCGCGCGTGGTAAGGCCCGTGCGGGGCGTTGGAAGGGATGTAGGCGAAGAAGGGTTTGCCGCTCTTGCGCTGCGAATCCATCCACTGCGTCGCTTGGCCGTAGAGGACATCAGTGCAGTAGCCTTTGGTCTGCTCGAACTTGCCGTTGTGCAGGATGGCGGGGTTGAAATACGAGTTGCCGGGCGCATCGCCGCCGCTGCCTGGATAGCTCTGGCCGATGCCGCCCGCGCCGTGGATGAAGACTTCGTCGAAGCCGCGCCGGCCGGGCTGATACTCGGCTTCGTCACCGAGGTGCCACTTGCCGAAAATGCCGGTGGTGTAGCCGGTGGTCTTGAGCACTTGCGCGAGTGTCGTCGCCTTCAGCGTGAGGCGCTCGCGCTCGAGGATGGTGTGGGTGATGCCGTTCTTGAACTCGTGCCGCCCCGTGAAAAGCGCGCTGCGGGTGGGCGCGCAGGTGGGGCTGACGTGGAAGTCCGTGAAGCGCACGCCCTCTGCGTGGAGGCGGTCGAGGTGCGGGGTCTTGAGCAGCGGATTGCCGTGCGCGGAGACGTCGCCGTAGCCTTGGTCGTCGGTGAAGAAGAAGACGATGTTCGGGCGCTTGCCGGCGAGCGCGGCGGAGGCTTGGCCGCAAAGAACGGAGAGCAGCGCGAGGAGAAGAACACGGACGAGTGAGGTTTTCATGCGTTCGGAATTCATGCCCGAAAGGACGCGGCAAGGCGAGCGGAAGTCACACCGTGGCTGCGACGCCCCGTCGCAAAAAGGTGAGCGCGGCGCCTCGCCGCGTGCCTGGCGGGCGCATTGTTGGGTTCGCCGAAGGCGACGAGGGCGTCGCCACCACAGGACTGCGACTTGGCGTCGCAGCTACTTCCGCTGCTCCAGCTTCAAGAAGTTTCCCATGAGCTGGCGGCCGTGCTCGGTGAGGATGCTCTCGGGATGAAACTGCACGCCCCAGATGGGCAACTCGCGATGGCGCACGCCCATGATTTCGCCCTCCTCGGTCTCGGCGGTGATTTCGAGGCAGGCAGGGAGGGTGTCGCGCTTGATGACGAGGGAGTGGTAGCGCGTGGCGTTGAACGGGCTGGGGATACCGGCGAAGAGGTCTTCGCCGTTGTGCCGGATGGGCGAGGTCTTGCCGTGCATCATGCGGTAGTTCACGACCACTTCGCCGCCGAAGGTGTGGCCGATGCACTGGTGGCCGAGGCAGACGCCGAAGAGCGGAATGTGCGGCCCGAACGTGCGGATGATGTCGTTGGAGAGGCCGGCCTCACGCGGGGAACAGGGGCCGGGCGAGACGAGGATGCGCTCGGGCTTCAGGTCGCGGATTTGGTCCAGGGTGATTTCGTCGTTGCGGACGACGCGGAGGTCGGCCCGCAGCTCGCCGAGATACTGGACGAGGTTGAAGGTGAACGAGTCGTAGTTGTCGATGACGAGAATCATGGTGCGAACGCGGGCAGGAAGTTAGCGGTGACGCCCGGTCTTGGGAACACGAAATCGAGCCGTGGCTGCGCGACGAGTGCCGTTCTCGCCGTTCATTTCTATGCTTTCCTGCCAAGTGCCTTTGCCCTAACAATACGAAGAACTCGTGTATCTGAATTACTACGGACTCCGCGAGCCGCCGTTCAACATCAACCCGAACCCGCGGCTCCTCTTCTACAGCGCGAAGCATCGTGAGGCGCTGAACCATCTGCTCTACGGCATCCGGGAGCGCAAGGGCTTCGTGCAACTCACCGGCGAAGTGGGCGCGGGCAAGACCACCATCTGCCGTGCGCTGCTGGAGCACCTCGGCCCCAATTACGCGACCGCGCTCATCCTCAACCCGGTCCTGAACTCCGACCAGTTGATGAAGGCCATCGCGATGGAGTTCGGCCTGCAAGTGAAAGGCATGGACCGGCTGGAGACCGTCGCGTCGTTGAACCAGTTTCTCCTCGACCAAGTGATGAAGGGGCACGACGCCGTGCTCATCATCGACGAGGCGCAGGACCTCACGCCGGAGTTGCTCGAGCAAGTGCGCCTGCTCTCCAACCTCGAGACCGACGACAGAAAACTCCTCCAAATCATCCTGCTAGGCCAACCGGAGCTGCGCGACCGGCTGAACAAACACGAACTTCGGCAACTCCGCCAGCGCATCACCGTGCGCTACCACCTCGCCCCACTCACACCGCGCGAGGTCGCCCAATACATCCAGCATCGCCTCGCGGCTTGCGGCGCAAATGGCTCGCCCTATTTCAGCTCACCCGCCGTCTGGCGCATTCACCGCTACAGCGGCGGCATCCCGCGCCTCGTCAACGCACTAGCAGACAAGTGCCTCTTGGCGGCCTTTGTGCAAAAGCGCGACCGTGTGAACTTCAACATGGTCGGCACCGCCATCCGCGAACTCGAGGGCCGCATCCGCGTATGAGCCTCATCAACGAAGCCTTGAAGCGAGCGAGCGAGGCTCAGAACCAGGCGCAAGGGCGCCCGCGTGGACCCAAGGGCGTCGAGGATTTGCCGGTGCCGATGATGCCTACCCGCAGCCGCGAGCGCCCCTCGTGGATGCCAGTGGCTGGGATTGGATTACTCATCATCGCGTTGCTCAGTGCTTCCGGTTTTTTCTTTTTCCAGTGGTGGGCGGAGCGGAAGGCCTGGCAACCCTACGCCACTGAGAACATTGATGAGAACGGTATGCCGATCACCAATTTAGTCGCCGTTGCAGAACCAACTAAGTTCACCCCGCCCTTCCCTGCCCAAGGCTCTAACTCGACCGATCCGACCGCCACTAATCCACCGCCGACGGTCAAGATTGACCGCAATCCGCCCAACTTTCCGATGGTCGCCACCGTCGTCCCAGCCGTCCCAGTCATGGCGACCAACCCCGTCGTCCCGCCACCCATTCCGCAGCCGCCCATTCCACCGCCGCCCATTCCACCGCCGCCCACCCCGATCCCTCTGGCTAACCTCGAACCACCGGCGGTTCCCATGACAAATGCGCCGCCCGTTCCCAAGCCGGTTGTTCCCCCAGTCTTCCCGCCCGCCACCGTCGAGTTCCCCGAACTGAAACTTCAAGGCATCAGCCGCGGCAAGAAGAAGACCTTTGTCACCATGAACGGAAAGACCGTCTCCTTGGGCGACCGCATCGAGGGCGTGACCTTGCTCAAGATTGACGCGGACAGTGTGACCGTCGAAAAGGGCGGGGCGAAACGCGAGTTGTTCCTCCTGCGATGAGCCGGAGCGGGAGATTTTCCCTACGCTTCGTTGATGCCCCTGCCCTGCCCGATCGAAATCCTATCCCCCACAGTTTCCCGTGAATCCCCACTGCGTCCTCCACGAAGATGAGCACCTGCTGGTGGTGAACAAACCAGCCGGCTGGAACACCCACGCTCCAGCCCCCCACGCAGGCGAGGGCATCTACGATTGGCTCCGCCACCGTGAGCCGCGCTGGGCCAGCTTGGCCATCCTCCACCGCCTCGACAAAGAGACCAGCGGCGTCCTGGTCTTCGGCAAAACGCCGCTGGCGAACAAATCCCTCACCGAGCAATTCGAGCAGCGCCGGGTCTCAAAGCGCTACCTCCTCGTCAGTGATCGCCCTCCGCCGCAGGCCGATCTCGTCGTGCGCGGCAACATCGCCCGTGACGGCAACCAATACGCCCACCTCCCCACCGACGCAGGCGGAGACCCGGCCGAAACGCGATTCCAACTCGAATCTCAAAACTCCGACCTTAAAACTTGGACCCTAACCGCAGAGCCGTTGACTGGCCGCACGCATCAGATTCGCGTCCACGCGGCGGCGAATGGCTTTCCGATTTTGGGCGACGCGCTTTACGGTGGCGCGCGCGCTTCGCGGGTCTTCTTGCACGCGCAGGAGATTACGTTCGCCCACCCCGCCACGGGCGAGGCCATCACCATCCGCGCCCCGGCGGACTTCGCGGCCGACGCGCGCCTCAACCTGCGGCACGCGCTCGGCCTCTCACCGGTGGGGCGAGCCTCCATCGAGCCCGATATCGAGCACAGCGAGGCGAGCGCAGGGAGCATCTCGGGCGGCGACACGCCCAGCCAAGAAACTCGATGCGCTCACGCCTCCTCCGTCGGCCAATGGAGTTCGACGGAGTCTCACCCTACCGGTGAAGCGGCGGACACCACCGCCTTCCGCCTCGTTCATGGCGCGGCGGATGGCTGGCCCGGTTGGCAGGTCGAACAGCTTGGCGGCTTCCTCCTCTCACAATCCGAGGCCGCTCTCACCGCCGCACAAACCACCCAGCTCTCCGCGTGCCTTGCCCAGCTCGGTCTGCGCGGGGCCTATCACAAGCACCTCGACCGCTATGTGCGCGACACCAAGGCCGCACAGGCATCGCCCCAACTCGTCCTTGGCGAGCCTGCTCCGGAGCGCTTCCCCGTGCGCGAGAACGGCCTTCAGTTTGAACTCAGCTTCACCGAGGGCTACAGCTACGGCCTATTCCTCGACCAGCGCGATAACCGCCGCCGCCTACTCACGGGCCACATCGCGGCGGAGTTCCCCTTCACCCTTCACTCATCACCTTGCACCGTCCTCAACTGCTTCTCCTACTCCTGCGCCTTCTCCGTCGCTGCGGCCAAAGCAGGCGCTCGCACCACGAGCCTCGACCTCTCGAAGAAATATCTGGAATGGGGTCGGCGGAACTTCGCGCTGAACGGACTCGACCCGGCAGCGCACGACTTCATCTACGGCGACGTGTTCGACTGGCTGCGACGGCTGGCGAAGAAAGGCCGGCAGTTCGATGCCGTGCTGCTGGACCCACCGACCTTCTCGCAGTCAAAGGAAAGCGGCGTCTTCCGCGCCGGGAAGGATTACGGACGTCTCGTCGCGCTCGCGCTGCCGCTGCTGAAGCCGGGGGGAATTCTCTTCGCCTCGACGAACTGCACGACGCTCTCACCCGAGGAATTCCTCGCCACTCTCGAAGTGACGGTCCAGCAGGCGGGGAGGCGCATTACCCGACAGCACTACGTCCCGCAACCCCCGGACTTCCCCATCACCCGCGACGAGCCAGCGCACTTGAAGACGGTGTGGCTGCGGGTGAGTTGAGCCTCGTAGTCGCAGGCTTCAGCCTGCACTTGGCTGCACCCGTATTCGCAACCTGAAGGTTGCGACTACGCAGCCCGTAACCCCGGACTTCCCCATCACCCGCGACGAGCCTGCGCACTTGAAGACGGTCTGGCTGCGGGTGAGTTAAGGCTCGTAGTCGCAGGCTTCAGCCTGCGCTTGGCTACTCCCGCATTCGCAACCTGAAGGTCGCGCCTACGCAGCCCGTAACCCCGGACTTCCCCATCACCCGCGACGAGCCTGCGCACTTGAAGACGGTCTGGCTGCGGGTGAGTTAAGGCTCGTAGTCGCAGGCTTCAGCCTGCGCTTGGCTGCTCCCGCATTCGCAACCTGAAGGTTGCGACTACGTAGCACGGCGTTGCGACTTCACCGAGCCAGTAGCCAATTCACGATGTTTCCCCGTCCGAACAGCCAGATGACCGCCGCGACCGCGATGTAGGGGCCGTAAGGCAACCGGCTGGACCACTCCCGCCGCCCGCAGACAATGAGCGAAACGCCCACCACCGAGCCGATGATGGCGCTGACCATCAGCGAGAACACCACCGCCGGCCAACCGAGGAACGCGCCAATGGCCGCCATGAATTTCACATCCCCGAATCCCATCGCCTCGCGCGGCAACACGAGCGCACTCGTCACGGCCTCCATGTGATGCACCGTCGAGGGGTCGAACTCATCCGTCCCCACGCGCAGCTTCGTGGGCGAGAGCCGCACCTCCACGTTCCAATACGACCGGTCCACCATCTCCAGCCGCGTGGCGCGGAACACCACGGTATCGGTCTGACGGTAGAAGAGTTCCTCGTAGCTCACCGGGCCGGTCGGCAGGAGCAGCTCACTTTCAGTGAACGTGACCACCGAGTTCTCCGGCAGCGCGACGCGCTCCTGACCGAAGAGCAATTTGCCCAAGCGCAGGATGCCGTAAATCAGCCCGCCGCCCGCCGCTGCGCCGATGGCCGCCGCCTTCAGCCCATCCGCCGCCTTCAGTCCGCCGTGGATTTCCGGAAACAGCCCCGACAGCACCACGCCCACCGCGATGCCGCCCAGCGTGATTTCATCCGGGATAATGAAGTGCTCGAAGTCAATGAACGTGGCGACAATGAAGCCCGACAACAGCACGCAATAGATGACGGGCTCAGCGAAACCCGTGGGCGAGCTGATGCTCTGCGCGCCGAAGTGCAGCCAAGTCGCTAGAAACGTGAGGCCCGTGAGCAGCTCGACGGCGAAGTAACGCGGCGAGATGGGCGCGGCGCAGTTCGCGCACTTGCCCCGCAGCCACAGCCACGTCGCGAGCGGGATGTTGAGGTAGCCGGGGATTTGATACTGGCAGTGCGGACAATGTGACGGGGGCGAAACAACGCTCTGGCCCAGCGGCATCCGGTGGATGCACACGTTCAGGAAACTGCCGACGATACAGCCGAACACGAAGAAGGTGAACGACCAGAAGTGGAACGGCACAGCGGCCAGCGTGGAGGGTTCAGGCGCGGCCATAAATATTCCTAAGCAACGCCGCACGCATCAGCTCCACGGGGGCGGGCTGGCCGGTCCAAATCTCCAGCGCCTTCGTGCCCTGATAGAGCAACATCCCGAGGCCGTTCGCCACCTGGCAGCCAGCGGCCTTCGCGGCGCGGAGCAACGGCGTCTCGGCCGGCCGGTAAATCATGTCGTAGACTTTGCGGGCTTGGGACAACGCGAATTGCGTCCCGTCCAGCGGCGAGCCGTCGCCGGGTTTCAGTCCGAGGGAGGTGGCGTTCAACACGAGATCAACCTCCGCCTCCGGCCAGCCCACCCGCACACACACCGTCGGGAAGCGCGTGAGAATCTCGGCGGCAACTTCCTCCGCCTTGCTCGCCGTCCGGTTGACGAGCCAGAGCGTGGCGACTCCTTCGGAAGCCAGCTTGAGCGCCGCCGTGCGGCCCGCGCCGCCCGCACCCAGCAGGAGCACACTCGCGCCGCGCGGCTCGAAGCCGAGGTCTTCGCGCAGCGAACGCGTGATGGCATCGGCATCGGTGTTGTAGCCGACGGTGCGCAAATCGCCGACTTCGTGTGGGTTCAATTTCCCCAGCGGCTGCCACGCGCCGGACGCGTCCTTCGCCTCGAAGCGCACGGTGTTCACCGCCCCCCAAGTCCGCGCGGAGGCATCGAGTTCATCCACCATGTCCACGGCCAGCAGCTTGTGCGGGACAGTGAGATTGAGGCCAATGAACTTCATCGCCTGCGCGCCTGCGATGGCCGCGCGCAACTGGTCGGGATGCACGTCGCAGGCAAGATAACGCCAGTCGAGCCCCAGCGCGGCGAGCGCGGGATTGTGCATGGCGGGAGAAGCGGAGTGCTGGACAGGATGGCCATAGACCGCGCAAAAGCGCGTGCTGGCGCAGAGTTCAGCTGGAGCGGACACGCGGCGGACAGTAGGAGTTCAGCCTTCAAAGTTCAAAGTTCAAAGTCGGGGGAACCTCACGCCCGGAGCTACCTGTCGGGGCGCAGCGAGAAGGTGACCAGCACCGGCCGGTGATCGGAAGCCTCACGCCACCACGGGAGCGCGAGGACACACGTCTGCTCCGGCACGACACGGGCGGCGAGGGCGCGGTTCGCCAGCACGTAGTCGAAGCGCGAGTAGGTGTCCTCGCGGTTGTAGAAATAGGTCCACGTCACGTTTGCAGCGGTGCGCTGAAGCGGTGCGTCGGGCGCGGCTCGCGTGGCTTCCTCCGGCCGCAAGTCCACAAGCGCGGTGCGCCCACGCCCGATGACGGTGCGGATGGGCTTGGCCCCGCGCGTGTCGTTGAGGTCGCCCACGACGAGGAGCGGGGCGTCGGGGCTGGCCTTGAGCCGCGCGTCGATTTTCTCGCGAAGCAGAAGCGCCTCCTGTTCGCGCAACTCGGCTTGGTCCGCCTCGGTCACAGGGCGTTTGGACTTCAAGTGCGCAGCCAGCAGAGTGAGCTGAAACTGTGGCGTGACTTGGATATCCATCTCCACAAAACCCCGGCTCACGCGGAAGCGTCGGCCATTGAGCAGGAAGCTGTCGTCCGTGTGCGGTCGGCGCGCGACGATGGGAAACCGGCTCAGGACGGCGACGTGGATATTCGTGTCGCGGCCGCTGATGTGCTCCCAGTGCGGGTAGTCGAGGCCGGCGGTTTGCAGGCTGGCGCGAAGCTCCAGCAGCGCGTTGGTGCTGCCCATCTCTTGAAGCGCGACGACATCCGCGCGCAAGGTCAAGAGTGTGTCACGCACCTTGGCCTTGGCCTCGGCGGTTTTTGCAGTGCGCCCCGGCACCGGGCCGTCGAGGTAGTTCTCGACGTTGTAGGTCGCCACACTGAAGCGCTCCGCAGCTCCATCCCCGGTCGCCAGCAGCCAGGCTGCGGCAAGCAGGAACAGGAGACGGGGACGCATGGGTCGCAGGTTTAGGTAAAAGCCCGGCGGCGGCAAGCGCATCTCAGACAGAGGAGGGAGAGTTGCCCGCGGATGACACGGATGACGCGGATGGAGAAGAGCGCGGGAACGAACGGCCTTGGCTTTATCCGGGTCATCCGGGTCATCTGCGGGCAAATAATCTACCCCCCGCGTTTGACACCCGGCAGCGCCGACCCTACGTTCGGGCCAGAACTCAGATGAGCACCGCCACCGCCACCGAATCCGTCCTCAGTCTCACGCCCAGCGCCGCCGAGCAGGTCAAGACCATGCTCGCGAATGAAAAGGACAGCGCCGGGAAAATCCTCCGTGTCTATGTCGAGAAGGGCGGCTGCTCCGGCATGCAATACGGCATGGTCTTCGATGAGCAGCGCGATGGAGATGTGGCGGACGAGTTCCACGGCGTGGGTGTGCTCACGGACGCCATCAGCGCCGACCTTCTGCGCGGCTGCGTCATTGACTACAAAGACGAGATGACCGGCGGCGGGTTTAAGATTTCCAATCCTAACGCCAAGCAAAGCTGCGGCTGTGGGAAGTCCTTTGAGGCCTAGCCCGACTTGATCAATTGGCGCAGGCCGACCCAGCCCTTCCGTGCGATGCGGAAGGGCGCTTCGTTTTCAGGGGACAGCCGAGTCATCAACCACGGATGGGCTGGCTCGGATTGATTGGCCGCGAAAGAGCGCAGAGGTCGCAAAGAATTTCCATCCCCGCTTCTCTCTGTGCCCTCTTGTGGCAAAACTCTTTCTTCGTCCGTGTCCGTGACCGGTTTTGAACCTTGAACTTTGAACCCCGAACTTTGAACGTCGCGGCATGAGCCAACCCTTCCGAGTCGCGTTCATCGGCGTTGACCATCCGCACGGCGCGGCATGGCGCGAGTCGCTGCTGCATCTCGCCGGCGAAATTACCATCACAGCCATCGTGCCGGAGTTTCCCGGCACGCTCGCGAGCTTGGAGGAACAACTCGCCACCGTGCCGCGCTTCGACAGCGTCGCGGAGCTGCTTGCCCAAGGCACGACCCTCTTCGACGGCGCGGTCCTCTGTCTGCCCAACGACCGCACCCCCGCCGCGCTGGAACAGCTCGCCGCCGCTGGCAAACACGTCCTCACCGAGAAGCCGTGCGGGCTGAACGCCGCCGCCGCGCGCCTGGCCTTGGAGAAGGTCCGGCAGTCCGGCGTCGCGTTCCAAACCGGCTACCTCTGGCGCTATGACGAAGGGGCGCAACGGCTCAAGGCGATGGTTGCCGAGGGCCGCTTCGGCAAGCTCATCAGCGTCGAGATGACCTGCGTGACCAGCGACCCGGCCCGGCGCGGCCCGGCGCACTTCCTCTTCGACCCGAAGTTGAGCGGCGGCGGGTTCTTCAACTGGCTCGGCTGCCACTACCTTGACCTCCTCACCTACGTCACCGGCCAGTCCGTGACCGCCGTGACCGCGCGCACCGGCGTCTTCGGCGAGACGCCGCTGGGCGTCGAGGACGGCGGCTCCGCCATCTTCGACCTGTCGGGCGGCGGGTTGGCGACGTTCACCGGTGGCTATTGGCTGCCACGCTGGGCGAGCGAATGGCGCTGGGCGTTGCGCGGCAGCCAGCGCTGGGTGCATTGGGATCCGAACCGCGCGGGCACCAGCGGCGTGCTGGAGATTCACGGCCCGCAGCCGCAGTTCCACGCGATGGAAGAGGTCTTCTCCCTGCCGCTGGACGCGACGCCCGGCTACAGCGGCTATCGCAGCCGAGAGTTGATTCGCGATTGGATTGCGGTCGCGCGCGGCGCGCGGCCGGAGTGCCGCAACACAACGGCTTCCGCCCTCGCGACGCTGGAGTTGATGGATGCGATGTATCGCGCCAGCAGGGAGGGACGCCATGTCCAGTTGGGGCAACGCCCCGCTTGACCGGCCCACCACCCAGCGTAGTCTGCGCTCCGAATCGGGGAGCCAACCGGCCGCGCGTGCGGCAAAGGCTGAGAGGGTTGCGCGGGAGCGTGACCGACCCTTAGAACCTGCTCCGGGTAATGCCGGCGAAGGGAAGTGCCCAGGATCGGCCTCCTTTCCCCAACCCCAGCAAGTCGCAGTGCGCGCCGACACAACTAATTACTAATCACGAATTACTCTCCCATGATCGCCGACCCCAAGACCTCCTTCGAACCCCACAGCAGCGAGCAACTGCCCGCCTCCAAACGCGTCTATCTGCCCGGCCAAATCCACGCCGACGTGCAAGTGCCCGTGCGCGAGATCGAATTGTCGCCGACGAAATCTTACACCGGCGCGGTCTCGGCGAACGACCCCGTGCGCGTTTACGACTGCTCCGGTCCGTGGGGCGATCCGGCATTCGCTGGCAAGTCGGACGAAGGTTTGCCTGCGCTGCGTGCGAAGTGGATCCAAGCGCGCGGCGACGTGGCCGAATACTCCGGCCGCGAGGTGAAGCCGATGGACAACGGCTACCTCTCCGGCAAACACGCAGAGTTCGCCAGCAAGGCGGAGAAGAACCGGCTCGTGGAATTCCCCGGTCTGCTCGGCCAGCGCCGCAAGCCGCTCCGTGCTAGCAATGGCCACCCCGTCACCCAGCTTTGGTATGCGAAGCAGGGCATCATCACGCCCGAGATGGAGTTCATCGCCATCCGCGAAAACATGGGTCGCACGAAGATGGCTGACATGGCGAAGGACAACGTCCGCAACGTCCTCGATAAGCAGCATTCCGGTTCCAGCCAACTTGCGAGCAGCGAGTATTCGCCTTCGGTGTTCCGCCATTTTCCGCAGCGCATCCCGAAGGAAATCACCCCCGAGTTCGTCCGCGCAGAAGTCGCCGCCGGCCGCGCCATCATCCCGGTGAACATCAATCACCCCGAGTGCGAGCCGATGATCATCGGGCGCAACTTCCTCGTGAAGATCAACGCCAACATCGGCAACAGCGCCGTCGCGTCGAGCATTGAGGAGGAAGTCGAGAAGATGCGCTGGGCCACCAAGTGGGGCGCGGACACCGTCATGGATTTGTCCACCGGCAAGAACATCCACGCCACGCGCGAATGGATTCTGCGCAACTCCCCCGTGCCCATCGGCACCGTGCCGATTTATCAGGCGCTCGAAAAAGTCGGCGGCAAGGCCGAGGAACTCACCTGGGAGATTTACCGCGACACCCTCATCGAACAAGCCGAGCAAGGCGTGGATTATTTCACCGTCCACGCTGGCGTGTTGCTGCGCTTCATTCCGATGACCGCCAATCGCATGACCGGCATCGTCTCGCGTGGCGGTTCAATCATGGCGAAGTGGTGTCTCGCGCATCACAAAGAGAGTTTCCTCTACACCCACTGGGACGACATCTGCGACATCATGGCCGCCTACGACGTTTCGTTCAGCATCGGCGACGGCCTGCGCCCCGGCTCGATTGCCGACGCGAACGACGAAGCGCAATTCGGCGAACTTAAGGTGCAGGGCGAACTCACCACGCGCGCCTGGGCCAAAGGCGTGCAAGTGATGAACGAAGGCCCGGGCCACGTGCCGTTGCACATGATCGAGGAGAACATGGCGAAGCAACTTGAGTGGTGTCACGAAGCGCCGTTCTACACGCTCGGCCCGCTCACCACGGACATCGCCCCCGGCTACGACCACATCACCAGCGGCATCGGCGCGGCGATGATCGGCTGGTATGGCTGCGCGATGCTCTGCTACGTCACGCCCAAGGAACACCTCGGCCTGCCGAACAAGAAGGACGTGAAAGACGGCGTCATCACCTACAAGATCGCCGCCCACGCCGCCGACCTCGCCAAAGGCCATCCCGGCGCGCAATACCGCGACAACGCGTTGAGCAAGGCGCGCTTCGAGTTCCGCTGGGAAGACCAGTTCAACCTCAGCCTCGACCCCGTCACCGCGCGCGCGTTCCACGACGAAACGCTCCCGCAGGAAGGCGCCAAGACCGCCCATTTCTGCTCCATGTGCGGCCCGCACTTCTGCTCGATGAAGATCACCGAAGACGTCCGCAAATACGCAGCAGAGCAAGGCATCGCCGAGGAAGAGGCGTTGAAGCAAGGCATGGCAGAAAAGTCCCGCGAATTCACCGAGAAGGGCAGCGAGCTTTACGCGAAGGTGTGAACCAGTTATCGCTCAGCATTTGTGAAACGATCTCGCCGTTGCGCAAGGCATTGCTTGAGCATCGTTTGTATGCAGAGCTCAAGAACCTGGGGCAGTTACAAGTTTTCATGGAGCATCACGTTTTTGCCGTGTGGGATTTCATGTCGCTGCTCAAAGCGTTACAGCGCGGGCTTACTTGCGTGGAAACACCCTGGCTACCGGTGGGTGAACCGCGCCTTCGCCGTCTCATCAATCAGATCGTGCTCGGCGAGGAGAGCGACATGACAGAATCGGGCGAGGTCGTCAGTCATTTCGAGCTTTACCTGCGCGCGATGCGCCAGATTGGAGCGGACACAACCCGGATTGAGCAATTCGTCCTCAGCCTGCGCGCTGGCAGGAGCGTGGAGGCTGCGCTGGAAGAAGCCGCTTTGCCGGTCTGCGTGAAAGAGTTTGTGCTGCACACATTTCGCGTCGTCTCCAGCGGGCAGTTGCATGAGCTCGCGGCGGTATTCACCTATGGACGGGAAGACTTGATACCCGACATTTTTGGCGCGCTGGTAGCGCAGTTGGACCGGGATTTTCCGGGCCGGCTGACGACATTCCGCTACTATTTGCAGCGACACATCGAATTGGACGGGGACGAGCACGGTGGGATGGGCCGTGAGATGGTGGAATTGTTGTGCGGCGGCGACTTGGTGCGACAGGAAGAGGCGCGAACTGCTGCGGTGTGCGCGTTACAGGCCCGCCTAAGGATCTGGGACGGTATCGTGGAAAGCGCCACCCTCTGCCCATCCACATAATTGAAGAGATCATGGCGAAACAACTCGAGTGATGTCACGAAGCGCCGTTCTACACGCTGGGCTCGCTGACAACTGACATTGTGCCCGGCTGGGACCTCAACCTCAGCCTCGACCCTGTGACCGCGCGCGAGTTCCACGACGAAACCCTGCCGCAGGAAGGCGCCAAGACCGCGCACTTCTGATCGATGAACATCACCGAAGACGTCCGCAAATACGCAGCAGAGAAAGGCCTGGAAGATAAGTCCCGCGAATTCACCGAGAAGGGCAGCAAGCTTTACGCGAAGGCGTGAACTTGGTGAATGATGCCATGCCGAGTCCGCTTGCAATCCGTATTGACCGGCACGGGCGCTGGACATCGAACTTCAACCACGGCGGGTTGAGTGTCTGGAGATTATGCGCGTCGGCGAAAAATGGGCGGACCTCGTGCGCGGCTTTGGGAGCCAAAACTCGTTTTCCAATGTGAAGTGCTTCATGCAGCATACGACTCAAAATTTCGTCTTAATGCCGCAGGCGCGCAACGCACACCAACCACGCAGAGCCTCGAAGGCCACAAAAAAACCAGACGCCAGCAGGACGATGCCTAGCCAAGCAGACACGGTGAAACCAAAGCCTGCCCCCACGAGCAATGCCATCGCGACGACTCCACGGACCAGTCGGCCTTGGTGGTCAATGTTTCGGGAGAAGAACGGTTTCATCGTTTCACTTTCTTGGCGGGTTTGCGCAGGTCGTCGAGGGTCGCACACAGGTCCGTGAGGTCTGCGATTTGGGTCGCCCCGATTTTTTCCAGAACAGCGTGATAGGCTGGCATGGCGCGTCCGCCGACGAGGAGCGTCACCTCCGGCGGCAGGGACTCGTGCAGCCGTGTCAATTCCCCATCGAGCCGGTGGTCATCTTCGGGATAGACTAGGCTCAAGGCCACGGCGCGCGCACGCTTCTGACGCGCCGCTCCGGCAATTTCCGCCGCCGGAAGGCTGGCACCGAGATAGGTGACGTGCCAGCCGACGTTCGCCGCCGCCGCCCCGACGAGCAGGGCACCGAGTTCGTGAATCTGTCCCGCCGGGGTCGTCACCACTAGCACGGGCGCACTGTCCGTTCCGGCGAACGGCTTGGCGGCCTGTCCGAGGAAGATGCGGATAACCCCACTGGCAAAATGTTCGTGCGCGGCGGTGATGGTGCCCTCGCGCCATAAATCACCGAGGGTTTGCACCAGCGGAGCCACCACGCGTTGCAACAGACCATGCGCACCCAGCTCCGTCGCGGCGCGTTTGAGCGTCTCCTCGAGCGCGCGGGCGTCGAGTGACTGCACCGCCGCGACGCATTCGTCGAGGAAGGTCGGGGCAGCCGGGGCCGCGGTCAGCGCGCGAGGGGCGCGGCCGTTGGTGCCGTGCGATTCCTTTGACAGTTCGCGGAGTTTCTCGGTCGGCAGCTTCGCGACGTGGCCGATACTGTGTCCATTCTGCGTGATGTCGCGGAGCAGGCTCAGTCGCTCGATTTGCTCATCGGAGTAAAGGCGGCGATTCGTCTCAGTGCGCTCGGGCTCCACGGCGCCGTAGCGTTTCTCCCAGATTCGGATGACATGAGCGCTCAATCCCGTGCGCCGGGCGACTACTTTAATTGATTGGTGAGCTTCAGCCATATACTTAGACAGAAATGTGACAATCCGGCGACGTTTTGCAAGTGTGGGTTTTCATAGAGTGGATATTTAAGCCAAAATACACCGATAAATCAAGTATAATGCCCTATAAAGCCAACGGGAGCGCCCTTCAAAAATAATTTGAGACAAACTATTGACACATAAACAACAATTAGACATATTATGGACAAGTTCAATACTGCTTGGCAGCAAGCTGAACATGAAAACAAAACGTGAACATCGGAAAACAAACGCAAGCGTCGCCCAGCACCGGCTCATCGAATGCCGGTTCGCGAAGCCGACTCACTTTGCGGTGGTCATCCAGGTTCACCCCAAAACAAAAAACAAAACATCCCATACGAACCATGAAAACCATCCGCATCCTCACCCTCACTGCGCTCCTCGCCGCGTCCGGCTTTTTCGGAATCGCGCACGCTGAGACCAAGCCCGCCGGCAAAGACATTGTCGCTGTCGCCTCCGGCAACGGCAGCTTCAACACCCTGGTCGCCGCCCTGAAGGCCGCCGGACTCGTCGAGACCCTCCAAGGGCCGGGGCCGTTCACCGTCTTCGCGCCGACGGACGAAGCCTTCGCCAAGCTCCCCAAGGGCACGGTGGAAGACCTGCTCAAGCCTGAGAACAAAGCGAAGCTCGTGGCCATCCTCACCTACCACGTCGTGGCTGGAAAAGTCATGGCCGCAGACGTCAAGACGATGAAGGCCAAGACCGTGAACGGCCAGTCGCTCAATCTGAAGGTCGCCGCCGGCGCCGTCACCGTGAACAATGCCAAGGTCGTCATGACCGACGTGGCCGCCAGCAACGGCGTCATCCACGTCATCGACACTGTGGTGCTGCCGAAGTAACGGCAATTGTCGGGGCGGGGAGTCTCTGGCTCCCCGCCCCTTCTCACCAATAAAAATCCCCCACCACAGACTCAAACCAATCAAGGCCTCCCACTATGTTTCAAAAAATTGACTATCCCTTTCTCATCGCGGCCTTCGCGAGTCTCGTCGTGAGTGTCGGACTGTGGTTTCTCCTGAGCCACGACGCCGGCGCCTTCGTGGGACTTTGGGTGCCGAGCATTCTCATTCTCTGGGTCGGCGTGCGGCTCGTCCTCCTGTCCGGTGCCACCATCAACAAGAGAAGGAACTGATATGGCCACCTACGTCATTCCCATTTTTTGTTTTGGCCTGGTCATCACGGCAGTAGTTTTCCTCGGCGTGCAGCAGGCGGCAGACATGGCCAAACAATTGGCCGCGCAGAGCAATGAAACGCCGCCCGAGTTCAACAACCCACCGGATTCGTCGGGACAAGGCTCCGCTCCTATCAAGCCGCTGCCCGCGGTGAATTCCTAATGAACCAAGCCCCTCATACGACCAACGTGCTCATCCTTGGAGCGACCGGAGGAATTGGCTCGGCACTCGCCCGGCAACTCGGAACGCTGGGTTACGGCTTGAGCCTCGCAGCACGCAGCAGCGAACGGCTCGACGCGCTGGCTAGAGAGTTGAAAGCTCACGCCGGCCCCGTGAATGCCACCGACTCGGCCTCGGTTGAAGCCTGCGTTGACAGGGCCTTTGCACAACTCGGTCCGTTGCATGGCGTGGTGAATTGCGTCGGCTCGCTTTTGCTTAAACCAGCCCACAGCACCACGGATGAAGAATGGTCCAACGTGCTCGCGGCCAATCTTAATTCCTCGTTCTACGTTCTCCGAGCGGCCGCGAGCCGGATGATGCGGACCGGCGGTGGTTCCATTGTCTTGCTGGCCTCCGCCGTGGCCCAGCGCGGCATGATCAACCACGAAGCCATCGCTGCCGCCAAAGCCGGGGTGGTGGGCCTCGCGCAATCCGCCGCTGCGACTTACGCCCGCTACAACCTTCGTGTGAACTGCGTCGCGCCCGGTCTCACTCGGACACCGCTCACCGAGTCCCTCACCAGACATGAGGCTTCGATGAAAGCCTCCGCTGCGTTGCACCCGCTCGGTCGCATCGGAGCGCCTGAGGAAGTCGCGAGCGCTATCCGCTGGTTTCTCGATCCGCAACAATCATGGGTGACTGGCCAGGTGCTCGCGGTGGATGGCGGCCTCAGTTCCGTCCAAGCCCGGCCGGCTTCTCCTTCATGAATCCTTCTTTCCGATTGCTCCAATCATCGAGACCCACGCTCGAACACGACAACACAACGATCAGAAATTTTATGCACACCCGATTTTTCATTCTCTTCGCGTTGCTCCTGACCGGCGCTGCGACCACCCGTGCTGAAACGCCTCTCAATTCAGGCTGGCCCCAGTGGCGCGGGCCGAATCGCGATGGCCAGTTCACCGGCCCCGTCTGGCCGGAGAAGCTCGGCACGAATCATCTCCAGCGCACCTGGCGCGTCGAACTGGGACCAAGTTACTCCGGCCCCATCGTCTCGGGCGATCGCGTGTTCACGACCGAGTCGAAGGACAAGAAGTTCGAGGTCGTCACCGCCTTCGATCGCCAGACCGGGAAGGAACTGTGGCGCGCGCAGTGGGAAGGCGCGATGACCGTGCCGTTCTTCGCCAAGTCGAATGGCGACTGGATTCGCGCCACGCCGGCTTGTGATGGCGAGAGTCTGTTCGTCGCCGGTATGCGCGACCTGCTGGTGTGCCTCGACGCGCAGACGGGGAAGGAACGCTGGCGGTTTGACTTCGTAAAGAAGATGGAAGCACCGGCACCTGATTTCGGCTTCGTCTGCTCGCCGCTCGTGGATGGCGAGTTCGTTTACGTTCAGGCTGGCGCGAGCCTTGTGAAGCTCAACAAGCGCACCGGCGAACTGGTTTGGCGCACGCTGACCGAAAAGGGCGGCATGATGAGCAGTGTTTTCTCGTCGCCGATGTTCGCGGACCTCGCCGGCCGGCGGCAGCTTGTGGTGCAGACCCGCGAGAAGCTCGCGGGCGTGGATCCGGCGGACGGCAAGGTGCTGTGGGAACAACCGGTCGAAGCGTTTCGCGGCATGAACATCCTCACCCCGGTCGCTTACAAAGACACGCTCTTCACCAGCACCTACGGCGGCAAGACCATCGGTTTCAAGGTCGCGCAGACGGACAGCAAGTTCACCGTCACCGAGGCGTGGAAGAACAAGGCGCAAGGCTACATGAGCACGCCGGTCATCATTGACGGCGTAGCCTACAATCATCTCAAGAGCCAGCGCGTCATGGCAATCGAAGTGGAGACCGGCCGCGAACTGTGGACGAGCGAACAGTCCTTCGGCAAATACATGAGCCTCGTCGCCCAAGGCGACCGCATCCTCGCCCTCGACCAGCGCGGACAGTTGTTCCAGTTCCGCGCGAACAAGGAAAAGCTTCTGCAGCTCGACCAGCGCAAGCTAACTGATTCCGAGACGTGGGCGCACGTTTCCGTCGCGGATGATCAACTTTTTGTCCGCGAACTGAATGCGCTGTCCGCTTTCCGCTGGACGAAGTCGGCGACGGGTTCCCTTACCTCAACTCAACCATGAAGACTCTTCAGAAACTCTGCGCCGCTCTCGCCATGGTAGTGTCACTGCCGGTAGCGTCCCAGGCCCAGACACGGATCCACCCAATGTTTGCGGACTTCAACCAAGCCCTGGGAGCCGAGGTTTCCTATTCGCTGCCGGCCGCAATTTCGCAGGGAACTACCCCCTTAGGAAACATGGATGCGCTGCACACAAAGGTGGGCTGGCTCGGCACGATTCGCGCCGGGGAGAGCCATTCTTGGTTACTGGGTGCGGAGTGGAGTGGTTCGCGATTCGCGGTCCCGGCGGGCGTCCCTGTTCCCAGCGAAGTTCATGGCCTTGTGTTGAAACTGGGCGGCGAATGGCGCTTTGCCGATGGCTGGCTGGCGCGCTTCGAAGTCGACCCTGGTATCTACAGCGACTTTGCAGACGTGAGCAGTGACGACTTGAATGCGCCTTTCGCGATGCGACTCGCCTATTCGCCCAGCACCAACCTGACCTGGGTGCTAGGCATCAATGTGGATTTGCGTTCGGGCCAACCCGTGGTGGGCGGTCCTGGGGTGCGCTGGAAATTCGCGCCGGATTGGACCCTAAACTTCCTCATGCCCCGACCTCGCATTGAGTTTGCCGCGAACGATTCATTGAGTTTGTTCGCCGGGGGTGAGCTGAGGGGTGGCTCGTGGCGGGTAGCGGAAGATTTTGGAACCCGCGTGACGCTGGCTGGATTGAACAACGAGATCGTTGATTACAGGGAGATCCGCCTTGGTGGTGGCGCACGGTGGAAGTTGGGACAGAAATGGTCCGCGCTCTTGGACGCTGGCTGGGTGATGGATCGGCGGTTCACATTCGATCGACAGAATCTCCTACTCAATGGTGATGGCGCCCCTTACTTGCAGGTGGGGTTCCTCGCCCTGTTCTGACCTTGAAGGCGGAGGCTCTTCGCCAATGACGTTTCATCGGCAGTCCCAAGCGCGTCATCGCCGCCGGGGATGTCGCCGTTGCGCAATACATCATGAAAGAAGTAGCAGCCGACGTCAGCAGGCTCTTAATGAACGACTTTTCCCGAATGAACTTCAGGGCCCCCTTGCGTCGGCTGCGAGGAGAATTTGAATCCTGGGCTGGCTCCATGAAGGCACACTCTCCGCCTTCCCTTCGCCTCGGACTCTGCTGTCAGTTCGCAAGTGAGCCGATCAAGTTCCGCACCACGACGGCGACGGCGCTGCTCAAGCTGGCGCGCACCGAACAGTTGCGCCGTCTGTCTGAACTTTGTCTCGCCAACGCGGAAGCTCTGCTCGCCTCACTGCGCTATTGCGCCGCGCACGGCATCGGCGCGTTCCGCATCAACAGCCAGATTCTCCCGATCAAGACTCATCCCGAGGCTGGCTATGCGGTGACGGATCTGCCCGCCGCGGCGCGCATCAGCCAGGCGTTCCAGGATTTCGGCGCGTTCGCCCGCGCGCATGGGTTGCGGCTGTCCTTTCATCCCGATCAATTTGTCGTCCTCAATTCGGCGAACCCGGTCACGCTCTCGCGCTCGCTGGCGGAATTGGATTACCAGGCGGAGGTCGCGGAATGGGTTGGCGCCGAGACCATCAATCTGCACGGCGGCGGCGCGTATGGGGACAAGCCCGCCGCGCTCCGTGCGCTCGTCCAGAACATCGAGCGCCTGCCCGCGCCCGTCCGCTCGCGGCTGACGCTCGAGAATGACGACAAGGTATACACCCCGCGCGATTTGCTGCCGGTCTGCGAGGCGACGAAAACTCCGCTCGTCTATGACGTGCATCATCATCGCTGCCTTGCCGATGGCCTGAGCGTCGAGGAAGCGACGGAACACGCGACGGCAACCTGGCGCGGACGTGAGCCGCTGTTCCATCTTTCCAGCCCGCTCGAGGGCTGGGATGGGCCGAAGCCCACACGTCATCACGACTACATTGACCCGGCGGATTTCCCCGCTGCGTGGCAACATCGCAGCATCACCGTGGAGGTCGAAGCCAAGGCCAAGGAGCTCGCGGTCTTAAAACTGCTCGCGCACTTGCGGGCCGACGGCTGATTGCACCCCTTGTCCACGATGCCTGCCCAACGCTTCAACGTCCGTCTCGCCTTCGCCCTGGCTGGCTGGCTGGTTCTTAGTTTCAGCGCCGCGTCGCTCGGCGCGTTCTTCATGCCGGGCGAATGGTATGCCACGCTCAAAAAACCGGCGTGGAATCCACCTGGCTGGATCTTTGGCCCGGTGTGGTCGGCTCTCTACACGATGATGGCGGTGGCGGCGTGGCTCGTTTGGCAGCGCGGCGGACTCGCCGCGCAACGGCGGCCGCTCACGCTCTTCCTGGTGCAACTCGCGCTCAACGCCGTATGGACACCACTGTTCTTCGGGCTGCATCGGCCAGGCCTCGCGTTCGCCGAAATCGTAATGCTGTGGCTGGCGATTGCCGCGACACTTGCCGCCTTCCGTCCAGTGAGTCGCCCCGCCGCGTGGCTGCTCGTGCCATATCTGGCGTGGGTGAGCTTTGCGGCGGTGCTGAATTTCACCCTGTGGCGACTGAACTCCTGAACTGTCCCAACTCAAATGACAATTCCCTCCGTAACTTCTCTCCGCCATCTCGCCGCGCTTGTATGTGCGTGTCTTGCCATCACCATGAATGCTGACGCCGCTTCCGAAAAAATGATCTTCGACTTCCAGGCGGCGACCAATTCCACGAAGTGGCAAGTCGTCAACGACGACGTGATGGGCGGCGTGTCCACCAGTCAGTTCCAACTCCTCACGAACGGCGGCGCGATCTTCAGCGGTGTGGTCTCGCTCGAGAACAACGGCGGGTTCGCCTCGGTGCGGTCCACGCCCGTGCGGGAAAATCTCAACGGCACCGATGCCCTCGTGCTCCGCGTGCGGGGTGATGGACGGCGTTACAAGTTCACGGTGCGCACCGAGGCGGGTTTCAACGCGCTGAATTATCAGGCCGAGTTCACCACGAAGCGCGGCGAGTGGGAAGAGCACCGTCTCGCCTTCAAGGATTTCATGCCGACTTTTCGCGGCCGCGTCCTGACCGACGTGCCGCCGCTGATTCCTTCAAAAATCACTTCAGTGGGCCTCCTCATCTCGGACAAAAAAGCAGGCCCGTTCCGGTTGGAGATGAGCTCGATCAGAGGGGTAACCCCATGACACCGGAGATGAAAAATCTGGCCCGCCGCCGCCTGTGGCTCGGCATCACGAACGTCGGCTTCTGGGTGTTGACGACCTCGCTCGGCCTTTACTGGCTGACGTCGGGTCACACCAGTGGTTTCGACCTTCGTCGCCTAGGGTTCATTTTTGTGGCGATGATCGCAGTGCAGGCACTGTTCGATTTCATCGGCGGCATTTTGCTGATGCCCGAACCACGGCCAACGATCACGGCCTTCCTCCATTGCTGGTCGCGCGGCGTGCTCGTTCACACGCTGGTGCTGACCGGAGTGGGTTTCCTGAGCTACGTCAGCTTCCGACTCTCGGGCGGATTCTGTTTTTCCATCCTGCTCGCGACAGCGGGGCTGGCGCTCGGCCGTCGGCAACTCTTCCGCGCGATGGACGGTGTTCCAATCAAGGAAACTCCGCATGATGGCGGAACGCTTCTGGTCGCCAACACCACCGACCCGGCGTTCACCGGTGGGATCGTAGGTTTTGGACGTCGCGCCAAAAGCCTGATACCGGAACGCTGGCTGGCAAATTTGCCGAAGGAGGAACTCGCCGTGGAATCGGGCCGGCGTCAGTGGCAGGTGGGGAATGGCCTGACTGACCGTGCATTCATTCTGGTTCTCGGTTGGAATCTCATCGGTGGTTTTTTCGGATCGCTCATCTTCAAATTCGCCGAGCGCACCCCAGCCGAGGCGTTGTTCGGCCACGCCTGCTGGATGACGCTTTGGACGTTTGGCAGTCTGCTGATACTGCCGACGTTGAGTCGCAAAGCCGTGTTCGTCGCTGACCGCGCTGCTGCCGATTCCGGCCGCGATCCGCGCCCATGGATTGCTCGCTTTCCCAACTTGATCGGTGAAGACGGCAGTTCAAACTCCACCGTGCAAAACATCTTTTACCCGATTCCGTCAGCCTCGCTGCGGTTACGCCAACTTGAGAAACCGCTGTCAGGTTTTGTTCCCGGCAATCTCGCGCGCAGCAACCTCTACTACTCTTGGGCCACGTTCACATTGTTGGGGCGTGCGGTGCATTGCAACGTCGGCCGCCCGGTGCTTTGGGTTTTCCCACCCTCGGCATGAAACGGGGGGCGGCCCGGTCGCCCCTGTTTTCGAACTCCCGGTCGAGCTAGGAATTTACACTGCCAATGCCGGGCAATCAGTCCTAAGATGCGGTCATGGAAACTCTGACGATTTCTCTACAAGCCTTGGTGGCTGCCTCGATCTTCTTCGTGTGGGTCGTGCGCTACGAAAACGCCATCCAGGAGTTCAAACAGTATGGCCTGCCGGACTGGCTGCGCGATTTGGTGGGAATTCTCAAACTGACTTTTGCGCTGCTGCTGCTCATCGGCATTGAGCGGAAGCCTTTCGCCATAGCAGGCGGTCTGGGCATCGCCTTCCTGATGGGATGTGCGTTTATCATACATCTGCGAGTGAAGAATCCAGTGTTCAAGATGCTACCCTCGCTGACCTTGCTGGTGCTCTCCCTGATCATAGCGGTCATCAACTACCGACTCCTCAACGCGTGATGACGAGCGGCACAGGGGGGGAACGAGGCGCGTTCAGTCCCGAACGAATGCCGCGAGGGCGAAGTGGCCAGCGGGTAATTCTAATGAACGAAGGATGCGCAGTCGGATTCATGCTCTATTCTCCCCATCTTGAACGTCGCTCTGATTTTTTTCTGTGCCATTTCTTTTGGATATTCGGGGATTTTCGTGGCTAAGTTCGAGGCAGGGATGGAAGAGCCTTTAAGGGAATGCGTGTGAGTTGGGTTTGATTGCATGCCGAGACGCTCTGGGTTGGTGGCGGGTTCACCGCTGCGCGTCGGTCGTGGCTTCGCTC
>CALQJI020000017.1 GCA_943330855.2 Klebsiella pneumoniae
CCCACGTCCGCAGCCGGTTGCGTCGGGCTTGTGTGCGGCGGACGTGGGCGTCCGCGCTCCAGTGGGTGGGGGCGGCGAGCACGTCAGTCGAACTTCGCCAGCTCGCGGCGTATCAACGCCACGAGTGGGCGCACCGTCTCCGCGCTGAAGTCGAAGCGGCAGCCGGCAGCGGCGAAGAGTTCCGGCAGCGGACGTGAGCCGCCGAGGGCGAGCCCGGCCTTGTAGTCGCGCAGTGCTTTCACCGGATCGCGATGGGAGTTGGCCCAGACTTGCAGAGCACCGAGTTGGGCGATGCCATATTCCACATAGTAAAACGGGTGGAGGAAGATGTGAAGCTGGCGGTGCCAAAAATTCGCTCGCACAGACTCGTGGCCGGTCCAGTCCACATCGCCACCGAAGCGGTCCATCAGCGCGAGCCACGCGGCGGTGCGCTCGGCGCGGCTGTGGCCGGGGTGCGAGTAAATCCAGTGCTGGAAGGCATCCACGGTGGCCATCCACGGGAAGAAGGCAATGATACCTTCGAGGTGCATCTTGCGGGCGCGATTCGCCTCAGCGGGCGCGTAGAATTCTTCGAGATGCTGGTTGCCGAGCAGCTCCATGGCCATTGAGGCCACCTCGCAAAACTCAATCGGCGCGCTGCGATACGGATAAATGTCTTCGTGCTTCGCCGCGAGCGTGTGGAAGGCGTGCCCGGCCTCGTGGAGCATCGTCTCCACGTCGCGCTGCACGCCGACGGAGTTCATGAAGATGAACGGCAGCCGCGCCTCGGCGAGGGTGGACTGATAGCCGCCGGGGGCTTTGCCCTTGCGGTTCGCAAGGTCGAGGAGTTTCAGCTCGCGCATCTGCGCAAAGCCGGCGGCGAGTTCGGCATCCACTTTGTCGAAGACGCACTGCGTGCGCGTGACCATCTCGTCCACATCAACGAAGGGCCGCAGCGGCGCGCGGTTCAGTGGGTCCACGGCGGTGTCCCACGGGCGCAGCGCGTCCACGCCGAGCTGGCGTTTGCGCTCGGCCTGCAACAGGCGCACGACCGGCATGAACTCCGTGTCCACGGCGGAGTGGAACTTGAGGCAATCTTCGGCCGTGTAATCAAAGCGGCGGTTCAGGCGAAAGGCGTAGGCGAGGTAGTTCGGAAAGCCTGCGTTGCGGGCGATTTGTTCGCGGACCTTGAGCAACGCCTCGAACTGTTCCTCAATCTTATCAGCTTCCTGCAAGCGACGTCCGGCCACCAGCGTCCACGCCTCCTCGCGCAACGCACGGTTCGGCTCTTCGAGATTGCGGCCCATCTGGACGAGGGTTTTCTCCTCGCCACGAAAGTTCACGGTGAGCGAGCCGGAGAGCTTCTGGTATTGCTGGCCGAGTCTGGCTTCCTCGGTTTGCAACGGGACGTTCTCCTCGCGAAACAGCTCAACGAGCAAAGCCGTGTCGCGGTCGAAGACTTCGTAACGATGCTGGTCGAGCTGCGCGCGGAAGGGGTGGGCGAGGAAAAGTTTGGCGAGATGGAATTGGCGCGGCTTCAGTTCCGGCTCCACTTGCTCGACGAAATGCAGGTATGCAACCTCCGCCTCCGGACTGTCCGTGTGACAGGTCATCGCGATGTAGCGCTGGCTGCCCTCCTGGTCGAGCGCAGCGAAGAGTTCACCCTGATCCAGAATCCAACGCTCGAAGTCGGCGAGCGACTGGCACTGCGGCGCACGCGCGTCGAGCTGATCGAAGAGCGGGGCGCATTGGGACCAGTCGCCGAGATCGATCTGCGCGGGCACGAAGGCGCGTGGGGCGTGGGCAGGAAGATTTGTGAAAGGCAGCAGATTCATTGGTCGAGAGGATGAGAGATGATGCTGATACAGCAATGGAAAAGTGCCCGATGAGCCCTTTGGCTTGCTCCCATCTGGAGGAGCGGCTTAGGCTGTAAGCAAGACGCATCACGAATGTTACAGCTCGATTTGCGGTTGATGTGAATCGCACGAGTTACGTGGTCCAAACTCCTTTGACATGACCGAAATCCCCAAAGCCTACGAGCCGCAGTCCGTGGAGGACAAATGGTATGACTTCTGGCTGAAGCAAGGCTGCTTCACCGCCGACCCCGCGCGCGTCTCCGAGCAGCGCCCAGCCTACTCCATAGTCATCCCGCCGCCGAACGTCACGGGCATGCTCCACATGGGGCACGTCCTCAACAACACCATCCAGGACATCCTCAGCCGCAAGGCGCGCATGGACGGCAAGGAAGTCCTCTGGCTCCCCGGCACCGACCACGCGGGCATCGCCACGCAGGTGCAGGTGGAGAAGTCGTTGAAGCGCGACGAGAAGAAAACCAAGCACGACCTCGGCCGCGAGGAGTTCCTCAAGCGCGTCTGGACGTGGAAGGAAAAGCACGGCGGCATCATCATCAATCAGCTCAAAAAACTCGGCTGCTCCTGCGATTGGACGCGCGAGCGGTTCACGATGGACCCGGAGTATTCGCGCTGCGTGCAGAAGGTGTTCGTGGAGCTTTACAAGAAGGGCCTGATCTATCGCGGCAAGCGGATGGTGAATTGGTGCCCCGCCTCGCAGACCGCGCTGTCCGACGAGGAAGTGGAGATGAAGCCGCAGAAGGGCTTCATGTATCACTTCAAGGTCGAGGTGGTGGAAGCGCCGGGCACATGGCTGACCATCGCCACGACGCGTCCGGAGACCATCCCCGGCGACACCGCCGTGGCCGTGAACCCGAAGGACCCGCATTACGCGCACCTCATAGGCAAGCACATCGTGCGGCCGCTCCCCGTCGAGTTGCCGCTTGCCCAAAAGCTCATCCCCATCATCGGCGACGACCATGTGGACTTCGAGTTCGGCACCGGCGTGCTCAAGGTGACGCCCGCGCACGACAAGGCGGACTTCGACATCGGCCAGCGCCACAAGCTGCCTGTGATCGAAGTCCTCAACGCGGACGGCACGATGAACGACCTTGCTGGCGCGGACTTGCGCGGGTTGGACCGGTTCAAGGCGCGCAAGGTGGCAGAGGAAAAGCTCACCGAACTCGGTGCGTTGGTGGAAGCGAAGCCTTACGAAAACAACGTCGGATTCAGCCAGCGGGCGGACGTGCCCATCGAGCCGCGCCTGAGCGAGCAATGGTTCCTCAAGTATCCAAGCGTGGAAGTTTCGAAGGCGTGTGTGGAGCAGCCGGATGAGCGGAGCGCCGGGCCCCGACTCGGCGCGTTGGAGGAGACGGTCGCTTCAGGCCGGGTCGGAGACCGGCGCTCCGAGAAGATGCGGTTTCATCCCGACCGCTGGGCGAAGGTTTACGACCACTGGCTGTCGAACATCCAGGACTGGTGCATCAGCCGCCAGCTTTGGTGGGGGCATCGCGTGCCGGTGTGGTATCGGAAGGGCACAGCGCACGCGTCGGAAATCAATCCCGGTGTCGCCGAAGTAATGGGGCACGAAGAGATTCGTTGCCAAATCGAATCACCCGGTCTGGAGTGGGTTCAAGACCCCGACGTGCTCGACACCTGGTTCAGTTCCTGGCTCTGGCCCTTCGCCACGATGGGCTGGACCGGCGACAAGGCCAACGACGCCAACGACGCCAACGCGCAAACCCTCCGCGCCTTCTACCCGACCACCGACCTCGTCACCGGGCCGGACATCATCTTTTTCTGGGTCGCGCGCATGATTATGGCCGGCTACGAGTTCATGGATGAGCTGCCGTTCAAGAATGTCTATTTCACCGGCATCATCCGTGACAAGCAGGGCCGCAAGATGTCGAAGACCCTCGGCAACTCGCCCGACCCGCTCGTGCTCATCAGCCAATACGGCGCGGATGCCCTCCGCTTCGGCACCATGCGCAGCGCGCCGCTCGGTCAGGATGTGCTCTTTGATGAGAAGGACGTGGAGCTGGGCCGCAACTTCTGCAACAAGCTCTGGAACGCCTGTCGCTTCCGCCAAATGGTCGGAAGCGTTGAAAGTGGAAAGGTGAAAGTTGAAAGCCAGGGCGCGGACTCCGCCGCCCTTTCAACCTTCAACCTTCAACCTTCAACCACCTTCGAGGTGCAGGGCGAGATGGACGCCAAGCTCCTCTCCAGCGACGACCGGTGGATTCTCCTGCGCCTCGACCTCGCCATCCGCGAAGTCACCGACGCGCTCGCGAGCTACAACTTCGCCACCGCCGTGCAGACGCTCTACCGCTTCTTCTGGAGCGAGTATTGCGACTGGTATGTGGAGGCGAGCAAGGCCGCGTTCTTTGGCGAGGACACTGCGCTCAAGGCGAACAAGGTTGCGGTCATTGACTTCGTTCTCTCGCACCTGCTGCGGATGTTCCACCCGCTGCTGCCCTTCATCACGGAGGAGTTGTGGCACGGGATGGGTTACTCGACGGACATGCCGGAGGACCAAGGCGGCAAGACCATCATGTTCGCCCGCTGGCCCAAGCCGCTCTCCGCCGACGAGAAGGAAGCCTGGGGCCTCGACGACACCGTGGAGACGTTTGCGAACGCGAAGTTCGAACTCGTCACGCAGGGCCGCAACCTCAAGACGCAGTTCAATATCGGCGCGGGCAAGAAGGGCAAGTTCACCCTCAAGCCCGCTGGCAACCTTGCGCCCGGCGAGGCCGAAGTCCTGCGTCTGCTTCTCAGCGCCGAGTCGCTCGACCTTGACCCCAATTACACGCCCAAGAAAGGCACGCCCACCGCGCTCACCAAGCTCGGCGAACTTTACTTGCCGCTAGACGGACTCATTGACGTGGACGCCGAGCGCGTGCGCCTGACGAAGGATGCGGCGAAGGTCCAAGCCGAGATTGAGAAGGTGGAGCAAAAGCTCGCCAACCCGAGCTTCGCCCAAAAAGTCCCGCCCGCCGTGCTGGAGGAGCACCGGCAACGCCTGGCTGACTGGCAGGTCAAGCTCGCGCAGACCAAAGCAGCCATCGAGGCACTGAGCTAGCTTGTCGAGGGGAGGAGTTGTATCCATTCCCAGCGAGGGCGGTCCGCCTGACAACCTCAGCATCTACACGGCTCAGGCTGTTTTGAGATGGAAACGACCGTTTGAAGACTTTCAACGACCGTTTCGAGAGTTGAAATGGCCGTTCGATGAGCGAAAATAGCCATCGGAAGGGTGGAAATTCCAGTCGCGATAGAGGAAATGCCCTTCGCGATAGAGGAAATGCCCTTCGCGATACAGGAAATGACCGTCGTGATAGAGGAACGGCCCGTTGGGATAGAGGAACCGGGTGTCTGGATACCTAGAATTGCCGTTGCGTCTGTGAAAGTGGGCGTTGGGAGATAGGCCGCCGCTGTAGGAATGGAGCACCGACGTGGGTGTCCGCGCTCCAAAAGCAACGGGCCGACCTCGTGAGGTCGGCCCGTCGGAGCGCCTGAGCAGTCGGCAGTGCTTACTTCTTCTTGTCGTCCGCTTTCTTGGCCTTCTTCTTGGCGTCTTCCTTCTTGTCCTCTTTCTTCTCGTCGGCCTTGGGCGCGTCGGGCTTCTTCTCGTCCTTCTTGGGGGCGTCGGCTGCCTTCTTCGCGTCTTCGGCTTTCTTGTCCGCCTCCGCTTTGGCAGCGGTCGCAGCAGCGAAAGCTTTCAGGTCCGCGCCATTATCAATGCGGGCAGCGGGAACGGCTTTCTTCAACTCGGCCACCCCGGCGTCCGTGACCTTCGACTCGAAGAGATAAACGTTCTGAAGCTTCTTCAGTCCGGCGAGCTGCTTGAGGCCGACGTCCGTGACCTGGGTGCCGACGAGGTTGAGGTATTCGAGGTTCGCGAGAGTCTTCAGCCCGGCGAGGCTGGAGTCCTTCACGGTGGCGTTGGCGAGGTTGAGGCGGCGGAGGTTGGTGAGCTTGCCGAGCTTGGCGAGGTCGGCGTCGGTGAGTTCCACGCCGGCCGCGTTGAGCTCAAGCAAGTTGCTCACGTCCTTGATTTGGTCCCAGACCTTCGCGTCGAACTTCTTTCCAACGACGCGGAGGTTGATGTAGCGCCAGTTGCTGCCCTGTGCGATTTCGCGGGCGGTGATGCCGGCCTTGGCGAGTTCGGCGACGGCCTTGGTCTCAGCAGCGGTGGCCTTGGGGGCAGGCGGCAGTTCATCTGCTTTCTTCCCGGCCGCCGCAGCTCCGGTGGCGGTGAGCTTCAAGCCAGACGGCCACTCCGCGCCGGCGTCGATCCACGCCTTGATGAGGTCGGTGGTGGCTTTGGAGAGCGCCTCGCCCTTGGGCGGCATGATGTCGTCGTGGCCCTTGGCGAGGGTGATGACCTTGTAAACGCGGCTGTCGGCGGACTTGCCGGGAACGATGCCCGCGAGGCCGCTGTCGCCGCCCTTGAAGGCGGTGTCCTTACTGTCGAGGCGGAGCTTACCCTTCTGCTTCTCGGGCCCGTGGCATTCGATGCAGTTCTTGGCGAAGACGGGACCGATGTCCTTGGCGAAGTCGGGTTTGGTGGCGGCGAAGGAAGTCGCGGCGCTTAGAGCGGCGATGGCAAACAGTGGCGTGGTTAGTTTCATGTGAAGTGCGATTTCAGCGGAGGTTCAGACGGAAAGCAAGGCCGCCGCTTCAATAGTCGGCGATGGAGCCGTCCTTGAGCTTCGCGCCGGGCCATTTGTAGGTCTGCGGCTTCTTCGCTTCCTCATCCAAAATTTTCTCCACCATGTCCACGCCAAGGCCGACGCCCTTGGGCAAGGCGACGTAGCCGTCCTTGTCCACCTGCCAGTCGATCGTGGCAATGCCCCGGGGATTGAAACCCATGTTGGTCGGGTAAAACTCGTGGATAAGGAAGAGCGGCGTGGCGGCGGTCGCGTGGATACTGGCGGAGATGCCGAGGTTGCTTGCCGTGCAATGCGGCGCGAGCGGGACCATGTAGGTTTCCGCCAGCGCGGCAATTTTCCGCATCTGGCTGATGCCGCCGGTGTGGCAGCAATCGGGCTGGAGGATGTCAATGCAGCGCTCCTGCAAATACGGGATCATGCCCCATATAGTGCGGTCGCGCTCGCCGGTCGCGAGCGGGATGTTGATGGCGGCCTTGAGGCGTTTGAAAACCTCGATATTTCCCGGCACGGCGGGTTCCTCGATGAAGAGGAGGTCGTAAGGCTTCAGCGCACTGGCGAGCTGTATGAGCGTCGCGGGCGGCACGGCGCAATGCGCATCGAACATCACTGCGCCGTCGGGGCCGACCTTCTCACGCGCGTCAGCGATGGCCTTCACCATGCGCTGAATGTCGGCGGGCGTGCCGGAGTGTTCGTAGATGCCGTGGGGCGGAACTTTTTGCGCTTTGGGGGTGTGATAGACGCGGATGCGGTCGCGCACCGGGCCGCCGAGCAGGCTGTAAACGGGCACGCCCCAAAGTTTCCCAGCCAAATCCCACAGCGCGATGTCGATGCCCGAGATGACATGGACCATGAACGGCCCGCCGCGAATGTCCCGGTGCGCGCGGTAGAGCTTCTGCCAGAGGTGCTCGATGCGCGTGGGGTTTTCGTCCACGAAAAGTTCAGACAACGAGGCGAGCAGCGGCAACGCCACGCGCAGGTCGGTGGCCTTGATTTCGCCCCAGCCGCTGACGCCGTGATTCGTGTCAATGCGCAGATACACGACGGGATTAATCCACCACGCCTTGTAACCGGTGATGCGGATGGAAGAAGTCTTGTCGGCGACTGTCATGGCCGGGTTGCGCTCGGCGCTCATGGCGTCCTGCACCATGCCAAGACCAGTGGCGGCCATGGCCCCCAAGGCGACAAAATCCCGGCGAGAGGAAGGAGACGACTGAGTCATCTTGGGAGTTTTGGACGGCGGGGCAATGAAAGCAAGTGCCTGCTTGCGGTCAGATTTTGGGCCGTCAAGTGCCCGACGGGCCGAGAGATTTTCAGCAAGTGCTCAACGGGCGGTCCACGCCGGAGGGATTCTTTAGCCATAGATGAAGCACCAATAGGGACGAAACGGACGCCTCCTGCGAGGGATGTCATCGCGACCGCCAGAGGATGTGACGAACGCAGAAGCGCAGTGCCTAGCATTTCACCTACTGTTCCGTGTTCCATCCGTGGCTCAACTGCATGGTCCCGGCCGAGAGCGGAGCTGAAGTCTCAGTGCTTACCAAGCCTCTCTCCCCGGTCACCTTGCGACGTTTCAAAACCTGACTGGCAGTCGCAATTCGTCAGCACGCCAACTCGCCGGTTGAAATGCCCGTAAGCCATCGCTAGCTTGCGCCCCGTGCTCGACGACCGGGAATATATGCGCCAACCCTCCTTCCGCAAGTCGCTGACGGTGACGCACAAGCTGATGATTTTCCTCGGGGTGGTCTTCGCGCTTCAGTGCATCAATTTGGTGCATCTCCGGACCCGAGCGGAGGACTACCTTGCACTCACCACAACCGGACTGAAGAACGGGTTTCTCTGGCAGTTCTTCACCTTTCAATTCCTGCACGGCGGGCTGTTCCACTTGCTGATGAATTTGCTCGGCCTGTGGTTCCTCGGCAGTTGGGTGGAGCGCGTGCTCGGCACGAAACGTTATCTGTTCTTCTTTGCGCTGTGCGGCTTGGGCGGCGGACTCCTGCAAGGCACGCTGATGCTCCTCTTCCCCGGCCACTACGGCGACCTGCTCTACGGGGCATCCGCCGGCACCAGCGGTATGCTCGCGCTCTTCGCCACGCTCGAGTCGGAGTCGGAAATTCGCTGGAACTTTGTCATCCCCATCCGCGCGAAACACCTACTGTGGATTGAGGCGGGGATCTCCCTGTTCTTCACGGTGGTGCCGGCCGATCGAGGCGTCGCCCACGCCGCGCATCTCGGCGGCATCTTGGCGGGGGTCGCTTTTGCCCGACTCGGCTGGCATCAGGACTTCGTGCCACTGCCATGGGAGACGTGGTTTGCCCGTAAGCCCCGCGAGGCGAGCAGCGTGGCGGGGTTCGACCTGCGCTCGGTCAGCAAGGAAGAGGAGCCTCCCTCCGCCGACTTCATCTCCAAGGAAGTGGACCCCATCCTCGACAAGATTTCCGCCCACGGCATCCACAGTCTGACGGACAAAGAGCGGAAGATTTTGGAAAAAGCCCGCGCGGTGATGGCGAAGCGGAGGTAGCTCCACGTCCCGAATTCAAGGTCCAAAGTCGAACGCGACGTTCGCGCCCCGTTCTACCAAATCCTCGTGGACATCCCACTAGCGGCGCACCATGCTCCAGCTCCAAGCAAACGCCAACAATCCCGATGGACCCGAACCACACAAACGCCGAGTTGGAAGCCCTCAAAGCACAGGTGCAATCCTTGCACGACAACGAGCGTCGCCTCATGGACACGGTGAAAGTCGCCGCTGGCCTGATGCTCGGCCTGGCCGCGATCCTCGTCCTCTTCGCTTGGTTCGCGAGTCACAAGAACTATGAGCGAGACAAGATCGCCATTCAGAAAACGCTCGAGATGGGCAACGAGAAGCGTTACGCCGCCTTCAACCGCGATCTGGACACCACCCTCAACACACGCCTCACGGCCCGCGAGCAAGCGCTGGACCGCAAGCTCACCGAACTGACGCAGTCCCTCCGCACCCAGATGGCCGCGTCAGGCGGCGTCTCCAGTAACTCACTGGCGCAACAAAATGAGGACTTCAACCGGAAGATTCTCCTGATGGTCGATGTGGTCGAAACCCGCAACGCACACCCCTTCGGCCTGCTCTACTTCGACTACGCCATTCGCACGGTGAACTCGCCGCAGAAGAACTTCCCCGCCGCCACGGAATACTTCCTCTCGGCCAGCCTAGCCTTCCTCCGGTCCCGGGACGAATCCTTGCTAAACACCAGCCTCTCCCGACTTTCGCAGTTGTGCCTACCCAGCCTGAAGGCGGACGACTTCACGGCAAAGCCCCTGCTGGACGAGCGGTTTGCCCAGCTCGTGGAAGCGCTCGACAAGGCGAACGTGAACGGAAAACACACCGTCGCGTTGGTGGACCTGCGCCGAGAGTTCCTCGAAGCCAAGCGGCGGGCTAAGGCGAAGTAAGAACTACGCCGCCTGCTCTTCAGAGCGTCCAACCATCATGCTCTCCAGATAGCCGCAGAGTGTTCCCTTCAGTTCCTGACGCGGCACAATCGCGTCAATCAACCCGCGGTCGAGGAGGAATTCCGCCGTCTGAAATCCCGGCGGTAACTCCGCCTGCGTGGTGTCCTTGATGACACGCGGGCCGGCGAATCCGATCATCGCGCCCGGCTCGGCGATGATCAAATCGCCAAGGCTCGCGTAGCTAGCCATCACTCCCGCAGTCGTCGGATGCGTCAGCACGCTGATGTAAGGCAGCTTATTCCGCGCGTGGTAAGCAAGCGCCGCGCTGGTTTTGGCCATCTGCATGAGGCTGAACATCCCTTCATACATCCGCGCGCCGCCGCTGGTGGAGATAATGATGACCGGCAGCCCACGAGCCGTGCCCGCCTCAATCATTCGCGTGAGCTTCTCCCCGACCACCGATCCCATCGAGCCGCCAAGAAAGCTGAAATCCATCACCCCCAGTGCGACCCGCTGCGTGCCGATGGTGCCGAGTCCAGTGATGACTGCGTCCTTGAGGCCCGTGCTTTTCTTGTAGGACTCGAGCTTCGAGGCGTAGGTGGCCACACCGGTGAACTTGAGCACGTCCACCGCAGTCATGCCCGCGTCCATCTCCTCGAAGGAGCATGTCTCCACCAGCGAGTGGATGCGTTCGCGGGAACCGATTCCGAAATGATGGTTGCACTTCGCGCAAACCTTCAGGCCCGCGTCCAGCTCCTTGTCATAAAGCATCGTGGAGCACTTGGGGCACTTAGTCCACAAGCCCTCCGGGATGTCGCGCTTCCGGGACTTGCCGGTGGCGAGTTTGGGTTTCTTGAAGAAGGACGTTTCCGTGGAATGATCCGGCGGAGTCACGGCGGCGGGCACCGCCTCCACGTCCTGTAATTTGCGAGTCAATGAAGTGTTGGCCATAAGCTCACGCCAGCATGTTGGCAGGCGTCAGATACATGTGCGCACTCTGGCAACTCACCGCGTGGCTTCAAAGATAATTTATCCATCGAGTCCGGTGGAGGCACAGCTCACTTCCTTGCCCCCGAAAAGGAGGAACCTAGATTTTCAATCGCATTCCGGCTCGCCGGCACCTGCCGACCTGTTCTTGAATAACCCGCTTCACTGGCCGGTCAGTTTCGCCATCGAAAATCACCTATGAAACAACTCGCAATCATCCTCGCACTCGCTACCACCGTCGCCTTCGCTCAAGCGGAGGAACCCAAGAAAGTCGCCATCGGCAAGGCCGCGCCAGACTTCAAAATCAAGGATTCCACTGGCAAGGAAATCAACCTCGCCGAACTCACCGCCAAAGGCCCCGTCCTCGTGCGCCTGACCTGTGGCTGTCTCGGTTGCGACAAGGAATTGCCTTACTTCCAAGAGCTGCACACGGCCTACAAGGCGCAGGGCCTCACGAGTCTGGCCATTTTCCGCGAGCCAGACGCGAAGGTCGAAGCCTACGTGAAAGAGAAGAAGCTCAACATGCTCTATGCCGTGGACACCAAGGGCGATAGCTGGAAGGTCTTCGACACGAAAACCATGCCCAGCAACTTCCTCATCGCGAAGGGCGGACAAATTGTAAAAATCTCCGCCGGTTGCGACACCAGCGGCATGATCGCCGAGCGGTTAAGCGAAGCCACCGCCAAGCTGACCGGTGTCGAAAAAGTTGAGGTGAAAACCAAGGTGGACGCGCAAAAGCCCGTCGCCGCCAAGCCGGTCGCAAAGTAAAACTCTGAGCTAATTCCACTCGAAAGGCCGCCATCATGGGCGGCCTTTCGCTTTCCTGCGCGGTCACGCCACCTCGCTTCCGCCACATCATCGACACCGTGCCGAGGATGCTGTTCGCCCTCGTAGCCGGAGGCTTCAGCCTGCGCTTCGATTTCGGCCAGACCACCACAACGCAAGGGATTTACAACTTGAAGTTTGCGACTACGGTTTCTCCGGCCACTTCAGCGACAGCGTGCCGAGAAGGCTGTGCGCGGTGTAGTCGTAGGCGCTCCCGCCCGTCGGCTCGGTGTAACGGTGGAAACCGTATTGCAGGTTCATCGTCGCCCCGCGTTTCAGCCGCGTGGTGAGGCCCGCCTGCAAACTGTGCTGGTCGTATTCCAAGCCCGCCGGCAACCCGCCCACGAAGTTGTTCTGCGCGTAATCCGCCTGCGACCACGCGTGGCTAAGACGCAAGTCCGTGTCCGGCGTCCACGCAAACGTCGCGCCGCCCTGCGCGCTCACGATGCCGCCGCGCCACGGCACCACGGATGCCACGCCGTTCTGTGCGCTGGTCGCCTGGCTGTCCGTGTAGCTCGCGCTCGCGTTGAGCGTCCAGCGGCGGAAGGGCGTGAGCGTGTGGCCCATGCTGAAGGTGTGCGCGTCGTGGTTGGCCGAGGCGACTGCGCCGCCGGGTGTGAAGCCGCGCAACGCATCCGTCGCCGTCACGTAGTCGGTGGCGGTGAGCCGGTAGCCGAACTGCATCTTCCACCAGTTCGCCGCCCGCCACGAAAGCCGCGCGTCCACCTCGTCACCGCGACTCGCGCGTTGCCGCAGGAAGCCCGGATACGGTCCGCCGCCGGGCACGATGACGTATTCCAAGTTCGCGTAGTCCGTGCGCGTCTCGCGGTGTTTGTAGCTGGCGGAGACCGTCGCGCCCAACCACGGCGACGTGTGAAATCCCGCGCGCAGTTCCCGCAAGTCCGCGTCCGCGTCCGTGCGCCGGAGAAACGCCTCGGCCCCGCCCACCTGTTGCTCGAAGGTGCCGCGCCCCTCTTGTTGGAAGCGTCCATCTGCGAACACCACCGTGTGCGGCAGCCCCGTGCAGCGCAGCCCGAACTGCTCCGTCAGCGTGTGCGTGTCGAGCTGCGAGTTCAGCATGATGGGCGTCGGGAAGAGGAAGGGAATGGCGGGATTACCTACCTGCAAGTTCTCGTCGCCGAGACCGGTCTGGCGCGTCCATTCGCTTTGCACGGCGGCGGAGAAGGAAAGGTTCGCCCACGGTCCGGCCAGCGCCGCCACGCTGAACAAGTGCGACTCGCGGTCGAGCAGGATTTGGTTCGCAAACCACTGCTCGCCGAACGCGCCACCGCCGGCAGCGGTCACCGTGTTCATCTGAAAGCCCGCGTCGCCCTCCATCCGAGAATAGAGATGGCCAGCCGAGCCGAAGAGCCAGTCGGTCAACTGGCGCTCCAGCCCCAGCGCGTTCTGCCCCTGCCAGTGGCTCGCCTGCTCGCGCACCAGCACGAAGGACGACGGCGTGGTGGTGCCGCCGAACGCGCTGCCGGGCGACGCCTGTTCCTTCCGCGTGCTGAGGTCGTAGAACTCCACGCGGGCGCTGTCCTCAATGCGCGTGCCGCGCCAGGCGTGCTCAAGATCGAGCTTCAGGATGTGTGTCTGCTCGTCCACAAAGCGCAGTGCCGGGTAAATATTCTTCACCACGCCGCCTTGGGTGGAGTCGCCCCAGTGCAGCGTGGACTGCGCGCCGTCGCGGAACTGAAATTCGTAGCCCAGCGTCACGCGCGGCCAGTCGGGCAAAATCAGTCCCACATCGAACGCAGCGCGTCCGCCGTCCATGAACAGCTCGCGGCCCAGCCGGAAAATCGGCGTGGCGAACGGCGCGTAAGTGCCGCCGGTATCGTCGTAGTTGCGTCGCCATTGCTCGAACTCAGCACGGATGAAACCCACATCGCGGCGGTCGAGCGAGAGCTTCACCGCGTAGGCCTCGTCGCGGGGTAAGGCTCGGCCCGACAGCGAGAACCGCGTTTCCGGGTCGAGTTGCTGCTCAAAGGAGAAGTTCGCCGCGCCCCCCGAGACGCCGGGCCGCAGCCCCGTGTGCTCGCGGAACTTCGCCTCGTTGCCGCTGACGGAGACGAAGCGAATCGTGGGCGCGACGGAGAACTCAATCTTCGGCTGGCGGCTGGTCGCGGCGGCGTCCCACTTCACGCCCTGGTCAATCCACGCGCGGAGTTTGCCGACTTGCTCGGCGGTGAGCGGCTCGCCCTTGCCCGGCGGCGGCATCTGCTTCTCCGGGTCCACCCGCGCGACTAGGTGGATGAGCCGGCTCTCCGCGCTGCGCCCCGGCAGGATGACCACGCCGTCCTCACTGCCCCGCAACGCGGCGGCGCGGCTGTCGAGGCGGAAGCGGCCCTTGGGATTCACCGCGCCGTGGCAGCGGAGACAGGAGGCTTCGAGGATGGGTTGGATGTCGCGCGCGAAGTCAATCGGGGCGGAGGAGGGGGGCGGGAGTTGGCTGGCGTCAACCGCACTGCAACTCAGCACGGAGGCGAGCCAGCAACCAAGCACGAAGCGTCTGCGGACGTGGGCGTCCGCGCTCCAAAGGCTCGGCAGCTGACCGCTGACCGCTGACGGCTGACGGCTGTTCGCTGACCACTTCATTAGTATCTCAGCTTCGGGTCGATGTTCGACCCATGCACCGCCGTGTGGCAACCCGCCGACCAGCAGGTGCCGCGGCGGATGAACGCGGTGTGGGTGGTGTTGCCGAAGACGACTTCGCCGGCGGTGGTCTGCACCTGCGCGTGGCACTTGATGCAGAGGTTCACGTCGCGTTGGTGGAGCAGTTTTTGCGTGAACGAGCCGTGCGGCGTGTGGCAGGCGACGCAGCCTTCGCGCAACGCCTCGTGGCCGAAGACGTGCGGCTTGCTCTGCTCGCGATGGCAGTTGGCGCAGGTCTCGTTCAGGCGCGAAAGGGCGAGGCTGCCCTTGGGCTTGTGGATGTCGAAGCCGTGGGCGTCGTGGCACTGGGCACAGTGGAGTTTGCCTTCGAGAACTTGGTGGTGGTGCGGCAGGCGGAACTCTGCGTGGGTTTGGATGTGGCAGGCGAAGCACGTCTCCGGCGACTTGCGCGGGTTGACGATGAATTTGTCCCGACCCTGTCCGCCGGTCTGGACGTGCTTGCTGCCCGGCCCGTGGCAGGACTCGCAGCCGGTCTGGCCCGCGAGGCGCGGGCTGTCCGACGGGAAGCGCCCGTGCGCGCTGGCGGCGAAGGCGCGGGTGTAGTTCGTGTGGCAGTCGGCGCAGGCGTGGTTGCCGACGAAGGTGGCGCCTTCGATGGCGGGCGGCGCGGACACGGTGCGCTCGACGGTGGAGCAGGAGCTGAGGGAGAGGCAGACGCAGCCGGCGATGAGGAGCGACGGGACGGCCAGCCAGCGGAGGAGTTGTTTGGCCGTCGAAGTCACGGGCGGAGCGTGCCTTGAACGGAGAGGGAATTTCAACGCAAACGCGCAGTTCGTAGTCGCAGGCTTTAGCCTGCGCTTCGCTCTGTAGCGGCGGTCTGTGACCGCCACAGTTCCCCAACTCGGCGCAAACAGAGCGCCGCTAGAGGTTTTGATTCGCAACCTAAAGGTTGCGACTACACGCGCGGTGTCCAGGTGGGCTGGCCGGACTTGCGGGACTTCGCGGGCTTCTTGCCGTAGGTCGTCGGGCGGGTCGGGGCTTCGCCGCTGACCATGCGCTTCAGCTCGTTGATTTGGTCGCGGTAAAGCGCGGCCTTCTCGAACTCCAGTTTGTTCGAGGCTTCAATCATCTGGCCCTCCAGCTCGCGGATGGTCTCGGTCACGTCGAAGTCGCCGGCGGCATCGTTCAGCATCCCGGTGGCGACATCGCGCTGCTCTTGCTGCGACGACAGGCTGTCCTCCAAAGCGCGCGTGACGCTGCGTGGCGTGATGCCGTGCGCGGTGTTGTAGGCAACTTGCTTCTTCCGGCGGTATTCGCACACGGCCAGGAAGCGCTGGATGCTCTTGGTCTTCACGTCGGCGTAGAGGATGACCTCGCCGTGGAGATGGCGGGCGGCGCGGCCGGCGGTCTGGATGAGGCTGGTCTCGCTGCGGAGGAAGCCTTCCTTGTCCGCGTCGAGGATGGCGACAAGGGAAACCTCCGGCAGGTCGAGGCCCTCGCGCAGGAGGTTGATGCCGACGAGCACGTCGAACTGGCCCTTGCGGAGGCCACGGATGATTTCGACGCGTTCGAGCGCGTCCACCTCGCTGTGCAGGTAACGGACGTTGATGCCGATGTCACGGAGGTAGTCGGTGAGTTCCTCGGCAGTGCGCTTGGTGAGCGTGGTGACGAGGACGCGCTCCTTCAGTTCCACGCGCTTGCGGCATTCCTCGATGAGGTCGTCAATCTGACCCTTGAGCGGCTTGATCGTGATGGTGGGGTCGATGAGGCCGGTGGGGCGGACGACGAGTTCAACCACTTTGGTGCCTGCCCACTGCATCTCGCGCGGCGCGGGCGTGGCGCTGACGTAGATGGTTTGCTTTTGGAGGGACTGAAATTCCAGCCAGTCGAGCGGGCGGTTGTCGAGCGCGCTGGGCAGGCGGAAGCCGTGCGCGACGAGCACCTCCTTGCGCGAGCGGTCGCCGGCATACATCCCGCCAATCTGCGGCACGCTTACGTGCGACTCGTCCATCACGAGCAGGAAGTCGTCGGGCATGAAATCAATCAGCGTGGTGGGCCGCGAGCCGGGCGGGCGTTGTGCGATGTGGCGCGAGTAGTTCTCGATGCCGGAGCAGACGCCCATCTCCTCCATCATCTCGAGGTCGTATTCGGTGCGCATCTTGATGCGCTGGGCTTCGAGGAGCTTGCCGTGCTTCTCGAACCACGCGATGCGGTCGCCCAGTTCCGCGCGGATGGTGAGGAGGGCGGCCTTGAGCTTTTCGTTCGTGGTGACGAATTGCTTGCCGGGGTAGATGACGACGGATTGAAGCTGTTCCAAGACTTCACCCGTGAGCGGCTCGAAGCGTGTGATGCGGTCAATCTCGTCGCCGAAGAACTCGATCCGCAGGCCGTCCTCGGTGTAGCCGGGGCGGAGTTCGAGCGTGTCGCCCCGCACGCGGAACTGCGCGCGCTCGAAGGCGACGTCGTTGCGCGTGTATTGGATGTCCACGAGGCGGGAGAGGAGTTGCTCGCGCGTGAGGGCCATGCCGACGCGCAGCGGGATGACCATCGCTTCGTAGTCCTCCTTGCTGCCGATGCCGTAGATGCACGAGACGCTGGCGACCACGATGACGTCGCGGCGCGCGAAGAGGGAACTCATGGTCGAGAGGCGGAGGCGCTCTATCTCGTCGTTCCGACTCGAATCCTTCTCGATGAACGTGTCGCTGCGCGGGATGTAGGCCTCGGGCTGGTAGTAGTCGAAGTAGCTGACGAAGTATTCGACGGCGTTCTTGGGGAAGAAGGATTTGAACTCGGCGTAGAGCTGGGCGGCGAGGGTCTTGTTGTGGGAGATGACGAGCGTGGGCCGCTGAATCTGCTGGATGACGTTCGCGATGGTGTAGGTCTTGCCGGAGCCGGTGACGCCGAGGAGGACTTGATGCTTCGCGTCCGCCCGCACGCCCGCGGTGAGCTTCTCGATGGCTTGGGGCTGGTCGCCAGCGGGGGAGTAAGGGGCGGTGAGCTCGAACATCGCCGAGACGTTAGGAAGCGGGACGAACGGCGTCAAACCGCCGCCCGCAACTCCGCTACAAGCTTGTCCACTGCGCCGATGACGTCGGCGGCGCGGAAGGGCTTCGGGATGAAGAGGTCGGGCTTGATGGGGTTGCGCGCTAGGACCTCGGGCTTGGCGGTGCCGCTGAGGAGGAGCGTCTTGAGCTCAGGAAACTTGGCCCGGACTTGGTTGATGAGGTCGAGGCCGTTGATGTCGCCGATGTCGAAGTCGGTGACGAGCACGGCGGGCGGCGGGGCGGCGGCGAGCAACGCGTCGCGAGCGGGCAGGCCTTGGTGGAATAGCCGCGTGTCGTAGCCGGCGGAGGAAATGAGCTGTTGGGTGATTTCGCCGAGGAGTTCGTTGTCATCCACGATGAAAACAAGCGTGCCGTTGGGCGGGGGAGGCGGCGATGGCTGGCTGGTCATGTGCTCTTGGACGCTGCTTTAAGACAGTAGAGACCGGGCACGCGTCTGTCAAACGAGGTGCGGACTTGCGCATGGCTTGCCCCGCTCCCCTGCCCTGTTACGCTTCGCGCGTGAAGTTGTCGGTCAAAAGTGATTATGCGATGCGCGCCGTGCTGGACTTGGCGCGGGTGCATCCTTCCGGCGAGGTCCAGCGCGTCGAGGACATCGCGGGACGGCACGGCATCCCGCCGAACTACCTCGTGCAAATTCTTCTCGAACTGAAGACGCGCGGACTGGTGCGGAGCGTGCGTGGCAAGGAGGGCGGCTACCGACTCGCCAAAACACCGGCGGAAATCACCTTCGGCGACGTGCTGCGGGCCGTGCAAGGCGAGGTCTTCGATACGCCCGCACTTTCGAACGGCCACTGCCCTCCCGAGTTGCATCGCGCGTGGACCCGGCTTAAAACCGCCGCCGAGAGCGCCGCCGACACGGTCAATTTCCAGCAACTGGTCGAGGAAGGTGCGGAGAAGGAACGGATGTTCTACATCTGACCGCAGCGGTTCCCCCGCAGCGGAGCTAACCGGCGAAGCTCAACTACGAATTCCGAATGTCTGTCACCGCTGCAAACCGCGACCGGGTCCGAGTGGACGGAAAATTCTTCCGCCTCGGAGAACAGAAGTTTTACGCGAAGGGCGTGACCTACGGACCTTTCGCGCCGGGCGAGGATAAATCCCACTTTCCACCGCGCGCGCAGTTGGAGCGCGACCTCCTGCAAATCCGCGCGCTGGGAGCCAACACACTGCGAGTCTACACCGTGCCTCCGCGCTGGCTGTTGGACCTCGCGCACACGCATGGGCTCAAGCTGCTCGTGGATGTGCCGTGGTGGAAGAATGGCTGCTTCCTCGACAGCGCCGAGACCCGCGCCAACGCGCGCAAGGCCGTGCATGACGCCGTCGCCGCCTGCGCGCATCACCCGGCCATCTTCGCCTTCAGCGTGGTGAACGAAATCCCGCCCGACCTCGTGCGCTGGAGCGGCGCGGACAAGGTCGCGGACTTCATTGACGAACTGGTCACGGTCGCGAAGGAAGTGGACCCCGAGTGCCTCTGCACGTTTGCAAACTTCCCACCTACGGAGTTTCTCCAGCCGCGCAACCTCGATTTCTTCACCTTCAACGTCTATCTCCACCACCCCAAGCCCTTCGACAACTACCTCGCCCGGCTTCAGATGATCGCGGACACGAAGCCGCTGCTGCTGGGTGAATTCGGCGCGGACTCCGGCCGCGAGGGCGAAACAGCGAAGAGCGAGATGCTCGGTTGGCAACTTGAAACCGCCTTCAACGGCGGCGTGGCGGGCGCGTTCGTCTTCAGCTTCACGGACGACTGGTGGAAGGACGGGCATCCCGTGCTGGATTGGCACTTCGGCGTGGTCACGCGCGAACGCGAGCCGAAGACATCCTTCGCCGCCGTCCAAGCGGCCTTCCAAATCGCGCCACACTTCGCGCTGCCGCGTTACCCGAAAGTCAGCGTCGTGGTCGCGAGTTACAACGGCGGCAAGACGCTGCCCGCGTGCCTCACCTCCCTGGAGCAACTCAACTATCCCAACTACGAAGTCATCCTCGTGGACGACGGCTCGACAGATGACACGGCGCAGATCGCCGAACGGTATCGGATGGAATTCGATGACCGCAGGCCAAGCACGGCAGAAGTCAGAAGCCAAGAGGCAGGAAGCAAGCGCGCGGAATCCGACCTCTCACCTCTCACCTCTCACCTCTCACCTCCCCCGCCTCCCCGGATGCGGATCATCCGCCAGATTAACTTCGGCCTCTCCGTCGCACGTAACACCGGCATCGCCGCCGCGACCGGCGAGATCGTTGCGTTCACCGACTCCGACTGCCGCGCGGACGAAGACTGGCTGCATTACCTCGTCGGCGATTTGTTGCGGAGCGATTTCACGGGCATCGGCGGTCATAATTTCCTGCCCCCCGAGGACGGTTGGATTCCCACCGCTGTCATGGCGTCGCCCGGTGGCCCAGCGCACGTGATGCTCACGGATCGTCTGGCCGAGCACATTCCCGGCTGCAACATGGCGTTCTACAAGTGGGCGCTCGACGAAATTAACGGTTTCGACTCGATTTATCGCAAAGCCGGTGACGACGTGGACGTCTGCTGGCGGCTCCAACAACGCGGATACAGGATAGGCTTCAGTCCATCCGGCTTCGTCTGGCACTACCGCCGCGCGACCGTGCAGGCATACCTGAAACAGCAGCGCGGCTACGGCGAGGCCGAGGCATTACTCGTGCGCAAGCACCCGGAATACTTCAACGACATCGGCAGCAGCATCTGGCGCGGGCGCATCTACACGGCGGCGAAAATTGGCGTCGTGACGCGCGCGCCCATCATCTACCACGGCGTCTTCGGCAGCGCGTTCTTCCAGTCCATCTACGCCCCGTCGCCCTCGATTTTCCTGATGCTGATGACGAGCCTGGAATGGCACGTGCTGGTCACGCTGCCCCTGTTGACACTGGGCATCGCCTTTGCGGGTGTGAAATTCCCACTCCTCCTCCCGCTCGGCATCGCGAGCGCGCTGGCCTCCCTCGCGCTCTGCATAATCGCCGGATTGCAGTCGGAGATTCCGCGCGCCAAGCGCGTCCGCATGTCACGTCCGCTGGTGGCGCTGCTTTTTTTCCTGCAACCCATCTGGCGGGGCTGGGCGCGCTACTCCGAGCGTCTCCTGCTCCGGCAGACGCCGCTCTCCGCGCACGAGACGCTGGACACACTCAACCTCAAACGCAGCCGCGACCGTTTCGAGATGGCTGGTTACTGGGCGGACCAGCCCGTGGACAGAATGGAATTCCTCGGGGCAATCCTTCGCCAACTGGATCAGCAAGGCTGGCAGAACAAAGCCGACCACGGGTGGAGCGAATTCGACGTGGAAATCTACGGGAGCCGCTGGTGTCGCCTGCGACTCATCACCGCCACCGAGCATCACCAAGGCGGCAAGCAGCTCGTCTGCTGCCGCATGACAACCGGTTGGAGCCTGCTGGGCCGGATGACCTTCTGGGCCGCCTTCGGCCTCGTGTTGATGATTTCCACCACGGCCGGGATGCTCTTCGAATGGCTGCATTGCGCCTGGCTGCTGCCCCTGTGGCTGGGCTGGTTGCTGCAAACGCAGCAACGTGATTTCCGGCGAATCCTCACCGTGCTACTCGACGAAGTCGCAACGCAGTTCAGCCTGACGAAGGTGGACAAAAAGCCCGCAGCGAAGTGAGCCGCCTTGTCGACGGAATTTGAGTGGCCGGAGTGAGCGGCAGCTGCAAGTCGCCCGCACAGTCAATCCCCACCGCATCAGCCCCATCAGCAACTCGTCGGCACTTCCTGCAACACCTCGACGCAGTGCGGAATCGCACCGACCACGAAGCCGAGGCATTCCACGGCACCGCTGGGCTTGCCCGGCAGGCAAATGACCAACGCGTGATCCACGACCACTGCGAGGTTGCGAGAGAGGATGGCATTTTTGGTGATCTTCATGGACTCCATCCGCATCACCTCGCCGAAACCGGGTAATTCTCGCAGTGCGATTTCCCGCACGGCCTCCGGCGTCACATCGCGCAGCGCCACGCCCGTGCCGCCGGTCGTCAGCACGAGCGAACAGCCGCGCGCGATGTGCTCGCGAATGGCCCGCTGGATGTCCCGCTTCTCATCGGGCACGAGCGCGTCCGCCAACACCGACCATCCATAACCTTCGGCCGCCTTCCGCACTGCGGGACCGCCAAGGTCGTCGTAAAGGCCCTTCGAGGCACGGTCTGAAATCGTGATGATGCCGACTTGAATTTGCATGGTTGAGTTCTAACGCAAAGACGCAAGGACGCAAAGACGCAGCGCGGCTCATTCCCAAGCACACAGGCTCTCCACGTAGGCCGCCGAGCCGTCGCGGAGCCAGCCGTCGAGCTGGGCTTGGTCCTTGAGCTGTTGGCCGCGCGCGCGGTCCACGACGAGGAAGCGCGAATCAATCTCGGGCACCGCCGTGAGGTCGCCCCAGAGTTTCTCGAACTGCGCCACCGGGAACACGTCTTCCTGCCCGTGGCCCCAGCGCTTCTTCACGTCCTTGGTGGTGATGTAAGTCGGCACCTTCGCCGCGAGCGCACGGATGGCGGTCGTGATTTTGGCGTCCGCCTCATCCTTTAGCCGCCGAGGTAAGGAGGCGGATGCTGCTGCGTCGTTGCTGTTCGCCTCCTCACTAGGGCGGCTACGCAGCACATCTTCGCGCGTCAACCCGAGCGCGCGCAGGAAACCATCCACATCAATCCATGTGGTAAGCGTGTTGTAGTAGCTCAAGCCGAACTCCAGTTCCTCGTGCGGCATCGCGAGGCCTTCGACCAGCCGCGTCCGCCCGTCCACCCGCGCCAGCCCACCGCCCCGGTCGTCGAGCCGGCGGGTGATGACCTCGAAGGACAGCGTCGCGCCACTCGCCAAGTGCTGCCCCAGCAACGCCGGGTCGAGGTTCGCGCCGGCGGTGTCAATGTTGTGCAGCAGCAACGTTTCGAGCTGCGGCCGCTCGCGGAGCAGCGCGGCCAGCGTGCCGTTGCGCAGCAGGTTCGGCATCTCGTAGAAGTGGCCGACCGGGTGCAGGCATTGCAGCGCGAGGTTGTCGCGATAGTCGCTGGCTTCGCCGGCGGACTGTGCCCAACGCAGCAGCGCCGCGCGCAGGGAGTCGCGGACTTTCTGCTGCTGCTCGTCGAGCACCTGCTGCGACGTCTCCTCCCACGCGAAGCGCAGGTCGCGCGCCGTAGGCACGAGGCGCAGCCCGACGCTCGCGCCCCGGCTCAAAAGCAGCGTGCCGTCGTAGCCGTAGCTCTGGTTCGCCGCGAGGAACTCGGACAGCGGGCCGTGAGTGAGATAACTCGTGGTGACGACATGCGGCACGGTCGTGCCCACGAGCTGTGAAATCTTCCGCGACTTGGCGAGGTGAACTTCGAGGAAGGTGCGGTGCCGCCCACCGAGCTTGCAGAACGGATGCAGCGACTTCACCACGCCCGCGCCCTGCGTCCAGCGGCTCGCGGCTCCGGCGGCCAGCGTGATGACAGCCGCCTCGCCATTGCGGAGTGCAGCGAGACCGCGCTCGATGACTGACTTCTTCTGAGAAGAGAACGCGACGTCTTCGGCACGGACGTCTTCGATGACCGAGTTCGCCGGGAGGCGGTTCTGTGCGAGACCGATGCGCCCGCCCTTCAAGTCGGCGCGGATGACTTCGTGCGCCTCGCGGTCGAAGCCGTTCGCGGTGAGCAACTCATCGAGGCTTTGCGCGCCGGCCTTCTCCTCCTTGAGGCGCGGGAACATCGTGTCGAACAAGGTCTGCACCATGCCGCGCAACTCGGGCTTCGCACGACAGGCGGTAGCGAACTTGTCCAGCTCGGCGCGGCGCGCGGCGGGTAGTTCGTGGCGGTCCGTGCGGAGGAGGTTCGGGACGGTGAGCGCGTAGTAGCCGGCGGGCATCAGCGCGGTGTCTGCGGCGAGCAGGTCGGCCCAGGTGCCGCGCTCGTTGATGGCGTAGTCGAAGACGACCGGCTCCATCGCGAAGGGCAGCGCGTGCTGCAACTCGCGCTTCGTGGCGGACATGATTTCCTGCAAGCGCAGTTGCCCCTCAGCCTTCCGCTCCGGCGCGAAGATGAAGCCCATGCCGCCGCCGCTCATACCGCCGAGCATCCAGAAGCCCCAGAAGTCGTCGCCGAACTCGCGGCTGACGCGCTCAATGAGTTGCTCGGTGAACGCGGTGGAGGCCCACGGGATGATGGCTTGAATCGGCTCGCGGAAGTTGCGCGTGGTGGCTGCGCCGAGCGCGCGGATGTCGCCGGACTTCAACGCGGCGAGCACTTCGTCGAGGATGCGCAGGGCGTCCTGGCGACCGCGCCACTCGGCTTCGCAGCGGAGCAGATACTTCTCCGTGACCATCTCCAGAATCGGTCCGACGTTCTGCGCCATGCCGCCGTGGACGAGCACGAGCGAGTCTTGGAGTTTCCGGCGAGTCTCGGCGGAGGCGTCGTCGAGATTGAGGATGCGGTGCTGCGGCATGAGGCGACCGCGCGAGATGCCGAACTCGGGGTCGCCTTCGCCGGCGATGACGCCCTCGATGAGTTTCATGCCGGGCCAGACGCCGCCGCTGTCCTGCCAGCCGCCGCCGGAGCCGCCGAGCCATTCGCCGAGCAGCGCGCGGGCGAGGACGATGCGGCGCTCGTTCTCCTGAAGCTCGCCGGTGAGCGAGGTGGCCTGCCCAGTCGCGCGCATGAGCACGCTGACGAGGGAGCTGAGCAAGTTCGTGCTGACCGCGAGCCGCGAGCCTTTCGGGATGTCGTTCACGCTGGAGACGAGTTCCAAACCGCGCCCCGGCCCGACGATGCGGGCGAGCAACTCAGCGAGACTTTGCCCACTGCCTTCAATGCCCGGCGGCACAATGCCCGCTGAGATCACGGCGGCCTTGAGCAAGCCCAGGTAATCCTTCGCGAAGTCGAACACGTCGGAGAGCGCGGTGATGTCCGCCGTCGCGCCGAGGTCCACGGAGGTGAGGCGCAGAACCGGCTCGTCGAGCACGCGGAGCCACGCGCTGACGGGCGGGCGCGGCGCGGCGTCGCGACCGTGGATGCCGAGGTCCACGGAGACGTTGAGGACCTTCGCGCCCTCGGGGAAATCCATGCCGAGGAAAAAGATGTCGCTCCACGCGGAGTGCGTGAGGTCCATGCGCACGGGCGTCAGCTCGCGGAGAATCGGGTAGGTGCCGTCGGGCGCACGCTGGAGCAACTCGGGGCGGAAGCGGAGCGGCTGGTCAGCGGGATGACCGACGCGGAACATCCACTGATTGCCGCGCACGCTGCGGACGCTGCGGCGGACCTGGTCAGCGAGCGTCTGGAAGGCGAGCCGGTGATAGGCGGCGGCGAGCGCGGAGCTGAGGCCGTCGCTGGGGCCGTCGGCGGCTTGCGCGGCGAGGAAGGTGTCAATCGCCTCCTCGAAGCGGCGATTCAAAAGCTGTTCGTAGCCACCGAATGGGATGAGGCCCGTAGCCGCCGAGGTGAGGAGGCGGATTTTGGTCGCGTTGGCAGCCTCAGGAATCCGCCTCCTTCCCTCGGCGGCTACCAGCTTCGCCGGCAGGTGGAAGCGGTGGATGGCGTAGAGGAAGAAGAGCGCGCGGACGCGCTCGTAGAGGTTGTCCGAGTGCCGACGAAAGGCGTCGAGTTCGGCGCACTCGGCGAGAAGCTGGGCGGAGCTCAAGTCGCGGCAATGCGCGTCGAGTGAGGCGTTGCGCTGGGCGGCTTTCCGGGAGGTGATGAGGGTGACGAGCATGCTTGAAGAGGTTTTAGCCACAGATTGAACACGGAAGAAACACGGATGGGGAAGGGCTTGGGTCCGTGTTGAATCCGTGTTTCATCCGTGGCTCAGATTACTTCACCCGCTGGGCGAGCAGTTCCACCAATCCCGTCAGCACTTCATCCCGGTCCTTGCCGCTGAGGGCGAGAGCGAGTTGAGCGGTGAGCAGGCCGTAGTGCGCGCCGATGTCGTAGCGGCGGCCGGTCAGCTCGGCGGCGAGGTAACGCTCCTTGCGCGCGAGCTTCGCGAGCGTGGCGGAGAGGTGGACGCCTCCGCGCGCGCCGACGGCGGCGACTTCCTCAGCGAGCAACGCCATGACCGAGGGCGTGAGCACGTGCATGCCGAAGAAGCACAGGTAGTGGCCCGCGCGCAGGCCGGGGACGATGAGGCGTTGCTCGGCTTCGGTCGGCGTGGGCTTCTCGACGACCTCGGTGATTTCGTAGAGGCCCTTGCGCGCGGCGACGAGGCGTCCGCCAATCGCGCCGTAGTAAGGCAGCTTGCTCTCGTGCGTGGCCTGCACGGCGGACACAGCGCAGTTCTCGCTCGCCGCGACTTCGACGAGTTGCTGGGCGCACCGGCGGACTTCGCTGCTGACGTAGAGGTGGTCGCCCACGAGCAGGAGGAAGGGCTTCTTCCCGGTGAACTGCGCCGCACACGACACTGCGTGGCCGTAGCCGAGCGGCCTCTTCTGCTCGACGAACTCCAGGCGCTTGGCGTGCTCGCCAGCCGCCGCGCGATAAACCTTCTCGTCGCCGGGGCAGACCACGACGCACAACTCCTCAATGCCCGCCGCGAGGACTTCCTCGATGATGATGGCCAGCGCGGTCTTGGTCTGGCCGTCGCGGTCCACGAGGGATTGGAGCGGGAGCGTGCGCTGGCTCTTGCCGGCGGCGGTGATGACGGCGCGTTTGATGTCCATGTGAGGGAGGAAAAGTAATTAGTGATTAGCAATCAGTGCTGTCGCGCGGATGGAGTGTGGCGGGAACTCGGCTTGCCTGCCAGTCAGGAAGAAGAGCAAGAAGCTCGGTCGGGAACCCGGCGGCGCTGCCCACTAATTACTTCCTCACAACAGCCCCTGATACGCCAGCCACAGGGAACGGTAATACTTCATGACCCGGATGGGGTCAGTGCTCGGCGGAATCTCGGCGAAGGTGAAGCCGCTGAAGCCGATCTCGTTCAGGCCGGTGAGCAGCTTGCGGAAGGGATACTCCTCCAGATACAGGTCGCGCATGTGGACGGTGAAGATGTGTTTCTTCACGAGGTTGAAGTTCGCGTCCCAGCCGTCACCGAAGATGTCGGACTGATTCGAGTTCCAGCAGAGGCCGACGTTCTTGTGGTCGGCGGCATCGAGGATGGTCTTGATGTGCTGGAGCAGCGAGGTGCCGGTGCCGTGGACTTCGAGGCGGATTTGCTGGCCGTGTTGCGCGCCGAACTCGCCCAACTCGCGGAGTGACTTGCCGATTTGAGCGAGCGTCTTCTCGACGGGAACTTCCTTGGGCAGGGCGTTCGGGCGGACCTTCACGCCGGTCGCGCCGACGTCTTCGCCGAGAAGGAGGTATTCCTTCGTCGCTTCGATGTCCTTGCGGAGCTTGGCTTGGTCGGGTGTGTGGTAGTCGAAGGCGCTACCGAGGCTCCAGAGCTTGACGGGCGAGTCGGCGAAACGCTGCTTCACGTCGGCGCGCTGGGCCTTGCTCAAGTCCACCTCGACCTTGTGCGCGTGGCCGGTGCGCAACTCGACGCCTTCGAACTTCGCCTCCGTGCAGTTCTGGATGAGGGTGGGGACATCCCACTTCTCGGCCAGATTGTAGGTGACGGTGCCGAGGTGCATCTTCGAGGGCTTGGAGAAGAGCGGTGATTTGACATCGGGCAGCCTGACCTTCTCGGCAGCGGAGGCGCTGGCAGCGAGGGCGGCGGAACCGAGGGCGGAGGTGAGGAAGGCGCGGCGGGTAGGATTCATATGGTGCGTTTGCTGCCGTTGGAAATAACAAACCCGGGCGGGGAGTCACGCGGATTCCCAAGTCAGCGCTTGCCAAGGCGTGAGCTGGCCGGGAATTTAGAGACATGGCTCGCGCCGAACAAAGTTTCAGCTTCGGCAGCCGGGAGGGTTCCCCGGTGTGGTCTTCCCCTGCCCTTTCCCCAATTCCATGACTGATACCGAAGCCCAGCGGCTGGAGGCCCTCCGCCGTTACCTCATCCTCGATACTCCGCCGGAAGCGGCGTTCGACGACCTCGTGCAACTCGCGGCGCAACTCTGCAACACGCCTATCGCGGCGGTGTGCCTACTGGACGAGCATCGGGTGTGGTTCAAAGCGCGCACCGGCATCACGACTACCGAGGTGCCGCGCGAAGCTTCGTTCGCAACGCACACGGTCCAGCAAGCCGGCACGCTGGTGGTGCGCGACACGCTGGCAGACGAGCGGTTCCGCGAACATTCGTTGGCGAAGGACAACCCTCCCGTGCGCTTCTACGCGGGCTATCCACTCGTGACGCCGGAAGGCCACGCGGTGGGCGCGCTCTGCGTGATGGACCGGGTGACGCGTGGGCTGACGGGACAGCAGGCGCTGGCGTTGCAGCGGTTGAGCCGGCAGGTGCTGACCCAACTGGAGGTGCGCCGGCACGTCGCGGACCTCGAACGCGAGATCAAGAAGCAGCAGGAGACGGAGGACGCGCTGCGCTTCACCGAGGCGATGTTCCGCGGCATCTACGAGAACGCCACGGACGGCATTTTCCAGACGACGCCAGAGGGCAAATTCCTTTCCGCGAACCCGATGCTGGCCAAGATTTACGGTTTCGCCACGCCGGAGGAATTGGTCACGGCACTGAGCGATGTGTCGCGGCAACTCTACGTGGACCCCGCTCGGCGCGAGGAGTTCGTGCGCCTCATGCTGGAGCAGGAAATCATCCAAGGCTTCGAGTCACAGGTCTTCAACGCAAAGGGCGACATCATCTGGATTTCCGAAAACGCCCGTGCCGTGCGCGGCCCCGACGGACGCGTGCGCTACTACGAGGGCACGATCGAGGATGTCACCGAGCGCAAGCGCGCCGAGATCTCCGTCCGCGAGGCCGAGCGACGCTTCCGCTCGATCTGGGAAAGGTCCGCCGACGGGATGCGGCTCACGGACAAGGACGGCATCCTGACTGCGGTCAACGCTGCCTACTGCCGTATCGTGGGCATGAGTGAGCCCGACCTGGTTGGCCAGATTTACACAGTCAGTTACCAAGAATGTGAGGAAGTCACCCGCCTGCACGCCCTCTACTGCGATAGCTACAAGCACCGAAACATCCCCGAACACCTCGAGCGCAACGTCACTTTCCGCAACGGGCGCCGGGCCATCCTCGAACTGTCCAATTCGTTCGTGGAAAATGCCGGGAAGGAGCCGCTCATCCTGAGCATCTTCCACGACGTGACGGAGAGCCGGCGTGCCGAGGAGATGCTCCGCAACTCCGAGGGCCGCTTCCGCTCCATCTGGGAAGAGTCCGTGGACGGGATGCGGCTGCTGGACAAAGACGGCATGACGCGCGCGGTGAACCCTGCATTTTGCCTCCTCGTGGGCCTCACCGAGATCGAGCTTTTGGGCCGGCCCTACACGGACCATTACGATCAGGGCGAGGATGCGCAGTCGCGACTAGAGCGCTTCCGCACTGGCTACCGTGACCGCAGCATCGCCGAGCACATTGAGCGGCTGATCACTCTGCGCGACGGGCGAGCCGTCCACGTCGAGCTGTCCATTTCCTTCCTAGAGGTCGCGGGAGAAGACCCGCTGGTGCTGACCGTTTTTCACGATCTGACCGCACGCAAACACGTCGAGGCCGCGCTGCGCGAGTCCGAGTTTCTCTACCACTCGCTGGTGGACAACTTGCCGCAGAATATGTTCCGCAAGAACCTCGCCGGACGCTTCACCTTCGTGAACCAACGGATGTGCCAGGAGGTCGGCAAGCCCCGCGAGGAAATCCTCGGCCAGACGGACTTCGATCTCTTCCCGGCCCACATGGCCGAAAAATACCAGCGCGACGATCAACGCATCATCGAATCCCGAAAAACGGCGGAGACCATCGAGGCACACTTCGCTCCCGAGCGCGGCAAGACTTACGTGCAGGTGGTCAAAACCCCACTCTTCGACCGAGAGGGCCGTGCGCTGGGCATCCAAGGCATTTTCTGGGATGTCACGGAACGCAAACGCATCGAGGAACAACTCGCCTTCGAGCGCGACCTGCTCCGCGCGCTTTTGGATAACGTGCCCGACCGCATCTACTTCAAGGACACCGAGTCGAAGTTCCTCCAGTGCAGTCTGGCGATGACCAAGCGGCTCGGCTTGAAAGACCCAGCCGAGGTCGTCGGCAAGACCGACTTTGACTTCCACCCGCCGGAGCTGGCGCGCGAGTTCTTCGCCGACGAACAAAAAATCCTGCTCACCGGCACGCCCATCATCAACAAAGTCGAACGCCAACAGGCCACCGACGGATCGGAAATCTGGGCATCGGTCACGAAGGTTCCCCTGCGCAACCGCGCGGGCTTCATCACCGGCATCATCGGCATCTCACGCGACATCACCGCGATGAAACGCGTCGAGCGCGAGTTGCAACAGGCCCGCGACACCGCCCTCGAATCCACGCGGCTCAAATCCCAGTTCCTCGCCGCCATGAGCCACGAAATCCGCACCCCGATGAACGGCGTCGTGGGCATGATCGAACTTCTCTTGGACACCGACCTCGCCCCGCAACAGCGCGAGTTCGCCGAGACCGTTTTCTCCAGCGCCCACGCCCTGCTCCACATCATCAACGACATCCTCGACTTCTCCAAGATTGAGGCCGGCAAGCTCACCCTCGAAACGACGGACTTCGACCTCCGCGAATCCGTCGAGCGCAGCGCCGAGTTGCTCGCCCACCGCGCGCAGGCCAAGAACCTGGAGGTCATCACCTGGATGGCCCCCGACGTGGCCCCCCACCTGCGCGGCGACCCGGTGCGCCTCCAGCAGATCCTCGTCAACCTCCTCGGCAACGCGGTGAAGTTCACCGAACACGGCGAAGTCGTGCTCCGCGTGATCAAGGAATCCGAGACGGACACGCACCTCGTCGTGAAATTTTCCGTCGAGGATACCGGCATCGGCATCGCCCCAGACGCGCAGACGAAAATCTTCCAAGCCTTCACGCAAGCCGATGGCTCCACCACGCGCAAATACGGCGGCACGGGACTCGGCCTCTCCATCTCGCGCCAACTCGTCGAACTCATGGGCGGCAAACTGGAGTTGCGCAGCACACTAGGCGAAGGCTCCGTGTTCTGGTTCACCGTGACCCTGGAGAAACAACCCGGCCAAGCCACCAATGCCCCCGCGAGCTCTCGCCTCGCCGGCGCGCGGCTGCTCGTGGTGACGGAGAACGCCCACCTGCGCCACGCCTTTGCCAGCATGGCAAACTGCCTCGGCATGAGCTGCGCCGGAGTGCGCAGCGGCGACGAGGCGCTGCATGCGCTCCGGGACGCAACCGCGAGCGTCACGCCGTTCGATGTCGGCATCCTCGACATCAAACTCGCCGGTTCCGACGGCCTCACCCTCGCGCAAAACATCAAGGCCGAGTCGGACATCTCCAGCACGAAGTTGATCCTGCTCACGCCGCTGGGCCAGCGACTCGACGCGGAAATCATGCGGCTGGCCGGGCTTTCCGGCAGCTTGCTCAAACCCGTGCGCCTCTCACGCCTCGAAGAATGCCTCCTGCGCGTGCTCACTCAGGACGACCGCGCGCTCTCGCTCCCCAGCCCGGCGGAAACCGCCTTCCTCCATCGCAGCCAAGTTCCCCCCGGTGAAACCCGCCCCCTGCGCATCCTGCTCGTCGAAGACAACTCCGTGAACCAGCGGGTCGCCCAGCTCCAGCTCCGCAAGCTCGGCTACGTGCCGGATACCGCCCTCAATGGCGAGCAAGCCGTCGCCGCCGTGCAGGCCCGGCCCTACGACGTCGTCCTGATGGACTGCCATATGCCGGTGATGGACGGCTACACCGCCACCCGCCGCATCCGCGAGTGGGAGCAACAAAACCAACGCCCCCGCCTCCGCATCCTCGCCATGACCGCCGACGCCGGCCGTGGCGACGCCGAACATTGCTACGCCGCCGGCATGGATGACTTCATCACCAAGCCCGTGCACCTGCCCGAGCTGAACGCCGCCTTGGAACGCGTGAACACCACCGCCAGTGCCGCCGCCGCTGGAACTCCCGAACCCATCGCGAGCCCGGTCGCCCCCGCGCCGCCAGGCGACGACATAACCCTCGATTTCTCCGTGCTCGCCACACTGCGCGACCTGAGCGAGCCGGGGCAACCCGACCCAGTCGTGGAGTTGATTGACCTGTTTCTGGAAGACGCGCCCGACCGCCTGCACGCAATGGAAACCTCCCTTGACCGTCGCGACACCGAGGCACTCAAGCTCGCCGCGCACTCCCTCAAAGGCAGTGCCAAGAACCTCGGCGCGAAACCGCTGGCGAAGATTTGTGCTGAGCTGGAGAAACAAGCCAGCGCCGCCGACTGGGACAGCACCCTCCTCACGCTGAAAGCGATCGGCCAGGAGTTCGAAAAGCTCCGCGCCGTCCTCGCCGCCGAGAAGCGGCGCTGAACTGTTGGGCGTGTTCGTCCGACATCGCCCGTAGTCTTTTTCAATCACACGCGCGCGCGTTGACCCTCCCACCGGCCCTCGCTAGCCTTCGGCCCATGATTATCGCACCGTCATTGCTGGCGGCCAACTTCGGGCGCTTCGCGGCGGACACACAACGGTTTGACAGTTCCGGTGCGGAATGGCTACACCTCGACATCATGGACGGCCACTTCGTGCCGAACCTCTCTTTCGGTCCGCAGGTGGTGAAGGCGCTCCGCCCGTTGACGCGGAAGTTCTTCGACGTGCATCTCATGTGCTCACGACCGGAGATCCTGCTGGAGCCGTTCGTCAAAGCCGGCGCAGACCAAATCATCGTCCACGTCGAACTGGGCGACCGCGTCGAGGGGCTGCTCTGGAAGATCAAGTCGCTGGGCAAGAAAGTCGGCCTCGCCGTCAACCCGCCCACCGCCATCGCGAATGCCCGTCCGTATCTTGACCTCATTGACCTGCTGCTGGTAATGACCGTGAACCCCGGTTTCGGCGGCCAGCCCTTCATCCAAGAGTGCGTGCCAAAGATTCAGCAAGCTGCCGCGTGGAAACGCGAGCTGGGGCTCGATTATCACATCGAAGTGGACGGCGGCATCACGTTCGACACGGTCGGCGAATGCGCCCACGCGGGCGCGGATGTCTTCGTGAGCGGCACCGGCATCTTCGGCCAGCACAGCCTCAGCGCTGCGGTGAGGAAGATGCGCCGGCTGGCGGAGAAAAATGACCCGACTCTGGCAAACTAGCAGTGTGAGTCGCCGACCTCGGCCGGCTTGCAGCGCTCGGCGTAATTTGCGGCTCTGCGGGCAATCCAAACAATTATGGCTAAAATCAAATTCGGAACCGACGGCTGGCGCGCAGTCATCGCGGAGGACTTCACCTTCGAAAACCTCAGCCGCGTGGCCCAAGCTACGGCGGACTATTGGAACGCCAACTCCGTCGCCGGGGTCACGAACCACGCCGTCGTTGGCTACGATCGGCGCTTCCTCTCCGACCAGTTCGCCCAACGCACCGCTGAGATTCTCGCGGCTAACGGCTTCCTCGTCACACTGACCGATCGACCCACGCCCACGCCCGCCGTGTCTTGGACGGTCAAGAAGCAGAACGGCATCGGCGGCGTGATGATCACCGCCAGCCACAACCCGGCAATCTTCAACGGCTTCAAACTCAAGGCCCACTTCGGTGGCTCCGCGCCGCCGGAAGTTTGCAGCGCCGTGGAGGCCTTGCTCGACAAGTCCCCGGTTCAGGCCATGCCCTTCGCCGAGGCCGTGAAGTCCGGCCACATCAAGGTGAAGGACATCTGCCCGCCCTACTACTCCGCGATCAAGAAGCTCGTGGACTTCAAGCTCATCGCCGCCTCGCAACTCAAGTTTGCCCACGAGGCACTCTTCGGCGTCGGCGCAGGCTGCTTCGATCGCCTGCTGGCGGACACAACCTGCAAGGTCACCACACTGAACGCGGCACACGACCCGTTCTTCGGCGGCATCAACCCCGAGCCCATCGCGAAGAACTACGGCCGCAGCATGGCGTATCTCGCCAAGCACCCGCACGATCTCTGCCTCGTCACCGATGGTGACGCTGACCGCGTCGGCGGCATGGACGGGCGCGGCAACCCACTCTCCACCCACCAGCTCATTTGCCTGCTACTCCGCCACTACGCCGTCAACAAAGGCCAGCAGGGCCGCGTGGTGAAAGCCCTCACCACGACTTCGATGGTCGACAAGATGTGCGCCGCGCTCGGCCTCGAACTCGTCGAGACCGGCGTGGGCTTCAAATACATTGCGAGCGAGATCATCAAGGGCGGCGTGATGCTTGGCTTCGAGGAGAGCGGCGGCATCGGCTTCCCCGGCCACGTCCCGGAGCGCGACGGCATTCTCGCCGGGCTGATGCTGCTCGAAATGCTCGCCACCGAACGCAAGCCGCTGACCAAGCTCCTCGCGCAGTTGGAGCAGGACTACGGCCCGCACCGCTACGGGCGCATTGACACGCACTTCCCGCTGGAGAAACGCGCCGCGCTGATGGAGTTCTGCAAAACCCATCCACCCGCCAGGCTGCTCAAATCCCCGGTGGCCGCCGTGAAGAGCTACGACGGCGTGAAGTTCTGCGCTGCCGATGGCTCCTGGCTCATGCTGCGCGGCTCCGGCACCGAACCGATCCTCCGCATCTACGCCGAGGCACAGTCCGACGCCGACGTGCAGAAACTGCTGCAGCTGGGAGTGAGCCTGACCAAGCAGGTGTGAGGCGAGCTCGGACTTGGTAGCCGCCGAGGTGAGAAGGCGGAACCGTTCGCCACCACGAAATCCGCCGCCTCACCTCGGCGGCTACACGGCGGCCTCAATGCAAGATTGCCAAGTCGTGCGGCTGGCGGATGAGTTCCGCGTCGAGGTCGAGATAGAAGTCGAGGCGGTGCGCGGCCTCGGACTCGTTAATCGCGCGGGCCATGAGGAGGTAGGTTGCGTAGTGGTTGCCCTCGGACTCGACGAGACTGCCGTAGAACGCAGCGAGTTCCGGGTCGTGCGGCAGCAGCGCGCGGGAAAGGATTTGGAACTTCTCACAACTCCTCCCCTCGATGATCGCGCAGCAGATCAAGTGGTCAATAACTTGCAGTCTCATGCCCTTCCGCATCGCGTGCATGAGGCCGGAAATCCACGGACTGGGATGCGGCTGCGCAAACGGGATGCCACGACGTTTGAGGAGCGCAAGCACGAGCTGAAAGTGTTGTAGCTCCTCGATGGCGATGGCGTTGAGCTCCTCGACGCGCCCGAAGAGGTCGCGGTAGCGCTCCAGCGTGATGGCGGTGGTGGCGGCCTTGCGTTCGAGGTGCGCGTGGTCCACGAGCACGGCGGGCAAATTGGCCAGTATGCGCGGCAGCCAGTCGGCTGGGACGGGAGCACGGAGCATTTCCATGATTACTCGGCAGGGGTCGCTGCTGTGGGCGGCTCTCCGGTTGGGGCCGGAGCTGGCACCGGCTTGGAAAACTTCCCCGCCACCGCACTGAAGGCCATGTAAACCATCGGCACCACGAAGAGCGTCAGCACCGTGCTGCTCAACATCCCGCCAATCACCGCCACCCCCATCGGCCGCCGGCTCTCCGCGCCCGCTCCCATGCCGATGGCGATGGGGATGATGCCCGCGATGGTTGAAAGCGCCGTCATCAGGATCGGGCGCAGACGCACCATGCCCGCGGTCACGATGGCGTCGCGCGGGTCGACGCCACGGCCGGTTTCCTGGTCGGCGAACTCGACCAGCAGGATGGCGTTCTTGGTGACCAGGCCGACGAGCAGGACGAAGCCGATGAGGCTGAACAAGTTGATGTTCATCGCCGGCACTTCCTTGATGACGCCGGTCTTGCCGAGGTAGTCCACGAGCCACAGCAAACCAAGCGCTCCGAAGCCCGCCAGCGGCACGGTCAGCAGCACGGTGAGCGGGTGCAGGAAGCTCTCGAACTGCGCGGCCAGCACCATGTAGGTGATGATGAGGGCGAGCACGAGCACGACGAGGAACTCCTTCCACGCGTCCTTGAACTCCTTCGATTCGCCCGTCCAGTCGTAGAGAAAGCCCGGCGGCAAGTCCGCCTTCACCATCGTCTCGGCGCGGTCAATGGCCGTGCCTAGCGGGACCCCGTTGAGCGAGCCGGAGATGGTCGCGCTGCGGAGGCGGTTGAAGTGCTCGACGGCGTTGGGCGCGCTGCCGGTCTCGCGGCGCACGATGGAGCTGAGTTGAATGAGCTGCCCGTCCTTGTTGCGGACGTAGAGACGGTCGAGGTCCTGGGGCGTGAGGCGGGACCCGCGCTCCAGCTGCGTGATGACTTGATACTGTTTGCCGTCGAGCTTCACGCGGCTGAGGTCCAGTCCGCCGAAGAGGATTTGCAGCGTGCGCGACACGTCCTCGATGCTCACGCCCAACGCGGCGGCGCGGTTGCGGTCCACGTCGAGGCGCAGCTCGGGCTTCGTCACCTCGAAGCTGGAGCGGACGTTCACGAGGTAGCCGGAGGTGCGGAGCTTGCCGACCACCTCGCTGACATGGTCGTTCAACGCGTCGAGGTCCTGCGCCTGGATGACGAGCTGGAAGGGCGCGCCGAAGCCCCGGCCAATGGCCTTCGGGATGTTCGGCACGGCGATGGCCCCCTCGACCTCGTTGAAGAACTTCATGCGCAAGCCATCCGGCCCGTTCACCAGCTCGCGGACGTTGCGGGTGCGGTCCTTCGCGTCCTTGAGGCGGACGAAGACGATGGCGCTGTTGGCCTGCCCGCGCCCGCTCATGGCGAAAGCGACGACCGCGCCGTAGGCCTGCACCTCAGGCACGTCCTTCAAAATTTTCTCCATCTCCTTCACCTGCCGGTCGGTGTATTCGCTGGTGGAACCCTCGGGCGCGAAGACGAAGCAGAGCAGCCGGCCCTTGTCTTCCTCGGGCAGGAATTCGCCTTCCAACTTGCCCAGCAGCGGGACGTTCAACACCCAGGACAGCGCGAGCAGCGCCGCCAGCGTGGCGAAGAAACCCACGACGCGCCCGACCCAGCCCAGCGCGAGGAAGGGCCGCATCACGAAGGCCGTCGCGTTCACCAGCGCGCGCAGCACCTTGCCGAAGAGCCGCGTGAACCAGCCCAGCGCGGCATCGAACCAGCGCAGGAAGAACACCTTCTTGTGCTCGGCGGCAATCGGCTGGAGCACGCGCGCCGCGAGCATGGGCGAGAGCGTCAACGCCACGAACGCCGACACCGCGACCGCCCCGCAGATGGCCACGGCAAACTCGATGAAGAGCCGGCCCGTCGCGCCCTTGAGGAACGCCAGCGGCAGGAACACCACGATGAGCGAGAGCGTGATGGCGATGACGGCAAACGAAATTTCATCCATGCCCTTCTTCGCCGCCGCCATCGGCTCCATGCCCGCCTCGATGTGCCGGTGAATGTTCTCCAGCACGACAATGGCGTCGTCCACAACCACGCCGATGACCAACACCAGCGCGAGCATCGTGAGCATGTTCAGCGAGTAGCCGAAGGCTTGCAGGATGGCGAACGTGCCGATGATGGAGACGGGAATGGCCGCGAGCGGGATGAGCGTCGAGCGCGCGCTGCCGAGGAACACCCAGATGATGATGACCACCAGCGCGAAGGCCGTTCCCAGCGTGCTCCAGACCTCTTCGATGGAGGCCTCGATGAAGACGGACTCGTCGTAGTTGAAGACCATCTCGATGCCCGGCGGGATGGCCTCGCGGATGCGCGCGACCTCTTCCTTCACGGCCTTGGCCACCTCGACGGTGTTGGCCTTGGACTGCTTGATGATGCCCAGGAAGATGCACGGGCGACCGTTGTTGCGCGCGATGGTGCGCTCGTTCTCTACGCCGGCGCGGGCCTCGCCGATGTCGCGGAGGCGGACGATCTTGACGGTGTCGTTCTTGATGACGAGTTCGTTGAACTGCGCGGGGGACTTGAGTTCGCCGCGCGTCTGGATGGTCATCTCGCGGTCGAGGTTCTCGATGCGGCCGCTGGGCAGCTCGACGTTCTGCTGCTTCAGGGCGCGCTCGACATCCAGCACGGTGAGCTGGTGCGCGGCCATTTTCTCCGCGTCGAGCCAGAGGCGGATGGCGAAGCGTTGCTCGCCGCCGATGATGACCGAGGACACGCCGCGAATGGTCTGGAGGCGGTTCTTCATCTGCTTCTCGGCAAGCTGGGTCAGCTCGAGCGGCGAGAACTGGTCACTATTCACGCCAATCCAGATGACGGCCTGCGCGTCGGCGTCCTGCTTGGCGACGATGGGTTCGAGGATGGTCTGGGGCAGCTTGCCGCGCACGCGGGAGACGCGGTCGCGCACGTCCTGCGCGGCTAGGTCGATCTCGCGCGAGAGGTCGAACTCGATGGTGATGGTGCTGACCTCCTCGCGGCTCTGACTGGTCAGCGTCTTGATGCCCTCGATGTTATTAATCTCCTCCTCCAACCGCTCCGTGACCTCAGTCTCGACGACCGCGGCGTTTGCGCCCGGATAGACGGTGGTCACGCTGACGATGGGCGGGTCAATGTCCGGCAGCTCGCGCACCGGCAAGCGCTGGAGCGCGATGAGCCCGAAGAGGATGAGCGCGAGGCTCATCATCGTGGTCAGGACGGGGCGGCGGATGCTGATTTGTGGAAGTATCACTGGAGCAGGTGAGAAAGTGAGAAGGCGAGAAAGTGAGCTAGGATGCCGTCTTGTGCAGGAGCCACGGGTCGGGGTTGTTCCCCATCGTGACGAGCTTGCCGATGATGTGGTCGTATTGCCTGTGAAGCTCTTCGCCATCGGGTCGCTTGAGGTAGGCGCACTTCACGGCATACTCAATCCAGGTTTGCGTCTCGGCCGCTTCGCCCTCGGCGTCGTTGAGCTTGTTCACGAACGAAGCCGCATACTTGCGCTTCCGCCAGCCCTCGGAAATCTGTCCCGACACCGACCGCGAGGAACGGCGAATCTGGTCCGTCAGCGAGAACTTCTCCTCCGACGGGAACAGTTTCGTCTTCTCAAAGACTGCCATGCCCGCTTCGACTGAGAGTTGGTAAACTTCCAACTGCCAGTGGAACTGAATCCGTTCACTCATGGCTTTCCCCCCGCTGAACCGCCCGGCCCCACCGTCTCACCTTCCCGCTTTCCCACTTTCTCACCTGCTTGCTTTTGGTAAGCCGCTGCCGCTTCCGGTCCCGCCGGTTTTACCTTTGAACCGGGCCTGACCTTCTGCACGCCTTCCACGATGACCATCTGCCCCGCCTCCACACCTTCCAAGATTTCCACAATCCCCGCCTGCCGCACCCCCAGCTTCACCGGCCGTAGCTGCGCGTTCGAGTCCTTGTCCACGATGTAAATCATCGCGCGGTCCGCGTTCACCATGATGGCGGGTTCGGGGACGACCACGGCGGCGGCACGGAGCTGAAGGGTCAACTCTAGGTTGGTGAACATCCCCGGCTTCAGCATGAGGTCGGCGTTCGCAATCTTCGCCTTCACCAGCGCCGTCCGCGTGGCGGTCTCCACCTGCGGCGCGATGAAATACACCAACCCCTTAAACGTGCGCCCCGGGAACGCCGCGACGCGCAGCTCGATCGTCTGGTCCAGCTTGAGCAGGCTCAGGAAGCGCTCCGGCACGTTCACCTCCACCTTCACCGGGTCTAGGTTCACGAGGTTGCCCAGCAACGTGTCCTTCTTGATGACCTGGCCGGTGCTGACGGTGTGCGCGCCCATGATGCCGGCGAACGCCGCATGAATCTTCGTGTCCTTCAGCTCGCGCTGCTTCACGGCCAGCGCCGCCTGCATGGACTCGAAGCGCGACGCGAGTTGGTCAAACTCCTGTTGGGAAATCGTCTTGTCGCGCAGGAGCTGCTGCGCGCGGTCGTGGTTCATCTTGCTCAACTTCAAGTTCACCTCGGCCTCGGTCAGCGAGGCGGTGAGCCGCGAATCATCGAGGCGGAAGAGCAACTGCCCCTTCGTCACCGCCTTGCCCTCCTCGAAGCCAATCTCCACCACCCTCCCCTCCAGCTCCGCCTTGACCTCCACCCACTCATTCGCCGCGAGCGTGCCCACCAACGAGAGCGACTCCGCCACGGACTCCCGCCGCGCCTCGACGACGACGACCTGCGTGGGCGGCATCGTCATCGGCGGGCCCCCGGCCTTGACGGCGGCGGGCTTATTGCAGGCAGTGAGCAACGCGAACGACGCGAACGCGAGGAGGTGAAAAGAGGTAAGTTGGTTCATACGGGACGCGCCCAAGGGTGCGTCAGGGCAGCGAGGTTGAAGGACTGATGGGCACCGGGCAAGTGTCCTTTCCAAAAACCAACCACAACGGCCACCTCTGCCCACCCCAGTGCGCGACCGGCCATGCCGCATTGGGTGATTTGCGTCAGGGTGGGAAAGCTCGCTCGCCCGCAGTCTGCGCGCGCGCGCTGCGGGCGGGACCCCCGCGCGCCAACGCCAACCTACTCGTAGCGCAACGCCTGAATCGGATTGAGCTTCGCCGCCTTGAACGCCGGGAACAGCCCCGCGATGATGCCCACCGCCACACTGAACGCGAACGCCATCATCATGCTCTCCGGCGTGATCATGGGCGTGTTGTCCGTCGGCGACAGCGCCACGAGCAGTTGCACGAGCATATTCGAAGCGACCAGACCGGCCAACCCGCCGATGATGGCAATCACCACGCTCTCCACCAGGATCTGCGTGAACACATCGAAGAACGTCGCCCCAATCGCCTTGCGGATGCCGATCTCGCGGACGCGTTCGGTGATGCTCGCCAACATGATGTTCATGATGCCGATGCCCCCCACCAACAGGCTGATCGCCGAGATGATGCCCCCGCTCATCCGCGCGTTCTTGATGGCGCTGGTGATGCCCTCGGACATGTTCTCCTGCGTGCGGAACGAGAAATCCTCGATCCCCTTGTGCGTGTGCAGCATCACGTTCTTCGCCTGCTGGAGCGCCTCGTCCATCTTGTCGATGTCCGCGATCTTGATGGAGAGCGTGGATAAACGCGGGTCCGGGACAAACTCCGCCGTGCTGCCGGAAGTGCTGCTGCTGCTGCTGCGTCCGAAGCTGCCGGAACCAATACCCGACGTGCCCGAGGCCGCGCGGAACCGCAGCCACATCGTGTTCAGCGGGATGTAAATCGTGTTGTTCTTCCAATCGAAGATGTAGCTACTCCCACGGCTGCTGCTCTTACTGCTGCCGTAGCCCTTGCTCCGCTCCGGCCCGGTCTTGGCTTCCGGCGGCTTGTTCTTCTCCAACTCGCGCACCTTCTTGTCCTGCTCACTCTCGTAGTGCTCGAACATCCCGATGATTTTGAAGCGCTGATTGTTGATGTTCACGAACTCGCCGATGGGAATAATCTCTCGCCCAATCTGCTCCGGCGATCCGAACAACGCGTTCCGCACCGCCGTGCCGATCACGCAGACATTGCGCGCCAGCTCATCATCGATCTCGTTAAACATCCGCCCGTGCGCGACGACGTGCTGATTCAGCTCCACCGCGTTGGGCCACGTCCCGATGAAGTTATACGGGCTGATACTCTTACCCAAGCGCGTCATGGTGATGCTCCGCGTGCGCATCTCGGGCACGACCATCGTGATGAGCGGCGCGCTATGCAGCAACGCGTGCACATCACTCATCGTCGTCCCCACCGCCTGATCCGCCAGGTGCTGCTGCCACACCGGAATGTCCTGCTCCTCCACGCGCACCTTCTCCAGCCCGCCGATGGCGATGAGCGCCTCCTTCATCCCGTTCTCCATCCCCTTCACCAGCGCCGACATCGCCACGAGACTAGAGACGCCCAGGATGATCCCCAGCATCGTGAGCAACGAACGAAACTTGTTCGCCCAAATTTCCTTCAGCCCGACCGCGATGGCGTTGAAGAAGTTCATGTGTCGCTCACGTTGCGGCGAAGGTAGCAAACTCCGGCACCCGATCACAACAGCATCCTTCACTACGATTCCTGGTCAATCCCAGCCTTGCCAAACTCCGGCTCCTTCACCATAGTCGTAATTCAACATGACCCCCCGCCGCTTTTGCGTTGCGTTATCTTTTGCTGGGGCAAAATCGCGGCTTTGGGAGAACTTCACGGTCAGCCACGCAACTCACTTCGGTAGCCCCACCGCAGGCCTTCCCAAAGGAGCGCGGTCTTCAGGCCGCAGAAACGTCCCTCCACCGAGCAAATTCGCCTCCGCTGGTGCCTCCATTGCCATACCGCCGCCGCTCGCTCTGCCTGACAAAATGCTCACCGCTCGGACGCCGTTGACTTCGCCCCACTTGCTGCGGCCTGAAGGCCGCGCTCCAGTGCTGCCGTAGCTAAGGCGCGCCTGTCCCAACGCGCCGGTTTATCCTTCGGAAGGCTCAGCCCCGCGCGGCAGCGCTTCGCCGGATCTCTGGGATGGCATTTCCATCGGTGGCAGGCGTCTGTCGACCCTCCAGCAGTGCTTTGCCAGACTGGGGATTGTCTTGCCGGACGCTCCGAGGTGCTTTGCCGCATCGGGGAACGCATCCCCGAAGGTTCGGAAACACGTTCCCCGATCGGGGAAAGCACTCCGGAAGGTTCCGCAAGCCTTTCCCCGATCGCCGAATGCTCTACGGAGCCTTCGGCACCCCATTCCCCGATCGCCGAAAGCTTCCCGGAACGTTCCCGAAGGCATTCCCCGATCGGGGAAAGCAGTTCTGCGGCTTTTTGACCACCTTCCCCAGTTGTCTAGTCCTCTCAGTTAACTATTAGCACTCAATAACATCATGCCCCACGAACCATCCAAATACGCAGAGAACCAATTCGAGTCCGCCACCGAGGGCAGTTTGCCTCTGATGAGCGAACTCCTCGCCGACACCCGACCCCGCCTAGCCGTGGCCGCCGTCAGCAACGCCCTGTTCAACCCACCCTTGGTCCTGCTGGACAGTGCCATCACCGCCTGGGATGCCGGGGAAACGCTGATAGCTAACGCCGAAGCCGCGCAACTGGGGGCGACCCTCGCCTTTCAAGATAAAGTAGACAGTCTCACGCGCAAACCCGATGCCGACACCAACAGCCCCTTGGAAACTTGGGATGTGACCATTCGCGGACAAGTCGCCTTCCAAGGCCCGACCTATCTGGTGCTGCTGCCGCAAGGCCGCGAGACGCTGACGGCTTGGACGATTGATGCGCGACTGGATGCCGGGCGCGACTTCGGCATCCGCCTAAGCCAGCAGACCGGCAAGCAAGTGCTGATTGACCTCGGCGTAGTGGTGAGCGCCTTTTACACCTCGGCCCGCAATTTGCGCACCGCCCAGACCACCGCCAAGAGCGTGCTGGACGATGTGCGGATGGACCAAGAACCGCTCCGCCTCCTCGCCGCTGCGGCCTTGTTTAACATGGTAGGCGTGGGTATGTCGGTCTGGCGGCAGACGCCCCTGCTGGTGGACACCTTGTTTGACATCGGCATGTTGCGCGGACCCATTCTGGAGATTCCCACCGCGCCCGCTAACACGACGTGGACGCCGGGGACAAAGACCCTTAGCACCACCGCCTTGCCGAGCGGGGCGACGCGGCTGGAGCTGTGGCGACAAGCCCCCGGCGGGATGCCGGAACAGCTCGCCATCGGAGCCGTGGATGCACTGAGTGTGGTAGTGCCCACCGGCATCACCTTCGAGACCGGCGTGGTCTATGAGCTATGGCTTCAAGCCCGCAACAGCCGGGGCTCGAGCGCTCCGGGCCCGAAGCAGACCTGGACGGCCGTGTGAGGGAGGCAGTGCAGGTGAGCGAGTGCGAGAGCGAGCGGGTGTGAGCGAGCGCCGAGTGACCACGGGCGCATAGAGCACGCGCCTTCTCCCTTCCTCAGAGGAGGGGAGCTGGTGGCCGCAGGCCGGTTGAGGGGTGCGGCCACCAACGCCGACGCGCATGCCCCTCACCCCAGCCCTCTCCTCTCATCCGATGAAGGGAGAGGGAGAAGCTGCGGCCCGGGCAGGCGGGTCGGGTCAGGGGCGCCGGGAGCTAGCCCAGCTTGTTCACCGGGGTCGGACGCGGCCGGCGGGATGGGCTGGTGAAATAGCCCGAACTTCTAAGCCGCCAATCCCAAGCCGCTGGCCCGTGCGGGGCTTGGGGTTGGGAGCTCGGCTTTGAAGCTTGGGCGGGGGAGTTTGTGCGGCCTCAAATCTCGACCTGCATCCCCAGCTCGACGACGCGGTTCGCGGGGAGGCCGAAGAAGGAGGTGGCGGTCTGGGCGTTGCGGGCGAGCACGGCGAAGAGCCACTTGCGCCAGCGCGACATCCGGGACTTGCCAGTATCCAGCACCGTCTCGCGGCTGAGGAAGAAGGTGGTCTTCGGGATTTCGAGCGGCCCGCCGGTGAGCGGACAGGTTTGCAGGAGCTGGAGCACGTCGGGCTCTTCCATGAAGCCGTAGCGGCCCACGACGCGCTGGAAGCCGCAGGGCAGTTGCTCCACTTGGACGCGCTCGGCCTCGGGCACGTGCGCGACCTCTTCGGTGATGATGGTGAGGAGGATGTTGCGCGTGTGAAGGACTTTGTTGTGCTTGAGATTGTGGAGCAGGGCGACGGGCGTGCCGTTGGGGTTGCCGGCCATGAAGATGGCGGTGCCGGGGACGCGCACGGGCGGGTTGAGCTCGATGTCGGCGAAGAAGAGATCGCGCGGGAGGATGGCGTTCTTCATGCGTTCCCAGACGAGGAGGCGGCCGGTCTTCCAGGTGGTCATCACGGTGAAGATGAGGGCGCCGACGACGAGCGGGAACCAGCCGCCGTGCGCGACCTTGAGGAGGTTGGAGCTGAGGAACGCGAGTTCGAGCACGAGCAGGAAGCCGCAGAGCGCGAGGGCTTGCGCGGTGGACCAGTTCCACAGCCGCCGGGCAGCGAAGAAGAAGAGCGTGGTGGTGATGACTTCCGTGCAGGCGACGGCGATGCCGTAGGCGGCGGCGAGGTTCGACGAGCTGTGGAAGCCCAGCACGAGGCCGAGGCAGGCGGTCATCAGGGCCCAGTTCACGTGGGGCATGTAGATTTGCCCGCGCTCGGTGCGGCTGGTGTGGAAGATGGCCATGCGCGGGAGGTAGCCGAGTTGCACGGCCTGCATGGAGAGGGAGAAGGCGCCGGAGATGAGGGCTTGCGAGGCGATGCACGCGGCGGCGGTGGCGAGGGCGATGAGTGGGTAGAGCGCCCAGCTCGGGGCGAGGAGGAAGAAGGGGTTCGCCGCCGCCTCGGGGTGGGTGAGCAGGAGCGCGCCTTGGCCGAGGTAGTTCAAGAAGAGCGCGGGCAACACGATGCAGAACCAGGCGCGGCGGATGGGTTGCACGCCGAAGTGGCCCATGTCCGCGTAGAGCGCCTCGCCGCCGGTCACGACGAGGAAGACGGCGCCGATGATGACGAAGCCGGCATGGCCGCCGTTGGCGAGGAGTTGCAGGCCGAGGAGCGGATTGAAGGCCAGCAGAACCTTCGGCGCGAGGAGCACGCCTTTGATGCCCAGCAGTGCGAGGGTGAGGAACCACACCACCATCACGGGGCCGAAGAGCTTGCCCACGCGCCCGGTGCCGATGCGTTGCAGACTGAACAAGCCCACGAGCACGACGCAGGCGATGAGGGGCACGAAGGCCTTGATGTGATCGCTGGCCACGGTGAGGCCCTCGACCGCGCTTAACACGGAGATGGCCGGGGTAATCATGCCGTCGCCGTAGAGCAGCGCGGCGCCGAAGACGCCGCCGGCCATGAGGACGAGGCGCTGGCGGCTGGGCTTGTCGCGCTCGGGGAAGGCCAGCGCCATGAGCGCGAGGATGCCGCCCTCGCCGCGGTTGCTCATGCGCATCACGAAGCCGAGATACTTCACGCTCACGATGATGAGGAGGGACCAGAAGATGAGGGAGAGGACGCCCATGACGTTCTCCGGCGTGGCCGGGAGGGCGTGGGGGCCGCTGAAACATTCGCGCAGCGCGTAAAGCGGGCTGGTGCCGATGTCGCCGAAGACGACACCGAGGGCGGCGAGGGTGAGGGCGGGGAGCGCGGGGCGGGCCGAATCGTGGCTTTGCATGAAGCGGGGGGAGTCTGGGGATGGGGAGGCAGTGGGACGAATCAAATCGGGAGCCAGTCGGAGGCAGTGGGGAGTTGCGCGAGCGCTTCGGCCTCCGCGTAAAGACGGGGCAAGCCACAGTCGGCAGAGACGACGACAGGGAACTTGGCGAAGGGCCGCCAGAACGAGCGGTTCAGCCCGGGCAGGAGTAGCGGGCCGTGTCCGCCACCGGAGTTTGTCGTGGCTCGGTAGAGCGACTCCGCTCCGCACGCGGGGCACTTCGGGTCAGTTTTCATACGCGCACACAGTTCTGCTCGGCGGAGCGGATGAACGCCCGCCTCCCGTCCGCGAGGGACGGTTTGGTTGCCAACGGGGTGAACGTGGGTGGCGCACACGCGCTCCCAGAGGATTCGCCCTTCCCCATGCCTGCGAGGTTAGCTGACGGGCTGGGCCTGGAAAGTGGCCCCGGTGACCTCACCGTTCGCCCCGGTCCGGTTCTCCGGACTTTGGGTCCCCCGCTCGCACCTCAGGAAGGAGGCCGCGATTCGGCTGCTGGGCGAATGCATCTCACAACCACCCTGCCCTGTCAAATCGCCCCACCGCCACGCTTCGCCGCTGACTCATGAACTTGCTCGTCATCCGAACCTCTCCCTCGGATAGATTCAGCGTGGCGCAAAATTGCGATTTCAAGCAGGCCGACTTACATCCGCGTGACTTACATCCGCATTGCCTTCGAGAGACCCGCCGACATACTCGGCCCATGCAACGCCGCCCGCTTTTATTCGCCATCCTGCTCTGTCTCGTCGCCCTCCGCGTCCCCGCCGCAGACGATTACAAGTTCGGGGCCGACTCGCTCCCCCAGCCGGGCACGCCCGTCGGCACCCTCGAAAAATTCACCTTCAAGGCCAGCAAGATTTTCCCCGGCACCGAGCGCGATTACTGGGTCTATGTGCCGAAGCAATACGACCCCAGCAAACCCGCCGCCCTCATGGTCTTCCAAGACGGCAACGGCTACCAGAGCACCAACGGTTCCTTCCGTGCGCCCGTCGTGATGGACAATCTCATCGCGAGGCAGGAAATGCCCGTGACCATCGGCGTCTTCATCAACCCCGGCAACATCCCCGCCGCCGAGCCAGGCCAGAAGAGCCGCAGCAACCGCAGCTACGAATACGACTCGATGGGCGACGCCTACACCCGTTTCCTGCTGGAGGAACTCCTCCCGGAAGTGGAGAAAAAATGGAAGCTCACCAGCGACCCCGCCCGGCGCTGCGCCGTGGGTATCAGCTCCGGCGGCATCGCCGCGTTCACCGTGGCTTGGGAACGGCCCGACTCCTTTGGCAAAGTCATTAGCCACATTGGCAGCTTCACCAACATCCGGGGCGGCCACGTCTATCCCGCCCTCATCCGCAAGGCCAGCAAGGAACCCGTCGCCCCCGCGCCCGAGGCCGAGCGAACCCGCTGGGCGCAGCTCCAAAAGCTCCGCGTCTTCCTGCAAGAAGGCTCCAACGACCTCGACAACCTCCACGGCAACTGGCCGCTGGCCAACCGCGAGATGCTAGCAGCGCTCAAGTTCTCCAAGATCGAGTCCGACCTCGTGATGGGCGACGGCGGCCACAGCGGCAAGCACGGCGGCGCGATCTTGCCCGACTCGATGCGCTGGATTTGGCGCGGCCACGACAAGTAAAATCGCGGCACAGCAATCACGGGATTCCTCGCAGATGAAAACCCAAGCCCGCGATTTCATGAGCCACCCGCTGGTCAGAAGACTGGGGCGCGGAACTCCACATCCGGTGAGGTTCTGCAGCTTTTTTCCGTGCAATCCGAGCTGACGCCGACAACTGTTTCCCGCACAAAGTAGGACGGCTCCGCTAGATTGCCGTTCAGTTGGACACGACATTTATGGCCTCGCGCGACTACCCCACGGACAACGCCGACGAACCTCAAGACGGGCCAAAATTCTCCCGCCCGCGCGAGCACGGCGTCACCAACCCAACGGCAGTCCCCCTGCTGCAACGACTGCTGACATTCACGCGCTTCACGCTCTCGGCGCTGACTCTGCTCTATTGCGTGGCCCTCCTGGCCATCCTCTACGGCCTCGAATACAATGCTGAGAGCCACCCATTCCTGAGCACCGGTATGTATCTTCCGCCATGGGGTTGGCTCTGCCCGCTCGCGCTGCTAGCGCCGCCGTCCCTGATATTTTACGCCCGCCTGCTCCTGCCTCAGGTGCTCTGCATCCCGGTGGTGGTCTTCGGCTTCATGGACGTGCGCTGGCACGGTCCGCATGACACCACCGGCGTGAAAATCAAAGTCGTCACCAACAACATCGGCCAGGCCAAAGACCTAGGTTTCAAGCCGTTCGCAGTCCAGCAGGATGCGGACATCATCGCGCTTCAGGACGCATGGTCTCGCTACGGCCCCCAATTCGCCGAGGCCTTTCCCGGCCGCTACATTGTTGTGAAGGACCAGTTCACGCTCATCAGCAAATTCCCCAACCGCGCCGCCGATGCGTTCCCTTGGCCCGACCCGCTCGACCCCAGGCAGCGAGTGGCGGCGTGGTTCGAGGTGGAGGTCAAAGGCCAGCCCCTGCTGGTCTTTGTGGTGCATATGCCCACGCCGCGCGACCAGATCAACGCGATGAAAGGGTTGGGTGCGTTCTCCGCTCTGCTGGGGCGCGAGGGTGGGCACGGCGACACAGTCCGCGACGAGAACACGAAGTTCTTCAAGAATCAGCTCAACCTTGCACAGAAAATTGTCGGAGCCGCCCGCACAGCTAAGGTGCCCTTCATCGTCTGCGGCGACTTCAACGTGCCGACGCACGGAAAGACCTACCGGCTTTATCGCGACAACTGGGTCGAAGCCTTCAACGAGCGCGGCCACGGCGTGGGGGCCACCTTCCCCGGCGGCGCAAAGATTCCCGCGTGGTTGCGGCTGGATAACATTTATTGCAGCAAGCTCGGGCTGCGCCCCCTTCACGCAGAGGTAGAGGGAAACCGCTCAGGTCAGCACCTTTGCATGGCGGCGACATTCGAACTGCTGGATAACAAACGGAAATAGAGGTCGGTGCCGACGCTCGGAGGTGCGGACAATCGCCACGACTTTGAACGATGAACTCTCGGCTGGACCAGGCTTTAGTGGCGCGCGGGCTTTGCGACAGCCGCGAGAAGGCCAAGCGCGCCGTGATGGCCGGACTGGTGCGGGTGAACGGCCAAGTGGCGCGCAAGGCCAGTGACACGGTGCGCGAAGCGGACGCGCTCGCGCTGGATGCGACAGAGAAATTCGTGAGCCGTGGCGGGCACAAACTGGAGCACGCGCTAGAACATTTTGCAATCGAGGTGCACGGGTTGACAGCGGTGGACCTCGGGGCGAGCACGGGCGGATTCACCGACTGCCTCTTACAACGCGGCGCGGCGCGGGTCTTCGCGGTAGATGTGGGACAGGGGCAACTCGCGTGGAAGCTCCGCAGCGACGCGCGCGTGGTGGTGCTAGAGAAAACCAACGCGAGGGAGATGACAGGGGCGAAGCTGTCAGCGGTCAGCGGTCAACCGACGGCGGTCGAGGTGCCGCTGGTGGTGATTGACTGTTCGTTTATTTCGTTGCGGAAGATTCTGCCTGCGGCGGTGGGCTTGCTCGCGGTGGCGGGACGGATCATCGCGCTGGTGAAGCCGCAGTTCGAGGCCGGCAAGGCCGAGGCGGACAAGGGCGAGGGAGTGATCACGGACCCGGTCATTCACGCGCGGGTGCTGGCGGAGTTGGAGTCATTCGTGGCGGCGGAACTGCCGAGCATCGCGTGGCGCGGCGTCACGGAGTCGCCGCTACTGGGGCCAGCGGGGAACAAGGAGTTTCTGGTGTTGCTGGAGCGGGTTTGAGCGAGGCACGTTCTGCTCTCGATGAATTACACGGAAGCACTGGATTACCTGCACGGACTCGCCGTCTTCGGCGCGCGGTTCGGACTGGAGACGACCCGGCGTATGGCGGCGGGATTGAGCAATCCACAGGAGCGGCTTCGATTCATCCACGTCGCGGGGACAAACGGGAAAGGCTCCACTTGTGCCATGCTGGAGAGCGTTTATCGCGCGGCGGGTTTTCGCGTGGGATTGTTCACGTCGCCACATTTGGTTTCGTTTCGCGAACGGATTCAAGTGGGGCGGGAGCTCATCAGCGAGGCGGACGTGGCGCGGTTGGTGGAGGAAGTAATTAGCAGTCAGTATTTAGCAATTCGTCAGCCGGACGGCGGCGGCGCGCCACTCGACACGCAATCACGAATTACTAATTGCTCTCCCGTGCCCCCGACTCTTTTCGAGTTCGTGACGGTCATGGCGCTGCGCTACTTCGCAGAGCAGAAGTGCGACGTGGTGATTTGGGAGACGGGGCTGGGCGGGCGGCTGGATGCAACCAACATCGTCACGCCGCTGGCGAGTGTCATCACGAACATCGCGTTGGACCATCAGCAGTGGCTGGGCGACACGCTGGCGAAGATTGCGGCGGAGAAGGCGGGCATCATTAAGCGGGGCGTGCCGGTGCTGACAGCGGCGGATGCGGCGGATGCGGTGGCGGTGATTCGCGCGGAAGCGGAGCGGAGCGGAGCACCATTCACGCTCGTGGCGGGGGAACTCCAGCCCGGGGCGGAGACCGGTGCTCCGGTGGCGTTGTCGTTGCGAGGGGCGCACCAGCGACGGAACGCAGCACTGGCGGTCGCGGTGGTCCAGGCTTTGCAGGACCCACTGCCGGTGAGCGCTGCGGCGCTGCGGCAAGGGCTGGAGTCGGTGCGATGGGCCGGACGTTTGCAGATGGAGCAAGTTGGCGGGCGCACATTTCTGCTCGATGGGGCACACAACGCCGACGGCGTTCGTGCGCTGGTCGCGGCGCTGAGGAGTGAGTTCCGTGACGGACCGTTCGCACTCGTGCTGGGGATGCTCGGGGATAAGGACTGTGAGCTCATGTGCCACACGCTGGCTCCGCTGGCCGGGCGCATCGCAGCGGTGCGGGTCAACAGCAGCCGGTCCTTGGAGCCAACCGCACTGGCGGAGTTTTGTCGGCAGGCGAATCCAACGGCGGTTGTCACCACGCATGATTCTGTGACGTCCGCGCTCGCGACTTTGCAGGCGGAGCCGCAGGTGGTGATCGCAGGGTCCCTCTACCTCATCGGCGAGGCGCTGGAGCGATTGGGGCTGGACGCGGCGGCGGGGGAGCGGGGATTGAACGAATGGCAGCCGACGGCAAACCAGAGTTGATGTCTCACGCAAAGGCCGCGAAGGGGAGGAAGAAACGTAGCCCGCCGGTTCGCAAGAATTGTTTCGCTGCTGTGAGTTCACCCGCAGGAATCCGCTCCGTTTGGCTTTGAGCCCTTTGAGTGAGGTGAAACTAATCAGAATCGCACGTTCACGTTCACACCTCCGCCGATGTCGAACTTCTGGTAGTCGGGGATACTGCTGTCGTCGGAATCCTTGATTTCGTAGGAGAGAAAACCACGCAGGCTGACCTTCTCGTGCAGCGTGACGTAGGCGGCGATGCCCGCGCTGTGGAGGTAGTCGAAGCGTCCAGCCTGGCTCCCGTAGCGGGTGGTCAGCAGTCGGTAATAGGGCTGCACCGCGAGCTTGGGGCCGAAGACGTGCGTGTAGGCGGCGAGGAAGGAATTATCCAGCCGGTCGTTGGTGTTACGCGGCGTGGGCGGAACGGAGGGTGTGAAGGGCCGGATGTCAGTGAGGTGGTAGCTCATCTGCCACGAGAAGGTGAGCGACTTAGTCTCACTGAGGGAGACGTTGCGCGTGACGGCGACGCGCGGCACCCACTCGCTGTAGAACTGATGGTAGGCCGTGTAGGTCGGCGGGTGATCGAGGAGGCGGGACACTTCGACACCCACCTCGGCAGTCCAGTCTTGGCGGAAGGCCCACTTGGCCTCGCCGAAAAGAGTCTGTAACTGAAAGTCGCTGTCGCCCTTGGTGGTGGGTTCATCGCCCAACCCGTAATTGAACCACTGTTGGCGCAGACCGGCGCGCGTGGCCACCGCGCCGCGACTGGTCTGGATGGGCGGCGGTGAGTAGGAAACTTGCACCGTGTTGACGAAGAGGCTGGTGCCGCTGGCGTCCTCGGCAAGGTTCTGGTTCGAGGTGTAGAAGAACTGGCTGTCGAACGCGGCCTCGAAGAGTGTGCGCACCTGCTTCACCGCCAAGATGGACTGCGGGCCGACGTCCTTCAGCTCGCCCTGAAAGAGTTCCGGCGCGTCCATCGTGGTGCCACCGGGGCGAGCGGCGTCTCGAAGCTTTTGCTCCAACTCCTGATTGCGCTTGATGGCGTCTGCCTGGTCCACGCGCGGAGTTTGGGCGAATGCGATGACCGCGCTGGTCAGACAAACGGCTCCGGTGAGGAGGGGGAGAGAGGGTCGATTCATACAGAAGAGAAAATTGTCTGAGGTGAAAATCAAGGACGGACGCCGATGGTGATGTTGTTGGCAACATTGCCCACGAAAGCCTGCGCCGGGCTGCCGTTGTAATTCACGTTGATGATGAAGTTGACGTGGCCGGGCACGGATTGCGCGCCGGTGTTAGGGTTGTCGGCGAGTAGGCCAAGTTGCGAGTAAAGCTTCACAGTGCTTCCGTTCGCAAAATCAATATTGGACAGGTTCACCGTGCGTGCGCTCAGAGAGATGCTGGCGACGTTGCCGATGGAGGTGCCGTTGACCGTGAGAATTTCGCCCGCACTAAGGTTGGCCGCGATGCCCGGCGAGCCGGAAACGCCGGTGAAGGAACCGCTGGCGACCGAGAGGTTCCGCACCGCATCGAGATTGAGCGTGGTGAATCCGCGGATGACAGCGCTGGTGAGAGTGGCGTCACGGGACGCGGCCATGTTCACGGTGTTGGCCTGGAACTGCGCACCACCGGTGATATTGAGGTTCGCACTTTCCAACGTCATGGCCGGGGTGGAATTAATGCTGCCGCCGGTGAGGTTCAGATCTTGGCCAGCCTTCAGGCGAACTTTGCCGCCCGAGTTGTTGAGGGTGACGCTGTCCAGGCTCATCGCGCCGTCCGTAACGAGGTGCAAATCGCCGATGTGAAACGCTGTGATGGACGCCCGGGGCACGATGGTGAGGCTAGCCTTGCCAGCAAGCGTGACTTTCTGGAGGGCGGGCGTGCCCATGGCCGGCAATACGGCGGAGAGCTGGAGCACCGCAGTTTGGAGGTCCAAGGTTCCCGCCGCCGCGATAGTGAAATCGGTCTGATTCAAGAAGGGCGTAAAGTCGAGCTGTGTAACGGTGGAGGCAACCGTGACGTTCTTGCCAACGAAACCGCTGAAGTTGAGGACGCCGAGGGCCGGTAGGTCGAAGGGGATGGGATCGAGAAAAACGTGGTTCGGATGGTCGAGCAGGTCAGCTGTGCGAATGACCACGTCGGTGGCTTTCGCGATAGTGAGTCGGTCCTCGCGATTTTCGACTGCCTGTTCTAGCACAGTTGCGAGGGTGTTTTCCGTGGCCTGATTGCCGACGAGGATGCCGGTATCGCCGGCTACGCCGGTGCGGAGGAGGACGAGCTGGCGCTCGATGGCGGCCAGAATTACCGGCTTGGAAGGTAGTTCGTTCTCGAAGCCCTGCACAAGGCGGGAGCTCTCCACCAGCTTGCCGAGGTTGATGTTCAACTGCGGCCCAAACCGTTGCGAGCCGGGCAGGACGAAGGTGACTTGGCCAGCCGTGAGGATGCGGAAGTTGCCGTTGGGCAGGGTGATTTGGCCGCGCCCTTCGAGCACGATGGCCTTGAAGCCGCCGCCCGCCGTGGCGGTGACGACGATGGTGGTGCCGAGCACGGCGGCGGAAGCGCCCTTGGTGCGAATGGTGCCGCCGCCTTTGCCCTTGGGGGAATGGAAGAGGACGCTGCCTTGTTCGAGATTGATGGCGCGGCCGGCCTTCTCGAAGGAGAACACGGTGTTGGCCCCGACGCGGGTGACGGTCTTGTCGGAAGCGATAAGTTCCGCCAGCGAATCCGCGCCGGTGCGGATGAGGTCAGGGGATTTGAAGAGGTCGTTTACCTTGGCGGGGGCGGCGGTCTCGGTTTGGCGAGTAACGACTTTCACGTCCTTGACGACCTGGGAAAACTTGGACTCGGTGAGGTCCGCGCCTTGGAGCGAGACCACCGTGAGCAGCACCAGTGAGAGGAGAGTGGAAATCTTCATGGTCAGAGTGTCAGTTGCGAAACTATAGTGGCAACCGCACTAATGCGCGGCGGCACACAGAGTCAATCACGCCAGTGGGCGCTGGCCGCTATCTGCGGGGCGCTTACGGCAGTTATCTGGCTGGCTAGAGAGGTCAATTTCCTCTGGCTCAAAAAGCCATTGTGGGACGCAGAAACTTACGCTCAGGACGCGTTGTATCAGAACGGACGAAAGACCCTGGCGAACACGAACCTCGTCCTGCTCGGCTTCGAACGGCTGAGTTACACGGACGGCTTTTCCAACGGTGCAGATGGTGACGTGGACAGGAAGTCCCGAGCGCTGGCCCTGCTGCGCGAAGATTACCCATGGTCGCGGGAAATGTGGGCCTTACTCGTGGAGCGGCTGATGGCGGCCGGGGTCAAGGGGATTGTGTTCGATATCGTGTTCAAGAAGCAGATGGAGAATGATGAACAACTCGCTGCCGCCCTGAAGAAATACTCCGGTAAAGTCGCCATCAGTTTCATCTACGGGGATGCCGAGCAGGATTCTGGCGAAGACCTAGCCTTCGAGGCGCCGAACCAAGTCCTTGTGCCCCTCCCGCACACGGATATGTTCTACGATCCCCGGATCGCCTACGCCACCATCTGGCCCGGGGATGACAAGGTGGTGCGTCAAGCGCGCTTCCGCATCTCCGAGTCCAGCTACAACCTCAAGTTCGACATCCCCAAGCTGCCGCACCCCGACGACCGCCAGCAATACTCCATCGCCGCCCGGGCCTTGCAGATGCTCGGGCGTGGCGACGCCATCCCGGAGAAGGAATACAGCCACTTGTTCCGCTACACCGGCCTGCCGCACAAAGGTTTTCCCTACCACAAGCTCAACGAAATCTTCACCGACCACCACTGGCGCACGCGCTACCAGAAGGGCGCGTTCTTCAAGGACAAGTTCGTCCTCGTCGGCCCCATCGTCGAACTGCTCAAGGACTATCACCAGACCCCGATGGCCAAGGAGCTCATGCCCGGCCCCGAGGTCCACTTGAACATCGTCAACGCCGCCGTCCACGGCGAATACCTCCGCCCCATGACCAACTTCGCGGCACGCGGCAGCATCCTCGCCGCCGGCCTGCTCTCCGCGCTGCTCTGCTGGTTCATGCGCAATGCCTGGATCCGCTTCCTCACCCAGCTTGGACTGGCCTTTGGCTACACCCTGCTCGCGCTCTGGCTGTTCAACGGGCAGGGGCTGATTGTCTCGCTCGGTTTCCCTGTCATCGTCCTCGTGCTCTGCGGCGTGGGCACCGTCGTGTATGACTTCCTCGCGGAGCGCGCAGCGCGAAAGGAACTGCGCGCCACGATGGACCTCTACTTCTCCCCGAAGGTCAGCGCCTACGTGCTCGCCAACCCCGGCTCGATGGAGGCGCGTTCCGCCGAGGTCACGCTGTTGCTCACCGACCTCCGCAACTCCACCCCGCTCGCCGAGAAGCTCGGCCCCGGCGGGATGTTCAGCTTGCTCAACCAAGTCTTCGAGGTGGAGACCAACGCCGTCATGGGCCAGGACGGTGCGCTGGAGCACTTCCTCGGCGACCAGTTCCTCACCTACTGGGGCGCGCCCATCCCGCAGCCCGAGGGCGCGGACCAAGCGTTGCGCGCCGCGATGGAACTCATCACCGGCATGGAGCAGGTCAAGGCCGCACAAACCCCCGAGGTCAAGGCGCTCTTCGGCTACGGCGTCGCGCTGCACTGCGGCTCCGTGCTCTTCGGCAACAAAGGTTCCGCCAAGCGCCTCGACTTCGGCCTCGTCGGCGACACCATCAATGAGGCCGCGCGCATGGAGGCGCTCACGAAGTATTACCACGTCACCCTGCTGGTCTCGCGCGAGTGCTTCGTGAAGCTCACCCGCCCCGGCCTCCATCGCCTGCTGGACCGCGTCATCGTCAAGGGCAAGAGCACGCCGGTCGAGTTGCTCGAAATCGAAAACCCGCGCACGCCGGCGAACTACGGCGAGTTGGTGCGCATGTGGGACGGCGCGTTCACCGATTACACCGCCGGGAAGTTCGCCGCCGCGCGCCCCGTCTTCGCGCAACTCGCCGAGCAGTTCCACGACGGCCCCAGCCAGCTCATGGTCCACCGCTGCGACGAGCTGACCGCCTACCCGCCGACAGACTGGCACGGCGTGTGGAAGATGGAGAGTAAGTAGGGGGCAGTTGAAAGTTGAAGGTTGAAAGTTGAAGAGGGGACACGGGGAACCTGATTAACTTTCAACCTTCAGCTCTGCCCCCTGCCCCCACTCGCTCAAGCCTCCTTCGACCACAGACGGAAGCGCTTCTTCTCCCCACGCTCCGGATGCAGGTTAGCCTCGCACGGCGGGCACAACAACTCGGCCGTCGGCGGGGGGCCTTGGTGCTGGAAGTATTGCTCGAAGTCCGCCCACACACCTTCGGGTAGGTGCACTTTCTTACATGCCTGACAGGTGGGAACGAGCATCGCGAGCGAACGCGCTCGCGCCTGGCTCGCCGCGAAATTCCTCTGCAACAGCGCCTGCTGGGCGAGTTCGCGCTGCCGGTCAGAAAGATCCCGTGCGTAGGCGGTGAAGAGTGGCTGCCCGATAACAGGCACGAGCGTGAAGCCCAGCTCCATTGAGAACTCCGTGCCGTCCGTCCTCCGCCCCGTGACTTGCTCGCGCTGGCCGAGGAAACTGCCCGTCCCCGCGGACAAGTATTGTCTCAGCCGTTGCTGATGCGCAGCGCGACTCGCGGGGGCCAGCACCGTCTCGGCAAACGGCAGGCCGATGACCTCGTAACGCGGTTGGCCAAAGATGCGTTCCGCCGCCGGGTTGAACTCCAGAATTCGCCCTTCGTGATCCATGGCGATGACTGCATCCAGGGCCGCCTCCAGCACGGCACGTTTCTGCGCCTCGCTCAAGCGCAGCTCGGCCTCGCGGCGTTTCTCGTCCTCGATATCCGTGAAAGTGCCGAACCATTGGCGCTTCCCATCCGCACCGGTGAGCGGCACCGCTCGCGTAATCTGCCAGCGCAGTGACTGGTCCACCGCGCGCGCAAGCCGGCACTCGATCTCGAACGGCGTGCCCTGCTCCACCGCGCGTTCCCACGCAGCCGTGAAGGAAACCCGGTCGAGTGGTTGAAGCGCCGCCAGCCAACCAACCCCCAGCCCTGCCTCCAAACTCAAGCCCGTGTAGCGGACCCATTCATCGTTGAAGAATAGCGCCTGGCCGGTGTGGTCGGCCGTCCACACCTTTTGCGGAATGGCCTGCGCAAGCGTGCGGTAACGAGCCTCGCTCTCCTTCAATTGGCGACTGATCCCGTGCTTGTGGAGAGCCACCTCGATGGCGGACCGCATCTCGCGAAAGCCAAAGGGCTTGGTGAGGTAGCCATAAGGCTCGGTTGCGACCGCCGCCTTCACCGTCTCATCGAGCACATCCCCCGTGGCGTAAATGACAGGCACGTCACTGAAGGTGGCGATTTCTTTGGCAGCCTCGATCCCCGAATCGCCGCCCTCCAAATGCACATCCATCAGGATGAGGTCAGGCCTTGCCTCCCGTGCAAGTTGGACTGCTGCCGAAGCCGTCCGGGCCACCCCGACGACCACGTAGCCCGCGCGCAAAAGACCCTGTTGGAGAATGCCCGCCACCGGGACTTCATCCTCAACCACCAGAATACGAATGGGTTCCTTCATAGGTAAATCAGTCCGTGCCGACTCAAACTGTAATGAAGCGCCCGGGCGAAATGCCAGCTTCGAGTGCACTCCCTCGTGCGCTCACGGCCGGCCCACCTCGTAGTAACGCCGCAACTCCGCCGCGCTGAACGGGCGCGTGGCCACGAGCAGTTCATCCACCGCGCCGAAGAAGCCGTAGTTCACGCCCTGCCGCGCCTCGGCGTCGGTGACGCTGAGATTGCCGAGCGAGAGGTGCGTGAGCGCGAGCGGCGGACCGGGCGGGAGCTTGTGCCGCGCGACGAGCAGGCCGTTTATGAAGTGCATCAACTCCCCGCGCCCCGCGTCGTGGACGGTGGCGAGGCAAAGCCATTGGCCCTGACGCTCCGGCGTCAACAGCGGCGGGGCTAGGTGTGCGTCCCATTGCGGCCGCCCGGTGGCGAGGCCGCGCAGGAGGCTCAGTCCGATCTGGCCGTTCGCCTTCAATTCCCACCGCAGCGGACGGCCACTGACCGGGTCGAAGCTAGCAACCACCGGCGGCAGTTTCTCACCATCCGCCTCCGCGCGCTGCGACTCCTCGGCCATCAACAACGCCGTGACCGGCTGCGGCAGCGCGTCCACGCGCACCCACGCCAGCAGCGTCAGCGAGGCGTGCGTGCCGGGGAGTCGCAACAGCACCCGCTGCCCGCGCCCACGGAACTCCAGCGCGCCCTTGCCCGGCCAACGCCCTTGCGACCAGCGCGCGCCAATGATTTGCCCGTCGCTGCCCGCGCCGTCGCCGCGCACGCGGTTGGTGAGCGAAGCATCGAGCGGCAACTGGTCCTCGAAGTTGAAGTGGACGCGCAAAGCCGCGTCGGTGTCCAAGGCATCCGCCGCCGCGCGCCAAGCCAACAGCAGCCGTGCCGCCTCCGCTTGCTCGCGCACGCGCACACGCTCCATTGCCGGAAAATCCTCCGGGCGGAACAGCGTCTCAGTCAGGCCGGTGTCATCGAGCCGCCGCGCCTGCTTGGCCGCAATCTGGCTCGTGCCCGCCTCGCCCGTCCGCCCAATCGCCACCTTGCCTTCGAGCGCGTGAACTTCCTGCTCGCCGCTCTCGCTGACTTTCACACCGAAGGAGTTGCCCTGGTTCACCACCGTCAGGCCGGGCGTCAACAGCCGGAAGCCACGCGCCTGTTCGCCCAGTTCGCACGCGACCTTGCCCACGAGTAGGAACGCCTCGCCGGAGGAACGCAGTTCAATCTGCGCCGGCCCTTCCACGAAAAGCCGCGCGCCCGAGAACAAATCAATCTGCACCGTGCCCAACGCCAGCCGCAGCCAACCCGCCGGCAACTCCGCGCCCTCCTGCCGCTCCGGCTCGCCATCGGCCCACGCCACCTCGACGACGTGCGACAGCACCGCGACAGCGGGGGAGCGCAACGCCGCGCCGTTTGCCGGGCGCGCCGACTCTGGTTTAGCCGAACCATTCGGCTGGCGCAGAATGAAGAAGACCACGAGCGCGAGCACGGCCACTCCGCCGTAAGCCCACCACGGGCTCCAAGTGCGCCGCCGCGCCGGCGTGGGCATCTGCGCCAGCCGCGCCATAATGGAATCCTCCAAGCCCGGCGCGTCCTCGTGCCCGCCCATCGCCTCCTCCAGCAGCGGCCAGCGCGGCTCGGCGGATTGCGCGGCGCGCACATAGCCGTGCATCTGGATTTCCTCGACGAACTCGCGTCGAAACGCGCCGTTCGTCCGCAGCCGCGCAAGCAGTTCATCGCGGCGGGCGGCGGGCAGCTCTGTGTTCCGCAACCACGCGGCGACCAAGTCTTGCAGGTCTTGCTCCATCACACGCCCTTCCGCGCCATGCACTCGCGCAGGAGCTTGTGCGCGCGGTGGTTCGTGACGTAAACGACGGCGACCGATGACTGCATCGCCTCCGCGAGCGCCTGCGCCTTCTGGCCTTCCAGCCCGGCTTGGATGATGTGCCGCATCTTGTCCGGCAGCTTGCTGATGCAGCGCAGCAGCCGCGCGAGTTGCTCCTCCTCGACCGCGAGCGCCGCCGTCTCCAAGTCCGCCTCGACTACTTCGCCGACCTCGGAGCGGAAGCGTTCCATCGCGTTCTCGCGCCGCATCCGGGTGCGGAAATACATCTTCACCTTGTTGCGCGCGATGCCCCGCAGCCACGCGCCGAACTCATCGCCCTTGCGAAAGGAGCCGAGGCTCTCGAACGCCGCGAGGAACACGTCCTGCGCGAGGTCATCCACGTCATCCAAATGGTAAAGCTGGCTGGCGAGGAACCCGCGCACGCCCAGCCCATACTCGCGGACGATGTGCCGGAAGGCATCGCGATGCCCCGCCAGCACCTCGTCAATGGCGGTGTGCAGCGTGTTCGGGTCGTGGTCCATCGCAGAGAGTTTGCCAGACGCCGGAAAAACTTACACGCGGCAAAAGTGGAGCGCGGACGCCGCTCCTCTACTTCCCCTGCCCCGTCGTCGGCTTCACCGCCGGCACGAGCGTGATGCTCACCTCCAGCGCCGTGTCCTGCTGCGGCACAACCTCGGCGCGCACCACCCACATGTCCTCCGCATCTCGGTTCGGGCGCGGGTTGTTGAAGACCGCGTCCGGGTCCGTCACGAGCGCGATGAGCGAGCCCTCGGTCTGCGCGATGAACTTGCCCTGCCAAAGCCGCGAGCCGGTGAAGGTGAACTCGCCCTTCGTCATTGGTTCCTTTGCGCGTTTGTTGTAGGCTAGTTCCTCCAGCGGTTTCCGCTGCACCTTGCCGGTCTGCGTCCACGACACCTCAATCAACACCGCCTCGCCCGGCAGCGGCGGGTTCCGCATCGCGCCTTGCGTGATGGGGCCGCCGGACGGGGCGTTCGTGAGCGCCGCCGCCGCCATCCCCTTCGCGCCGAGCAGCAGCATCGCAATCTGCAAGTGCTGCGCCTCAATGTCCGTCGTGAGCACGCTCTCGTGCGTCTTGCCCGCCGTGGTGACGAGTAGGTATTCGAGCGGCCCGTTGGTCATGTTGAGCTTGGCCGGGAAGGAAACCCGCCGCGCCGACTTCTCCAGTTTCACGCCGCCGACTTGGAAGACGCCGGGCGAGACTTCGCGAATCGTTGGGCGGGCGGAGGGCTTCGCCTCGGGCAAGCCCGGCGGTTGTTGCGCCGTGGCGGAAACCGCGAGCGCCAGCAGCAGGAGCCAGGGAGTGAATGAACGGTTCATCAGTCGGATGCGTTCACGCTACGCAGCCCCTCGCCGAAGGCGAGCGATTCCTCCACCCTACCAAGTCTGCGGTTCGACGGAGCCCCCTACCGAGTCCACGGTTGCGCTCACCGCGAGCCGCCTTCACGATTTCGCCCGTTGCAAACGTCCATCTCCACCATGCGCACACGTCTCTGCCTGTTCCTCGTCGCCTTCACCGCCGCGCTCCCTGCGTCGCGCGCCCAAGACGCGGCGAAGGAAGCCCAGTTCCTCACCCACACCCGCCAACTCCTCTACGAAGGCCGCCGCAGCGGCGAGGGCTACTTCAGCGCCGACGGGAAGTTCCTCGTCTTCCAGAGCGAGCGCGACGCGGACAATCCCTTCTACCAAATCTACCTACTCAACTTGGAGTCCGGCGACGTGAACCGCGTCTCGCCCGGCACCGGCAAGACCACCTGCGCCTTCCTTCGACCGGGCAGCGACGAGGTCCTCTTCGCCAGCACGCACGTGGACCCGGAGGCACTGGCGAAGCAGAAGACCGAACTCGACTTTCGCGCGACCGGCAAGTCCCGCCGCTACGCGTGGGACTACGACGACCGCATGGAACTCTTCGTCTCCAAGCGCGACGGCTCGAACATCCGTCGCCTCACCGACGCGCCCGGTTACGACGCTGAGGGCAGCTATTCGCCGGACGGCAAGCTCATCGTCTTCTGCTCGCTGCGTCACGCGTTCCCCTTGACCCAGCTCTCACCCGAGGACCGCAAGCGCATGGAGACCGACACCGCCTACTTCGGCGACATCTACCTGATGAACGCCGACGGCTCGAATGTCCGCCGCCTCACCAGCACGCCGGGCTACGACGGCGGCCCGTTCTTCTCGCCCGACGGCCAGCGCGTCCTCTGGCGGCGCTTCAACGAGAAGGGCGACACCGCCGACGTTTACACCATGAAGCTCGACGGCTCCGATGTCCGCCGCCTCACCGACTTCGGCGCGATGTCGTGGGCACCCTACTTCCACCCCTCCGGCCAATACGTCATCTACACGGCGAACAAGCTCGGCTTCGCAAACTTCGAGCTATTCCTCGTGGACGCGCGCGGGACGAGAGAACCAGTCCGCGTGACTTACACGGATGGCTTCGACGGCCTTCCCGTCTTCTCGCCCGACGGCAAGAAACTCGCGTGGACCAGCGGGCGAACAGCGGAGAAGAATTCCCAAGTCTTCATGGCAGATTGGAACCACGACGCAGCCTTGGCGGCATTGGATTCTGCCAACACCCGGCCCGGCTTTACGAAGGGACTAACCAATTCTGTTTACGCCCGAGAACTCTCCGAGGCTGAACTCGCTGCATGGCGGAAGACCAGCGGCTTGAGTCGTGAACCCTTTCTTGCGCTGACCATGAACGGCGAGTTGGTCAAACCAACCCGGTGGAAAATTGGCATGACGTGGACCTTCGACTCTGAGATTCGGGCGGGCGACGCGAAGGCAATGGTGGGCCATCTCGCAAGTGACAAACTCGAAGGCCGCCTCACCGGCACGCCCGGAGCCCAGCAGGCGGCGCAGTTCATCGCTGACTATTTCAAGGGCATTGACCTTGCGCCGCTCCCGCAAGCCACCGACTTCTTCCAGCCCTTCGAGTTCAGCTCCGGCGTGCGCGTGCTGACGAACCAGAACACCGCTTCGCTCCGCGCCACCACCAACGCCGCGCCCGCCGCGCTCGCGCTGGACAAGGACTTCCGCCCGCTGGCCTTCACCGCGAACGGCAGCGTCGAGGGCGAAGTCGTCTTCGCTGGCTACGGCATTTCCGTCCCCGGCAAGCTCGGCGAGGGCTACGACTCCTACGCCGGCCTCGACGTGTCGAACAAGGTCGTGCTCGTCCTGCGTTACGTGCCGGAGGAGGCCGAACCCAAGCGCCGTCAGGAGCTGAACCGCTACGCCGGCCTGCGCTACAAGGCCCTCATCGCGCGCAATCGCGGCGCGAAGGCACTGCTCGTCGTCACCGGCCCGACGTCCCCAAATCCCGGCGAGCTGGCGCGGCTCACCTTCGAGACGGGCGCGAGCCACAGCGGCATCGTCTGCGCCAGCATCAGCGGCGACACGGCGGCGAAGCTGTTCACGGCGGCGGGCAAGGACTTGAAGAAGACCCAGGCCGCGCTCGACAAGGAAGACCCGCACGCCGAAGGAGCCTTCGCGCTCAAGGGCGTTTCCGTGAAACTCACCGCCGCCGTCGAGCATGTGAAGAAGTCCGACCGCAACGTCCTCGCGCACATCCCGCCCGTGGGCACGAAGGAATACGTCATCGTCGGCGCGCACTACGACCACCTCGGCCACGGCGAGACCGGCGGTTTCGCGCGCAAGGACGAGGAAGGCAAAGTCCACCCCGGCGCGGACGACAACGCCAGCGGCACCGCCGCACTACTGGAGCTGGCCGGGGCGATTTCCGCGCAGGCGGGTTTGGAGAAGACCGGTTTCCGTCGCGGCATCCTCTTCGCCGCGTGGTCCGGCGAGGAAGTCGGCCTGATTGGCTCGTCGCACTTTGCCGAGCGCCCGCCCGTGCCGCTCTCGAACGTCGTCGCCTACGTGAACTTCGACATGGTGGGCCGCCTCCGCGACAACAAGCTGAACCTCCAAGGCATCGGCTCCTCGCCCGCGTGGCGGAAGCTCATCGAGAAGCGCAACGTCGCCGCTGGCTTCAACCTCACCTTACAGGACGACCCCTATCTCCCGACCGACACCACGCCGTTCTACCCGAAGAACGTGCCGGTCATCGCCTTCTTCACCGGCAGCCACGAGGAGTATCACCGCCCCGCCGACAAGCCCGACACGCTCAACTATGACGGCCTCGAACGTGTCGCCAAGTTCGCGCGCGGCTTGGTCAGCGACCTCGCGTCCGGAGCCGAGCGCCCGGCCTACGCAAAGGTCGAGAAGCGCGACGGCGGCGGTGGCCGCGAGCAACTCCGCGCCTACCTCGGCACCATCCCGGACTACGCGCAGGAAGTGGCCGGCGTGAAACTCAGCGGCACGCGCGGCGGCAGCCCCGCCGAGCAGGCCGGCTTGAAGGGTGGCGACATCATCGTGGAATTCGCCGGCCAGAAGATTGCGAACATCTACGACTACACCTACGCGATGGACGCCGTTAAAATTGGCCAGCCCGTGAAAGTCATCGTCCTGCGCGACGGCAAGCGCGTGGAACTCATCGCCACGCCGGCGACAAGGAAGTAACGGCTTGGAGAAACCCGGTCAGGTGGAAAATCCCCAGCCACTCCAGCGCACCCCGGGCGGCGCGTGCCCGCAGCTCAACAACTGAGCCGGACCGATGGAGTCGAGCCACGGATGAAACACGGAACAGAGGATGAAAATCTAGCCGCTGCGCTTCGGTGTTCGTCACCACTCTTTGGTGGGCACGTTCACAACCCTCGAAAGAGGCGTTTGTCTCGATCCCATCCGTGTTTCATCGGTGTTACATCCGTGGCTAAAGCATGCTTCCGGTTGAGGCTATCCCACCGCAGCGATAGTCCACGGTGCAACCCACGAGCTCCCTCCAGTGTTGTCCACGTGTTCCCCGGTGTTAGTGTCCCCCCGTGATTCACGACGCGCCACTCGACGACTTACTCCAGACGGTCTGGGACGGCGGCCGCATCAATGCCCCCGAGGCGCTGCGCCTTTACACGCTCCCTCTGGAGGAGCTGGGTGCCCTTGCCGACCGCCGCCGCCAGCTCCACCGCGCCGCCGCGCACGGTGGACGCGGCAACGAGGTCGTCACCTACATCGTGGACCGCAACGTCAACTACACCAACGTCTGCAACGTCTATTGCAAGTTCTGCGCCTTCTGGCGCTCGGAGAAGGACCTCGACTCCTACGTCATCACCCACGCCGAGATGGACCGGAAGATTGAGGAGACCATCGCGCTCGGCGGGAACCAGATTCTCATGCAGGGCGGCCACCATCCGAAGCTGACGAAGCAGTGGTATCTCGACCTCCTCTCCCACATCCGCGACAAGTTCCCCGGCTTCAACGTCCACGGTTTCAGCCCCAGCGAAATGGTCGCGTTCGCGGAGTTCTTCAACGAGCCCGTGGAGCAAATCCTGAAGGACTTTGTCGCCGCCGGGCTTGGCAGCGTCCCCGGGGGCGGCGGAGAAATCCTCGTGGACCGTGTGCGCAACCGCATCGCCCCGCTCAAGGCCGACACCGCGCAATGGATGGGCGTGATGGACACCGCGCACCGTCTCGGCCTCGCGAGCAGCATCACGATGATGTTCGGCCACGTGGAGACAGTGGAGGAGCGCATCGAGCACCTCGAAGTCGTCCGCGCGCAACAGGACAAGTCGCTGGCTCGATTACCGATTGCCGATTGCCGATTGCCGATTGAAAAGGCCGTTGCCTACGCGCACGCCTTGGAAACCGGCGCGTTGCAAGGCGGCGCCTTCACCGCCTTCATCTGCTGGACCTTCCAGCCGGAGAACGCTGTGCTGAAATCCCCCACCGTCGGCGCGCACGAGTATCTGCGCACGCAAGCCCTCAGCCGCATCTACCTCGACAATGTCCCCAGCGTGCAAAGCTCCTGGGTGACCCAGGGGCTGGAGATCGGTCAACTCGCGTTGCGCTATGGCGCGAACGATCTCGGCAGCATCATGATCGAGGAAAACGTGGTGAGCGCCGCCGGCACCACCTTCCGCATGGGCGTGGCAGACATGAAGCGCCTCATTACCGATCTCGGCCTCGAACCCCGCCAGCGCGACAACTGGTATCGGCTGGTGAAGTGAGCAACACCTGCGTCACTTCCCCGCGCTGAACCCCCCGTCAATGATGAACTCGGTGCCGGTCACGAAGCCGGCTTCGTCACTAGCAAGATAGAGGGCGGCGGCGGCGATTTCCTCGGGCTTGCCCATGCGGTTCACGGCCTGCGTGGCGCAGGCGTCGCGGTAGGCTTTTTCGGGGTCGGGATATTTCTTCAGCCAGCCGGTGACGAAGGGGGTTTCCACGCGGCCGGGGCAAATGGCATTGGCGCGCACACCGTCGAGGGCGTGGTCGAGGGCGAGGGCTTTGGTCATGCCAGCGATGGCGAACTTGGTGGTGACGTAGGCGAGTCGCTCTTTCACGCCGACCACGGCACCAATGCTGGCAATGTTCACAATGGATCCGGAGCGGCGCTCGACCATGCCGGGGAGGAAGACCTTGGTGACGTTGAAGACGCCGCGCACGTTGACGGACCAGAGGCGGTCGAGGTCCGCGCCGCTGGTGGTGAGCATCGTGCCCACATGGCCGATGCCAGCGTTGTTCACCAGCACGTCGAGGCGACCGAAGCAGGACTTCACTGCGTTGCCAACGCGTTCGCAGTCGGCCTCGCTGCTCACGTCGAGGGCGAGGAACTCGCCTTTGCCGCCCGCGCTGCGCAAGGCGTTCACGGTCCCCTGCCCCGCCGACTCATCGCGGTCAGTGACGAAGACGAATGCGCCGGCCTCAGCGAAGGTTTTCGCAATGGCCGCGCCGATGCCGGAACCCGCGCCAGTGACGAGCGTGATTTTATCTTTTAGTGAAAACATGGGGCGAGTCTGCCAAGGCGTCCGGCACGGGGCAACGCTGGGATGCGGGGAAGGGAAAGCCCAGAGGTCAGCAAGCTGGGGATCGGAAGATGTGCGAAAGCGGAACGTCTTTGGCGGCGAGTGCAACTCGCCGGCACGGTCAACGCACGCGCACAAACATCTTACCCGGCAATTGCCGCACCATGCGCTTCATCTCCAGTCCGAGCAGCCCCACCGAGACGACCGACGCAGACAGGCCGCTGGCGCGGATGACTTCATCCATGTGCGCCTCCTCGTGAGTGAGGACCGCGAGGATTTTGTTCTCATTCTCGGACAACGCCAGCGTAGGCAGCATTCCCGTCTCGCCGGGGGATGGCAGCTTGTTCGACGCGGGAAACAAATACTCGAACTCGCTCAGGATGTCGTCCGCACCTTCGCAGAGCTTCGCGCCTTTCTTGATGAGGTCGTGGCAGCCCTTGCTGCGCGGCGAGTCAATACGGCCTGGGACGGCGAAGACCTGCCGCCCGTAGTCGGTCGCGAAATTCGCCGTGATGAGCGCGCCGCTGGAAAGGTTCGCCTCCACGACGACCGTGCCCAGCGTCATGCCCGCGACGATGCGGTTGCGGATGGGGAATGTTTGTTTGTCCGCCGGTCGGTTGAAGGGGAACTGCGACACCACTGCGCCGCTCGCGGCGATGCGTTGGAACAGTTCCGCGTTCTCGGGAGGAAAAACCAAATTGATGCCCGTGCCTAAGACCGCGACGGTGCGGCCCTTGGCCGCGAGCGCGCCCTGATGCGCCGCCGTGTCGATGCCGCGCGCCCCACCACTGACGACCGTCACGCCGACATAGGCGAGTTGGTAGGCGAGTTTGCGCGCAGTCTCGACGCCGTAGCTCGTGGTCTGCCGCGAACCGACGAGCGCGACGCAGTTTTTATCCTGCGCAGTGAGCGTGCCCTTGATGTAGAGCGCGATGGGCGGATCATAAATCTGCCGGAGCATCTCGGGATACTCGGCGTCCTCCTGCGTGAGCACATGGCAGCCGTAGTCGGAGATGCGCTTCAACTCCCCACCGAGGTCCGTTGCGCTCTCCCAGCCACAAATCGCGTCCGCCGTCTCCTGGCCAATGCCGCGCACCTGCTGGAGCTGCTGCTTGTTGGCGCGCAAAATCGCGGGCGCATCGCCGAAGTGGTCGAGCAGTTGCCGAACGCGCACTGGCCCAACACCCTCAATTAAGTTGAGGGCGATGAACGCTTCCTTGGAGGTCATTTCCTTCCGATACCGAAACGGTTCGGACGCGGCAAGCCACGAATGGAAAAATTTGCTGTCGTGGTGCGATCAAAAGCAGACGAATCCTCAAAACCTCGCCTTGGCAGTTGCCCTCCAGTTCGCAACCCTCATCGTCGGCGCTGCTTTCGGACCCCATGAAAAACTGCAACTAATCCACCGCCTCCCCGCTCCCTTCATCCGCCATCTGCTGGCCCAGTTCCGCGCCGACCAACTCAGCGCCGCCGCCGCCCAAGCCGAGCTTCAACTCTCCAAAACCCGCTTCTACGAACTCTACAGCGCCTATCTCCGAGCCGCCGCGCAAGGACAGGCTGCCCTCTGGACCTCCGGCAGCTCCGGCGGCGACCACCACGGCGACTGGCCACCTGCCCTCATCACCCAGCTCACCACGTTGCGCTCTTCCACGCCGCCCTCCTCCTACAGCGCCTGCGCCAGCCAACTGCTGCGCCTCCTCAACTTCAAAACCGACCGCGCCAGCGTCCGCCGCTGGGCAAGGAGCACCAACTCGCCCCTGACACCCGCTACAAAAAGCCGCCCCAGCCCGTCAAACGCTGGCAGGCCCGCGACCTGGGCGACCTCTGGCAATACGACGCCACCCCGCACGCTTTCCTCCACGGCTCCACCGCCAAACAATGCCTGCCCGACCTCCTGGACGACGCCACCCGCTACAACACCGGGGCCCGCCTCTACTAAAGCGAAACCCTGCTGGTCTCGACTTCCGCTCCCGCGCCTTCCAAGCCCACGGCCAGCCCATGAACCTTTACGTGGACTTCCATTCCCGCACATGGGGTTAGCGATGCTTTTTCTTCGCAAGGAACAAACTCAACCGGGTCATCAAACTATGAAGCGGTTCGTCAATGAAGTTCCGAAACGCACGGAAGGGGCGCAGAAAATGCGCGCAAGCGAACCCCAAATCGATCAAGTCGGGGGGTAAACAGCGTGGACTCGATAACATCTCGCTTGAGATCCTGTAGCCGTTTTGGGAGTTCCTGATCAATCCGTGCAATGAACTGGTCCGAGCTAAGCAGAGGGCGTCGCGCCGACGCTGTGAGAAGGGCGAGGGCAGTGTCTTCCGGATGAACCGCCCACCGGGATATTCCGCTCCGGATTCGGGTGGTTAGGTTCTTTATGAGAGATACTGGATTGCGACCGTTGTAGAAAGCCCGCTTCCATGCAATCGGCAAGTGACTAGGAGCGTAATCAAGGTGAATCGATGCGCAGAAATCGAGCCATTTAAATTCAAATACATCATCGCTCGAGCGCAGGGGAATCCAGGGCACTCGTAATGCATCGCTCACTACAGCGCCGTGCAGTGCCTCGGTCATTAGCACCTCTGAAGAGCCGATAGCGGAGAGGATCGCATCGACTCCGCATCGGGGGTCAATATATCGAATTCCAACGTATTCACATATCTCCTTCAAGCCAGGGGACGACACGGCGGCGGTATAATGAGGCATGAAGGAGATTCCGCCCCGCCGTAGGTTAGCCACGCGTTTCCCTTCATCGGTGAAACGGATAAGATAACCAGCGTCTGCAATCGCCAAAGCTGGATCAAGGCCAAGTAGGCGAGCAGTAAGAGGACCACGCACCCAATAAATGCGGTGATACTCGCCTCTGGCAAGGCAACGGTGTCCAGTGAAGGTGTGTCAAAGTGAGGCATAGAGAGTGGTCAGGCGGGGCACGGCGGCGGCTTCCGTGAGGTTTTCTTGCAGCGCATGGCGCAACCACCGGATGAACTTTACCGAGCGCTGGCTGGCCCGCCGGGCGC